>JAHZAW010000050.1:166879-219555 GCA_019423725.1 Clostridiales bacterium
ATTCAAGTACTTAAAATACTTCCTTTTTAAAACAAATAAAACAGGTCATTTCGACCTGTTTTATTTGTTTTAAGCTTAATTTACTTCTTGGCAATGATGCAAAGTCTATGTATATCAATATAATGATTTAAAATGACTTCCCTGAATCCAGCTTCTTTTAGATATCCAGCCAGCTGCTTTCCCCTGTAAATATGCATGCCGTCAATGCATCTGGACCATTTTTCGTCATATCTCCCTGTTCCGTCACTCTCATTTACTATCATAAATATCCCATTTTCTTTCAATATCCTATTTACTTCCATAAAACTTTTGACCGGGCCTGGCCAAAAATATACTGTTTCAAAGGCTGTCGCCAAGTCAAACGATCCTGATTTAAATGGGATTTCTTCTACGCTGGCCCTTACAGCCCTGCATCTTCCCTTTCTGATCTCATTTATATTTAATCCAGCTGTTTTTTTCACCGAAATTTCGGAATAATCTAACCCAGCTACTCTGGCATCGGGAAATTTTTTAAGCAGCCTCTTTACGTTTTTTCCTCCTCCGCACCCAAGGTCAATTATGCTTTTGGCCTTAATGCCCTCTATGTGCCTTATTCCCCACCTGGAAACCGATGAATGGGCTATATTCATACTTGTGACCATTATCTTTCCAAGCAGACCTTCTGGCTTCCTTGTATTATTAAAGATTTTTTTAATTATGTTCACCTGCACATACCTCCTAAAATCTAATTAGTTTTACCTAACAATTATATAACATTATTCCCTCATAATCCATACTGCCTGCTATATATAAATTTTATAGCCGGTTTAAATAATAAAAAGGACTTCCATAATGGAAGTCCTTTTTATATCACCATTTATATTTGTGCAGCTGTCCCTGAAGGGTAAGACCTTTGAAATTCTGCTGTCTTAAGGCTTCATAAAGGATTATGGCAACGGAATTTGAGAGATTCAGGCTTCTGAGATCGTCATACATTGGTATCCTTATGCTTGTATCCTTATAATCAAGCAGTATTTCCTCAGGTATACCCGCGCTTTCCTTACCGAACATTATATAGTCATCTTCAGAATAGCTGACTTCAGTATATATCTTTTTAGCCTTTGTCGTGGCCATAAATATCTTTGCCCCCGGATTTTTAGCCAAAAAGTCCTCAAAGTTTTCATAATACCTTACATCCAGGTACTGCCAGTAATCCAGTCCTGACCTTTTTAAGTACTTGTCATCTACAGAAAATCCCAGCGGCTTTATGAGATGCAGCGTGGAATGGGTCACAGCACAAGTCCTTGATATATTGCCGGTATTCTGGGGTATTTCCGGCTCATGTAAAACTATATTCATAATGATTCCTCCAAAGATTTTATATGAATTTAATTTATTCAAAATATTGACTTAAATTAAATTATATAGTATTATTATTTAAGAATAACTATTATCAATAGATAAAAGGAGTTGATAAAATGAGCAGTATTCCTGAAATGCTTCGCGAGAAGGGACTTAAGGTGACACCTCAGCGTATCGCCATTTTAAATATGCTTATGAATACAAAGTCTCATCCCACTGCTGAAGCGATTTTTAAAGCTCTTGAGCCTACCAACCCCACCATGAGTCTCGCAACAGTTTATAAGACACTTGATTCTTTTACTTCAGCTGAAATAATCCAGGAATTGAGTATTGACGGCGAAAGCCTTCACTATGATTACAATACTGATTTTCATCCTCATATAATCTGTAA
This sequence comes from Clostridiales bacterium, assembly GCA_019423725.1. GTDB lineage: Bacteria > Bacillota > Clostridia > Lachnospirales > Anaerotignaceae > Metalachnospira. The sequence goes on from JAHZAW010000050.1 coordinate 168,612, forward strand.
AAAATGCGGATCAGTCTGTGATGTTGATGTATCCATCAATGATGAGGTCAATGCCATCATTAACAAGATCACAGATCAGACAAAATACAGCATTGACAAAGAACAGCTGTTTTTCTACGGTTTATGTGAAAACTGTGAAAAATAAAAGTTCCTTTAGGTATGCTCATAACAAACCGCCCTTAATAATAAGGGCGGTTTTTATTTTACTCTTATTCCTCTGTTTTATCTGTTTTATCTTCTTTGTCTTCCTTATCCTCTTCCTCATACATATCCTCAGGATCGGGCATTGCTTTGATTTTTTCAAGCAGCTCATTCATCTTGCCAAGTACAGCTGTGTCTCCTTCTGAGGTGCTTCCGGAATTTTTTATGAACTCAATGACGTTTTCCGTATATCTTTCCGCTTTATTCTTATTTCCCTTTACATAATAATAGAAACAGAATGTCGTCATAAACGCAGCGGCAAGGCTTTTACTTGCAAGGTACTTCTGCATCATCTGGAAGTTATCATCAACATACTTTGTACCTTCGTCATATTTTCCGAGGAAATATGAGAACTGGGCAAGATTATTTATGGCCAGTGCCCTGTGGCTAGGATTAAGACGCGCAAGATCCGCTGACTTGAGCACCTCAAGAGCTTCCTCGTACCTTCCCATGCATGAATATCCAACGGCTGAATTTACCCTGAGCATTTCCTTGAATGACTCATCTTCTACCTTATTGGCATAGTCATTGCATTTTTTTACATATTTTTCAGGATCATTGTCCTCTGTAAGTATCTTATTTAAATGATCCAGCATGTTTGTATATTCTTTATTTCTTCCGTTTATGATGTACATCCTTATTACTATAAGAACCGCCCAGATAACTACTATCGCAGAATAGGTCACCTTCATATCAAATTTGAATACCAGTGAAGCGGCTATTACTATTACCGCCAGAATAACGCCTATAAGAGTTATCTTTTTTGTGATTTTATCAGCCTTCATATCCCATTCCCCCTGTAACTCACTGTTTTGAGGCCTTCCTCAGCATATCATATTTTTTCAAAGGAAGATCCGTTTTCAGCTTCAGTATCTGTTCCGGATGAGGCGCTGACATTACCGGTACACCATCTTCATCGGTCATATACTCAACTGTCATTTCAGCCGAATCCCCACTGACTGGAAGCACCTCTATCCTGTCACCGACCTCAAATTTATTTCTCTGCATTACTACGGCATATCCATCGTCATTTCTGTCTTCAAGGACGATGCCTATAAAGTCATAGTCCCTTATATATGAATTATTAGTATAAACCTGGTCATCATGTCCCGGCTTTCCAAAATAAAATCCTGTCGTAAAGTCCCTGTGACTTGCCTTCGATACCTCTGACATGTAATATCCGATCCTGCTCTTATAGTATTCAGGGTCTTTAAAGTAATCGTCAATTGCCTGTCTGTATGCCTTTACGATGGTTCCAACATAATAAGGCGTCTTCATCCTTCCTTCTATCTTGAGGCTGCTTATTCCGGCATCCACAAGTTCAGGGATGTGCTCCAGCATGCAAAGATCCTTTGAATTGAAAATATATGTTCCTCTTTCGTTTTCCTCTATGGGCATATATTCTCCAGGCCTTGTCTCCTCCATAAGGTAGTATTTCCATCTGCATGGATGTGAACATGCTCCCTTGTTAGCATCCCTTCCGCTGAGGTAGTTACTTAAAAGGCACCTTCCTGAGTAAGAAATACACATGGCTCCATGCACGAAAGTCTCAATTTCCATATCTTCAGGGATCTTTTCACGCATTTCCTTTATTTCCTTTAATGAAAGCTCCCTGGCGCCTACTATACGTTTTGCGCCGAGCTTATACCAGAACTGCGCTGTTTTATAGTTAGTGTTGTTCGCCTGGGTGGATATATGAAGTTCCATATCAGGAGCAGCTTCCTTCAATGTCATATATACTCCAGGGTCGGATACAAGTACTGCATCCGCTCCTATTTCATATATTGTTTTGAAATATTCGTCCATTCCCGCAAAATCGTTATTATGTGCAAATATATTTGCCGTAACATATACCTTCGCACCATGGGAATGGGCAAACTCTATGCCCTCTTTCATGGCCGGTATATCAAAATTCTTTGCCTTTGCCCTGAGGCCATAGGCTTCCCCGCCTATATATACGGCATCGGCACCATAAAGCACAGCTATCTTAAGTTTTTCAAGATCTCCTGCGGGAGCCAGAAGCTCAGGCTTTTTAAAATTATTCATCTTCATTCTCCTCATTATCAGCGCTAAACTCAAGCGGTTTATCAGGTTCTTTTACTTTGACGCATACAGCCAGGCCGTCACCTATGGGCACAATTGCCGAAGTAAGCACGTCCGTATGGGAAATATCCCAAAGGAAGTTCCTTAGCCTCTTATGTATGGTTCTCTGTCGTCTTGGAACGGAAAACCTTGTTTTGGCTATGGTACCGCCCTGCAGTACATCGTCAACTATCAAAAGTCCTCCCACGGGAAGCAGTCTTATACAGTGGGGCAGAAAAGCAGAATACTGTCCTTTGGCCGCATCAAGGAATATAACATCATAGGGTCCGCTTAAAGCCGGCAGTATATCCGCAGCGTCTCCCTCAATGATCTGTATTTTGTCCTCAAGGCCCATCCTCTTTATATTGACTCTGGCATCCTTAAGCATGACCTCAAACCTGTCTATGGTCGTTACCTTTCCGCCTTCCTGAAGATACCTGGTCATAAGTCCTGAGGAAAATCCAACGGCAGTACCTACCTCAAGTATGTTTTTAGGCTTTTTCATGGTAAGGAGCACACTTAAAAGTCTGGCTGTCTCATGGGGTATTATGGGAACGTCAGCATCCCTTGACTCCTTTTCTATCTCTCCAAGCACTCCGTCATAATGGGGCTGTACGGTCCTGAGATAATTATTTATATAATCGTCTGTTACATAATTCATAGTTTTCTCCTAATTAGTAAATGTTGCCTGGTACTGAGCCTTTGCCTCAAGGAATTCATCATAGGTCTCGGCAAAATAATGCTCACTTCCGCCCTGCTCTTTAAGAACATAGTAATAGTAGTTATGCTTTTCCGGATTCAGCGCAGCCAGCAGAGAAGATTCTCCAGGATTACATATGGGGCCTGCTGGAAGTCCCTTATTTTTGTAAGTATTATAAGGTGAGTCCACCTCAAGGTCTGATTCCGTAACAACTTCATTTCTTGTGGAAAGTGCATACTGTACCGTTGAATCGATCTGAAGCGGCATATCTATATTCAGTCTATTATATATGACACCGGCAATTATAGGCCTCTCCTCATCAAGTTTAGCTTCCGATTCTACCATGGATGCGACCGTCACAATCTCATCGAGGGTATATCCCGTTGACTCAACATGTCCTTTGAGAGATTTGTTATATATCTCCTCAAAGCGGTTGAGCATCATAACTATTATATCATGGGCCGTCTCATTTCCACTGAGGAAATATGTATCAGGGAAAAGATACCCTTCAAGATAGTTTTCTCTCTTTGGTATGCCCTCAAGGAATTCATATTCAAAAGTTCCGTTATTCATCTCATTTATGAACTCATCACTGGTGGCTATGCCCTTTTCATCAACAAGGGCAGCTATCTGTTTTGCCGTGTAGCCCTCCGGAATAGTAAGTCTGTGGGCTGTATCTGTCTCAGCCGTTCCCTGAAGAGTGGATATTATCTGTTCAACACTCATATTTTTTGTGAGATAGAATGTTCCATAATTATATGTCCCATCAGCACCATTTAATCTGCTCTTGAGCCTGAAGGACAGCTCACTGCTTATTATTCCATTGTCCTTCAGTATGGCAGCAATATCCTTAGTGCTTGAGCCCTGTGGGATATCCACGGCTATGGTCTCATCGGAGTTCATATCCACATCAACAGTCTGTTCATTATCAGATAAAAGACTGTCCGCAAAATACTTTCCTATGCCATAGGATATACCAAGCACCACAGCTATCACACACACTACTATAGCTGCGATTATGACGACTCTTCTTGCACCGCTTCTTCTCTTTCGTCTTCTTTTCTTTCTCCTTGGAGAATGTTCTCTTTCTTTCAAACTATCACCCTTTGCTGCTAAATGTTCATAGTGATTTATAAATCTCCTTCAGCGCCACCTTGTTCTCAAGGGCCAGCCTCTTGGCAGACTCATATTCAGGATAAACATTTTCGTTTCCGTTTTTATAAACCTTCTTCACATCAAGCTTTCCGTATTTTGTATCGATGGTGTCAAATTCTCTTTTAAGACAAGTACGTCTTTCTACTCTTCGTCTGATTCCTATGGTAGTAGTTTCAGTAAATATTATGGTCTCAATGGCGTCTCTGTTCTTTTCGTCACATATGACTGTAAGTTTATATGCAGGCCTGCTCTTCTTCATAAATATGGGTGAATAAAAAGCATCCCTTGCTCCTGCCTCAAACAATCTTTCAAGGGTATATCCCATTATCTCGCCTGTTGAATCATCTACATTTGTCTCAAGTATAACCACTTCTTCATCTGTGTCTTCTTCCGCAAGCTCACCCATGGAAACCCTCAGAACATTAGGTATTTTCATATCTTTCCTGCCTGCGCCATATCCTATCTTTTCTACAGACATGGCAGGCATAGTTCCATAGCTTTCTGCAAGCTCAGCTATTATGGCCGCACCCGTAGGTGTTACCAGTTCAGTATCTATATCTATCTGTCTTGAAACAACATCAGAATCAGCAAATATCTGTGCTGTTGCCGGTACTGGTACAGGTATCTGTCCATGCTGGCACATAATAAATCCATGGCCGTCATTTACAACAGACGCAAATATCCTGTCAGGCTTGAGCATATCTATACAGATAGCTGTACCGATTATGTCCACGATCGAATCTATGGCCCCTACTTCATGGAAATGCACCTTGTCAAGAGGCTCATTATGTACCTTGGATTCAGCCTTGGCAACACGCATAAATATCCTCTTTGCCAATTCCTTAGCACTGTCATTTATTCCGCTTCCGTCTATTATCTCAAATACATCATTCAGGTTCCTATGTACATGGCTGTGTCCATGGTCGTGGTCATGATGATGGTCATGGTCGTGGTGATGTTCATGGTCATGGTGATGGTGTTCATGATCGTCATCGTGGTGGTGATGTTCGTGGCAGTGTTCATCATCGTCATCATGGTGGTGATGTTCGTGGTCATGGTCGTCATCGTGATGGTGATGTTCGTGGCAGTGCTCATCATCGTCATCATGGTGGTGATGTTCGTGGCAGTGCTCATCATCGTCATCGTGATGGTGATGTTCGTGGCAGTGTTCATCATCGTCATCATGGTGGTGATGCTCGTGGTCATGCTCTAAAGGCTGTCCTTCTTCATCAAAACCTTCAACATTTATGACAACATCTACTTTATTTGCACCAATGCCGTTTTTTACAGCTCTTCCAAAAACAATGTCATATCCGTCAACATTTATCTTGGACATTTCCTCAACAAATTTTTCCTTATCTATCCCAAGGTCAAGCAGAGCTCCAAGAGTCATATCTCCGCTTATACCTGAACTGCAGTCAAAATATAATGTTTTCATCTTTTTGATGCCCCCAGTTTATTTATACTGTTTGCGGTGTATCCCGCTCCAAATCCGTTATCAATATTTACTACAACTACTCCGCTGGCACAGCTGTTGAGCATGCATAAGAGAGAAGATAATCCATTAAAGTTAGCACCATATCCCACGGATGTAGGTACTGCTATTACTGGCTTGTCCGTAAGGCCGCCGATAACACTGGCAAGGGCTCCTTCCATACCAGCAACAGCTATGATAACGTCCGCCGCCTCTACCCTGTCTATCCTTGAAAGGAGCCTGTGAAGTCCGGCAACTCCCACATCGTAGAGCCTGTCCACATTATTTCCAAGGAACTCAGCTGTTATTGCTGCTTCCTCGGCAACTGGTATGTCAGATGTTCCGCCTGTGGCAACAAGGATTATGCCGCCTGTCTTTGGAACGGGATTTCTTTCAACGATAACCGTTCTGGCGTCTTTGTTGTATTTAGCATCGGGTATCTCTTTTGCTATATATTCATACTTTTCCTCGTTTACACGGGTGGCAAGTATATTTTCAGTTCCATTTTCAAGCATATTTTTCATGATCCCAAGGGTCTGTTCCTTTGTTTTTCCCTCAGCATATATAACTTCAGGGCAGCCGTTTCTCATCTCTCTCTGATGGTCAACGACCGCATATCCGAGATCCTTTGTAGGAGCAAGCTTGAGCATTTCAGCTGCATCATTAACGGAAATTTCTCCGTTCTGCAGACTTGTAAGTATCTCTTTTGTATTCATTTTTGTCCTCCTCAGTCCATACTTCCGCTTCTGAATCCCTCAAGGTCCAGTGTGACATAGCGGAAACCTGATTTCTTGATATTTTCTATAAGCTCCTGATCAGATATCAATTCGTTGAATCTGTCCCTGGGGACTTCTATTCTTGCAATATCTCCATGCATCCTGACCCTGCCGCTGGGTATTCCCTTTAAGGCAAGGAGCAGTTCAGCCTTTTCGACCTTTGCAAAATTTTCTTCAGTAAGTTCCGTATCATAGGGGAATCTTGTGGCAAGGCAGGAGTTTGATGCCTTATCCCAAGTTTCAAGTCCCAGTTCCTTAGCCGCCTGTCTTATATCCTGTTTTGTCATCCCTGCTTCGTACAGCGGACTGACTATTCCAAGTTCCTTTGCAGCTTCCGCACCGGGTCTGTATGCCTTACCGTCATCGGCATTCTTGCCGTCGGCAACGGTGTCAAAGCCTAATTCTGCTGCTTTTTTTATAACGGCACCCATGATATTCTTTTTACAGAAATAACATCTTTTTTTGTCATTGAATTTAAATTCTTTGACAGCAAATGCGTCTGTTTTCACAACATAATATTTAATTCCCGTCTTCTTGGCGAGATATTCAGCGTCTTTAAGATCCTTTCTTGAAAGCATGATGCCGTCTCCGATGACAGCTATCGCATTGTCTTTCAAGACTTCATAAGCCACGTTCATAAGCAGATCCGAATCGACTCCTCCGGAATATGCAACGCACAGCTTATCAAACTTTGAGATATATTCTCTAAGTCTGTCCAGTTTTTCCACACAAACGCCTCCTTTTTGTATTTTCACATATTCATACAGATTAAATTATACTACAAAATATGCAAAAAAGGAATAGTGTATAAAAACCGTAAGGAATTTTAAACATAGTTGAATGAATTATTTTCTTATTTTTGATGATATCTTAATAAAAACCAGGCTCACAACGGCGGTCAGTATATAAAATATCAGATGTCCTCTGCTTATGACATCTCCAGCACTCTGCCAGTACTCACCTAAAAAATATCCCGCTGAAATAAGCAGTGTATTCCATACAAATGCACCTATGGCTGTATAGACTATAAATACCGTGACTTTCATACCCATCAGCCCTGCAGGTATGGATATATATGTTCTTGCTATTGGAAAGACCCTGGCGATAAGCACCGACTGGCTGCCATACTTATCAAATACTTTCTTTGCGTTTTCAAGGCCCTTGCCAATGGATCTGTATTTTACGCATACTGTCTTTTCAATAAAACTCCTTCCAAAACGGCCAAAACAGTAGCATACCAGACTTCCGATTATTCCTCCTGCGGTGCTCACCAATACCGCACCAAGCAGCGACATTTCCCCTCCATAAACAAAATATCCTATAAAAGGCAGCAAAACCTCACTGGAAACAGGAAAACATCCATATTCCAGTGAGGTCGCTATAAATATGCCTAAATAACCAAAACTATTAACCATTTTTGTAAGGGTATCGATTATCAAGACTTTCATCTCCGAATCAGCTTATAAATAATAATATGCTCCGGAGATTTTCCATATTAAATTATTATGCGATAAAAAGTCTGAGGAAAAGATCATAGGCTTCATGTATGCCCTTCATGGCGTCTCCTATTCCACCGCAGTCACCTATTTTAGCATAGGATATCCTTTCATCAAGACAGGCCTGTGTTACATCGTTATCTCTGGGAACAAAGCCTGAAGCAATTATAATATTATCGGCAGGTATCTTCTTTTCTCCTTCGGGCGTATCAGCTATAACATATCCGTCAGCGATCTCTTTTACAGTTGTCTCTGACATTGTCTTAATGCCTGCTGCCTTGACTTCCTTCATTACTATCCATTTAAGTCCGCCGAGATCTTTGCCTATTTTCTTTGTCATCTCAACAACCGTGATATCAGCGGGTATATCAACAGCAGGTATATCCTTTCCTATAAACATCTTATTGAACGATACTGACTCATCTGTAGAGTAGTGTTTTGATGCTATGTACTGAGCCGTTTCAATGCCTACGGTTCCACCGCCGATTATTACAGTACTGCCCTTTTTGATTTTTGCTGCCATTTCAGGTCCACCCTTTAATACGTCAAGAGCCATATATACATTTTCTCTGTCTATTCCCTTGATATTGGGTACAAATGCCTCTCCGCCAAAGGCCTCAACAACAAAATAAGGTTTAAGTTCACTTACGAACTCTCCGTCTACTGTCGTATTATATCTTATATCCACTCCAAGCTGTTCAAGCTCATACTTTTTGTTTTCAATAAACTTAAGAAGATCCTGTTTATGGGGAGGTATCGCCGCATCCACGAGCATTCCTCCAATGGCTGAATCCTCTGTACAAAGTATTGTTTTATATCCTCTTTCGGCTGATTTTTTAGCCGCTTCAAGTCCCGCAGGACCAGCTCCAACTACCAGTACTTTTTTAGCTGAAACTACCTTCCTGTGTGTTTTTTCCTCAGCTTCATGTCCAACTTCAGGATTATATGCACATAAAACCGGCTTGCCTCTTAATACAGCTTCAATACATTTGTTGCAGCCCTGGCAGCGGTTATAGGGCATTCCTGTAAGTACTTTATCGGCAAAATTGGGATCTGCAAGAAAACCTCTGGCTGTTCCAACAAAATCAGCTATTCCGTTTTCAAGTATCTTTTCAATGGTATCTATGTTATTGATCCTGTTGCATGCAATAACAGGAACATTGACAACTCTCTTTATGGCATCGGCAAGGTATGCGAATCCTCCAGCGGGAAGCTGATAGGATATCTGGGGAACAGGAGCTTCATGCCATCCTCCTGTTACATTTACAGCATCGATAAGTCCCTCAGCATCTGCTATTGAACAGAACTTCTGCATATAGTCTACACCATATCCTCCGGGCATCATCTGTGAACCGGCGATACGCACTATAACGGGATAGTCCTTTCCAACGGCTGCTCTTACGGCTCTTAAAGTATCCAGAGGCATTTTCATTCTCTTTTCTTCATCTCCGCCGTATTCGTCATCACGAAGGTTTGTGAGGGGTGAGAGGAAAAGTGTAAGAAGATATCCGGCTGAACAGCTGATCTCAACGGCATCAACGCCTATTTCCCTGCACTTTACAGCCGCATCTGCAAAATCCTTTATGGTCTGTTCTATCTGTTCCTTTGTGAGCACATCACATTCATTTTTATATATGGATGAAGGAACATTTGAAGGAGCAACCGGCTTAAGTCCATAGTTGCTTTCACTGTTTCTTCCTCTATGGAAAAGCTGAACGATATGTTTTGTTCCGCTGTTGTGTATCATATCATTAATAGCTTTTTCTCTTTCAAAAAATGATTCTTCCTTTACATTGGGCATATTGTCAGCAGCGCCGTATTCACTTACTCCACATACCTGAGTTATGGCCGCAGCTCCGCTGTTTGCCCTCTGCTCAAAAAATGCCATGTCCTGGTCTGTGAGCTGTCCGCCTGTGGCAAATCCCGTATGCATGGCAAGCATTATTATCCTGTTTTTTAACTCCATATTATTGATCTTAAAAGGTGTTGCGCTTATATAAGACATATCGTTTCCCCCTTACCGTAAACTTTACTTTATGTAATGATTATAGTATATTAAAATCAGAAGAAAAATACAAGTGCAGGCTTATAATGCCTTGGGTATTTTATGCCGCATCAGCTTGAAAAAGGAGGCTTAAAATGAAATTTAAAAATAAGTTTAAAAATAAATTATTGTCAGCTTTTATACTGGCATCGGCCATGGTGCTTTCATCCTGTTCAGCCAAGGCCAGCGCTGATGAAACATACTTGCCGGAGGCGCAAAACGATACCATATATGCCTCTGTAGGCGGCGGAAGCAGTGATCTTCGTGTAAGTTTCATCGATGTGGGACAGGGAGACAGCGAATTTATAGAACTCCCCAACGGAGAGACACTACTGATAGATGCCGGAACCAACGAAACCGGACAAAACGTAACCAATTATATAAAATCTCTGGGATATACGTCCATAAACTATGTTGTAGGCACCCATCCACACGAAGACCATATAGGCGGTCTTGATGATGTGATAAACACCTTTGACGTAGGAAGCCTGTATATGCCCAAAGTAACCGCTGATACCCAGACGTTTGAAGATGTACTGGATGCCGCCGAATCAAAGGGTCTTATGATAAATACGGCCAAGGCAGGTGTTACACTTGTTGATTCAGATGGACTCAGCGTAAAAATGTTAGCGCCTACCCAGGACAGCTACGATAATACCAATGACTACTCAGCTGTCATAAAAGTGGTTTACGATGATACATCTTTTCTCTTTACAGGTGATGCCGAGGAATATTCGGAAAGTCTTATAAGCGGAGATGTAAAGGCTGATGTACTTAAAGTCGGACACCATGGAAGCTCCACATCCACCAGCCAGGCATTTTTAGACAGAGTGTCCCCTTCCTATGCCGTAATAAGCTGTGGCAGGGATAATTCCTATGGCCATCCCCATAGCGAGACATTACAAAAACTCAGTGCAGCCGGTGTCATAGTATACAGGACAGACGAGTTAGGTACCATAACAGCAGTATCCGATGGAAAGACCATAACATTTGATACGAGCACAGCAAATACATCCACTGCTGTGGCTCCAAATAATGCTTCTAATACTTCCGGTAATACTTCTTCAGATACCCAGGCTGTTTCTCCATCCGCTCAGACTGGCAGTCAGGAGACATCTGCAAATGAGACAGGCAAAACCTATGTTTTAAATACAAATACTAAAAAAATACACCTGCCTGAATGCAGTTCAGTGGATAAAATGTCTGAGTCAAATAAAGCCTATACCGACGATTATGACAAGGCCATAGCTGATGGTTATGAACCCTGCAAAATATGCAATCCTTAAAGAGGTGTGGAAATGAAGATCACTGTAGACAGGTTTGAAGAAAAATACGCGGTATGCTTTACCGAAGATAAAATAAAAATAGATATACCTTCCGGATTGATACCGGATGCCTCAGAAGGCGATGTATACGATATGACATTTAGAAAACTTCCGGAGGAACGTAAAAAAAGACACGCCTCCATAGAAGAAAAAGCAAAAAGACTGTGGGCTGATTGAGCCCACAGTTTTTTGCTTTCTTTTTGATTTCTTTTTATGATTCTTTTCCATTCTGTCTTATATAAACCGCTGTTTCTTTGATTATAAACGCATCTTTGAAACTCTTTGACGGTCTAAGACCAGTCATCTTGTGCAGTTTTTCAAGTCTGGAGTTTATGGTGTTTCTGTGAAGGCCAGTCCTTTCTGCAGTCTCAGTCACATTCATACAGCTGTCAACATAGGCCTCGGCACAGTCCAGTATATCTGATGAAAAGAGCCGTTGAGGAAAATATACGCCAGGGAATAAAACTGATATCCCCTGAATGCGCACTCCCCTTTTCCGTTCCGGCCGATAACCTCATAGCTCTTACTCAAAGCGCTCACAGTATACACCCTAAATAAAATAGATGGCCCCGCAGAACACCTGCGGGGCCTTTTTTAAAGAAAATGGGAATTGAAGTTCATATCAGGGATATGATAGCTTAATTATTAGATCTGAGCTAATGCCTGTTCAACGTCAGCAAGAAGGTCTTCCTTATTTTCAAGTCCGGCTGAAAGTCTTACCAGTCCTTCGGGGATTCCTGCCTCTTTAAGTTCTTCGGGTGTATAAGGAGAATGCGTCATACTTGCGGGGTGTTCAACAAGTGTCTCCGCATCTCCAAGGCTTACAGCTATTGTACACATCTTAAGCGCGTTTACAAATTTCATACCTGCTGCCTTTCCACCCTTTACCTCAAATGATACCATTCCGCCAAAGTCTTTCATCTGTTTAGCGGCTACGTCATGATTAGGGAATGATGCAAGTCCGGGATAGTATACCTTTTCTACCTTGTCACTCTTTTCAAGCATTTCTGCAAGAGCTCTTGCATTTTCGCAGTGGCGCATCATTCTGAGTTCGAATGTTTTAAGTCCTCTTAAAATAAGGAATGCAGCAAATGGATCGATAACAGCACCTGTCATATCCTTTACGCCAAACATTCTTACTTCACTTATAAAATCAGCCTTTCCAACTACGAATCCCGCGATCACATCGCCATGACCATTGAGATATTTTGTGGCTGAATGAACAACAACATCTGCGCCAAGTTCAAGGGGTCTCTGGAGGAAGGGCGTTGCAAATGTATTGTCACATACAACCTTTATATCTTTATTGTATCCATGAGCTATTTCTGCTATAGCTGCTATATCAGCAACTTTAAGGTTAGGGTTTGCGGGTGTCTCAAGATAAACCGCAACAGTATTTTCTTTGAGGTGTGATCTTACCTCTTCAAGATTTGATGTATCTATAAATGAAACTTTTACGCCATAACGGGGCAGTCCATGATTAAGGAGAGCAAATGTACATCCATAAAGAGTACCGTCTGCAATGATATGTGATCCTGCCTTTGCGATACTCCAAAGGGCTGATGATATAGCTCCCATTCCAGATGCTGTTGCGATGGCTGCTTCAGCGTTTTCAAGGGCAGCTACTTTCTGTTCAAGAACTGTAGCTGTGGGATTTCCAAGGCGTGTATATATATATCCGTTTTCCTCACCGGCAAATCTTCTTCCGCCCTGCTCACAGGATTCAAAATAATATGTTGAACTCTGATAAATGGGTGTTGATAAAGCTCCGTATGTCTCGCCTTCGATGTTTCCAGCGTGGATAGCTTTTGTACCAAAACCTTTATAATTAGCTTTCATAAAAAACACTCCTTTTGTTATATTCCCTTTTATTTCTGCTTAAATTACCTTTTAATTAAACCTTTTGTTTCTTTTGGCCTTTAATAATCATAAATAATCAATAAACTATGTATAATTTCTTTATGTTATTGTCAGACATTTAAGTTAATATTTATTTCTCTCTCGCTGTGATTTAATCATAACATCTTTTTCCACCAGGGTGTTAATATGTAAATTGTATATCTGGTTATCTATTTTCCCAATAGCAGACAGCATTTTTACTATATTGTTTTTTATTTCAATACAATGCACTTATATTATGTACATTATTATAATAAAAATCGATACCCAGTTATCAGTTTTACCAATTATGCAGTTCACACAAGTCATGCTATAATATTACCAGGTAATAAGTTAATATTTTTTCTCGAGCTGCTGGATCAATCAATAATCACTGCTTAATTATGAAATAATGATTAAATAAAGAGGAGGCATTACAATGAGTGAAAACAATATGACCAAAAAAGCCCGAGGAAGCGCCCTAATTCCTTTTCTCGTATTTATAGTAGTTTATCTTGGAGCCGGAATTATCCTTGAAGTTATGGGAATGGACATGGCTTTCTACCAGTTTCCATCTCCTGTAGCCGCCTTAATTGGTATAATAGTAGCGTTTATTATTTTTAAAGGTTCTATCGACGAAAAATTCACGATTTTCGCAAAAGGATGCGGAAATGAAAACATTCTTACCATGTGTTTCATCTACCTCTTTGCCGGAGCTTTCGCAACAGTTGCTAAAAGCATGGGCGGTGTTGACGCAACAGTTAATCTCGGATTATCAGTTATACCCGCTGAATATATGACAGGCGGTATGTTCATAATATCCGCGTTCATAGCAGTTGCAACAGGAACTTCCGTAGGAACCATCAGTGCTGTAGGCCCCATCGCTGTTTCAACAGCTGATAAAGCTGGTCTCTCACTTCCTCTTATAATAGCAGCTGTTATCGGCGGCGCTATGTTCGGTGATAACCTCTCAGTTATTTCTGATACAACTATCGCAGCAACAAAAACCCAGGGCGTTGAGATGAAAGACAAATTCCGTATCAACTTTCTCATCGCTTTACCCGCAGCTATTATAGCTCTCATAATTCTCCTTGTTGTAGGCAAACCTGAAACAGCTACAGCAATAACTGACCTGAGCTTTAATGTTGTTAAGATCATTCCTTATATAGTAGTTCTTGCCCTTGCTCTCATTGGTTTCAACGTTTTCATTACCCTTGGAGCAGGTACTGTCCTTGCCGGAATCATCGGTATCGCATGCGGCGACTTTACTTTCCTTGGATTTACTCAGAATATCTATTCAGGATTCACAGGAATGATCGAAATATTCCTCCTTTCACTTATGATCGGCGGACTTTCAGAAATGTGCTCACATTACGGCGGTATCCAGTGGATGCTTGAAAAGATCAAAGGCTTTGTTAAGAGCAAAAGATCAGCTCAGGCTGGTATATCAGCCCTCGTTTCTCTCTGTGATATAGCTACTGCAAACAACACCATAGCTATCATCATCGCAGGCCAGCCCTCAAGAGAAATTTGTGAGACTTATGAAGTTGACCCCAGAAAATCTGCTTCACTCCTTGACATATGGTCATGCGTATTCCAGGGTATACTCCCCTACAGCGCACAGGTACTTATCGCCTGCGGACTTACAGCCGGCCTTGTAAGCCCTACGGAACTTCTTCCTTTACTTTGGTATCCGTACCTGCTCGCATTATTCGCAATAATCGCGATGTTCGTACCGTTTGCAGACGGTGTGATCAAAAAACACCCCTGGAACTTCAAGACATGGTCAGCAGAAAAATAATATACCAGAAAAACCGGAGCCTATGCTCCGGTTTTTCCTATTTATATATGTCATTTTCTGTCCTTTTACTTAACCCGCGCAATTCTACTCCTTCTTTTTCCATATTACTACGTCTTGCCTATATCAGCTAATTTAAGCCACAACTATACAGCCATATCCTTATATTATCTTTTTATCAGGCCTTAAACCCCGATCATATATATGATCACCTTTGGCATCAGCTATGATCACGCTCCCATATCGTATATCGTACAGATATATAATAATTCAAACAGCTTAGAGCCTCTTTATCCTGTTTTTTATAATGCCTCAAATATCTCAATCGGCTGCATCCGGCATATCCAGACGATCCTCAGGCCTGGCATTTCAAATGAAAGCATAAAAAAGAACAGCCCCTTTGAGCTGTTCTTTAAATTTATCCATATTATTGATTTATTAATTTGTTCCAATACATACTATCTCAGTCACAGGCTGGGTCACAACCGTAGATGAAACAACATTTTCACTGTCGAACTCACCATTTATGTAGAGTTCCTCCTTTGTTACTTCAGTAACACCGGCTGTTCCCTGCTGGATTATTTTCTTATAGCTGCTGCTCTTTGTATTGTCATACTGATATTCAACCTGTTTTTCAGCTGTCTCCCTCTCAGTTACGGTGACAGTCGCCTTTACGGTTATGTAAGGCTCGTTGGCTTTTACAGTAAGTTCCTCACCCACATAAATATCAGGCGAAGAATTCATTGAAGGATTAAGCTCATATAACTCGCTCAGAGTCATTCCATATTTAGATGCTATGGCATAGGCTGCCTCGCCGCTAACTACCGTATGGGTCTTTGTAACGCTTTCTCCCATGGCTATCTTATTCTTAGCATCCTCAAGTGACATTATTGAATCCTGATTAGTGTACTGGCTTACGATCTGTACATCCTCAGCATAGGATATCTTTACATTTTCCGCACCTTCAGGCGTATACATATCATTAAGATACTGAAGCACCTCATTGGCTTCATCCTTATTTTTAAGGGTAGCTACTACGTTTCCGTCAACCGCTATGGCGTAAGCTTCAATATTATAGGCTACACTGTCCCTTAACTTGGCCAAAAGGCTTTCTGTTGTAAGGGTCTCAGTCTTTCCTGATACATGAACGCCCTTTACGGTTATTTCATCCATTACCTGTACATTTGTGCCTACCTGTTCAGCGATCATGGCTGATACGGAATTGACTATATCCTCCTGAGTAACGCTTCTCGTATTGACGATTCCAGCGCTCTCTCCATTTACAAGTATCTCGCTGCCGTTTCTTCTTGTGGCAAAACCTATTATACAGGCTAATATCAATACAATGACAACTCCGCCCATTATGAGCATACGCTGTCTCTTGTCATACCTCATTTGTTTTCTTTTTCTTGATTTCTGCCTTTTGGACATATTTTTATTAGAATCGATATCTGATTTTACAATCGCCGATGACTTTCTCCTAGAACTTCTCGAACTTCCCGTAGATGTCCTTGAAGAAGTAGTCCTCCTGTTTCTGTCAGCCATAAAAGTCACACATCCTTTAGTTGGTTTCTTTTATTATTTTATTATATTCGACAGAAATTATCAAGAGAAAGGGCTTATTGTAATAATTTTGTCAAAAATCAGGCTTAAAATTCGTTCAAAGATTTCAATATTTCCTGAGCCTGGTCTTCTATATGCTCTCCGCTTACTTCCCTGGCTTTCTTTGCGTCTCTTCTCTCAAATGCCTTAATAAGGTCAAGATGCTGCTGGTTAGGTACAGAAATATTTGTCAGAAGCTTAAGATAAGCTATCCTGTATCTGTATATCTGTATGGATATATTGCTTATTATCTGTATAAGTTTGTCGTTTTTTGTTGTATTGAATATTACATCATGAAATTTGGTATCAGCTTCAAGTACGGCTTCCCTGTCACCGCGTTCAAAGGCTTCCACAAAATCCCTATGAAGTTTCTTAAGTTCAGCTATCTCCTGTTTTGTTATATTTTCAGCTGCTATTCCTGATGCCAGCTCCTCAAGCACCTTTCTTATCTCCAGAACATCTTTGATGTCCTTCTCGCTCATTTTCTTAACCTGGGCGCCCTTTCTGGGTATAAGGTCCACAAGATTCTCTATCTCAAGCATCCTGAGAGCTTCCCTTATGGGTGTACGGCTTACTCCAAGTTCCTCTGCCAGCTGGTTCTCAAGCAGTCTTTCACCGGGTCTGAGCCTTCCCGTAAGGATACCATCCTTTATATTATTAAAAACTACATCCCTAAGTGGTAAATATTCATTTTCTGCAATTTTAACTTTATAATCTGTCATTGTTTTCCCCTCTATACGTTATAAATTTTTGTAAGTATAACATCCCTTAATCCAAACTCTTTTTTTATGGTATCAACCGCTTTGGCCGCACTGTCTCTATCCTCAAAAAGGCCATATACAGTTGGACCGCTTCCGCTCATAAGAGCCCCGGAAGCACCGCTTTCCTTAAGTCTTTCCTTAAGTTCACCGACCATAGGACACATTTCAATGGAAACCTTCTCAAGTACATTTGAAAGTCCGTCTGTTATGCCCTTTCTGTCACATTTATCAATGGCCTCTATGACCATTTCAGTATCCGGATGTTTGTCAATTTCCGTCTTATCCAGCGCCTTATATACAGCCGCCGTGGAAAGTCCTGTGGCAGGCTTTGCCAGCACCACCCAAAAATCCGGACAGGCTGGAAGTCTTGTCAATACTTCCCCTCTGCCTTCGGCAAGGGCTGTTCCCCTCATAAGACAGTATGGAACATCACTTCCAAGCTGAAGAGCTATTTCAGCCATTTTAGTTCTGTCTATCTTCAGACCAAAAAGAATATTCATTCCATACAGCACAGCTGCACAGTCACTGCTGCCGCCAGCCAGACCAGCTGCAACCGGTATGGATTTTTGAAGCTCTATAAATACGCCTTCTTCGATTCCATATTCTTTTCTTATTATTTCCGCAGCCTTATACGCCAGATTCCTTTCATCTGTAGGAAGCCAGTCCAGATTTGATTTGAGCTTTATATAGGGCTTGTCTATTTTTTTCATATACACCCTGTCATAAAGCTCAACCGTCTGCATTATCATTCTAAGTTCGTGATACCCGTCGTCCCTTACTCCTGTTACATCGAGGGTAAGGTTTATTTTAGCGCGGGCCTTAAGATTAATATGATCCATTTTTTCACCCGTTAAATTTCTAATAAATATATGTAAATTATAATTATTTTGTACACAAAATACAAGATTTTTGTATACAATAAACATTAAAAAATTTCTGATTAGTTTTGTATATAACATATAAAATGCCCCCTCGTATCATAGGGGGCTATTTGTATTTATTTTAAAACTATCTAAATAAGTACATATATTTAACTATATTTTTTAATTCACTTATTTTTGGAAATTCAAAGTTTACCTGATATCCTGCTTATTAATAAGTTTAATATATTTTATGCGGAAGGCATATAAAAACGGCAGGAACCAGCCTGCCGCATATTTTTGATCATTCGTCTGTTCTTATGATAAGTTCAGGAGCCTTTATGCTTACATAGCTGTTTTTATCAACTGAACTTGTCAAAAATGAGTTACCACCGATGACAGAGTTTTCACCGATCACTGTTTCACCGCCTAAAATAGTAGCGTTGGCATAGATGGTAACATTGTCCTCAACTGTAGGGTGACGTTTAACTCCGGAAAGTGACTGCCCCTTTCTGGGTGAGAGAGCACCAAGGGTAACACCCTGATATATCTTTACCCATTTTCCTATCTTAGTCGTCTCACCGATAACGATACCAGTACCATGGTCGATGAAGAAGTACTCACCTATCTCGGCACCGGGGTTTATATCGATTCCAGTCTTTCCATGGGCATATTCAGTCATCATTCTGGGAACAAAGGGCACCTTTCTCTTATAGAGCTCATGGGCTATTCTATACACAAATATAGCATAGAAACCAGGATATGAAAGTACTATTTCAGATTTGCTCATGGCAGCAGGGTCGCCTTCAAAGTTAGCTGTTACATCTTTTAAAAGCATCTCCTGAAGATTAGGCAGCTCATTGATGAACTCCTCACATATTTTGTCAAGGTCAGCCTCATCAAATACCCTCTTTACTCCTGTACACTTGCTTAATGAAAGAGTAAGTTCAAGCTGAGTTTTGAGCTGATAATATATGCTGATAAGAGTTTTCTCAACAAATTCGGGGGCAGTCATTCCATGAAGGCTGCTTACTCCAAAATATGCAGGGAAAAGTATCCTCTCTATCTCGTTTAAAATATCTACTATTTCATTTCTGTCAGGAAGTTTCATTTCACCGCAGTAAATAGGCATATCCTCTTCACATGAATAATTGACGGCGATTTTTTTGACAGTGTTTTCAAAAGTAGATTCTTTTCCAGTAACCATAATTCAACCTCATTTCAATATGTGTAAATCCTAGTAATATACTATGCTATTATACCAGCTTTAAATGATTTGTCAATATATTTGTTACAGATCAAAAAGGGACATCTGGTCTGATTCAGGTATTCCCTTTAATATTCCATTTTCCTTCAAAAGCTCGACTATGCTGGCTCCAGCCGAAGTCCTGCTCTTAAACTCTTCAATAGTCCTGAATTCTCCATCCTTCCTGCCCTCAACTATACTCTGGGCAACGGTAAGTCCCAGGCCCTGCAGAGAGTTAAGGGGCGGTATGAGACCCTCAGGAGTTACGATGAATTTTCTGGAGTCCGACTTATAAAGATCTATGGGAAGGAAGTTGAATCCCCTCTCATAAAACTCTATGACAAGCTCAAGGACCGTGGCTTTGTTGAGTTCCTTGGTTGTAGCAGTATTGCCTTTATCCTCTATTTCCTTCAGAGTGCTTTTAGCAATTTCCTCACCCCTGCACATGGAGGCATAATCAAAATCATCAGAAGCTCTTACGGTAAAATATGTGGCATAATAAGCTTCCGGATAATTTATCTTAAAATAGGCTATCCTATAGGCCATCATTACGTAGGCAGCGGCATGGGCCTTAGGGAACATATATTTTATCTTAAGACAGCTGTCGATATACCACTGGGGCACATCATGCTCCTTCATATATTCGATGTCGTCATCAGCAAGTCCTTTGCCCTTTCTTACCTTTTCCATTATCTTGAAAGCCTTTTTATTTTCAAGACCCTTTGTTATAAGATAACTCATTATGCTGTCTCGTGTGGATATGGTCTCCTTAAGGGTGATGACACCGTCGGCTATAAGCTCCCTGGCGTTTCCGACCCAAACGTTCGTACCATGGGAAAGGCCCGATATCCTCAAAAGGTCCGAAAAAGTTTCCGGTTTTGTTTCTATAAGCATATTTCTTACGAATTTAGTTCCAAACTCCGGTACGCCCAGAGTTCCTGTGGGGCAGTTTATCTGCTCCGGCTTAAGCCCCAGCGCCTCCGGTGACTGGAACAGAGACATGGTCTTTTTATCATCCAGCGGCACCAGCTGAGGATTGAATCCCGTTATATCATAGAGCATACGAATAAACGTAGGATCATCATGGCCCAGAAGGTCAAGCTTAAGTATACGTCCGCTTATGGAATGATAGTCAAAGTGTGTCGTTATGATGGACGAAGTAACATCGTCCGCCGGTGCTGTATAGGGCGGAACTGATATATACCCTTATCCTTTGGAACTATCATAAGTCCGCCGGGATGCTGTCCTGTGGTCCTCTTTACTCCGGTACATCCCTGCACCAGTCTGTTCATTTCTGCATTATGCAGCGTAAGGTTGTGATCCTCCACATATCTTTTTACATATCCGAAAGCCGTTTTATCCGCAAGGGTTCCAATGGTACCGGCTTTAAACACATGTCCCTTTCCAAAGAGAACTTCTGTATAGGCATGGGCCTGCTGCTGATATTCTCCGGAGAAGTTAAGGTCGATATCTGGTTCCTTATCTCCGTCGAATCCAAGGAATGTCTCAAAGGGTATGTCATGTCCGTCTTTTTTCATCATTGTGCCGCACTTGGGGCAGGCCTTATCCGGCATGTCCACTCCGGAACCACCCTGCATAAATACCTTATGCACTTCCTCAGACTCAAAGTCTGAATATTTGCAGTTAGGGCATACATAATGGGGCGGGAGGGCGTTAACCTCGGTTATACCAGTCATATTTGCAACAAATGACGAACCTACCGATCCCCTGGAGCCTACCAGATAACCGTCCTCATTGGACTTCCATACAAGTTTCTGGGCGATTATATACATGACAGAGAATCCATTTTTGATAATGGATTTAAGCTCCTTATCAAGCCTTTCCTGAACAATGGGAGGAAGCGGATCGCCATATATGGAATGGGCCTTATCCATGGCTATCTGCTGTATCTGTTCCTCCGCTCCCTCGATCTTGGGAGGGAATGTGCCGTCAGGTGCAGGCTTTATCTGCTCTATCTCATCAGCTATCAAATTCGTATTGGTTATTACTATCTCCCTGGCCTTTTCTTCACCAAGGTAGCAGAACTCCCTGAGCATTTCCTCCGTTGTCCTGAAATAAAGGGGCGGCTGTTTTTCAGCATCATCAAATCCCTTGGCATACATAAGTATCTTTCTGTATACGGAATCCTCAGGATCTATGAAATGGCAGTCACAGGTGGCTACCACAAGTTTATTATGCTCCTCTCCAAGCTGTACGATCTTTCTGTTGAAGTTTTTGATATCTTCCACGGAATTGACCGCCGGCACCCTGTCCGATTCGACCATGAACATATTATTGCCAACCGGCTGTATCTCAAGATAATCGTAGAAATTTACGATATTATCAATAAATTCTTTAGGCCTCATATCCAAAAGCGCCCTGTAAAGCTCTCCTGCCTCGCAGGCACTTCCAACTATAAGCCCTTCCCTGTACTGCATTAGCTTGCTCTTAGGTATTCGCGGCTGTTTATGGTAGTACTCCAAATGGGACATGGATATGAGCTCATAGAGGTTTCTAAGGCCCTTAAGGTTCTTGACCAGTATTATGGTGTGGTATGATTTCAGTTTATTGTAATTTACGGTCCTGCTGGCGAATATGTTCACATCATTGATGTTTTTAACATCGTTTTCTTCCAGCATTTCCACCAGTTTAAGAAAGATCTCAGCCGTTGCCTCAGCATCGTTTACAGCACGGTGATGTCCCTCAAGACTTACTCCAAGACGCTTAGCCACCACATCGAGCTTATGTTTCTTCAGGTCTTTAAGCAGTGTCCTTGAAAGTTCAAGGGTATCAAGTATCGTATTGTGTCTGTAGTTAAGTCCCAGCTCATCAGCCTTTATGCGCACAAATCCCGTATCAAATGAGGCATTATGCGCCACAAGCACAGCGTCGCCCACAAAATCCAGAAATTCAGGAAGGACTTCATCGATTTTCCTCTGTCCTTCAAGCATTTTGTCAGTAATGTTGGTGAGGCCCACTATCTCATCTGTGAGTTTCTCCTCCGGGTCGATGAATGTGGAATATCTGTCTATTATCTGGCGGTCCTTTATTTTGACAGCACCTATTTCGATTATTTTGCACTTTTCCTTATTTAATCCCGTCGTCTCGATGTCGAATACAACATATTCATCATCGAAGGACTGGCCTTTAGCACTGGTGACCACTTCACCTAGGTCATCGATGAGATATGCCTCAACACCATATATGACCTTTATGCCATTGGCTTCGGCAGCGTCCATGGCTTCGGGATAGGCCTGTACAACACCGTGATCAGTGACTGCTATGGCCTTATGTCCCCATTTTGCAGCCCTCTTGACATATGTCTTCATGCTCGTAACAGCGTCCATGGTGCTCATGGTCGTATGAAGATGAAGCTCAACTCTCTTTTCCTCGCTGTTATCCATACGAATGGGTGGACGTTCAGCCTTTACGATGTTTCTGGACATGATCACAATTTCTTTGGCGTATTTATCAAACTGCACCTCGCCTTTTACCTTAACATAGGCACCTTTCAGGGCAGATTTTATTCCTCCGTCACAGTCATAGGGCTTTTTATCCGTAAAGAATTTGACCGTGGTTGAGTCGCTTCCATCGGTTATATCAAAGGAAACTATATACTTGTCACCTTTTATCTCACGTTCCTCAAGGTTAAATATATCACCCTGGATAATTACTTTTTCTCCTTCGACCTTAGTCTCCTTTATCTTTACTGTCTCGCCCTTGATGTCTTCTTTTCCTATGATTATTCCGTTTTCGATTCCGGCCTTTACTTCTTCTGCCTTGGATGTCTCTTTTGCAGTCTCAGCCGTTACCTGCTCACTGATTATGGCGTTTATCAGCTGTTTCTCATAGGTCTCGTGCTTTTTATCATAGTCCTTCTGCTCTTCTTCAGATATCTTTTTATTCTTAAATGTTACTGAAATATCTATGCCGAACTCGTCCTTTATCCTGTCGGTTATGTATCTGTCAGCGCCCTTTTTATAAAGATAAAAGGCCGCATTATGTCCGGTGTAAATCATGATCCTGCCATTTTCTTCTTTGATCTCACAGTCTTCAAATACACATCTGCATACGGGACTTTCCTCGGAAAGTGCCTTAACCGCATCAGGCCATATGAAATCAAAAACATTTTTAGGGCTTTTGTCTTCAATATCATATTTTATATTTATTTTTACCTTCTCAGCGGCATTAACCGTGTTAAAAATCGCAGTTTCCATTAAAGCCTTATACCTGTTTGGTATAAGGCTTTTTGAAGATACTTCCGCCTGAAGTATTTTTGTACTTTTTGAGACCGTAAGTTTTTCGACATAGGAATCTGAAAAGACTGCCCTGACATCTTCTCCGGCATTTACCTTTCCAAATACATTCAAAAACTTTTCGTGCATTTTCTCACCTGCTTCTTAAAGGAGCTCTATTTCCTTAAGGAGTTCCTCAACAAGTTTATCTTCGGGAACTTTTCTCAATATTTCTCCCTTTTTGAATATCAGTCCTTCGCCATGGCCGCCCGCAATGCCGATATCAGCCTCTCTGGCTTCTCCCGGTCCGTTAACAGCGCAGCCCATAACCGCAACTTTGATATTCTTATCTATATTTTTTATCTTATCCTCTACCTCATTGGCTATCTTAATAAGATCTATGCTTGTCCTTCCGCATGTGGGGCATGATATGAACTCTACCCCAAACTTACGAAGATTAAGATCCTTCAGTATTTCTTTAGCCGCATATATTTCTTCGACGGGATCTCCCGTAAGTGATACCCTTATGGTATCGCCTATTCCCCTTGAAAGTATGGCTCCAATGCCCACTGCTGACTTTATGGTTCCTCCCCATACCGTGCCGGCTTCAGTTATGCCCACATGGAGGGGATAGTCAACGGTATCTGATAAAAGTTCATATACCTCAACGGAAAAAGGAACATTTGATGCCTTTATGGATATGGCTATATCATAAAAATCATTCTGTTCAAGGAGCTTTACATGTCCAAGGGCGCTCTCAACCAGGCCTTCCGGAGTAACTCCTCCATATTTTTCCACCAGGTTCTTTTCAAGGGAGCCGGAGTTTACGCCTATCCTTATGGGGATATGGTTCTTTTTAGCCATATCAGCCACCTGTTTTACCCTGTCAGCGCTTCCGATATTTCCTGGATTTATCCTTATCTTATCGATGCCGTTATCCATACATTTGAGCGCAAGCCTGTAATCAAAGTGGATATCAGCCACAAGGGGAATATCTATGCTGTTTTTGATATCCCTTATACATTCGGCAGCCTGCATATCAGGCACAGCCACCCTTATTATCTCACATCCGGCTTTTTCCAGCTTTTTGATCTGTTCCACCGTGGCTTTAACGTCCCTTGTGTCAGTATTGCACATGGACTGGATAGCTATAGGATTTCCTCCGCCTATTTTTACTCCGCCTATATTTATTTCTCTGGTCATTTTTCTTTTGTAACTCATTTTATCATCACCGTATCAAATTAACTATATCATTAAACGCAATAAACACCATAAATACCATGAGCAGAATAAAACCGCCCAGATGTATCCTGCCTTCTATTTCAGGATTTACAGGCTTTCTTCTTATGCCCTCAGCTATAAGGAAAGCAAGCCTTCCTCCATCCACCGCCGGTATGGGGAAAAGATTAAATACACCAAGGTTCGTGCTCAGAAGCGCAGAAAGGGCAAAGAGATTTAATACCGCATCCTTTATTCCATAGGCCATACCGGCTTCATAGGTGTCGCCGATGGTATTTATTATTCCTATGGGTCCGGATACATCCTCAGATCTGACCTGGAACGTAAACAATTTTACCAGGCCGCTGACCACACTTTTAACGAAATAGGCCATCATTCCTATATCAGTTTTTATGGTCTCCATAACGGTCGATCTGCTGTAGCCTTCCACCTTCTGCGAGAAAAGGCCGTATCTTCCGTCAAAGCTGAATCCAAGCATATATCTTCCATTTTCCTCACTGTATTCAGGGGTGACAGAAACATTTATTTTTTCCCCGTCCCTTGATACAGTGATATCCACCGGACTATCCGCACTTCTTGCAGATAGTGCCACAGAATAATCCTGATATATCCATATCCTCTCGCCATTTACTTTTATTATTTTGTCTCCTTCTTCCAGACCCGCTTCATAGGCAGGGCTGTTTTCCACAACAGATTTTATCTGTGGAACAAGGAATCCATTTACACCTATCAGTATAAACACCAAAACAAATGCAAGAACAAAATTCATTGCCGGTCCGGCAAAAATAACCCCAATTTTCTGCATAACACTCTTTTGATTAAATGAACGGGATGTCTCGTAAGCCGGGTCAACCAGCTCACCGTATTCTTCATGGTCCACTTCCCCCTGCATCTTGCAGTATCCGCCTATGGGAGAAGCTCTGAGGGAATATTCCGTCTCTCCCCTTTTTTTAGAGACTATGAGCGGTCCCATGCCAACGGAAAATTCCTCCACCCTGATACCACATTTTTTTGCAGCAAAAAAGTGTCCTAATTCGTGGACAATTATTATGATCGAAAATACGATTATAGCTATAATTATCGACAATTTTTAATTCTCCTTAGTCTTTATTAGATTATCTGAAAATTTTCTTGCCCATTTATCTGCATCAACAAGATCTTCAACTGTGTAGTCATATTTAACAGTATATGAATCCATTGTTTTTTCTATTATATCAGCTATATCCAAAAATCCTATTTTATTTTCAAGAAAGGCTGAAACAGCTATTTCATTGGCGCCATTCATCACAGTTGGAAGGGTGCCCCCTGTCTTTATGGCCCTATATGCCAGTGACAGGCACTTAAATGTATCCATATCCGGCTTTTCAAAGGTAAGGCTGTTTCTTTTTGCAAAATCTATCTTTGGAAAGCTGTTTTTCACTCTTTTAGGATAGGTCAGAGCGTATTGAATGGGCACCTTCATATCAGGCTCTCCCATTTGTGCGATTATTGCTCCATCTTCATACTCCACAGCCGAGTGGACTATGCTCTGGGGATGGATAAGCACCTCTATATCATCCACACCAACACCAAAAAGCCATTTTGCCTCTATGACCTCCAGTCCCTTATTCATAAGGCTTGCGGAATCGATGGTAACCTTTTACCCATATTCCAGTTAGGATGCTTAAGGGCGTCCTCCGCCCTCACATTTACAAGTTCATCCCTTGTCCTGCCTCTGAACGGTCCGCCGGAAGCAGTTAAAAGTATCCTTCTTATTTTATTGCCTTCATTACCCCTGAGGCACTGAAAAATAGCTGAATGTTCGCTGTCAACGGGATATATTTTAACACCGTATTTTTCCACTGCCTTTATTATGAGCTCTCCGGCTGAAACAAGGGTCTCCTTATTGGCAAGGGCTATATCCTTTCCGGCCTTTATAGCCTCAAAGGTAGGTACTATACCAATGTTTCCCACAACTGAAGTAACTACAGTGTCACTTTTTTCATAAACAGCTGCCTCGATAAGTCCTTCAATGCCGCTGAGTATTTTTACAGGGCAGTCCTTTACCCTGTTTCTGAGTATGTCCGCTGCTTCTTCGTCCATTACAGCTGCCAGGTCAGGTTTAAACTCCCTTATCTGTTTTTCCAGAAGGTCTATATTTTTATTGGCAGTAATGGCCTTAACGCCTATGCCGCCTATTTCTCTTACAACATCCAGGGTCTGGGTGCCTATGGAACCGGTGGAACCAAGGATGGAAATATTCTTTGCCATTATTATACCTCTCTTACATAACCGTTATGAGATAGAACATCGAATAATAAACAACAGGCGCGGCAAATAACACGCTGTCAAACCTATCCAGCACACCGCCATGTCCTGGCATTATCTTTCCGAAGTCCTTTATCCCCACATATCTTTTCATGGCCGAAGCCGCCAGGTCTCCGATCTGAGAAAAAATAGATCCGATGAATCCTGTTATGAAGCATAAAAGCACTGTGTCAACTCCGGCAAGGCCATTTTTAGACTCAAGGAACATTCCGTATACAACACAGACGCTTACGGCCACAACAACTCCTCCAATGGCACCTTCAACGGTCTTTTTAGGTGAAAGCTGTGGTATGAGCTTATGTTTTCCAAATACCATTCCTGTAAAATATGCTCCAACATCACATCCAAAGGCACTCAGGAATATGAGCCATACAAGCATTCTTCCATGGGTATACTGTCTTGTAAGGTATAC
Source organism: Clostridiales bacterium (assembly GCA_019423725.1). Classification (GTDB taxonomy): domain Bacteria; phylum Bacillota; class Clostridia; order Lachnospirales; family Anaerotignaceae; genus Metalachnospira. The sequence continues at coordinate 196,203 of JAHZAW010000050.1, forward strand.
ATGTGACATAAGGAAACATACATAAAAGAATCCAAAAAACGTAACTATGCCATCCATAGTATTCCCGCTTTCGTGGGTAAGAACAACATAAACAAGTATTATGAGCATAAAAAGCGTAATGAATATATAAAACAAAGCGGCACTTTTTGTTATCATCTCAACAAAAGCCATATATAGTATGCCGGCACCAAATCCTATGAAGTGCACCGGTTTTATATATCCGCAGAAAGCTTTATAAAACTCATAAAGACCTATCAATGCCACAACGGTAATGGCAATTTTTAATGGAAGTCCGCCCAGTATAACAAATATAAGAAGGAGCGGAAGCGCAACAAGCGCTGATATAATTCTCGTTTTCATAAATACAACTCCCGTATTTATCTGCCGCCAAAACGTCTATCCCTGTTTTGATAATAGCAGATATCCTCGTACAAATCCTCTTCAGTATAGTCAGGCCAAAGTTTCTTATTGAATACAAACTCTGAATATGCTATCTGCCATAAGAGGAAATTACTTATCCTTTCCTCTCCGCTCGTCCTTATGACAAGTTCCGGATCAGGATAAAATCCTGTGTCAAGATTTTCAGATATCATCTCTTCGGTTATATCTTCAGCCTTTATCTCGCCTTTTTCGACCCTTGAGGCGATCTTTTTAACTCCTCTTAAAATATCGTCTCTTCCGCCGTAGTTAAGGGCAATGTGAAGGTTCAATCCGGGTTTATCAGCGGAAATGCTCTCAATAAGTTTTATTTTATCCTGTATGTCCTTGTCGAGCCTGCTCTTTTCCCCGATTATATCTATTTTTATGTTTTCCTTATCAGCCTTGGCAATGTATCTGTCAAGATAACTTCTTAAAAGATCCATTATGCCCTTTACTTCTTCCTCTGTCCTCTTCCAGTTTTCCGTTGAAAAAGCATAAACAGTAAGATGTTTTACACCAAGCTTATCAGCGGCCTTCGTTATATTCTCCAGGGTATCCGCCCCAGCCTTATGTCCAAACTTTCTGGGCAGGAATCTTTTCTTTGCCCATCGGCCGTTTCCGTCCATTATTATTGCTATGTGAACCGGCAGCTTATCCATATCTATTTCATCTTTAAGTGTCTTCATATTATCCTCCGTTATTTAAAAAGCCCCATAAGAGGGGCATAAAATTTTATACCGAAAGAATATCCTTGCTCTTGCTTTCGATTTTCTTATCGATCTCAACAATATATTTATCAGTAAGTTTCTGTATTTCATCAAGAAGGTCATTGAGCACGTCTTCAGAAATTTCAGCCTTTTTCTCCTGTTTCTTGAAAACATCAACAGCATCTCTTCTTATATTTCTGATGGCTACCTTTGAATCTTCGCCCTTCTTCTTAACATCCTTAGTAAGTTCCTTTCTTCTTTCCTCTGTAAGTTCAGGGAATACAAGTCTGATGACCTTACCATCGTTTGAAGGATTGATTCCAAGGTCTGAAGTGTTGATGGCCTTTTCAATTGCCTTAAGAAGTGATGACTCCCAGGGTTTTATCTCAATAAGTCTGGCCTCGGGAACAGTAATATTTCCTACCTGGTTGATGGGTGTAGGTGTTCCATAATAATCTACAGTAATTTTATCAAGCACCTTAGGGTTTGCTCTTCCTACTCTTATTGTGGCGAAATCATTTTCAAGCGCTGCTAAAGTTTTTTTCATTTTTTCTTCGTAAACTGCTGTTTGATTGGACATATTCCGGCCTCCTCATTTTTATAATTCAAATTTTTATCCTACTGTTACAACCGTACCTATCTTTTCTCCCTTGACCGCTCTCATAAGGCTGTTTTCCTCATTCAGGCCAAAAATAAGCACCGGTATTTTCTGTTCATAGCAAAGACTTGCAGCCGTCGTATCAACTACCCTCAGTCCCTGTCTGATTATATCCTCGCATCTTATTTCATCGATCTTCTTTGCATTGGGATTTGTCTTGGGATCACTGTCATAAACTCCATCGACATTCTTTGCAAAAAGAAGGATATCAGCATCAAGTTCAGCTCCTCTGAGGGCTGTTACAGTATCCGTCGAGAAATACGGATGACCGATTCCTGCGGCAAAAATAACTATTTCACCCTTTTCAAGATGCTCAACTGCCTTTTCCTTTGAGAACTGCTCTGTGACAGTTCCTATTATAATGGGTGTCTCCACCGTAGCCTTAACACCTTTCTGTCTGAAAGCATCGGCCACATAAACCGCATTCATCACCGTGGCAAGCATACCTATCTGGTCAGCTTTTGTCCTGTCCATGGCTTCATTGGAACTTCTGCCTCTCCAGATGTTGCCTCCACCGATAACAAGTGCGACCTGGGTTCCCATATCCAAGATCTTTTTTATCTGATCCACAACGGAGAATATGGTCTCATCATCATACATTACTCCGTCTTTATCACCGGCAAGGGCCTCACCGCTGAGTTTAAGTATAATTCTTTTATACATTCAAGCACATCCCCTTAATTTTAACTCATATATAAATTACCACATTTTAAGGAATTTTTCCACATAATTATTAAAATTAGTCCTTTGCTTTGATTATGAGAGCCATTCCCTCATCAAAGGTATAGAAGGCATGTTCACCCTCCATGACATTGCTTACTCCCAGAGGAGAATCCATATAAAGAGTGGCTTTATTCAACGGATACTCAAGTCCCGATGTGGTAACACCTTTTACTTCCATGGTAATGGGAACGAAGGATACAAGATCTCCCTTTCTGCCATAAACATCGCATTTTCCATCACATAATGTTATCACATTATTTTCATTTACGATGCGTCCCTTAATCCCATGTTTATTTATCCTTATGAGCTGAAATATATTTGCCAGTGTATGGTCCATCCTGCTTCCTATGCCGCCAATAAGGGTTATGTCATCGGCCCCTATCTCCATGGCATGGCTTATTCCAAGCTCCATATCCGTTTCATCCTTACGGCAGGGCACCTGTTTAAGCTCTATGTTCTGTTTTTTGTAATATTCAAGGACTTCCTGGCTCACGCTGTCAAAATCCCCTACTATATAATCCGGGGTTATGCCAAGCTTCATGGTGTGGCGCATTCCTCCGTCACAGCATATTATAACGGCATCTTTTACATACTGGCTGCAGAAACTGTAGTCATTTATATCCGCATTGGCGAAAATAACCGCTTTCATTTTAATCATACTCCCTGATAACATTCAGCATATCCCTGGCAGCCTTTTCTATATCCTCAGCGCCAAACACAGCTGAACCTGCGACAACGACATCAACTCCGCTGTCCATTACTTCTTTTATATTTCCAAGGCCTACTCCTCCATCAACTTCAATTTCGTATGAGTATCCCTTTTCTTCTCTTATTTTTTTAAGTTCTGTTATTTTTTTGAGACATTCAGGTATGAGCTTCTGTCCGCCAAATCCGGGCTCAACGGTCATGACAAGCACCAAGTCCACCTTATCAAGATAGTCCTTTATGGCATCTACAGGAGTATTGGGCTTGATGGTTATTCCTGCCTTCACTCCAAAGGATCTTATTTTTTCTATGACACCGGCGGGGTCTTCAGCTGCTTCCACATGAAAGTTCACTATATCCGCCCCTGCCTTTACGAAATCCTCAATATAACGTATAGGGTCGGTTATCATAAGGTGCACATCAAAAACCATACCGCTGTTTTTTCTGATACATTTGTATACAGGTGCTCCAAAGCTGATATTGGGAACGAACAGACCATCCATAACATCAATATGGAGATACTGGGCACCGGCCTTTTCTATCATAGCCACCTGCTCGTTTAATCTGCCGAAATCAGCCGAAAGCATCGACGGAGAAAGCTTTTTCATTTTTATCTTTTCCTTTCCTCAATTATCTCATTGTATATATCCACATATCTAAGATATCTTGATTCACTTATGGTCTTTCCTACCTGGGCCTTTACGGCACAGTATCTTTCGTCTTCATTTATATGTTTGCAGCCGCTGTATCTGCAGTCATCGATATAGGGCAGAAACTCTCTGAAATATGTTTCCAGTTTTTCAGGATCGATCTTACTCATATCAAGGGAAGTAAATCCTGGAGAATCCACGATAAATGTATTTTCATCGATCTCCATAAGCTCCGACTGCCTTGTGGTATGTTTTCCACGTTCTATTTTCCTGCTTATCTCGCCTACCTGGGCTTTGATATCCGGTTTTATGGCGTTTAATACGCTTGATTTTCCAACACCTGATGGTCCCGCAAGTACTGAAGTCTTTCCCTTGAGTTTTTCCTTCAAAACATCAATGCCGATGTTTTGAGCCGCACTGACGGTTATTACATCAAATCCGGCTCCGGAATATATTTCATTTATTTCCTCATATTTTTTTGAAGAGTCTATATCTATCTTGTTTATACATATCAGGATATCAAGTTTCTGCTGTTCCGCAAGCACGATGAACCTATCCATAATATCTGGATTAAAATCCGGGCTAACAGAGGCAAATACGATGACTGCCTGATCTATATTGGAGACCCTTGGCCTGAAAAGATAATTTTTTCTTTCCTCTATGACATCCAGGCTTCCTTTTTTATTTTTCTCATCTATTATGCTTATGAGTACACGGTCCCCTACAGTGGGCTTGATACCCTCTTTTCTGAATCTTCCCCTGGCACGGCATTCATAAACGCCCTGCTCCGTAGATATATAATAAAAACCGCCTATTCCTTTGATTATCGTACCTTTAAGCATATATCCACCCGTTATCCATTATTCCATACTTCCAAGTGCAGGAACATCATCACCTACATCTGTGCTGTTTCCAGATGCAGCAGATGTATCTGTCTGGTTATTTGTCTGGGATGAAGTATCCGCAGGCTGGTTATTTCCTGTTGTCTGTCCTCCATCTGATCCGATGGGCTCTGAAGATGTATCATTTCCTGATGAATTTGATCCGCCTGTCGTGGTGGTCGTTGTGCTTCCTCCAGATGTGGAGCCGCCTGAGCTGCTTCCGCTGTTTGAAGACTGAACGGCAGGTCTTCCTGTACTTACAACTATATCTATAGCACTGTTTTTAAGTATTTCCTCTCCAGGCTCCGCTGTCTGTGTTATTACATATCCCTTTGCAACGGATGAACTTGATGTGTAAGAAACATTTCCTACAGCAAGTCCACTGGAAGTGATCTTATCCCTTGCGCTTTCCTCGGTAAGTCCAACTACCTTTGGAACAACAGCATTGATACTGTCCTGATCCCTGCAGATGGTAAGTATTACATCTGATGACTCACTTACCGGAGTATTGCCCTCTGGAGACTGTTTTATTACCTGACCTTCCTGATATGCCTCATCATACTCATATTCAATGATGATATTGGCATTAAGGGCTGATGTTATCTCGGATATAGCTTCACTTTCCTGTTTTCCGACAACATTAGGAAGATTATACATATCAGCTCCTGAACTTACAGTTACCATTATTTCCATATTTCCTGTGATCTCTGTACCCTCATCTACATCCTGTGAAAGGATAGTATCCGCGGGCTCTGTACTGTCAACCACAGCACCTTCTATAAGAGTGATGCCAAGTTTTGAAGCCTCTTCCTCAGCTTCTGTCATGGTCATTCCAACAAACTGCGGAACTGTGTCGCTCTTATTGAATACAGCAGCGGCATTATCAAATACATTGAAGAATTTTACTCCAACAAATACTATTATCGCAATGATTATAAATGATGTTATAACAGCCGCGATGGTAACTTTTCTTTCCTGGCGTTTTTCCTCGTCATACTCCTTATAGTAGTCGTCGAAGTCATCGTCATAATCATCATCGTCGTCATCGTAATAGTCATCATCATCGTATTTATCGTTTTCATTGTTGAGCTTGAGCTTCTTGCTGTATTTATCAAATCCTACGCTTCTCTTTGGAAGTTTGATATTTTTAGCAAGTTCGACTTTTATCTCATTGTCGTCGTCCTGCTCCCCGTCATCGTCATAATCGTCATCGTCGTCATCATCATAATAGTCATCATCATAGTTAATGCTGTCAGAATCATCATATTCTGTGTCAGATGAAGCAGAACCGCCGCTTATATCGTCAAGGGAAAGCTGTCCTTCAAGCATTGTGTCATCATCGTCATCCTCAGCTGCATCTGCTATTTCCTCAGCTGCGGCAACACTTACTGCCCCCACAACTGCTTTTTCAGCGATCCTCTTTTCCCTGGATGATTTAAACTGGGGAACATCTATCTCATCAGGTGTCTGGTCTACAGCCTTTTCAGGAGTCTTTGTCTTTGAAGACTTGGCTATCCTTGCGGCCTCGATTATGGCAAGTTTAAGGTCAGATATGAGCAGGTCTATATTGTCATATCTTTCATCAGCCTTTTTCTGTGTGGCCTTTCTTATTATTCCCTCAAGTCCCCTTGTTACATCAGGGTTATACTGTTTTATGTCAGGAAGCTCCTCATTCAGGTGTTTTAAAGCTATGGCTATTGAACTGCTGGCGTCAAAGGGCACTCTTCCTGTTGCCATCTCGAACATGGTTATACCAAGGGAGTATATATCGCTTTTTTCATTGACATATCCACCCCTTGCCTGCTCCGGTGAAAAATAATGTACCGAACCCATGGCGTTTACATCAGCGGCATATGTATTTGTCGTAGCCGCCCTGGCGATTCCGAAGTCAGTTACCTTTATGGTGCCATCAACGGAAACAAGTATATTCTGTGGCTTTATATCTCTATGTACAACATGGTGTTTATGGGCATGCGAAAGAGCTGACGCTATCTGCATGGCAACGCTGAGGGTAGTAAGGGTATCAAAGGGAGCCTTCTGTTCAATCGTCTTCTTAAGAGACTCTCCGTGTACATATTCCATTACTATATAATTTATACCTCTGTCCTCTCCCACATCATATACTCTTACGATGTTGTGGTGAGAAAGGCTGGCAGCAGCGCTTGCCTCAGAGCTGAATTTTGTCAAAAACTCCGCATTCTCAGCATATTCGTCCTTAAGAACTTTAACAGTAACAAATCTGCCCAGTCTCATATCCCTTGCCTTATAGGCAACAGCCATTCCTCCTGAGCCGAGCTTTTCGATAATCTGGTATCTTTTACTGATAACAGTACCCTTTTCCAACATTGTTAGTTATCCACCTTTCCATCTGCAAGAATAACGGAAATATTGTCATAACCGCCATTTTTATTTGCAAGCTCAACAAGAAGATCAGCTTTTTTGTCAAGCCCTGTTTTCTTTTTCAATATCTTCTCAATATCCTTGTCATCCACCATGGACGGAAGGCCGTCTGAACATACAAGGATTATGCTGTCCCCTTCAATGGGGATTATCATAGTATCAGCAGGCATATTCTTTTCAATGCCCACAGCCTTAGTTATCATATTTCTTTTGGGGTGTACCTTGGCCTCTTCGGCTGTTATCTTCCCCATCCTTACCATTTCCATAACAAAGGAATGATCCCTTGTTATCTGTCTGAGTCCATTTTTGTCATATACATAAAGTCTGCTGTCACCTATATGTATGCAGTATATTTTACCACCGCATATGGCAGCAGCCGTAAATGTAGTGCCCATTCCACTGTATGATGAATCGCTCTCAGCCATTTCAAATATTTTCTGATTGCTGTATCCAAGGGCATCCACAAAGGCATCCAGTACATCAGCACCTTCTTTTATATCACAGTTATTTTCGATATATTCATTAAAAAACCTTATGGCTGACTGACTGGCTATCTCACCGGCGTTATGGCCTCCCATGCCGTCGGCTACGATAAAATATTCAAATTCCGTATTGGGATTTTCTGATATATATATAGAATCTTCATTCTGACTTCTGACTCTGCCTAAATCGCATCTTCCGACAGCACCCATATAATCACCTCTTTACGGATCGTTACTTCATTTCATCCTTATATCTTTTTCTCAGCTGGCCGCAGGCAGCATCGATATCACTGCCAAGCTTTCTTCTTACAGTCGTTTCGATACCCTTTGATAAAAGTATCTCTTCAAACATTTTTACAGTTTCATTTGAACTTCTTACAAAATTTCTTTCCTTAACATCATTTACAGGTATCAGATTGACATGACAGAGCATTCCCTTAAGCCTTGAGGCAAGCTCCCTGGCATTCTGGGGGCTGTCATTGACTCCCTTTATAAGCGAATACTCAAATGTTATCCTTCTTTTTGTCTTATCCGTATAGTACCTGCATGCCTCCAGCAGTTTATCCATGGGATTGGCCTTTGACACAGGCATTATTGTATTTCTTATGCCGTCATTAGGCGCATGGAGGGAAACCGCCAGGGTTATCTGAAGGTCTTCTTCCGCCAGGTCATACATTTTATTTATGAGCCCGCAGGTAGACAGCGTTATATGGCGCTGTCCCATATTTTTACCTTCCTTAGAATTGATTATTTTAATAAATTTTATAACATTATCATAGTTATCCAATGGTTCTCCGCTGCCCATTAGCACCACTCCGGATACCTTCTCACCGATATCCTTTTCGGCTTCATAAATCTGGGCCAGCATTTCCGATGGAGTGAGGCTTTTTTCCACTCCGTCTATGGTCGAGGCGCAAAAAGCGCATCCCATACGGCATCCAGCCTGGGTGGAAATGCACATGGTATTCCCGTAAGAATATCTCATAAATACGCTCTCTATTATATAATTATTTTCAAGCTCAAACAAGTATTTTGTCGTATTATCCTCTTTTGAGACGAGTTTTTTGACCTGTTTGACCCTGCCTATTTCATAATTCTCATCAAGCTTATTTCTAAGGCTTTCCGAAAGGTCAGTCATCTCGGAAAACTCATTGGCATATTTCACATGGAGCCATCTGTATATTTGTTTTGCCCTGAACTTTGCCTCGCCTATCTCAGTCATTTCCTTCTGAAGCTCATCAAGTGTCAACGACCTTAGATCCTTTTTCATTTGTTATCCTTTCTTTCTGACAGCAGAAATAAAAAATCCATCTGTATCATTTACTCCCGGAAGAAGCTGTATATACCCATCTTCCGCCTGCTCCCTAAGGCTTTCCGGCAGGAGAGCTGATATATTGACAGTTTCAAATCCGCCTTTATCAAGAATATATTTCAGATTTGCCTCGTTTTCTTTTCTGCATATGGTGCAGGTGCTGTATACGAGTATGCCTCCCGGTTTGACACATTTTATAGAAGCATCTAGTATCTGTTTTTGCAGCACCGTTATGGAATCTATATCATTTCCAGTTCTATTTATTTTTATATCAGGCTTTTTTCTTATGAGGCCAAAACCCGTACATGGCGCGTCTACTATGACTTTATCATACTTTTCAAAGTCATCTTCATTTATAACAGAAGCGTCTCTTAACTTTGTCTCTATTATGTTTATTCCAAGCCTTTCGGCCGTCATATTTATAAGGTCCACCTTATGAGGATGGATATCACAGGATACTATTTTACCGGTATTATTCATCTTTTCAGCTGAGAGGAATGATTTTCCTCCCGGAGCGGCGCATACGTCAAGTATTTTCTCGCCTTCCTTAGGTGAAAGCACATCCACCGCAAGCATTGAGCTCTCATCCTGCACATGGAACAATCCGTCTTTGAACTCCTGCATCTGGGTAATATCGGCCATTCCTTTTATATGGAGAGCTCTGTCTGAATAAATTCCGTTTCTTACATTTATATTCTGTTCCAAAAGTCTGTTTTTAAGTTCTTCCCTTGATACCTTATTGGTATTCACACATATACATACGTCCGGAGCGGTGTTATCGGCGATACATATTTTTTCGACAGTTTCGATATCATATTTTGAAAGCCACATTTTGATAAGCCACAGTGGATGGGAGTATTTGACCGATAAATATTCCGGTGTCCCTCTTTCAGGCATATCGATATTTTTCCAGCCTGCCACTATGCTTCTCAATACACCGTTAACAAATCCGGAAAGCTTTCCAAAACCTCTTTTTTTCACCAGATTTACCGCCTCACTGCAGGCAGCTGAATCAGGAACACGGTCCATAAAAACTATTTCATATACAGCCATACGCAGAGCCGATAATATAAAAGGTTTCATTTTTTCCGTCTTTGTATTTGAAAAATGATTTATAATGTAATCTATATAAATTATGTTCCTGAGTGTTCCATTAACACACTCAGTGACAAAGGCTCTGTCTTTTCTTGACATAGCCCCGTTTTGTCTCAAATACTTTCTTAGGGTCACATTATTATATGCTGATTCTTTGCTTATCTCTGTAAGGGCGTCAGCCGCCACTTCCCTTGGGTTGATATAAATCATTTTTCCACCTCTTTAGAAAATCACACATATCAAGTTATTTTACCGCATTTTGAACAATTAATCAACCTATTGTCAGTTATTGCGGATACTATTTTTATTTAATATAAATTTGAGAAATTTTTAAGTAAAATGTATGGAAATTTATTCATAAATGTGATAAGTTAAGTTTGTAATACCAATTTACAAATTTTGATTATTAAGGAGGATAAATCATGGAACTTAAAGGATCAAGAACTGAAAAAAATCTTATGGAAGCATTTTCTGGTGAAAGCCAGGCCAGAAACAAATATACATATTTCGCAAGCGTAGCTAAAAAAGAAGGATATGAGCAGATTGCAGCTATTTTCCAGCATACTGCTGACAACGAAAAAGAGCATGCCAAAATGTGGTTCAAAGAACTCAAAGGAATCGGCAACACAGCTGAAAACCTTCTTGCAGCAGCTGAGGGCGAAAACTATGAGTGGACAGATATGTATGACGGTTTCGCAAAAGTAGCTGAAGAAGAAGGATTTACTGAACTCGCTGCTAAATTCCGTATGGTAGCCGCCATCGGAAAAACTCATGAGGAAAGATACAGAAAACTTCTTAACAATGTTGAGATGAAAAAAGTATTTGAAAAGAGCGAAGAAACAATGTGGGAATGCCGTAACTGCGGACATATCGTAATCGGCAAAAAAGCTCCCGATGTATGCCCTGTATGTGCTCATCCCCAGGCATATTTTGAAGTAAGAAAAGAAAACTATTAATTGAGATATTATAAATAATAATTTTATTTTTTATAATACTATATAAATAAAAGGAGGACTTTTAAAATGAAATTCTATCAGTGTTCACATTGCAAAAATATCATAACATACGTAGACAATAAGGGTGTTCCCGTAATGTGCTGCGGTGAAAAGATGCAGGAACTCGTTCCCGGTACAGTTGCTGCTGCTCAGGAAAAACATGTTCCCGTTGTTGAAAAGAATGGAAACAAAGTATCCGTTAAAGTTGGCTCAGTTACTCATCCCATGCTTGAAGAACATTCAATCATCTTCATTGCCATTGAAACAAAGAACGGCAGCCAGATCAAATATCTTAAACCCGGCGAAGAGCCCGCTGCTGAATTTGCTTTAGCAGATGGTGACGAGTTTGTAGCTGCTTATGAGTACTGCAACCTTCATGGTCTTTGGAAAGCTTGATAAATCGATATAAAAAAGAAAACCCTTAACAGGGTTTTCTTTTTTTTTGCTTTTTTATTTTCGATCAGTCTCTGCGTCTTCCGCCAAAGATTATTATTAATCTAAGGAAGTTGGCAAGGGCTACGGCAGTTGATGCCACATAGGTCATGGCAGCCGCACTTAAAACCTTTTTAGCACCGGCAAGCTCATCATCGTACAGTATCCTGCTTTCACCAAGACATTCTATGGCCCTTCTGGATGCGTTGAACTCCACAGGAAGTGTAACTATGGTAAACACGACCGAAAGTCCAAAAAGTATTATACCAAGGGTTATGAGTGAAGTTCCCATCATTGATGAAAAGCTGAAAATTATACCAAGAAGTATGAGTGGCATAGCAAGCCTTGATCCTATATTAGCAGCTGGTACTAAAAGAGTCCTTAAGGAAAGAGGTGCATATCCTCTTGCATGCTGTATGGCATGTCCGCTTTCATGGGCTGCAACACCGATCGCAGCTATTGAACTACTGGAGTATACACTGTCTGACAATCTAAGTACTTTCTTAGATGGATCATAGTGGTCAGTCAGGTTTCCTGACACCCTCTCAATGCTTACATCATAGATTCCATTGAGCTCCATTATCCTTCTTGCGGCTTCAGCTCCTGTCATTCCTACTCTGCTTGGAACCCTTGAATATTTATTGAATGTTGATGATACTTTTCCCTGGGCTGCCAATGCAAGGATTATTGCCGGCAGTAGAATTACAATATAGGTCCAGTCATAATAATAAAAGAACGGCATATAATTACCTCCTCTTTACTCTAAAATGGTCCCCTTTTCAATGGCATGTCCCCTCATATAAGCGTCTGATGTCATTTTTTTGCCGCCCTGAGCCTGTACTTCCTTAACGGCAACAGCCCCTTCTCCACTCATTACAACAAAATCCTTTTTTCTGACATCCACTATCTCTCCGGGAACGCCATTATAATTCTGTTCTTCTGCTTCAGCAAACCATATCTTAAGCTTTTCCCCATTTAAAAGAGTATATGCAACCGGCTGTGGATTAAGTCCCTTTATGAGATTTACTATATCCCTGTTTTTTCCATTCCAATTGATATGTTCCATTTCCCTGGTTATCATAGGAGCAAGGGTGGCCTCATCATCATTCTGAGGAATCCTTTCGATATTGCCAGTTTCCATCATATCAAGAGTTTTTATAAGCAGGTCCGCACCTATAACTGAAAGCCTGTCATAAAGGCTTCCATATGTGTCACTCTCAAGGATCTTCTCTTTTGCCTTAAGTATCATATCACCACTGTCAAGACCTTTAGCCATATACATGGTCGTAACTCCGCCGTATTCCTTTCCGTCTATTATGGACCACTGGATAGGAGCGGCTCCCCTGTATTCAGGAAGCAGTGAACCATGAACATTTATACAGCCATACTTTGGAATATTCAATATATCTTCCGATAATATCTGTCCAAAGGCAACTACAACAATAACATCAGGCGCCATATTTTTTAATGTTTCCACAAAATCAGCCTCTCTGACCTTAGCAGGCTGATAGACTTCGATGCCGTATTCCAGAGCCTCTTTTTGCCTCTGCCCTTAGGCTTGTCCGGCTGAGTCACAACAGCCATAACATCGTGTTTTTTTACGAGCGCATCTAATGTAGGAACAGCAAATTCAGGCGTACCCATAAATATTATCTTCATAAAAGATTTTCTCCTTCTATCAATAAGTTATTTCTCCGACAGCCTTGTCAATATATAATATGCCGTCAAGATGATCTATCTCATGGCAGAGGGCTCTGGCCATAAGGCCTCTTCCTTCAACTATTATTTCTTCACCATTCCTGTTAAGAGCCTTTACCTTTGCGTATGCAGGTCTTATGACCTCAGCTGTTGCTCCAGGAATGCTTAAGCATCCCTCATTGTCCTTTACACTGCCTTCTGTCTCAAGTATTTCAGGATTTATCAGCTCAACAAGCCCTTCTCCAATGTCGATTACAACGACCCTTCTTATTACTCCTACCTGAGGAGCCGCAAGGCCTACTCCGTCAGCGTCATACATGGTATCAGCCATATCATCTAAAAGTGTAAGTATAGACTGGTTTATCTCCTTTACCGGCTTGCATATCTTCCTGAGTGCTTCATCTTTTCCGGTTCTTATTTTTCTTAATGCCATTTTATTACCTCCGATAATCTTCTGTTAAGTATCTATTATACCACAGGGTATATTCTTTTAAAATGATTTTACAATTAAAAAGGTTAATATGTAATTACAGCAAAATATTAAAATCTTTATATAAAAAGGAGAAAATATAGTTTTCAGCCATTTATAGACAGTTTTAATCATTTACCATTGTTTTTTCTCCATATTCCTTAAGTAAATTTATCAGATCCTTATTTTTACTCTCAGATCTTTCATAATGTTCAGTAACACCATCTATAAACTCCTTTTTATCTTTGTTTTTTATGGCATCTACTATGCGTATAAGTTCTTCGATGGTCAATTCCATATGATTTGTCTTTGAAAACGTACTGACAAGCATAAGCCTGAAAATATGTGCTTTCTTTAATAATATTTTCATAGTATTTTCAAGTTCCATATTATGAGTTATGTGTGAAACTGCTATATGAAACTGAGCCTCTGTTTTAATAAATCTTTCAGACTCGTCTACATTCTCCATACAAATACCATTTGAATCAAAACTTTTTAATTCTTCAATTATGCTGTTTAATCTGTCGATATCCTCCTGCGTAACATTTTTCATAATGATATCGGCACTTCCAATATCCAGCATCTTTCTCATTTCGCATATATCAACCAGATATTTAGGAGTAATTTCTGCAACGCACACACCTGAATAGGGATTATGGATCAGCAGATTTTCTGCCTCAAGTGTTCTAAACGCCTCTCTTACCGGAGTGGTACTAACATTAAGCATCTTACTGACTTTCTGTTCCGTTAGTTTAGTTCCAGATACAAGATCACCTTTGATTATAGATATTCTGAGCCAGTTAGCCACTTTTTCGGTAATTGAAGTATGTTCGATTCGGGGTTTGCTATATTTAAGCTGCATATATACTCACCTTTCAGTAATATTTAACTAAAATATTCCAAAATTTTCTTATGATCAATTATACCATATTCTATAGAATTAAAATATTGTGAATAATGTTTAAAAATTAATACAATTTTTATTGATTAAAGCAATAGTAATATTTCTGAAAATACTCTATAATTAATTAAAAATTATATATTGTATACAATATATAAAATATTATATATCAAATCAATGCAAAATAAAAGGAGGTAATGTTATGAAAGATGTCGTTAAAACGGTTGTTGTTCAAGGTTCAACCGGCGGTCTTGAGGAAAAGGATAAGAATATCGCCCATATTGTCGATAATGTAAAAAAATATGGCCCTGAAAATGATCTTATCGTATTCCCCGAACTTGTAGTGCAGGGTTATGTAAGGGAAAAAGACTACGATTTTGAAATACGCTATTGGGAAGCCGCTGAGACCCTTCCCGGACCGACAACTGATAAGATCTCAGCTCTTGCAAAGGAATATGACTGCTATGTTGCCTTTGGAATAGCTGAAAAAGCCAATACTCCGGGTCTGCTTTACAATTCCATAGTTCTTGTTGGACCTGAAGGCTATGTTGGTTCCAGCAGAAAAATGCATCTTGCTTCCATTGAGAAGGATTACTTCCTTTTAGGTGAGGAATCTAATGTTTTCCAGACAAAACTTGGAAAAATCGGTTTGATGATATGCTATGATCTTTTCTTCCCTGAAACAGCAAGGATCCTGGCCCTTAAGGGAGCAGAAATCATCATACATATTGCCGCTGCCATGGGCGGAGGCGACCGAGGCGGCGTTGGAATAAGCGAAGACAAACGCAGATTCTTTGATACAGCCGGAATATGCAGAGCAATTGAAAATCAGGTACATTATGTCGGCGGCGACAGAGTCGGAACACATTATATGGGACCTAAACTTGGAACATGGAGCCCCATGGGCCTCGCTAAAATCGTAAACAACTACGGTGTTGTGCTTGCTCAGGCAAAATATGGTGAAGAAGACGTTATTTTTGGAGAATTAACTAATGAAGATCTTATAACAGGACGTTCTGTATACCCTCTTCTTCTGGATAGAAACCCTAAGAATTACGGCAGACTTACAAAAACAGAGATTTGAAAGGGGTGGCATAAATGAACGAGATAAAAATATTCGCATTAAATGGACAGCTTGGTTACGGTTTTCCTGAAGACTCATATAAAACAGGAATGTCAAAAAATCCCGATGTGATCGGTGTAGATGCCGGCTCCAGTGATGGAGGTCCTGCCTTCCTTGGCAACGGCACTTCTCTTACGGATGAAAAGGCCGTAAAAAGAGATCTGGAGTATGTACTTCCCGATGCCATCAATAAAAAGATTCCTTTTATCATCGGCTCTGCCGGAACTTCTGGAGGAGAACCACATATCGCAAGAGAAGTGAGACTCATTAAAGAAATAGCAAAAGAAAGAGGCCTGCACTTTAAAATGGCAATTATCCACAGCGAAGTTCCAAAAGAATATATCAAGAAAAAACTTAAAGAAGGAAAAGTTCATCCCCTTGGCGACTATGTACCAGAACTTACTGAGGAAATGATCGACAAAACGGTAAGAGTCGTAGGCCAGATGGGTGTGACACCCTTCATAAAAGCCCTTGATACCGGAGCTGATGTTATAGTTGCAGGCAGAGCATGTGATACAGCAATTTACGCATGCCTTCCCATAAAGAATGGATTCAGCCCTGCTCTTTCTTTCCATGCAGCCAAAGTAATAGAATGCGGCGCATACTGCTGTACCCCTGGCGAAGGTGCTGACGGAATGTTCGCTACCATACGCCAGAACGATTTTATTCTTGAATCAGTAAATAAAAACAGGGACGTTTCACCTATCTCCGTAGCAGCACACACATTATACGAGCAGGGCCATCCATCAGTATTTTATGAACCCGATGGAGCTGTTATCTGTACCGACTGCAAATTTGAACAGTACGAAAATGATCCCAAAAAAGTAAGGGTAGAAGGAACTAAATTCGATCCTGCAAAAGGAAAATGGACGATAAAGCTTGAGGGAGCTGTTTTAGAGGGATACAGAACTATATCCATAGCAGGCATAAGAGATCCTTATATGATTAAACATATCGATGAAGTCATAGCAGGAGTTACCCATAATACCGAAACAACCATGGGAAGCGGAGAAACCGCAGGATATTCCCTTAGATTCAGGGTATATGGTAAAAATGCTGTCATGGGTGATCTTGAGTACCTTCCCTGCACTTCCCATGAACTTGGAGTACTTATCGAAGTAGTAGCAAAGGATCAGAATACTGCAAACGCCATCTGTGCCATAACCAGGTCATTCCTTCTCCACTATCCATATCCGGAAAGACGTACCACAGGTGGAAACATCGCCATACCATTTTCACCCTCAGATATCCCCATGGGACCTGTTTATAAATTTGGTATCTATCACATCGTGGACGTAGATGATCCAAATGAACTGTTTTCAATCGAAGAAATGGAGGTGTGACCTATGAAAAAGAAACTTTCAGACTTAGCAAATATCTTAAGGAGCAAAAACGCTGGTCCTTATACTCTTACCGTTGATTTTCTCTTTAATGACAAATCAGTCTACGAAAAGATAAAGGATTCAGGTTCTTTAAATGAAAATGATATTGCTAAATTCTACAAGGTAAATCCAGACAGTGTAAAAATATATTACTTTGATAAAGCCAGTGGCATAAAAGTCACCATACCAAGAAAAATATCATCAGGAAGCAGCTCAGACACCGATGTATACGGTGCTCAGCAGCATATGCCGCTGATGGATATAACCGTTGATATTTGAAAGGAGGACCATATATGAAGAAATTTAAAAAAATTATAAGTGCAGCCATTATTACCACTCTTTGTTTAGCTGGATGCTCAAGCTCAGGCTCAACATCCGAGACATCATCAGATGGACCTGTTACCCTCAGAATGAGCTATTCTCTGACAGCAAACTCTCCTTGTGATGTCGCTGCACAAAAATTTAAAGAACTTGTGTCAGAAAGAACAGATGGACGTATCAACATCGAACTTTATCCTAACTGCGGACTTTCAGGTGGAGACCTGGTAAAAGCCTTTGAAATGCTTATCGCAGGCGATATCGATATTCATGGATCATCTCCTGTAACTGCAGCAAACTTTGACACTAGATTTAATGCCTTCTGGCTTCCCTGGCTCTTTGATGATGTAGATACGCTTCAGGCAGCTATTGATGGAGGTCTCACTGAAGAAGTAAGTACTTGGTCAGAAGAAAATAATATGAAAGTTCTCTCCATTGCCTATGCCGGAGCAAGACAGCTTTCCAACTCCAAACGTGAAGTTAAAACAGTTGACGATATGAAAGACCTGGTTATCAGAGTTCCTTCTGTAAATATGTTTATCGATATGTTTAAAGAATTAGGAGCAAGCCCCGTTGCCATGGATTTCTCTGAAGTATACACAGCTTCCCAGCAGGGAACCATTGACGGACAGGAAAATCCCCTTTCTACCTATGCGTCAGCAGCACTTAACGAGGTTCAGAAATACGTTACCCTTTATGATATGGTTTATGACACAACTATCTGGTTTATGAATGACGAAAAATTCAACAGCTTCAGTGCAGAAGATCAGGCAGTACTTACAGAATGCGCACAGGAAGCAGCCATATATTATAAAGACCTTGTATTGGAAGAAGACTCAGCCCTTGAGGAATCTTTAGTTGACGAAGGTGTGACAGTAACAAGACTTACGGATGAAGAACTTGCTCCATTCCGTGAAAAAGCTGAAACCATCTACGAAGAATACAGAGATGTTATCGGTGCGGATGTAGTTGATTCATTCTTAACTTACGCTGGTAAAAACTAAATATGAGGGCCTTTGTGCCCTCTTTCCTATATAAGGGCAGGTGAAAAAAATGAAAGAAAAGCTTATAAATTTTCTACTTGATATAGAAAGCAATATCGCATCAGTATTTGTTTTCATAATGATGGTGATCGTATTTGTAAACGCCATGGCAAGATATATAGCTGGCCTAGATGCTGCCTGGTCATATGAGATAGTAACATCATCCTTTGTACTTGTATCAATGTTTGCCGCTGCCAATGTATTCAAAGATGACGGCCACATCGGTTTTTCATACATTGTCGACAGAACATCAGGAAAAGTCCGCTTCGTGCTTGACTGGATAAGAAATATTTTATGTACATTATTCTTTGCCATAATGGTGATTTACGGTTTTGACATGGTGGCCAGCAAAATAAAAATAGGTCTTAGAAGTGCCGTTTTACTTATGCCCTCCTGGATCATAGGCCTTATGATACCCCTTTCAGGAATACTGTGCATAATAAGATATTACCAGTATTACATCAAAAAGAAAAAAACTGATAAAGCTGATAAGGAAGGTGATCTCAAATGACAAGTACTATTATTTTGTTCGTTTCCCTTGCAGCTTTAATCGCGGTAAATATACCTATAGCCATTGCTCTTGGCCTTTCAAGCGCTCTTACCCTGCTTACGGCCGGCTTCCCTATAACATCAATACCGTCTATACTTCAGTCTACAGTTGAAAAGTTTACGCTTTTGACCATACCCCTTTTCGTTCTTGCAGGAACAGCAATGGATGAAGGCGGCATATCCAAAAGGCTTATAAATGTGGCAAAGATGTTCATAGGCCCGGTATATGGCGGTCTTGGCTATGTAATGATAGTCGTTGCTTTATTCTTTGCCGCGATTTCTGGTTCCGGAACAGCAACCGTAGCTGCTGTTGGCTCAATACTTATACCTGCTATGATATCAGAAGGATATGATAAATCATTCTCTGGAGCGTTATCAGCCATATCTGGTTCCCTTGGAACTATAATACCTCCAAGTATATCATTTGTAGTTTATGGTATGATAACCGGAATATCCATTGGAGATCTGTTTATATCTGGTTTCATTCCCGGTATACTTGTTGCTCTTTCCCTCTGTGTGATCGTATTTGTTTATTCTAAGAAAAACAAATGGAGAGGAAGCGTCCATACCTATACTCTTAAGGAAAAACTTAAAGCCCTTGGAGACGCTTTCTGGGGAATACTCAGTCCTGTTATAGTTCTTGGCGGTATATACGGCGGTATATTTACAGCAACAGAAGCGGCAGCCGTAGCATCGGTATACAGCATATTTGTAGGAGTTTTCATCTACAAAGAAATGAAATTTAAAGAATTTGTAAGTACCCTTAAAAGAACAGTGTCAACTACAGGCGTTATAATGCTCATAGTTGCATGTGCAGGCGTATTCTCATATGTACTTGCCCATCAGGGAATCGCAACGGCTCTTACAAATATGGCCCTTACCCTTACTGACAACAAGTATATAATGCTCTTCATAATTAATATCGTTTTCCTTATTGCCGGATGTCTTATGGACGGTGTTTCAGCTATGTACATACTGCTCCCTATCATCGTTCCCATAGCGCAGGCTTTAAATATCGACCTTCTCCATCTTGGTGTGATTACAGTCGTTAACCTTTCCATCGGACAGGTAACACCGCCGGTTGGTCCAAACCTTTACGTTGCGGCTGATATAGCTAAATGTAAATTTACCGAAATAATCCCTAAAGCTATACCGTTTATTGTAGCTTCCGTGATCATACTCTTCGTACTCACATATGTACCCGTATTATCAACAGTACTCGTAAAATAAAATTGGAGGTTTGAAATATGAAAGAAAATCTAAAAGTCGTTTGTGTACAGGCAGAAACCTATTCAGTATATGAAAAAGAAAAAAATATTCAATATCATGTTGATAAAATTCTTTCTCTCAAATCCGAAAAACCTGATCTAGTTGTATTTCCAGAACTTTCAATAAGCGGATATATACGTGAAAGCAACCCTGAAAACAGGCGCGATTATTGGAATTATGGAGCTGAACCAGTTCCCGGCCCAGCAACTAACAGAATAATTGAAGCAGCTAAGGAAGTCGGATGCTACGTTATTTTTGGAATAGCTGAAAGAACCGATGCCACGATGGTTCCTTACAATTCTGCCGTTCTTGTTGGTCCGGAAGGATTTATTGGTGTCGCAAGAAAAATACATCTGCCTTTAATTGAAAAAGATTATTTCTTACAGGGTACAGAACCTCAGGTATATAACACATCCATAGGAAAAATAGGAATGATAATATGCTATGAACTTTTCTTCCCTGAATCATCAAGAATGATCGCCATTAAAGGCGCTGAAATTTGTGTATTTATTGGTTTTGTCGCCGTAAGAGATGCAAAAGAGACCGCAAAAGGAAAAGGCGGTGGAGTTGGAATCGGAGAGGAAAAACAGTATCTTTTCAACACTGCTCCTCGTATAAGAGCACTTGAAAATCAAGTATGTTTCGTAGCCTGCACAGCAGGTGGAAAACACGATATGGGTGGAAACACCGGCCTCTGGCAGAGAGCTGGCCACAGTAAAATAATAAACAATTTTGGAGATATAATAGCTGAGAGTCAAAAAGACAGCGAAGATCTTGTTATTGGTACACTTAGAGGCGCTGACCTCAGACTTGGACGAGCTGCATACCCCATGCTCAAAGACAGAAGACCATGGATGTATGAAAGCTTCATAAATAAAGATTTATAAAATTTCCATATTAATTCTTCCCATTTTTTGGCGGAGGACAGACTATTATTGCTTGACATGGCTGTCCTCCGTTTTTTTCTATTATTGATATAGTTTTGACTTTTATTTCTTGTATTTAATTCAATATACTGATTTATATGTAAATAATAACCACAAAAACGTTGATTTTATCAGCTTTTCTTGCATTTTGTCTTTTCCTGTAGTATAATGTCACAAGGAATTATGTAAATAGTAAGGTGATTTAATGAAAAAACATATAAAATACATAACTGCCTTTATTATGATGGCAGCCCTAACGGTATCGGCCCTTCCGAACTCTGATGTCGAGGCTAAAACCCTTTCGGAACTTCAGGACGAAAGAGAAGAGCTCGAAAAAGAAACTAAAGAAGCTCAGCAGAAGCTTGATGAAGCCAGACAGAAACAAGCCGACGTCGAGGCTGAGATCAGCGCTATGGATGGTGTAATAAACGCTGCCCAGAACGAACTTGATGAGGCCCAGGCAGACCTTGATGATGTCACAGCCCGTCTTGAAGAATCTCAGCAGGCTCTTGAGGAAGCTACACAGAAAAGAGAACAGCAGTTTGAATCATTCTCAGGCAGAATGAGATTTTTCTATGAGAGCAGCCAGTTAAGTTATCTTGACATTATCCTCAATGCTGAAAGTTTTTCAGACATGGTCAGAAGACTTCAGTATATAGAAGATATTATGTCCTATGACAACAATATTCTTAACCAGCTTACTGAGACTCAGAATGAAATTAAAACAAGGACTGAGGAAATAGCAGAGGAAAAAGAAATGTCCGAATATCTTCTTGGAGTTGCCCAGGATAAAATGGACAGTCTTAATAAAGTAGTTGCAGAAAAAGAGGCTTTGGTAGCTTCATATGCACAGGATGCTGATAAATATGATCAGCTTATTGAAAGCAATAAGAAAGCCAGCCAGGAAGCTACAGATTTGATAAACAAACTCCTTGCTGAACAGTCATCCTCTAAGTCTACATATGTATATACAGGAGGACAGCTCAACTGGCCTGTTCCATCTGTAGCAGCATCAAGTTCAAGCTTATCCAGCGGATTTGTCACAAGAGATAGACCCATCGGTACAGGAAGCGAATTCCATACCGGTTATGATATCCCTGCTTCATATGGTTCAGCTGTTGTTGCAGCTGAGGCTGGTACGGTAATATATGCTGGATGGATGAATGGATATGGAAACACGGTAATGATAAACCATGGAAACGGTCTGGTTACACTTTATGGCCATAACTCCAGCCTGACAGTTTCTCAGGGAGACGTTGTTACCAGAGGCCAGCAGATAGCTAAAATAGGAAGTACCGGAAATTCAACAGGAAACCACTGCCATTTTGAAGTTCGTGTAAACGGTTCTCCTGTAAGCCCTGAATCTTATCTTGGTGTAGGAAATATCGGTTATTAAGTTTATAAAAACTCTGCCATAAAAATATGGCGGAGTTTTTTATTTATCAAATAAATACTTTGGGTATAATGTTTTTTATATAAAAATGAGGCAGATATAAAATATCTGCCTCAAAAATTTTATTCTTTATTTTTTATTTTGCCCTTGCAGCTATTACCTTCTGCTGTACATCTGCAGGAGCCTCTTCATAGCGCTCGAAGTAGTATGTATAGCTTCCTCTGCCCTGGGTCATTGAACGAAGGTCAATGCTGTATTTTGATATCTCTGAAAGAGGTACTTCAGCAACTATGCATTTCTTTCCGTCCTCTATTGAATCCATGCTGAGTATTCTGCCGCGGCGTTTATTGATATCACCCATAATATCGCCCATATACTTTTCAGGAACAACGACTTCCATATGTGCTATGGGTTCAAGGATAGTAGGTTTAGCCTTTGCAAGACCATCTTTAAATGCCATTGATGTAGCCATCTTGAATGCCATTTCAGATGAGTCTACAGGATGGTATGAACCATCAACAAGGGTAGCCTTAAGTCCAACTACAGGATATCCAGCCAGGACACCGCTGTTTACACATTCCTGGAGACCTTTCTCAACTGCAGGGAAGTACTGTTTAGGTACGGAACCGCCAAATATTTTTTCTTCAAATACATAGGGTTTGCTCATATCGCCTGAAGGCTCGAATTCCATCCAGACGTCACCAAACTGTCCATGTCCGCCTGACTGTTTCTTATATTTACCCTGTACTTTTACCTTAGCTTTTATCGTCTCTCTATAAGGTATTATTACATCAAGAAGGTCAACATCGGTCTTATATTTAT
>JAHZAW010000050.1:219565-233213 GCA_019423725.1 Clostridiales bacterium
GCTTATTAACAAGTACATCAAGCTGCTGATCGCCTACGCCATAAAGTATTGTCTGCTTTGTTTCTTTATTGACTTCAACTTTGATAGTAGGATCTTCTTCTCTAAGCTTAACAAGTGCAGCTGCGATCTTATCATCATCACCCTTTGCCTTAGGAGCAATGGCACGTGAATATACAGAAGCAGGAAGCTCTATCTTATTTACCTGAACAGGATTTACGCTTGAGCAGAGTGTATCCTGCGTAGCTGTATTCTGGAGTTTAGCAAGTGCTCCGATATCGCCGGCATCAAGCTCATCAACTTCGATCTGCTCCTTGCCTCTTATTACATAAATATGGGCAACTTTTTCTTCTGTATCTCTTTCAGGATTGTAGATAACTTTATCCTTTGTAAGTTTTCCTGAAAGAACACGGAAAATATTAAGTCTTCCAATATAAGGGTCAGATATGGTCTTAAATACATAGGCAGCAAAATGATCGCTTTCGTCGTTCTTTCTTATGACCATCTCACCTGTCTTAAGATCTTTGCACTCGAACTCAGGTTTGCACTCAACTGAAGGGGGAAGGAAGTTTTTGATCGAGTTCATAAGGAGCATGATACCAAGACCATAGTTAGCAGCTCCGGTAAACAGAGGCGCTATCTTTCTTTCCTTAACACCTATATTAAGTCCTTCATATATCTCCTCTATTGTGAGCTCTTCATCAGCAAAATACTTTTCAAGTAATTCATCAATGCTTTCAGCAGCAACCTCTATTATCATCTGTCTGAGGCTTTCTACTTCGTCTCTCATTTCTTCGGGGAAGGGACCAGGCTCAAATCCTGTTCTTGAAGCATCAAGATATTTTACTTCTCTTGTGATTACGTCTATGAAACCGCGGATCTTTTCTCCATCATAGAAAGGGATCTGAACGGGTGCTACGCTCTTGCCGAAATGATATCTGAGTTCTTTTAAAACTCTGGCATAGTCAGCATGCTCATCATCCATAAAGTTCATAAAGAACATTCTGGGTGTTTTAAATTTTTCAACATATTCCCAAGCTTTTTCAGTACCTACCTCAACGCCTGCTTTTCCTGAAACAACGATCACCGCTGCGTCAGCAACCTTAGTTGAAAGCATAACTTCTCCTGCGAAGTCGAAGTAACCGGGAGTATCTATAAAATTGATCTTTGTATCTTTCCATTCAACCGGAAGAATTGATGAATTAATTGAAACATGGCGTTTGATTTCCTCCGGGTCATAGTCGCTGACGGTGTTGCCCTCGTCAACTTTGCCGCATCTCTTCGTTGCTCCTGATTTGAAAAGGCACGATTCCGTTATCGTTGTCTTACCAGAACCACTGTGACCCAGCATAACGACATTTCTGATTTCTTTGGATGTGTAACTTTTCATAAAACCATTCCTCCTTTATTTTCAGCGCCTGAGTACAGATTTTTAAGCGCATTCATTCGTCTTTAAAAGCACCATAATATAAAAATTCAACATTTGTGAGAAATATCCTTCTTTATTGTAAAACAAATTTTAATTTTGTTCAAATTTTATTATTTTTACAAATACATCGGTTTTTTATTAATATATTACATAAAAATATAGTATTTTTTGTTTATTCAATATACAAAACGCAGCATCAGTCAAAATTGTCACGTATTACCTATACAATGTGTTAAAAAATGTACATTATTTTATGTTAGTAATTCCGAATAATATTATTAATCCAAGTATTTTTCTTGTTTATTCAATAAAAACAGGACGGCTTAAATACTATATTAAACCGTCCTGTAGCTTGCATTTATTTAATTAATATATGTTACCAAATCACAACCCTGTCCTCCGGTGCCACATACATTCCATCTGTTTCATCTATTCCATAGGTCTCATAGAATTCATCAAAGTTTGAAAGCAGTGGATTCATCCTGGCTCTGCCCATGGCATGATAATCATTTTTTGAATAATACAATGCGTTATTTCTGCTGGTTACAAATGTCATTGTCTGGACAACGCTACTGAATAACTCATCATAATCAGGGTCTTCCATTTCAGATAACATATCAATTAGACAGGCGACAGCTCCAATGTCCGCAACATTTTCACTAAGTGTCATTTTACCATTTGTTGTTATACCCGGAGCATATTCATATCCATCATAAGCTTTGACAGCTTTATCACACAATTCTTCAAAAGCCGCATAATCTTCATCAGTCCACCAGTTGGATATATTTCCATTTTCATCATACAAAGCTCCATCATTATCAAATGCATGGGTCACCTCATGGGCTATGGCATATCCAATGCTTCCAAGATTATATTCATATGACTGTTCAGGGTCATATACAGGCTTCTGCAAAAAGGCTGCAGGAAAAGAGATATCATTATTTCCTGAATCATAGAGGGCATTTACTTCAAATATACTTATAGCCCAGCCTGTTTTGTCAACGGGTTTACCCTGTAAAGCCACTCTAGCTTCCCTTACAGCCCTATTTACGGCGATCTGATTTGAAAAATATGTGCCTCCTTCTTCAGGGGATCTTATATCTAAATCATTATTTGATGATGTTTTATCTTCTTCATCCCATTCATCAGGATATCCAACTTTTATCTTCATGGTATCGAGTTTTTTTACTGCCTCAGCCTTTGTCTCATCACTCATCCAGTCAAGTTTATTTATCCTTTCCTTGAAAACCTCTATGATCTTTTCAGCCATTTCAGTGACTGCTTCTTTATCTTCCTTTGAAAAATACATTCTTACATATTCTTTTCCAATATATTCGCTGAAATTATCTTTTATTCTTTGGATAGCTATTGACTCATTGCTCTGTCTTGCATCATAACCATAAACATTCAGCTGAAATTCATCATAAAGATCGATAAAATCGGTGCTTAGTACATCCGTAAAGCTGCCTACAATTGCTAATTTAGCTCTTTTCTTAAGCAATTCCAAATTACTGTCATTAAACAAGCTGGCAAATTCTTTCATTAATTCGGCTTCTTCAACGATGATCGTGTCTTCCTTTTCAAGGCCGCTCGCCTCTAATACCGATTCCATATCAACACCGGGAAACAGCTGAGCTATCTCATCAAATGTAAATTTATTATATGTATTTTCAACACTAGCCGCATCCTCGAGGGATAAAAGTTTTTCCGAAAGCTTTTTATCAAACTCATATATATCCTCAGAATTTATACTGCCATCATCATCTATAAGCGCCATACGGCCATCTATGAAATCAAGGTAAAACTGCTTTGCTTCTTCACCGCTGTATGAATAAAAGCTGCTATCCATTTCAGGCTGCATTACTTCAAAACTAAGCAGTCTTTTAGTTGAATCATATGGATCTTGGATAAGATCAAAACACATAAAAATATCTGTTCCTGTATCCTGAAGGACTTTATTCTGCACCTTTATAAGATCCCCTATATTTTCAGCACTGTCTACCATATCAAGATATTCCTTTATAGGTCCATATCCTGCCTTATTTCTGCCTTCAATATCCATTACTGAATCATAAAAGTCAGATATTTTATCTTCTTCAGTACCCTCTGGATGCTCCTCAGATATCACATCATTTATTATTTGTGACAGCTGGTCTTCAACATCATAAGCGATGTCATAGATTTTTCCACCTAACTCATTTCCATTTTCAAAAACATAGTTATCAATATATTCCTTATTTACTGTAGTATAAAAATCATCATTTTTATTTGTTCCAAAAAGTGAAAATACACGCTGTATGAATAACTCCATCTGGTCCTTTGAAATATTT
This sequence comes from Clostridiales bacterium, assembly GCA_019423725.1. Taxonomy (GTDB): domain Bacteria; phylum Bacillota; class Clostridia; order Lachnospirales; family Anaerotignaceae; genus Metalachnospira. Next base: position 223,322 of record JAHZAW010000050.1, read on the forward strand.
TTATTTAAAAGACCTATCTCATCTTCAGTAATAAGACCAATTTCAAAAATATTCTCAAGCTCAGCCACAGCCCATTCAGGCACACCCTCAGCTTCATTAATATCAAGGCTCTGCCAGCCTCTATTCACCGATGGCATAGGGAGCTCACCAAAGGCACGTCTGAGCATAACAAGGGCCTCAGCTCCTGTTACAGGCTTTTCTTCATCAAGTTCTCCATTCTCATAACCTTTTATTATGTCTTCTTTTCCCACTCCCGGGTTATAATCATCAGCCGCAGTTATGAGCATCTGTACTGCCCCGCCTCTGGTAAGCGCACCGTCAGCAGTTTCAATTTCAGTACTGTCTGTTTCAGCCTCTCCAGACGTATCTTCTCCATTATTTGTGCCGGCTGCCTCTGGTGTTTCTGATACTTCACCGGATGTCTTTTCTATATAAGCCAGAACAGCCTCTTCACATGTTCCGTATTCCTTGTCAAGGGGAGCAGCTGCCAAAGCACCATAGTCACTGCTCTCAGCCGCATAATTATTTGTGGCAACGGTGTATACCTTATTTTCATCTAAGGCAGTGCCTCCAACCTCAGCAGAAATTATCTGCCCATTATCATCGGTTTTGATCTCTATGCCGCTGTACTGAAGATATGACCCACTGTTATCCGGCCAAGAATACTGGTAAGGGTCTTCTCCCTTTGCAGCAGCCTCTTTCTGCGTTTCATAAACATCACTGCACGCTTTTCCAATGGCCAGTGACTGGCTGAGTATATCTAAAATTTCTTTTCCAGTGAGTTTTTTAGTAACAAGTACATTTCCATAGGGAGAGATACTTATTATTTCTTTATAAGTTACATCTCCGCTTTCGAGCCCTGCCCTTATGCCCCCGGCATTTTCAAAGGCTATGTCAGCTCCAGTTTTATCCAGGTAGCTTTCCGTTACAAGCCTGCCTATATCCTGCTGGGATACTCGTATTTCTTCCCAGCTGTATGGATATGCCTTATCCATATGTCCCACAGCCTCAGATAATATACCCTGCTCTCTTTCCTCTATGGATGTTATCTGTGACTTTATATCCGCATTTTCCGTTATATTTCCAATATTTTCAATGTCATAAACCGTTTCTTCAGCTGAAACGAGTTCTTTGGTCTCAGGGTCAACGGTTATCTCCATTACTCCAACATCATTGAAATAACATCCAGCCTCAGCCACATATACATTTTTTCCTTCGCTGTCCGGATATGTCTCATCAATAATGATATGTTCATGTCCAGCAATTACCGCATCTACATCTTTGGTATTTTTAACAAAGGACTCACAGTCGCTCTGGTGGGTAAGGGCTATTACTATATCACAGCCAAGGACATCCTTTAAATATGACGCCGTTTCTGAGGCAGCTGCTGCTTCCTCCTCAAACTTCAATCCGCTTACATTTTCTGATGCTGTTGAGGAATAAAAGACATCGTCTATAACGCCTGTCACGCCGACCTTTAAACTTGTGCCGTCATCTGCTGTTACTTCTTTTACTATGTAATCATTATCAAAGAAACTTGTACCGTCTCCATTTACGACATTTGAGGCAAGTATTTTAAATCCGCCTATTTTCTCAAGTTCCTTAAGCCTCTCCGCTCCATAGCTCCAGTCGTGGTTTCCAACTGTGACAGCATCATATCCAGCTGTTCTCATAAGCTCAGCTATGCTCTGGCCCTGTTCCACCGTGGCAAAAGCCTGGCCATGGAATGTATCTCCAGCGTCAAGCACCAGGTCAGCACCTTCGCTGTCGATTATGCCCTTTAAATAGGCAAATCCAAGGGTTCCATTCTCCGTTGAATTATAATATCCATGGATGTCATTGGTATGTACTATCTGAATAGATGCCTGTTTTCCAGCTGAACCTTCCGCAAAGGCATTTATGGGGAATGCTTCAGCATAAAACGCCAGTGAAATCATCACTGCCAATGATCTTTTAAACAAGTTTTTTATCATCTGTCCCTTCCTCCACTACTTACTGATAACATAAAATATTTTCATAGTTTTAATCTATAAACAATAGTATCATATTTTTAACGTGTTTTGCAAATATATTGGACAAACCATCTCAGTAAAACAATACTCACATATACATCAAACTGAAAAGGCTCTTTTACATTCTTTATCTGTAAAAGAGCCTTGATTTTCTAATGTGCTGTTGTCATTATGTCTGCTGTATGCTTTTTTGTAAATAGGCAGTTATAAAATTACTTTAAAACACAGAACAGCATGTATCTTTCTTCAACTCCATAATCTCCTAAGGAGTCATACATCGTCCAGTCGTAATAAAACCTTTCAGCAGGATAAACGCCATATCCATCCTGATTATGGTCTGTTGTATCGTATGGATCAGCAACTATTATTACATCGTCAGAATATGTATCCGTACCCATGGTATCATATCCTATTATTATCTGCCAATGTCCGCCCCAGTCGTTCCAGCCTATCATTATGGGCTGTCCGTTTTTTAAATATTCCTGGATCTGGTCAAGGGTCATAAAATCATAAATTTCATCACCGGGGTAATCATAGGAGCTCTCGGTCTTCCTTCCTGTAACTGTTTCAAGTATATTTACCACATCACTTAATGAGGTGCCCTCTTCTTCCAGTCCATTGGAGCGCATTTCAGTCAGTGTTCTTTCATTATTGTCGCCTAAAAGGCCATAGTATTCCAGAAACATAACCATTGCGCTGGGTCCGCATGACCACTGGCTGGTCTGCTGCTGTGTCTTGAATTTAGGCAGTATCGTAAGCGTATCAGTGCTTTCCATGTTGTAATAATCCAGGCTTGTAAAATACGGGCTGTCCTTGTGGTCAGCCTGTCTTTCGGCACTGTCAGCTCCTCCTTCTTCAGAAAGGTCAGTTTCATAGGGTATCTTCATTTCGTCCGTAAAATTTGACGTCCTTTTGTAAGCGTTTTCTGAACTTTCTTTTTTGTTTTTCGGTGCACAGGCTGTAAGCATAACTGTTAATAAAACAAAACATACAATTAGTTTTTTCATATGGAATTCCTTTCATTTAAAAATTAATTGTACTTGATTTTACTGACAAGTACGGTGTAAACATTCATAAGCGGCTATAATACCCACCTGTTATATATACATCTTAAAATCCGCCGCAGGCCAAAAGGCCTATATGCCCCATATGTGTTTTATAAACTGCTGCCTGATATACAAAAAGCATGGTGCAGATTTTAACAGCCATAACTTTATTTGTCAATATTTTGATTACATAAAATAATCAAGGCAATCATATAAGATCTAAAATGAATATTTATCCCTATTTAATTTTATCCTTTCAGCCTTAATAATCAGTCTTCCAGCGATATGGTCGCCTCCGCCGCCAAAGCCAGCAGACGCCTGAACTCCTCCCTTTCATTATCCGTCATATTCTGCGTCATCCTCTGGAAACATATATCTATCTGTTCCTTTACATAGGGATATGCTTTCCACGCCTTTTCAGTCGGACTTATATCATACGTTCTTTTGTCCCTGGCATTTGTAGAACGCACAAGGAATCCTAAATCTTCAAGTTTTGTTACTGTTTTTGCTATGACGCTTTTATCAAGACCCAGTCTTTTTGTTATTTCATCCTGTGTCAATACCTCAAAGTCACAGACTATCAATATCACTACAGCCTGCGCGGCCGTAAGATCATACTGGGCACATCCATTGTTCAGCCATATATGTGACTTCCTATATAAAATAGAAATTGATTTGAACGGGCTCTCAACGATATTAGGCATACTTTAGACCTCCTTTTATTTGTGATCATTATAAAATAATTTGGTGGACGTTGCAACCAGTTATTGACTTTGTCAATTTATTTGCTATAATAAAAGAAGTGGCAATTGCCACTTCTTTTATTATTCATAATCAAAAGGAGCTGCATTTATATGGAAAAACCAAATAAGATCTGGAACAAAAAATTTGTTCTTCTATTTATCACCAATCTGCTTGTACTGGCTGCGTTTTATGCATCTATTCCCATAATCCCCGTATACTGTCAGGAAATAGGAATAACCGGTTCTAAAATCGGTATCGTACTTACAGCCATGTCAGTGGCAACAATTCTTTTTCGTCCAGTAGCTGGATACCTGCTCGATAATTTTAACCGTTATCATGTATATCTTGTATTTCTGGCATTATTCTGTTTATCATTCCCGGCATTCATTGCCTTTCCCTTATTTGGCCTGCTTATAATCGTCAGACTTTATATGGGTGCCGTATATTCAGTCTGCGGTTCAGCAACCATGACCCTGGCCAGCGACGTGCTTCCTCCCACCAAAATAACCGAAGGAATCAGCCGTTTTGCATTTACCATATCCATTGGTATGGCTGTCGGTCCATATGTTGGAATCCAGGTGCAGAATTATTTGAGCAGCAGAGCATCTTTCCTTACTATTTTTGCCATAACTATCATTGCTCTTATATGCGTTTCCTGCTGCAGAATCAAATATCCTAAGATTCAGCGCAAAAAGTTTTCTATCAAGGATTCTATATATGCTCCTGCGCTTCCATTTATGTTTAATATGATGTTTCTTATGATACCCTATGGAGCCGTAATAGCATATTCATCAATATTAGCCCAGGAAAAAGATCTTATGACCGTTCTTCCTTACTTTTATATATGCCTTGTAGTTGGTATGCTCATATCCAAAATATCAACACAGAAAATGATAGACGCTGGAAAACACCGTGTACTTGTATATATAAGCCTTATTGTTCTTATCATAACTATGGCAAGCTACTTATTCCTTTCAACAGGAGTACACCTTCTCATTGCAGGTTTCTTCTTCGGACTTGGATACGGCATACTTCAGCCTCTTTTCCAGTCTTTCGTTACTGGAACAACACCTGCTCCAAAACGAGGCGTTGCAAACGCTACATATATGCTTTCCTATGATATAGGCATAGGTATCGGCTCTCTTTTAATGGGATTTTTACAGGAGCCCATCGGCCTTACAAACGGTTTTGCGCTCACAGCCGTATTTTATATTGTCGGCGGAATAATATTCATCATTTATGTTGACCGTTATTACCGCAAACTTAGGAGCACCCCCTTATCTGATTGACAGATATAAAACAGTTATTAAAATTTCTCCACAATTACCTATACAATAATACCGATGCCATTTTAATTCCTTTCTGAAAAATGGCATCAGGCAGCGGTCAGGACCACAAGGTTTTGACCGCTGTTTTTTTGGTATTTTATTATGTTTTTCTGCTGTTATTTATCCTGCTGAATCAGCAATCCATATTCTTTTAACCTGGCAGAACAGACATTTATCTGTTATCTGATGTTTTTCTTTCTCATCTCTCAATTTAAAACATAAATTAAATTGACATTCAGTCATGTACAGGAATATAATAAGCATTGATATTATAAGAATACTTATTATTTTATAAAGGAGGGATATGCTTGGAGTCATTACATTATCTGTTAATGAAGGCCCATACCCGTATGCACCGCCGTATCCGTGGATGTGCCGCAGAACTTGGACTGACTTCAGGACAGCCTAAAATTCTGGAGTACCTTTTACAATACGGAGAAAGCAATCAAAAAACAATAGCCGACTACTGCGAAATAGAACAGGCTACTGTTGGGAGCATTCTGATGCGTATGGAAACTGCTGGCTTGATAATCCGCTCGCAGCATCAGGGCAACCGCCGTTCACTATATGTGGTCCTTACGCCCAAGGGCAGAGCAGCAGCTGAAAGGATGGAAAATGTATTCACAAGAGAAGAAGCCAAAGTGTGCTCAGTACTTACCGATGAAGAGCAGCTTGAACTGAGAAGGCTTCTAAATAAACTATGCTCACACGTTCCTGAGAAAGAAGGAATATCTATATGACAACTATTAAAAGCAAAAACTTATTAAAACGCTGTATAATGCTGATATTTGGATTATTTATAATGGCTTATGGAGTATCTTTTTCCATTAAGGCAGGATTGGGAACGTCCCCTATTTCAAGCCTTCCATATACAGTAAGTGAACTCGTTCCCCTTACCGTTGGAACCGCTACTATTTTTCTGCATTGTATCCTGATAGTTCTCCAGATACTAATTTTAAGAAAAAAATATAATCCTGTTCAGCTTCTTCAGCTCCCCATAGCACTTATTTTTGGATACTTAACAGATTTTACGCTGATGACCATGGAAAATGTGAATCCTGGTAATTACATAGAACAATGGGTATTATGTCTCCTTGGAGTATTGCTGGTCGCCATAGGAGTAAGCTGTGAAGTAAACGCCAATGTAATACCTCTGGCCGGCGAAGGATTTACCCTGGCTGTATGTAAAGCTTTTTCATTTCAGTTTCCTATAATAAAAGTATGCTTCGACTGTACCCTTGTAGCTGCTTCCTGTATCATAGGATTCATCTGCCAGGGAAAACTTATTGGCGTAAGAGAAGGAACAGTTGCAGCCGCCCTTTTGGTTGGACTAGTCTCAAAGCAGATAACAAAATATATAATCGAACCATTGATAAAACGTCTCTGGTCCTGATTTTTGTAAATCGGCCATATAAAAAACTGCCCCTATGGGCAGTTTTTATTTTATAAATCGGTCTGGCTGATAAATAACTCATACAAATAATTAAATATAATTATGTTCTTTTAAATATTCCAGAATTTTTTCACAGGACTTTTGCAATCCGCAGGATGAATCGACCACAAGGTCATAGTTTCCTGGATATCCCCATTTTCTTCCCGAAATATTATGGTAGTACGCAGCCCTTGCTCTGTCGGACCTGTGGATATTTTCCTCAGCTTCTTCACGGGTATCACCGTATACCTCCATTACCCTTCCTATTCTGTAATTTTCCGGAGCATGGATAAAGATCCTGACCAAATTTTTGTGATCCTTCAGCACATAATCCGCTGCCCTTCCAACAATGACACAGCTTCCATTTTCGGCTATTTTTTCAATTATCTTATGCTGGGCTGTTACGGCAAGTCTTACCACCCTTGTGCTTAGATAAAGATTATAAAGTATTTTGGGAGCATTTTTATTTATGCCTGAAATAAATTCCTTGTCCAGGCCGCTTTCCTGTGCTGCCAAAGCTGTCATTTCCTTATAATAGAATGGTATATTAAGACGTTCAGCAGCCATTTTTCCTATTTCCTTTCCTGATGATCCATGCTCTCTTGCAATGGTCAGTATAACTCCTGGTTTTGATGGCTGGATGACCTGCTGTGGAGCTGACAGCTCAATGACAGGAGCTTCCCTAACATAAGGATATAAAAGAAACTGTCTGTAAAATCCAAAACCAGCCATAGATGTAATCACTTCTGTCACCGGAAATGTGAGCCAGAACCTTGGAAGGCCAAAGCGTGAAAAAATAAATCCCAGGGGCACAAACAGAACGACCGTACGGATAATGGTCAACAGCGAACTTTTAAGCCCTGAACCAACCGCCTGAAAAAACACGGGGAATATGAGCGATGTTACCATGGGTATGAAACTTATGCCGATTATATGAAACCCAAAGCTGCCTATTTTGATCACCTGTTCATCTGATGTAAACACACTTAGCATCTGTGAAGGTATGGTCTCAAAGCACAATACACCTACAGTCATAAGCGCCATTCCAAAAATCACAGAAGCAGTCAGTGTCTGTTTACACCGCCGTATCTTTCTTGCCGCATAATTAAAGCTTATTACAGGTACGATACAGGTCTGCATGGCGCTTAAGGGTATAAAAAAGAATGTCTGCCATTTATAATATAATCCTAGGGCAGTCACCGCCTGGTCTGAAAATCCAGAAAGTATCAAATTTAATCCAAATATGTAAAATGTATAGGCTGACTGCATCAATATATTAGGCAGGCCAAGACGAAATATTTCAAAAATACGCTTTTTATAAACACCCAATGCCGGAGATTTTCTGAACCCTTTTTTCATTACAACTAAGGCTGCTGCTATCTGTCCTGAGACCGTTGCAGCCGCAGCCCCGGCTATACCCATTTCCGGCAGGCCAAACAGGCCGAATATAAGCAGCGGGTCCAGAATAATGTTTGTTACCGCTCCAAGTATCTGAGCCTTCATGGGTGTCTTCATATCGCCTTCAGCCTGAAGTATCTTTGTCCATATACTCTCTAAAAACAGGCCAAAACTAAACACACAAACGATTCTTCCGTATATTACTACATCATTGATAACATCTTTTGACTCCGTTGATATCTCAGCATAAAATGGCATAAAAATAAAACAAACGACCGCAAATATAAGCCATAACACCGCAGCAAGCGGCGTCCCTATACCAGCAAACTCATCCGCCTTTTCCTTCTGTCCGACACCGAATCTTGCCGCCATGGCCGTATTTACGCCAACTCCCGTTCCAACTGCCAAGGCTATCATAAGCAGCTGTATGGGATATATGATAGAAAGAGCCGTTAAACCGCTTTCCGAATATCTGCCGACAAATAAGCTGTCTACGATATTATAAAGAGCCTGTATAAGCTGTGCCAGCATTACAGGCGGAGCCAGTTTAAAAAGTATTTTAGATATTTTTTCCTGTCCAAAAAACTTGGACTGCTCGGATATATTTTCCATTTTTATGTTACTCCTCTATAGATCAAGTCATTGTCAATATATCAAACGTTATCCTCAACGGCCTTTTGGAGCGCTCTGCTGTATTTTAAGACCGCCTCAGCCATATCTCTTATATTTTCCTGTCCGACCAGATCAACAGCCTGTTTTTCTATATCATTTAATGAGTTTAAAAAAGGCTCTGCGTAATTTTTTCCCTTATCAGAAAGAATAAAGGCTTTCTCCCTTCCCTTACAGTCATCCTGGCTCAGTTCCAGCAGTCCCCTTTTTCTCATATCAGTTATAACGTTGTTTATCGTCTGCCTTGGGAGCAGATAGCTGTCACAGATCTTTTTCTGAGTACAAAACCCATCGTCACGAATCGTATAAAGAACCAGCATCTCATTGTAGCTTATACCGTGTTTCTTTGACCATAAAGAATATACTCCTCTAAATTTGATTATGGCACGGTTGATATCCGCCAGCGCAGCCATCATATCCTTTTCCACTAATATCACCCCTAAAACGGAATATGGTATGTATCAATTGATAAAATATATAATCCCAAATGGGATTATATTAGTGAAGTATATAAATGTCAATATAAAACAAAATTCATATTAATAAAGAACTTCTTATTAGGCAGTAAAAAATATACTGCTCATAATCCGTGTAATAATAAGTCCTGAAAAGTTTTATCTCCATAATCAACGGAAGCCAGCATTATAACAAATTATGGCATTAAATGAAAATAATACTATAAATGTTTATGAAATAGTTGAATATATAAACGAAATAGTCTATTCTTACAGTATATGGATACAAAAAATAAAGGAGGTATACTAGTGAAAAAAACGCTGAAGATCACTGCTGCTGTAATTTTACTCTTAATTGGAGCCTATTACATTGGCCTTGGTTTTTTGCCGAGGTCAGATGTAGTAATAGGAGATTTTGAAGTATCAGAACAACAGGATGAAATGACCATATATACTACTGTTTCAAGTTCAGCCGGTTATACAAGGGCCGTAAAAAATGTGTCTGATGATCCAGAAAAAATGGAACTTATATTCTATTCTGCTTTTGGCGGTGTCAATGGCTCCATTTGTGCAAAAAGTGAATTCGTTCTTCCTTTATCACCTGAATGCCGGGAAATATATGTTAATATTAATGCCAAATATATTCTATGCATTGAGAAAAATCAGACTTCAGGTAAATGGGAAGAGGTTAAATAAATTTGATATGAAATAAAAGAGTAGAAGTTTCAAATGTCTTTAATTAAACTTGATTTTTAAATCATAACCACGCCTAAAAGACGTGGTTTGCACTAGCCCTATAAGGGCATAT
>JAHZAW010000051.1 GCA_019423725.1 Clostridiales bacterium
TGATTTCTATTGACTCAAAATCATCGGAAAGCAGGAGCTCCTTTGTCAGTCCAAATCTTCCATCCAGAAAGTCCATATTAATGGCTTTATCAGCAAAAGCAAAAAGTGTATCCTGTTCATCAAAACGGTCAAGGGGTATGGTTCCTCTGCCCATAATATTCATACCTTCTTCGATTTGTCCCGGCTCAGTTTCTACTTCCCAATAATAATCATAAAACTCAGATGGATCGTTTATACGTCTTAATATAAGTGTATGGGTTTCTTCTTTCTCTGTTTTATCTTCTCTAACGCTGAGTTTTAGTTCCTGATTCGTATATTTAGAATATTCTAAAACATCATCAAAAGTATATGTGATTTCTATTGACTCAAAATCATCGGAAAGCAGGAGTTCCTTTGTAAGACCGAATCTTCCGTCCAGAAAGTCCATCTTTATGTCCTTATCAGTAATAATAAAAAGTGTATCTTTCTCATCAAAACGGTCAAGTGGTATGACTCCAACACCCATAATATTCATACCTTCTTCGATCTGTCCCGGTTCTGTTTCCACTTCCCAATAATAGTCATGAAACTCCGTAGGATCATCTATACGTCTTAATATAAGCGTATGGGTTTCTTCATTTGTCTGTGAGTCAGCCGCAAATGCTGAATTTGCGCCTGTTACTGTAAGCATCAAAACTGTTAAAAGGAAAAATAATCGTTTCATATTATACCTCCTTAAAATGTAAATATCTTAAACAGCTGTCTTTTTGTTCTTCTACATGGTTTTTGAATTTTTGCAGCCCATCATTTTATAAGCTCATATATGTGTGTAATATCTTCCTCTTATTAGCATTCACAGCATTTATAATTTAATAATATATCTAGCATCGAATTATGTCAACATATGTAAATAACAATAAAAAATGGAAGGATTACTCCTTCCATTTTCTATTTTAATATTATCATAGTTATCAGTATGGCCGCCTCAACAGCAATGACCGCGATCCAGAACTTTGTAAAATTCTTTTTTATTTCTTTTGAATATGCCTCTCTGCGTTCTTTATCATCGGCATAGATGATATTATTCTGCTTTTTTATATACATGTATATGGCTGTCTGGCTCACTATAAGGCCAGCAATGCAAAGCAGTACTATTAATTTGGAAACGAATGGTGAAATAATGCAGATGACCATAAGAGCGGCCAGAAAATCTCCTCTGTTTCCTCCCTTATCCTCAAGGCTATGGCCGTATTTAAAATTCCACATGGTCTGGACAAAATACAGTCGTACAATAATCGCCATCAGCACAACGTATATGACCGATAACAAAATATCTATCATGGCCCACCTCCATATCATCTTAAGTCTATCACATCACTCCTGTTTCTTCCAGTTTTTCCTCAAAAAAGTGTTTGATATGTATTATGGGTATCCTCAGGAATATGCCTATTATAAGTGATATGGGTATATATGCTGAGACCTTTAAAATATCCATCCAGTAGGCATTTCCATAAAGCCCGCCTACACACTCCCTCATGGCGTTTATCATATGGGTAAATGGCATGAGGGGATTTAAGATACGGAAAAACATGGGCGTGACCTCTATGGGGAAGGTGCCTCCAGCACCAGCCACCTGTATTACAAGAAATACCACGGCTATGGCCTTTCCCACATCTCCAAAGGATATGGTCAGTGTATAAATAAACAGGCTGAACACGAAGGACGTGTACATGGCAGCCAGCACAAAAAGCCATGGATGTGGACACTGTATCTTTAATATAAACAGATCACCCAGGGAAACTATCACAGCCTGGGCCAGGGCAAAAACAAGGAATGTAAAATATCTTCCAAAATATCTCTGCCATGGCCTGGCATCGGCCGTAAATTCATCATCTTTTATATCGCATTTGAGTATGGCTGCCAGCACGAGTCCTCCTACCCACAAACAAAGCACTGTGTAAAACGGGGTCATAGCTGAGCCGTAATTTACTATGGGATAAAGCTTATGGGTTGTAAGGGCCACCGGTGAAGCCATAAAGTCGCTTATGGACTGGGGATCTGTATTAATAAGGTTTATGAGCTTATCTATATCCCCGCCCTCTGCCAGTTTTTCTGCCTCATCATATATATCCTGAAGCCTTGTTATCATACCATCCACGGATGTATTCAGCCTGGATATGACATCGATAAGGTTTGTATATGCCTCATCCATATTTTCCAGTGAAGTCTTTGTATCAGGCAGGCTGTTTTCCAAAACCGATATCCTGGACGACGCCTTTATAAGCGAATCATATACATCATCAAGAGCGGTCTGGAGGCTGCTCTTTACATTTTTCCTATAATACTGTTCAATATCATTCTGGGCTGACTCAAAGGAATCATACAGGCCGTCAATATCCTGCATAAGGCCGTCAGTAAGTTTTAATCCCCTGGAAATATTCGATTTCGCATCATAAAGCTTATCTATTATGGTATTTGTGCGGTCTATCTGGGAATTTATCTTATCTATCATGCCTCCAAGAACAGGGTGTACATCACCCGGAATATATGAATCCACCTGTTTGATAGCATTCAATATGCTTTCCTGCATACTTAAAAGTCTCTGGTTTATATCTATAGCCTTCTGCAGGGCTGCCTTAACGGTCTCTGAGTCCTCATCTGCAATGGAAAAGGCAAAATCAGCGGCCTTTTGAGCTGAATCAGCCAGGTCTCCAGCTGCAGACAGTATCTCATCCATCTGGTCAATGGTCCTCTTTGAGAGCATCTGTGCTGAATCTATGGCGGACATGAGATCGTCTATTTTTATCTGGCTGTCATCAAAGGTCTCCTCAAAATCAGGAAGGACACTGGATGCCGTATCACTTACCTGCTGCATTGCTTTCATAAGGGATTCTATGGTCTTAAGGCTCTCCGATAACTGTTTTGTATCTTCCTGAATATTGGATAAAATACCTAGGGCGTTATTTCCTACGGTATCCTTAAGGGCTCCTATGCCGTCTCCCGTAAGGTTCATGGCCGATGAGACCGCCTCAGAAACAGCGGACACAAAGGATTCGTTCACCTGCTGCTGTATGGTGCCGACTCCCTTATCCGTTATCTTAGTCGCTATGGCGTTTTTCTTTTCGTTGACATAGTAGGCTATTTCCGGGTGCTTCACATCTTCGGACAATATGCTGGCTATATCACTGCTGAAATCAGATGGTATCACCACAGCCGCATAGTATGTTCCATCGGATACCCCTGCCATGGCCTCCTCCTCGGTCACGAACTGCCAGCCTATCTGGTCATTCATTTTAAGGTTATCTTCTACCATGCCTCCAATATTTATTTCCTTATCTCCCAAAACCGTTTTGGCCGCTTCAGGAAGATCCAGGGCAGAAGGACTGAATCCCTCATCCTCATTTACCACAGCCACCTTAAGGCCACCCGTATTTCCATAGGGGTCCCAGTTTGCCGCTATATTGAACCATGCATAAAGCGAAGGCAGTATCATTATACCCACAGCTATAACCGCTGCCACAGGATTGCGAAATACTGCCCTCATATCTTTAAGGAATATATACCATATTTTTCTCATAAAACTCCTCCAAGGATCATATTGTAATCCAATTATGGAAGAAAAAGAAATGCTGTACAATAGACAATTGTTCGTTTATGTTCATTAACTAATTTTACCATTAAGTTTATTTACCATTGATGCCGGACCCATTGTTTGACATACACTTTCTACAAACCAAAAGCCCTTCCGTATAAATACGGAAGGGCTTTTCTTATGATTCTGCTTCTTTTTTAAGTATTTCGTCAAACTCTGGAAAATGCTTTTTAATGGCAACGGGTATGCCTTTATCGTTTATAAAGCAGTGGGATGACTTTCCTGTAAATACCAGCTCTCCAGTTTCCAGATTAGTCATAATATAGCTTATGACAAGTTTGACTCCAGTGTATTTTTCAAGATGCACCTCTATTTTGACCTTGTCATCAAAGGTGGTGGTGTGTTTATACTGACATTCGATGGAAACGACAGGAGATGTCACTCCTTCTGCCTCCAGTCTTTTTATGCCATATCCCGCACTTTTTAGAAAATCAGTACGGGCCTCCTCCATCCATCTGATATAGTTGGAATGATGGGTTATGCCCATTTTATCGGTCTCATAGTAGCATACATTATGTATATATGTGTGCATAGTTATTCCTCTTTTTGATACAAAATATTTCCCATAAGTTCCGCCAGAGTATTTTCACCCCAGCTGTAGTTGGTCAGATAGCTTCCCTTAAACAGCTGTGAGTATTCTTCTCTGCCTGACAGATAATCATACAGATCGCACCTTACCTTTTCAGTAACGATGCGTCTCTTTCCATCAACGGTCTCCATAACATCGGAGATGCCGTATTCCTCAAGGATGTTTTTAAGCCTGAGTGCCACCTTTCTGTATCTTGCCAGGGTCACGGAATTGACAAGTTCATCTTCCCAAAGGAAACTGATGGCTTCCTCCGATGAAACAAATCCTCCCCTGCGGTCCACAAGAAGGGCAAAAAGCTCCTTTGATTTCTTGTTTCTGAAAGCCACAGCCTTATCCCCCACAAATACATCAAAGTATCCAAATGTACGGATGGATACTGTGCGGTTTTCAGGCAGTGTCTTATTTTTCTGGGGTTCTGTGTCCTCCACGTTATAAAGCATTATATATCTGGGTGATGAGGCAATGGGCGATTTATGGGAGCATATGGCCTTGATGCGCTTTTCTGTCTCAGTTTTCAGGTCAAAATATGTAAACTCTGCCTCACCATTTCTGAGCAGTTCCATAATATCCTCATAGGCAGCGTCGCTCCTTGCCACAAAGTCCTTTATGGGCGTGCTCTTTTTCATAAGGGGCATCCATTCTTCCTTTGTAAAGCCGAAGAATTCACATACGTTGTCACTGGCGTAAAGGGGCGTTACATATCCATCTTTCACTTCAAAGGCAGCTACACCATCGGTAAACCTCATTACCAGCTCCTGCATATTTTCCTTAAGCGAAACATTTTCATTTCTTAAATCGTCAGCCTCCTGCATATCCTGCACGCAGCGGCAGCAGTAAAGGCTTATGTTATTATCCATTTTCAAAAATATTCCGCTGTAGGTCTTTACCTCTCCACTGGATGACTGCGCCCTGTATGTTATCCTAGGCGGCTTGGCATCAGGTTTGTACAGCTTCTTCTGGCAGAAGTCCCTGAAGAAGGAACGCACCCTGTCACAGTCTTCTGCAGATACCGTTCCGGATATCCATTTTTCCGTGGCGTCCTCCATCTGCATGGGTATGTTCTCAAGCCATTTGAACATGGGTGAGTTATTGCTGTAAAGACATTTAACGGTATTTGTCCCCAGGTCATATTCAAATATTTTATCATAAACATCAGTAAGGGCCTTAAGATATCTTTTGGTCTCATTGGCCTTTTTAGCCTGGTGTCTTTCGGTAATATCCATGCATACGCTCTGGAACTCCTCAACACCCTGCTCATTGACACATTTTGTGACCCAGCCAAACATATATGCCCTGGTGCCGTCACATCTAAGGAGAGTCATCTCACCTGCCATGGGTGTACCGGCACTGTATACCCTGTTGAGGTAAAGGGAAAATCTGCGTCTTTCCTCCATGGGTATCATCATGAAAATGTTGCTCTTAAAAAGCTCCAGATAGTCCAGTTCTCCTTCCCTTGCTTCAGGGAATCTCAAAAAGTCCATCATCTGTTTGTTTATGTATGTTATTTTGGGCTGCTTTTCACAGGTATATTTCAAAAATCCGCAGGGTATGGTCTCATTGAGAAACTGCAGATTATCATTTTTCTTCTTTATATCGGAAATGTCCGCAAGAACGGAATATCCCACAAGCTTCCCATCCCCGTCTTTTTTTACGGTCACCGTATCTTCCACATAAATGATACTGCCGTCCTTTTTAACGAGGCGGTATTCCGCCTTAAGCGTCTGTTCCTTAGTTTTAAGGTCATTTATAAATTCGGAGTAAAGCCCTCTGTCAGACGGATGCACCATCTGAGCATACATATCCTCTTTATCACTTAAAAGCTCGTCCTCTTTTACTCCGAGCATTTCGCATAAATTCCCGCTCACATAGCTGATGTGGACGGGGTCCGTAAGCTCATAAATGTGAAAACCGCTGATCCCCTGGCTCAGTATGTCATTCATATTTTTTAATATATCTTTCATAGCGTCTCCTTAATACGCGGAAATACAAGCCCTGTCCGCCGGGCGTATTGGGATATAATAAAAGCCGGATAACATTATAACATATTTTCCTATAAAATAAAGTCACTCAATAACGCAAAAAGCGACAGCCTGGCTCCTTTCATGGGAAATACTTATATGTATCTTCTGGCAGCCATTTTCCTCAAATATGTCCCTGGCACCGCCATATAACTGTACATACGGCCTGCCATTATCATCATGGCATATTTCTATATCCTTTATTTTAAAGCCGGCAAACCCGGTGCCAAGGGCTTTGCTCACAGCTTCCTTGGCCGCCCAGATGCCGGCAGCAGTATGGGAGGAGCCTTTTATTTTCTCCCTCTCATACGTCGTATATACTTTTTCCAGGAACCGCTCATTGGCGATATCCTTTTCTATGCGTGATATGTCTGTCATATCACAGCCTATTCCCTTTATCATATACTGCCTCATAAGCTCTGACCACGAAGCACGGTTTTCTGTATCTTACCGCTTATGGTCTTAGGCATTTCCTTTACAAATTCAACGATCCTTATCCATTTGTATTCCGCAAGTTTCTGATTGCAGAATTCCTTTATTTCAAGCTCAAGTTTCTTGGAGGGCACATAGCCGCTTCCAAGTATGACGACTGCCTTTATGGCCTGGCCCCTCAGCTTATCGGGAACTCCGATGACACTGCACTCAACTACGGCCGGATGCTCCATCAGTACATTTTCCACCTCATAGGGGCCTACTCGGAATCCTCCGGTCTTTATTATATCGTCAAATCTTCCGTGGAACCAGTAGAGTCCATTTTCATCCATATAAGCGGCGTCTCCCGTATGGTATACTCCGCCTCTCCATACATACTCATACTGCTTCTCATTATCAAGATATCCGCAGAATACTCCGGGCTGTCTGCCGTTTTCAGGAGGGATTATGACTACCTCTCCTATTTCTCCAACGGGCACCTTTCCTCCGTCTTTATCCCTGAGTTCTATGTTATAAAATGGAGATATGGTTCCCATGGAGCCTTCCACCGGCCTCCTGCCCTTAAAGTTAGCCATAAGAAGTGTGGTCTCTGTCTGGCCATATCCCTCGCAGAGTTCAAGGCCCGTAAGCTCATTGAATTTCTTGAACACTTCGGGAGCCAGCATTTCCCCGGCCGTTGTGGCATGTTTTAATGTGGGCATTTCAGGTATGCCCTTTCTTACAAGATAACGGTATACGGTGGGTGGAGCACAGAAGGATGTTACTCCATATTTATTTATTACTGTTGTCAGCTGTTTGGGGTCAAAATTATCAAAATCAAATACCATAACAGCACTGCCTATGAGCCACTGTCCATATATCTTTCCCCAGGATGCCTTTGCCCATCCTGTCTCAGCCACGGTAAAATGCAGTCCGTCTTCCTCGGCCTGCTGCCAGTACTTTGCAGTAACGATGTGGGCTAAAGGGTAAGTGTAGTCATGAATAACTCCCTTGGGATAGCCCGTTGTGCCAGATGTAAAATAAAGCATCATGGGATCTGAAGCCAGTGTTTCCACCCTTTCAAAGGTACTGTCCGCCTCTTCCATGGCCTTTGTAAGATTTTCAAATCCATCCACATCGGCCTGGACGCACCATGTCTTTGCCTTCAGGCCTGCGTCACTGAGCGCCTGGAGCACCTTTTGAGGAACTTCGTCCTGGGAGGTACATATAACAGCCTTTGCCTTTGATGCCTTTAAACGGTATACAAAATCGCTGACCGTAAGCATATGTGTGGCCGGTATCATAACTGCTCCTATCTTATGGAGGGCTACGGCGGCAAACCAGTATTCATAATGGCGCTTGAGCACTACCATAACACGGTCTCCCCTGGTTATTCCGGCGTTTTTGAATACATTGGCCATTTTGTTGCTGTATGTCTTTATATCTGAAAATGTGAATATATGCTCCTCATTTTCGGTATTACACCATACCATGGCCCTTTTATTTGGTGTTTCATCGGCTATGGCGTCTACCACATCGTATCCAAAATTAAAATTATCGGGATAGTCGAGAGTAAGGCTTACCAAGCTGCCGTTCTCATCAGTTATCTCCCTGCAAAACTTCTGATAAATACTCATATTTACTCCTTAACTATCGCATCAGTGCCTATACGGCGGAAACGTTCATATCGTTTTCCCACAAGGTCAAGGTCATTTGACAGGTCACTGATCTCTTCCGTAAGAAGAGTGCGTATACGATAATAAAATTCTTTTTTGCCCATATCCTTTTCAGAAAGGATACGTTCGATAATGCCAAGGCTCTTGGCGTCCTCGGCGGTGATCTTCAGGCTGGCGGCTGCCACATCGGCCTTAGAGGCGCTCTTCCACAAAATGCTGGCGCATCCCTCCGGCGATATTACTGAATAGACCGCATTCTGAAGCATCCATACCCTGTCTGCCACCGCAAGGGCAAGGGCTCCTCCGCTTCCGCCTTCGCCAATGAGTATGGATATTATGGGAACACAAAGGGTGGACATTTCCATAAGGTTTTCGGCAATGGCCTGGCCCTGTCCTCTTTCCTCAGCTCCTATGCCGCAGTAGGCTCCCGATGTGTCTATAAAACATATTACAGGCCTTCCGAATTTTTCAGCCTGTTTCATAAGCCTTAAAGCCTTGCGGTAGCCTTCCGGATGGGGAGCACCAAAGTTTCGGTAGGTCCTCTCCTTTGCTGTATGTCCCTTTTCAATGGCGATGACCGTAACGGGATTGCCGTTAAGTCTCGCTATGCCTCCTACTATGGCATGGTCATCGGCATAATTCCTGTCTCCATGTAATTCTATAAATCCTTTGAATATATTTCTTATATAATCCATACCCGTGGGACGGCTGCTGTCACGGGCAAG
Source organism: Clostridiales bacterium (assembly GCA_019423725.1). Classification (GTDB taxonomy): domain Bacteria; phylum Bacillota; class Clostridia; order Lachnospirales; family Anaerotignaceae; genus Metalachnospira. The sequence goes on from JAHZAW010000051.1 coordinate 9,051, forward strand.
TTTTACTCTTTCATAGGGTATGCTCATGCGGTCATTTATACGTTCATTCATGCGTCCATTCCTCCATTATGCATTTTAAGAAGCTCAGTCAGAAGCTTCTTCTGGTTAGAGCGAATGACTATGCTGTCGATAAATCCATGCTCCAGCACAAACTCAGCCTTCTGGAACCCTTTGGGAAGGGATTTCCTGGTGGTCTGCTCGATGACCCTGGCACCGGCAAATCCTACCGTTGCCCCCGGCTCCGCAAGGATTATATCAGCCTCCATGGCAAAGCTTGCGATAACTCCGCCCGTTGTGGGATCAGTGAGCACCACTATATAAAGCAGTCCTGAATCGCTGTGGCGTTTTACGGCGGCGCTGGTCTTTGCCATCTGCATCAGGGAAAGAAGTCCCTCCTGCATCCTGGCTCCGCCCGATACCGTAAAGCCTACCACCGGCAGACGGTGCTCTGTGGCATACTCGAATAGAGAAGTTATCTTCTCTCCCAAGGCGCTGCCCATGCTGCCCATCATAAAATATGATTCCATAACGAACAGACAGCATTTCTGGCCGCCTATCCTGGCTGTGCCGCATACAACAGCTTCTTCCTCGCCGCTGGCCGCTCTCATGGTCTCCACCTTATCCCTGTAACCGGGGAAATTAAGGGGATTTGATGACTTCATCTCTGAATACAGTTCATGAAAGCTGTCTTTATCCGCTATCATCTTTATCCTCTGGCGTGCCTTCATCCTGAAATGATAGCCGCAGGCGCATACGAGA
>JAHZAW010000052.1 GCA_019423725.1 Clostridiales bacterium
GTTTATACATAATAAAGCCTGACTTAATTTATCATCCTTCTGTACATGAGCAATAAATGGAAGTTTTACTGTTTTATCATCTCTTATATCACCATAAGCTGGGGTGTATTATTCTGCCCTTTGGAGTAATGAACTCAAGATGCTGTTTTATATGCCTTCTGTTTCTCAATACTTACACTCAGCATAAACATATCCTGAAGCAAATACAAATCCACGAACCTCATCTTATCTTTTTTTCCAGTGAATCTGTTCTGAAAATTCCATCAGTCTTAGCGGCATAAAAATTACCATATTTATCGTATATGGTAAATTCAACAGACACATCTCCGTTTTCAGCATCATATATGCCGGTATTATCAGCAGGAAGCCGCCTTTCTGTCCTTAGAAGTATTTGACATAATTAGTTTCTGCTTATCTGTTTTATAACTATAAAAAACAAACTGAAAATAACTGTATATAGATACGGACAGATTCCGCACGGCAAATAATATATGTTATTACAGGAATAAAACTATGGATACGGCTGTGGGAGAGTATAGTAAAACAACCATAATGATAATGAAATTTGTACATATGTATGGATATGTATTTTAATGCTGCCTATTGCATTGAATATAGTTATTTTGACAGGTTGTCAAGGAGAGCTGTTGTTATTTTGCAAAATTGGTATGTCCATTTTCTGTTAACTTTCACGAATACTTATTTTTTTGTTTATTAACATTACACAATGTAATATTTTTTATATAATGTTATAATTTATATAATAAGTGCAAAAAAAGGGGTATTTTAGGCATCATACTTTTATTGGGGAAATTCTATTTGAGGAGTGAGATTGATGACGTTTCTGCAGTTGAACTATATAATGGAGATTTACAATTGTGGTTCAATAAATAAGGCGGCTCAGAAAATGTTTTTATCACAATCAAGTCTCAGCAGTTCCATAAGGGAGCTGGAACAGGAACTTGGAATAAAAATATTCAAAAGAAGCAATAAAGGTATAGAACTCACCAATGACGGAAAGGAGTTTATTGCGCACATACGCCCGATAGTTGAGCAGCAGAAAATTGTAGAGGCCTATTATCTGGACAGGAAGAATGATGACTTTGCTTCACTGAGCGTGGCTTCTCAAAGATATCCTTTCTGTGCGGAAGCATTTGTTCTGCTTATAAAGGAATTTGACGACACATCAAAATACAGTTTCAGCTACACTGAGGCCGAGATGGAAAAGGTCATATCCAGCGTATCAGAAAGAAAAAGTGAAATAGGCGTTATTTTTTTATCTGAGATGACGGAAAAATTTATGAACAGGATACTTGCCTCAAACGACCTGGAGTTTCATGAACTGATGAGGATAAAGCCCCATGCTTTTATTAATCATAATCATCCGCTCTCGGCAAAAAAGACTGTAAAGATAAAGGAGCTTTTTGACTATCCATATGTTGCCTTTACTAAGAAAAATAATGAGTCGATACATTATTCCGAAGAGGCGATAATACCGGAGATAGAAAAGTTTAAAAAGGTAGTATATGTAAATGACAGGGCGTCCTGCTACAATGTATTGGTGAACACAAACTGTGTATCCACAGGAAGCGGTATACTTCCCAAGGGTTATGGTGATGACAGGCTCATATCCATTCCCATTGAAGATGCCATGGACATGATGCGTCTTGGCTGGATAAAGATAAAGGACCTTACTCTTTCACCTGCAGCGGAAAAATATATTGAGATCCTGGATAAAATATTGATGGGATAAAATAATTTATTTGAGGTGGAGTTTTTATGAAAAGAGTTTTGGTAGTCTATAGTTCCGCTTACGGCAGTACTCAGAAGTATGCCAGGTGGATATCAGAGGAGCTTAACTGTGAGCTTACTGAGAAAGGAAAGGCATCGGATAAAAATTTAGATGATTATGACGTCATAATTTATGGAGGAGGGCTTTATGCCGGTAAGATAAACGGCATTGATTTTTTGACGTCGTCCTTTGAAAAAATAAAAGACAAAAACATAGTATTATTTACATGCGGCCTTGGTGATCCCGATGAGCAGAAAAACCATCAGAATATAATGAAGAGTGTAGATAAGGCACTCACTGGTGAAATGGGAAAAAGGGTAAAGGTTTTCTGTTTCAGGGGAGGCATAGATTATTCAAAGCTGAGTTTTGTACACAGCGCCATGATGTGGATGATGTACAGGATAATACTTAAAAATAGCAAAAAGAGCCAGCAGGCAGCCGATGAAAACAGATACTTCATCGAAACCTATGGAAAGGCTGTTGATTTTACGGATAAGAAATATATAGAGCCATTAGTAGATTACGTAAGATCATTATAAAAGGGAAGCTCAAAAACTTGAGCTTCCCTTTAGTTTTAGTGCATAAATTCTGAATAAATACCCTGGAGGGCTGCCTGATAATCTTCTTCTTTAATACCAATGATGATATTCATTTCGCTTGAGCCCTGGTCTATCATTCTGATGTTGACACCGCTGTCTGCTGCGGCTTTGAATACCCTGTAGGCAGTACCTACTCCGTTGACCATGTTTCTTCCTACGACAGCCACAAGGGCAATACCGTCATCGATGGATATATAGTCAGGGTGAACAGCCTTTGTTATCTCGTCAGCAAGAACAAGTTTTTTATCCTTTACGTCATCTGTGCTGACGATAATAGACATAGCATCGATTCCTGAAGGTACATGCTCGAAGGGTACATTGTTGTTCATAAGTACATCAAGAACTTTTTTACCAAAACCTATCTCAGCGTTCATCATATCCTTTTCAAGAACAATGATGGAGAATCCTTTTTTACCGGCAATTCCTGTGATTATTCCGCCGCCGGAAATGTTTTCAGTATCCTTTACGATCATTGTTCCCTTGTCATTTGGTCTGTTGGTATTTCTGATATTGATAGGGATTCCGGCTGCTCTTACGGGGAATATAGCGTCCTCATGGAGAACTGTGGCTCCCATATATGAAAGCTCTCGAAGTTCTTTATATGTTATGATATCGATAACCTTGGGATTTTTTACTATCCTGGGGTCAGCCATAAGGAATCCGGAAACATCGGTCCAGTTTTCATAAAGGTCAGCGCCTGCGGCACGGGCAACGACTGAACCAGTGAAGTCAGAACCGCCTCTGGTAAATGTCTTTATTGTGCCATTAGGCATAGAACCATAAAATCCGGGTATGACCGCATATTCATGCTTTCTGAGTATGGAAGAGAGTACTGTATTGGTTTTTTCGGAATCAAAAGTACCATCTTCATTAAAGAAGATGCCTTTTTCAGCGTCAATAAAATCAAATCCGAGATATGCCGCAAGGACAATGGCATTGAGGTATTCACCACGGCTGGCGATATAATCTCTGCCGGCATGATGGAGGATAGCCATTTTTATCCTGTGGAATTCCTTTTCAAGGGAAAGATCCATGCCCAGGTCTTTTATGATTTTTTCATATCTTCTTATTATACATACAAATATATTGTCAATATCTTCGCCTTCTCTTGTAAGCTCGTAACATTTATAAAGAAGGTCCGTTACTTTTTCGTCATCGTCGTTTCTTTTTCCGGGAGCAGATGCGACAACATATCTTCTTGCAGGATCACTTTTTACGATATCGGCAACCTTCCTGAAGTGGTCCGCATCAGCAAGGGAACTGCCTCCGAATTTTAATACTTTTACTGACATTTTCATACTCTCCTTTTATTATTAAAGATCATTCTAAGATCATCTTAAAGATCATTTTTCATAAGATCTGCATAGGTCTCGCGTTTAACAGCCACATAGCTTTCACCCTTATTGAGCATTACAACAGGGGGATTAGGTATCCTGTTGTAGTGGGAAGCCATGGAATAGTTGTAGGCTCCGGTTGTCATAACTGCCAGGATATCACCTTTTTTAGCAGCGGGAAGACTGACGTTTTCCTGTATAAGGTCACCGCTTTCACAGCATCTTCCGCCGACGGTGTAAACCTTTTCGGGAGCCTTATCGGCTTTATTTGCAAGGGCTATGGTATAGGCTGACTCATAAAGTGTGTATCTGGGATTGTCTGTCATACCGCCGTCTATTGAAACATAGTTCTTATATCCGGGTATCTCCTTTGTTCCGCCAACGGTATATAAGGTCATTCCGGCATCAGCTACGATGCTTCTTCCGGGCTCCATAAGAAGGATAGGAAGGTTTATTTTAAGTTCAGCGCACTTTTCCTTCATCATATCGGCAATGCCTTTTATGTTTTTAGCATAATCTATCTCAGGATCGCCTTCTACATATTTTACGCCCATACCTCCGCCAAGGTTAAGGATCTCCGCCTCATAACCAAATTTTTCTTTGATATGAGCTATATATTTCAGCATTATTTCTGCACCGTCCACAAAGGGCTTGATATCAAATGTCTGTGAACCGATATGACAGTGATATCCGCAGAGTTTCACATTTTTCTTTCCAAGGGCTGCTTCTATGGCATCGTCTGCCTGGCCTGTTTCAATGGCAATGCCGAATTTTGAATCTACCTTGCCAGTTGATATCTTCACATGGGTGTGAGGATCGATTCCAGGGGTAAGACGGAGAAGTATTTTCTGAACTATTCCATGTCTTTTTGCTGTTTCATCTATGGCATCTAGTTCATCAAGGTTATCGCATATAAAATATCCTATGCGGCTTTCGATGGCAAATTCAATATCTTCATCGGTTTTGTTATTTCCGTGGAAATATACCTTTTCCATGGGGAAGCCAGCCTTAAGGGCTGTATAAAGCTCTCCGGGTGAAACGACATCAACTCCCATGTTTTCTTCAGCCGCTATGGAGTATATTTTCTTAAAGCACAGGGCTTTGCTGGCATAGAGAGGCATAGAGCCTGAAGGAAAATTTTCCGAAATGGCATTTACATAAATACGCATTTTTTCACGGACTTTTTCCTCATCTATAAGGTAAAGAGGAGTAGAGTATTTTTCGGCCAGTTCGACGGTATCCTGCCCGGCGAATGTAAGGTGGCCTTTTTCGTTAATTCCAATGTTGCTGCAGATCATGATGAAAAACTCCTTTACTGTAAATTTCAAATAAAAAACAGCCTTATGGTTCATACCAATGAGGCTGTCAGTCTGTTAATTAATATTAAACCGAGACAGCACTCCGCAGAAAATGCGACAGTTAAACGGATCTTATTCCGTTTACCCAGGTCTGCCTTACGCCTCGGCAGCCTTCGGCAACAATCCCTTTCGGCCGGAGAAATTCTGCGAAAACTCTTTGTAATCCGCTTACTGATGATATGATGCGCCTCTGTCATTAATTGTTCATAAATTGTATTTGATGAAGTAAGTATATTATTAATTTCTCAGCTTTGCAAGCATTTTCTGATAAAAAACGCATTTTTATGCATCTATTAATATCATGAGATGTTTTATAGCTTAAATTTTATATTTAGGGACAATATTATAGTGTTATATTGTATATTTATGACCATATTTATAGGTATTCGCAGATAATGGTGTTCAGATTTTTAAACATATATGTCATTATGCTTGAAAATATTTTTAAAATCAGTTTAATAGGTACTGTTTTTGTAGAATATTAAGTTTAGACGTTATTTTACATTTATTTTACTTTAGTAGCATTTGTTTTTTACAATGATATATTATTGTTCATAATGGCAGAAAAATGTAGTCTAAATAAAAAGATAGGCGGGGTTATAATGGATTTCTTTGATTTTTTGACAATGGTAGGAGGTCTGGCTCTATTCCTATATGGAATGCACATAATGGGAGAGGGGCTTGAAAAGCTGTCAGGAGGAAAACTTGAAAGGATCCTTGAAAAACTGACAAAAAACAGACTGATGGCGGTTCTTCTTGGTGCCGGAGTCACGGCCATAATACAGTCGTCATCAGCAACAACGGTAATGGTCGTTGGTTTTGTAAACTCAGGGATCATGAAGCTTAATCAGGCGATAGGAATAATAATGGGTGCCAATATCGGTACTACAGTTACAGCCTGGCTCCTGAGCCTTACTGCTATTGAAGGCGACAGTTTCTTTATGGAACTTCTTAAGCCGACTTCATTTTCACCGGTACTTGCTTTGATAGGTATCGCACTTATACTTTTTTCAAAAAAGGATAAAAAGAAAAATATCGGAAGCATACTTGTAGGCTTTGCCATACTTATGGTAGGAATGGATACCATGAGCGGAGCTGTAAAACCTCTTGCTGATGTTCCGGAATTTACAAGCCTTTTTACAAAATTCACAAATCCTGTACTTGGACTTTTAGTAGGTGCCCTTGTAACGGCTGTAATACAGTCATCATCGGCGTCTGTTGGTATACTTCAGGCACTGTGTGTTACTGGAGCAATAAAGTTTGGAAATGCCTTCCCCATAATCATGGGACAGAATATCGGTACTTGTATAACAGCCATAATATCAAGTATCGGCGCCGGCAGAGATGCCAAGAGAGCTGCGGCTGTACATCTTTACTTTAATATCATAGGAACGACAATATTTATGATCGTATTCTATACTCTTAATGCCATACTTGATTTTACGTTCCTGGACGATACCATAAACGCGGCCGGCATTGCTACGATACACACTACATTTAACTTAGTTACTACTATAGTACTGCTTCCTTTTGGCAATATGCTTGAGAAACTTGCAGTAAAGACCATAAGAGACAAGAACATACCTGCTACGGAATTTGAAAAGAGCCTTCAGCTCCTTGATGACAGATTCCTTGACTCACCTGGATATGCCATCATGCAGTGTCAGAAAGCCGTAATAAAAATGTCTGAGCTGGCAAAGACGGCTGTTTATAAA
>JAHZAW010000053.1:0-714 GCA_019423725.1 Clostridiales bacterium
GGACTCTGATAAGATTATCGTCCTCCATAACGGTGAGATAGACGCCATAGGAACTCACGAGGAACTTCTTAAGTCCAACGAGATCTATCGTGAGGTATATGAATCACAGACAAAAGGAGGCGAGGAATAATGGCACAGGATGAAAAAGTAAGGGAAATACCTCAGCATGGCCCGGGCGGCGGTGCCAGAGGTCCACGTCCAAAAGTAAATGACGCCGGAAAAACAATACGCCGTTTGATGTCATATGTAGGCAGATATAAAGTACAGTTTACTGTAGTAATAATCTGTATCATATTGAGCGCCTTCGCCAATGTAAGAGGTTCACTCTTTATTGAGACTGTAATCGATGATTATATCACTCCTATGCTCTCAAGCGGAAGCAGAGATTTCTCAAATCTGTTAAACGCAGTAATAAGGATGGGATGCATATATGCGGTAGGTATCATATCATCACTTTTATACAACCGTATAATGGTTGGTATTTCACAGGGTGTCCTTAAGAGGATAAGGGATGACATGTTCTCAAAAATGCAGAAACTTCCCCTTAAATACTTTGATACAAATACCCATGGCGATATCATGAGCCATTATACTAACGATACTGATACCCTTCGTCAGATGCTCTCACAGTCACTGCCCATGTTCATATCATCGGCAATAACTATAATCACTGTTGCCATAGCTATGTTAAAATTAAGTATATGGCTCTCACTC
>JAHZAW010000053.1:727-2951 GCA_019423725.1 Clostridiales bacterium
ACGTAACAAAGAAGATAGCCGGAAATTCATCCAAGTACTTCATTAAACAGCAGCAGTCCCTTGGTGAACTTAACGGTTACATCGAAGAAATGATAAACGGCCAGAAGGTAATAAAGGTATTCTGTCATGAGGAAAAGGCAGAGGAAGGCTTTGATAAGAAAAACGAAGAACTTCGTCTCAATGCCACAAGCGCCAACAAATTCGCTAACATCCTCATGCCTGTAATGATGAACCTTGGTAACCTGGAATATATATGCATCGCCATCATCGGTGGATTCCTTGCCATCAATGGAGTCGGCGGACTTACCCTTGGTGCCATCGCATCATTCCTTTCACTTTCAAAGAGCCTTACAAACCCCATAAGCCAGGTATCTCAGCAGCTCAACTCAGTTGTTATGGCCATTGCCGGTGCTGAACGTATATTTGACCTTATGGATGTTGAACCTGAAGTTGATGATGGTAAAGTAACACTCGTAAACGCAGAGAAAAAAGAAGACGGTACCATCGTCGAAACTACAAAGAGATCAGGAATATGGGCTTGGAAAGTACCCACAGAAAACGGCTTCAACTATGTTGAGCTCAAAGGTGATGTACGTTTCCATGACGTAGACTTCGGATATGAAGAAGGAAAGACAGTACTTCATCATATTTCACTCTTTGCTAAACCCGGCCAGAAGATAGCCTTCGTAGGTGCTACCGGTGCTGGTAAAACAACAATAACCAACCTCATCAACCGTTTCTATGATGTTCAGGAAGGTTCCATTACCTATGATGGAATAAACGTAAAGGATATAAAGAAAGATGACCTCAGACACTCACTGGGCATAGTCCTCCAGGATGTCAACCTCTTTACCGGAACTATCATGGACAATATAAGATACGGCCGACTTGACGCAACGGATGAAGAAGTAATCGCAGCTGCAAAACTTGCCAATGCCCACGACTTCATCATGATGCTCCCCGATGGATATAACACAATGCTTACCGGTGATGGCGGAAGCCTTTCACAGGGCCAGAGACAGCTCATATCCATTGCCAGGGCAGCTGTTGCCGATCCTCCCGTTATGATACTTGATGAGGCAACATCCTCCATCGATACAAGAACAGAGTCCATCGTACAGAAAGGTATGGATTCACTTATGGAAGGCAGGACGGTATTCGTTATCGCCCACAGGCTTTCTACCGTAAGGAACTCTAAGGCCATCATGGTACTTGAGCATGGTAACATCATCGAAAGAGGAAGCCATGAAGAACTTATTGAACAGAAAGGAAAATACTATCAGCTTTATACAGGCGCCTTTGAGCTTGAATAAGCTGGTGCTGTAGTTTTTTCCTCTTATCCCCGAAAGGAGAAGATAAATGAGAGAAAAATTTATGAGATTTATGATGGGCCGCTATGGCCAGGACGATCTTAACCGTCTTCTTTCCATAGCAGGTCTTATAGTCCTCGTAATATCGGTCATAACCATAAGGTTCGTGCCCTATCTTAGTTCGATACTATGGATAATAGCAGTGGCTTTGATAGTGATATGTTATTACAGGATGTTTTCAAGGGATATCGCCAAACGCTCCGCTGAAAATCAGAAATTTTTATCTCTCAGGTATAAATTCGCCGTTGAGAAACAGCGCAGAGCTGAAAGGGCTGCCCAGAGCAAGGACTACAAGTTCTTTAAGTGCCCTAAGTGCGGAGTTTACAACAGGATACCCAGGGGAAAGGGAAAAATAGAGATCACCTGCCCCAAATGCGGTGAAAAATTTATAAGAAAGAGCTGATTTAATGTTCGGATATGTGACAGCCAATGTAAAGACTTTAGAACCCGATGATCTTAAAATATATAAAGGCCTTTACTGCGGATTATGCCGGACACTTAAGGAGAGGCACGGCAGTATAAGCCGTGCCTCTCTTACTTATGATATGACATTTCTTATACTTGTATTGTCATCTCTGTACGACTCTGAGGATGTGTCTGGTGAGGAAAGATGTATAGTCCACCCTAAAAACAGGCATTTTTATATGGTAAATAAATTTTCCGATTATGCATCTGATATGAATATCGCCCTCTTTTATAACAAGCTAATAGATGACTGGAACGACGACAGGAGCCTTAAGGCACGTGCCGCTGCCGCCCTATACAGCAGGGATTATCAGGATATAAGGAAAAAATATCCGAGGCAGTGCGGAGTTATGGAGGACTGCCTTAGTGAGCTTGCGGAGGTAGAGAAA
>JAHZAW010000053.1:2961-13657 GCA_019423725.1 Clostridiales bacterium
GGATCTTCCAGCAGGCATATTTGGAAGGCTCCTTGCGGAGATATTCATATATGAGGAGGACCAGTATTCCGATACCCTTAGAAAGGCCGCCACAGACCTTGGAAGGTTCATATATGTGATGGATGCCTGGGATGACCTCAAGGATGATATAACCAAAGAAAGGTATAATCCCCTTACTTCCCTGCCTGCGGAAAGCGTGGAACCGGTGCTTATGATGCTTATGGGTGACTGTTCAGAGGCGCTGTTTTCCCTGCCCCTGGTCAAAAACAGGGCCATAATAGAAAACATAATTTATGCCGGTGTCTGGCTCCGCTATGCCGCCAAAATGAGAGTAAAAACCTCACAGAATAAGTAAAAATTACATTAAGTATTTATTAACATATAAAAACCCGCTTTTCAAACGATATCAGATTATGTATAATATACCTTATTACTTCATAATTTCTGTAATCGTGACCCCAGAGAGGAAGTTTCAAAATGGTATCAGATCCATATAAGGTTTTGGGAGTGCCTCCCACGGCCTCAGATGACGAAATACAAAAAGCATATAGGAGACTTGTCAAGAAATATCATCCCGACGTAAATCCCGGCGATGAGAACGCTGAAAGAAAAATGCGTGAAATAAACGCCGCCTATGACCAGATAAGGAATATCCGTGAGGGCAAGGCTTCATACGGCCAGAACGGCAGCCCCTATGGAGGAGCCGGACAAAGCGGTCCAAACAGCGGTGGATATTATGGCGGTTTTTCATGGGAAGATATATTCGGAAGCGGATTCGGCGGATATGGCGGAGGATATTCATCCCAGGAAGACACAAACGAACTTACGGCCGCAAGGAATTATATAAACGCCGGACACTACAGAGAGGCGTTAAATGTCCTTAATTCCGTTGATTCATCCCATAGGAACGCCAGATGGTATTATTTCCACGCCCTGGCCAATTACGGCTTAGGAAACAGGATAGAAGCCATGAGTGATGCCGAACAGGCTGCCAGGATGGAACCAAACAATATGGAATACCAGCAGCTTCTCAGCCGTATGAAAAACGGAGGAGCCACATACCAGCAGTATGGAGGCGGTTCTCCCATAGTGTGCGGAACGAGCAATATATGTCTTGATATATGTATAGCGAATATGTTATGCGGTCTGTGCTGCAGGCCCTGCTGATAAAAAGCCCCTTTTGAGGGGCTTTTTTATATGAACATTTCTCATCTATTGTAAAATCTTTCTTCATTCATTTGCTCTTAAAACTTGACAATTCACATTACAAAAACGATAATTTAATTAATCACTTACAAAAGGAGAAATTAAATATGTACGGATTTGTCAGATGTGCGTCGGCTGTGCCAAAACTCAAGGTCGCCGACTGTAAATATAATACCGGTGAAATAATAAAACTTATAAATGCTGCATCCCAGAAGGATGTGGACCTTCTTGTATTTCCGGAATTATGTATAACCGGATACACCTGCGCTGATCTTTTTTTCCAGTCATCATTATTAAACAAGGCTGAGGAATGTCTTGCCTTCATAGCTGAGGCCACAAGGGGTAAAAATACCGTCGTAGTTGTTGGTCTTCCAGTAAATATCGGAAACAGCTTATATAACTGCTCAGCGGCCATATATGACGGAGATATCCTTGGCGCTGTGCCTAAGATCTACATTCCAAACTATGGCGAATACTATGAAAAACGCTGGTTCAAAAGCGGCAGAGACCTTAAGGGCGGCATATCCCTTTGTGGACAAAGCGTTCCCATTGGAACAAATCTCCTTTTCGCCGCTGAAGGCATAGAAAACTTCACCTTTGGCATTGAGATATGCGAGGATCTGTGGGCTCCCATACCTCCCAGCAGCTATCTTGCCATGTCAGGCGCTGCCATAATAGCCAATACATCAGCCAGCAATGAGCTTGCCACTAAAAACGAATACAGGACTGCCCTTGTTGCCAACCAGTCTGCAAGATGTATATGCGGATATGTTTATTCATCGGCGGGTATCGGTGAATCAACCCAGGATATGGTATTCAGCGGACATTCCATAATAAGCGAAAACGGCTCAGTGCTCATAGAAGGCGACCGTTTTTCCAAGGACAGCTCCCTTATAATGGCTGACATAGATACTGAACTCATTGTAAACGACAGAAGAAAAAATACAAGCTATTCAGAATATGCGGCTCCTGAAGCTGAAATAATTACCTTTGGTATGGAGGAAAAGGAAAATAAAAACCTTGAAAGATTCGTCCGTCCCCATCCCTTTGTTCCCAACGATGATGGAGAGCTAAACTCCCGCTGCTCAGATATATTCAATATCCAGGTAGCAGGCCTTGTAAAACGTATTATGCATACCAACGCTAAATCCCTTGTTATTGGTATTTCCGGCGGCCTTGATTCTACCCTTGCCCTTCTTGTGGCTGCAAAGGCCTGTGATTTTCTGGAATTGAGCAGAAAGACAGTAATCGGTGTGACAATGCCCGGATTCGGAACAACTGACAGGACATATAACAATGCCCTTTCCCTTATGGGAGCTCTTGGTGTGAATATCCGTGAGATACCCATAGGAGATGCATCTCTTCAGCATTTCAAAGATATAGGCCACGATCCTGAAGTCCATGATGTCACATACGAAAACACCCAGGCCAGAGAAAGGACCCAGATACTAATGGACCTTGCCAATAAAGAAAATGGTCTTGTTATCGGTACTGGAGACCTGTCAGAGCTTGCCCTTGGATGGGCCACATATAACGGAGACCATATGTCAATGTACGGTGTCAACTCCGGTGTTCCTAAAACCCTTGTAAGGATGTTAGTTAACTGGGCAGTACGTTTTGGCGGACTTGATGAGATAACCGTAAAAATACTCAAAGATATACTTGATACTCCCGTATCTCCTGAACTTCTTCCTCCCGATGAGGATAACAACATAAATCAGAAGACAGAGGAGATAGTCGGCCCCTATGAGCTCCATGACTTCTTCCTCTACTATGTTGTAAGATGCGGTTTCTCTCCCAAAAAGATATATTATCTTGCTGAAAATGCCTTTGACGGAGTTTATGATAAGGACACCATACTTAAGTGGCTCAAAAACTTCTACAGAAGATTTTTTGCCCAGCAGTTCAAGCGTTCCTGCCTTCCCGATGGTCCCAAGGTCGGTACCATAAACCTCTCTCCCAGAGGTGACTGGAGGATGCCTTCAGACGCTGTGAACTCACTGTGGATGGAAGAACTGGAAGATTTGAGTAAATAATATTTGTAAGTTAAAAAATACAAATTTTTAATATCCAGAAAACTGTTAAAGAATAAATGAAAGTATAAATACCATAAAATTACAGCATACAGAGAGACTTAAAACTTAGTGCTATAAGCTCAGGCAGTATCTGATGGATAATATTGGAGCTAGTATATAACTAGTATATAAAATGATTTCTAAAAATATATTAACCAGATTAATTTTCAAAAAAATCAGCTAAATATATTTTAACTTTGTTCTTTAGCTTTGAAAAATATAATATCTAGCATAATATGTATACAGACTAAAAAATAGCGGATATGTTAATATCATATCCGCTTCACTCATTAAGAATACTGAGAAGGCCTTCTCTATTTATTAATTCAATCTGCCTGTACCCAACTTTTATATAACCATTTTCTCCAAATTCACTCAATAGTTTACTTACTTTTACCCTAGATACTCCTATTAACGCAGCTATTCTCTCATGTGAAAAATTTAAGATATTTGTGCTTGCCACACACATTTGCAATATATACAATGCCAGTTTTTTCTTAGCAGTATACTGCTGAACAGCACTGAGGCCATTTAAAAATATCACTATTTTTTTAGTTACAAGAGCTAAAAGCTGGCACACCGCTTCTCTATCATTCATACATATATCTAAAAGTTTTTCACGTTCAATATAATATAAAACTGATGGTTCAACAGCATCTATAGATAATACCCTTTTAGGCGGTGTTGTAAAAGTATCTTCACCTAGCAAAAGTCCTCCTGCAATAACTATAACTGTCTGCTCCTCACCATTTTTGTCAGAATAAAATCCTCTAAGTTTTCCCGACTTAACATAATATATCCCTTCAGCATCATCATCAAAATAATATACTAGTTCTCCCGCATTAAACTTAACTAAACTTCCATATTTAATTATTATTTCAGCTATTTTATCATACTTAAAATTATTAACAATATCTATCTCATCAGAACTGTACATAGTAAGTCACTCCTTTTAAATATATTAACATAAATAATATATTACTAATTGTAAAATATTTTACAATTTAATTTTAAAACTTATACTATTATTTATTTATATAAATAATAACCCAAACAAGGAGGTAAATTTTATGGACAAGTTCTTTAAAACAACTGACGGAGCTGAACTTCACTATATTGATGAGGGATCAGGAAAAACTATTATACTTATCCACGGCTGGGGCTGCTCTGCAGAACTTTATAAGTACCAAATCAAAGCTTTAAAAGACAGTTATCATGTTGTTGCCGTTGATTTAAGAGGACATGGAGAATCTAAAACACCTGGTCATGGTTTCAGTATCTCACGTTTTGCAAAAGACATATACGAACTTATATGCAGCCTTGGTGATGAAAAAGTTATTCTTTGCGGTCATTCTATGGGATGTTCAATAATTTGGTCGTTTATCGAGCTTTTTGGAGAAGATAAACTTAACAAAATTATTTTAATTGACGAAGATCCCGTAATCATAGATTGTCCTTGGTGGACAACGGAAGAAAAGCAGAATTACGGCGGCCTTTTTTCTTGGCAGGCAATAGTTGACACAGTTGCTGCTTTAAAAGGAGAGAATGGAATAGATACTGCTGTCGCACTTCTTGGCAGCCTCTTTACTGAAAATGCAGACGAAAATTTAAAAAATTGGGCAGTCGAAAACTTTAAAAAGGGAGCCGCTGCTGACAACGCTTCGCTTATATTTAATCACGCTATGAATGACTGGTCAGCTCTTATTCCACAAATCTCAGTGCCATCTCTTGTATTCGGAGGAAAAATGAGTGCAATGAATTATAAATCAATGGAATGGGTCGGAAAGGCAATCAAAAATTCTGTTACATATATAATGGAAGAAAAAAGCAGTCACTTTATGTTCATAGAAAATCCCGATGAATTTAATAAAGTAATGCTGGATTTTTTAAGTAAATAATTTCACTTTACAAATTAATTAATCTAAAAGACAGACAATATTTTGAATTTAAAATCCGTTGATGATCCATTGTCTACTAGAATTTTATGTATTATTCAGAAATGCCTTTAATCTTTTAATAGTTCTGGTTCTTTTCTAAGTTCTAGATATTCCTGCTTTAATTAGTTAGTTTTATGATAATACGGATAAAGTGCGTTCCCATAATCTTGGAGCGCACTTTTATCCGGATTCTTTATATTTACTTATACAATGATATAAATATCGTAATAAATAGACGGCTTTTTAGAAATTTCTGAAACAGCCATCTCATATTCAAGAGCTGATTTTACAGCAGAAATCTTAAATAACTTTTACGGTCTATAATATAAACCATATTTTACAATATCCTCATGATCTTGAGTTATTTCTACTCACCGGCAGCTTTTAAATAAATTCATCCCAGTATACTTGATATATCTTTATTTCAGGATCATTTCCCACTGTTCCAAGCAGAAAGTATCTTGTATATCGTCCCTCAGGCAGCTGGGGAGATGCTTCAAGCTTTGCTTCGTTATATTTCCAGCTGAGATCAGCCTTTACAAGGGCATATTGGTCAAGGCCGCAGTCCTCGACATCTGTAAGGAGTTCATCCTTTGACATATCGTCAGCTTTTTTCACATCGTCCACACTTACGGTCGTAAGTTCATATATGTCATATTCCTTATTATATCTGCCCTCATTGAAATTCTTTTCCTCATTGGCACTGGCGGTCTTAAAACTTTCATTTTCACCTATATTGTCCATAAAGCTTTCAAAATCAGCTGACACTATATCATAGTAATAATTATAAATGTCATATTCCAGTTCATTCTCTATGGAGTCCTCCATTATAAGGGTCCTGTCCTGGCACACATATTCCCTCTCAACGGCCATATCCAAAACGGGAAGTTCATCGATATCCATATATTTATCATAAAGAACATCATAATTTTTATTGTCTGACTCAATATTTTCTGCCAGAGTTTCTGTTTTGTCCACTGTGCTGACACCTTCAGCTGCACATCCAGCCATAAAGATCATACAGCCAAATAATATGGGTACCGCTGCTGCTTTCATAACCTCTCCTCCGTTTCATATCCATCCCGGACCTTATTCGTAATTTATAACAAGTCCTGGACAAGTTTCTCTCTCTCGCCTATGGATACATTCCTTTAGATAGTTTATTTCTCCGTTTATGGTTGTAAATTTCTGCTCCGTTATAAATAACAGCTCATTGGCTTTCACATACTCAGTTTCTGCTATGTATTTGAAAATATATATGACATTTACATAGGGTTCATACATCTTATTGGCCTTCAGCTCATTTATTATATCGTTATATTCATTTACGATGGCAAGCCCTGATTCATAATCTCCCAAAAAGAAATTTACATAGGCCAGCTCAAGATAATATACCCTCCTGAAACTCCTATAAACTTTTTTCATGTCAATGCCAAGGAGGATCTTACGGGCAGTATTAAAATCATTCTTTTCACAATATCCCATGGCCATATTAGACTTTATAACAGCCTTGAGCCTTGGAGATATGTCCTCCTTCAGAAATTCCCTGTTGGCCTCTATATACTTATCCGGATTCTTTTCCACCGTTAGTATGGTGCCAAGGTCATCGATCTGTTTCAAAAACTTTTTAAGCCATATAATATTTATTACCGCTGCCGCTGACACCAGAACTATCCATGTCGCAAAAACCATGGGTATTACGATATCTTTATTTTCCATATTCACCGCCATTATGATCTCAACGGCATATATGGCAGCAGCAGCTAAAACATAATTACGTTTGATATTTTTCATAGGCCATCACAATCCTTTATAATTAATATGGCCCTTTATATAAAACTGTCATGCGTTCTCTGTTTCTTCTACCACACTTGTAAGCTCTTCAAAAAGCGGATTAAAGTATTCCTTAAACATTACTTCTCCTTCAAGAGATCCCTTCTCAAAGAACTGTATTACCCCATCTTTATCAAATATTACTGTAACGGGTATACTCTGGGCGTCATACACGAGCGAATCCTCAAGGTCTACCTGGGCAGCCTCAAATGTATATCCGTTTTCTTCCATAAAAGCTTCTATGGTTTCCTTATCATCACCGCAGTTAAGGGCAATAATATTTATCTTATCACCGTATTCGTCCTTAAGCATCTGAAGTGCAGGCATCTCTCCAACACAGTATCCACACCATGTGGCCCAGAAAGTCATTATGGTCGGTTTTCCAAAATAATCCGATACTACTGCTTCAGTATCATCAAGTTTTTTAATGGTTATGTCAGGTGCCACTTCACCCTTAGCAGCATATTTTGTTTCTTCCTTTTCCTCTGCGCTGTATTCGCTTGGGTCCTTTACTTCGATCTCTTTGCCAGACATTTTTGATGTGCATGCCGTGAGTGAAAGGCTCGCTATTAAAAGTGCTAAAATTCTTTTTTTCATATATTCACCTCTTTTTAGTTTTCCACCTGATGGCTTTTTCAGAACATAGGTCTATACATTCTCCACAGGATATACATTCCTTATCCCCAACTCTGTTTATATCCATTTTACATTCCCTGATACATCTTCCGCAGCCATTACATTTATGTTCGTCCATGGTCACGCCAACAACTGAGATCCTATTGAAAAATGAGTATATGGCTCCCAGAGGGCATATAAACCTGCAGAATCCCCTATAGGCAAATATTACACCTATGACAGTTATGACAAGCACAGCAGCTTTCCAGTTAAAAAGCGCACCTCTTAAAGCCGCTATCTGCTCATCATATATGGACAGCGGTATTCCGGCTTCCAGCGTTCCCGCCGGACATATATATTTACAAAATCCCGGATATGCATACAGCAGCGGAAGTACTATTACAAACACCACCAGGATAATATACTTCAGATAGGACAGTTTTTTTGTAATGGCGTTTTTCTTAAGTTTTGGGGCCGGTATCTTATAAAGCAGTTCCTGTATTAGCCCAAATGGACACAAAAAACCGCATATGAACCTCCCAAATAATACACCAAACAAAAGCAGTGTGCCTATCATATAAAATGGTATCTTCCTGCCGGAAGCCGATATTGCATTCTGAAAGCTTCCCAGCGGGCAGGATGCCACCGCTCCAGGACATGAATAACAGTTAAGTCCCGGCACACAGGCTCCCTTTGTTTTTCCATAATATAATACGCCGTCTGAAAATCCCTTGAAATTCGCGTTATAAACAAGGGCACTCATAAGCTGTACGATTTTTCTTTTAAATTTTATATCAGCCAATTCCAACACACTCCAGACATACTCTTATGCCTTTATTAAAGGTGTCAGAAAATCCTCCATTAAATACCCCTGCCGTTATAAGTGCGGCTGAAAGGGCAATCAGAGTTATTTTTATGCCATTTTTTCTCATCCGTTCCTCCAAATGTCAGATAAATCTTACGGCTGTTCCATAGGCCGTTACTTCTGACGCTGACTGCATCACCGAACTGGTGCTGAATCTCACGCCGACCACTGCATCCGCCCCCTTATCAGCTGCATCACTGGTCATCCTTACCAGAGCTTCCTCCTGGGCTTCTTCTATCATATCCGTATATCCCTTGATCTCTCCGCCAATGATAGTCTTGAAACTGGCTCCGATATCTTTACCGATATTTTTGGAATTTACTGTTGTTCCCTTAGCTATCCCGATGATCTCATAGGGTCTTCCGATATTTTCAGTGGTAGTTATAAGCATAATCATTCCTCCTAACAAATAATTGGTATTTTTCCATTTATTTATACCCGCATTATACATTAAAACTTCCGTTAATACCATAGAGTTAAACTTATTTTAAGAAAGGCGAAAAAAAGAATTATAATTTTTTCTAGACTTTTTATCACCCTGCAAAATAGAGCTGTCAAAGTTCAAAGTTTATTCAATTTTTGGGGATCATTCCTTATATTATTTCACTAAGTAAACTGAATATTTTTATAAAAGTTCATTTGTTTGTAGAAAAAAACGGAGAAAACCTTACAGGTCTCCTCCGCTTTTAAAGTTCTAAAAATTATTCTTCAGTTGTTTCCTCTGCGGGAGTTTCCTCAGCAGCAGGAGCGTCAGCTTCCTTCTTTGAAAGGCTGATCTTCTTCTGCTCTGCGTTTACATCGATAACTTTAACCTTGATGATCTCTCCGATCTTAAGCTCATCTTCGGGTTTTTCAACACGTTTGTTAGCGATCTGAGAAATATGAACAAGTCCGTCAACACCGGGCTCAAGTTCAATGAACGCACCAAAGGGAACCATACGTACAACTTTACCCTCAACGATTGAACCTACAACATATTTGTCAGCTGCAAGAGTCCAAGGGTTAGGTGTTACATCTTTAAGTGAAAGAGAGATTTTGCTCTTTTCTTTATCAACGTCAAGAACAACAACTTCTACAGTGTCGCCCTCTGAAAGTACTTCCTTGGGATTTGAGATTCTTCCCCAGCTCATCTCTGAAATGTGGATAAGTCCATCAACTCCGCCGAGGTCAACAAATGCACCAAAGTCTGTGATTCTTGATACTTTACCAGTAACTTTCTTTCCAGCCTCAAGAGAAGCGAATACAGCTGCTTTTCTTTCTTCTGCTTCTTTAGCAAGAAGGGCTTTTCTTCCTCCGATATAACGATGCTTTGATTTGTCAAGCTCAATAATGTTGAATGTAAGTTCTGTTCCAACATAAGCGCTGAGGTCCTCTACAAATCTTCCCGAAACCTGTGATGAAGGAATAAATACATGGATCTCGTTTACATCAGCAATAAGTCCGCCTTTAACATTCTTTATGATCTTTCCAGTTACAGGTGTTTTTTCTTCATAAGCCTTTTCGATCTCTTCAAGGCCCTTCTGTGATTCTACTTTCTTTCTTGAAAGCTGTACGTTTCCTTCTCCGTCGTTAACTCTTACAACAAAGACTTCAATCTCGTCGCCGGGTTTAACAGTCTTGCTGGGGATAACGCTCTTGTCGTTGCTGAACTCATCTCTTGAGATGATTCCGTCTGACTTATATCCGAGATTAACTGAAACTTCTTCGCCAGCTGTAGAAATAACTGTACCCTTAACAATATCACCTGTATGTAAAGTTACAAAAGAATCGTTAAGCATCTGCTCAAATGTAAGCTCTTCACCTTCCATAGTATTTTTAACTTCGTCCATTTCGCTCATAGTAGTAATAACCTCCTTTATTATTGCAGGGGGTGTAGACGCTCCTGCAGTTATACCAATTCTATCATTAAATTTATAATTATTCAACACCAAATCTTTAATTGTTTCAATATAATAAGTGTTTTGGCAATTTTTTTCACAAATTTCATAGAGTTTTTGTGTGTTTGAGCTTCCTTTATCACCAATTACCAACATTTTGTCAACATTTTTGGATATTTTGACAGCTTCTTTCTGCCTCTCCTCTGTAGCTGAACATATGGTATTATGGGCAGAAATATGGCCGCTTTTTTTATTTAATACACTTAGTATATCATTGTATTTACTTTC
>JAHZAW010000053.1:13667-35218 GCA_019423725.1 Clostridiales bacterium
CATAATCCTTATTTTCATCCAAAACTATTTTTTCAGCATCCTCTACATTATCAACAATCACTGCTGAATTTTCACACCATCCGTTTATACCCATGACCTCTGGATGCTTTGCGTCTCCGATTATTATTATGCCTATGCCTTTTTCATAA
Organism: Clostridiales bacterium; assembly: GCA_019423725.1. Classification (GTDB taxonomy): domain Bacteria; phylum Bacillota; class Clostridia; order Lachnospirales; family Anaerotignaceae; genus Metalachnospira. The sequence goes on from JAHZAW010000053.1 coordinate 13,817, forward strand.
TTTTCATGGGCAATGGAATGTATCTTCTTAACAAATGGACAGGTGCCGTCAACATAATTGATGCCGCGGCTCTCCAGCTCATCATATACCGCCTTTCCCACACCATGGGAACGGATTATGACAGTTTTGCCTTCACAGCCCTCCAGGCTGTCCACAGCAACTACTCCCTTTGATGCCAGGTCTGCATTTACATTTTTATTATGGATGAGCGGTCCGTAGGTAACTATATTGCCGCCCTTTTCTATTTCTCTGTAGCAGGCTTCTATGGCCCTGTTCACGCCAAAACAGAATCCCGCTGATTTAGCTGTTATTATCTCCATTATTTTTCACCTGTTTTTTCATATACTATCTTCAATACTTCATCAGCCACCTCGTCGATGGTCATTCCTGTGGTGTCTATCTCAATGGCGTCATCGGCCTTTCTCAGGGGATTGTACTCTCTGTTCATATCGTTATGATCCCTCTGTTTTATCTGCTCGACCACGTTTTCCAGGGTGTCTGCCTTTCCCTTTTCCATAAATTCCTTTAATCTGCGCTTAGCCCTTTCTTCCACATGGGCATTGAGATATATTTTTACTTCGGCCTTGGGGAGGACCACCGTTCCTATGTCCCTTCCGTCCATAACGACAGCTGTCTTTTCAGCCATGGCCTGCTGCATCTCCACCAGCTTGTCCCTGACAGGAACGAATGTACCCACATCAGAAGCTCCCTGGCCTACCTCAGCGCTTCTTATAAAATTCGTGACATCTTCCCCGTTAAGTATCATGTGCTGAACTCCATCAGCCATTTTTATTTCCATGTCGATACTTTTAAGGGCTTCCTCCACGGCTTTGCCATCGGTGGTAGAGATGCCGTTTTTCATACAGTAATATGCCACCGTACGGTACATTGCTCCGGTGTCCACATAAATAATGCCGAGCTTTTCCGATAATACTTTTGCTATGGTACTCTTGCCGCTTCCGGCAGGACCATCAATGGCTATTGAATAGATCTTCATAATCTGCACCCCGTTTTATCTTTTTAAATCAGGCCTTAATACCTGAGCGCCTCTCAAATAGGCATGTTTGAGATCTTTTCTGTCATAGTCTCCCTCAACGGTGACCATGACCCTTATGCACTTTCTAAGGCTGCCATCCACATACATCTCCTGAAGGCACATAAGAGCTGCCCCGGTTATTCCCATATTCCTTACGGCAACGGCAGGATATGCCTTTGTGATGTCATTGGTGGCAGTAAAAACTATGGATACTATATCCTCGGTCTTTACATGGTTTGCCTCTATTATCTCCTTCATCATCTCAGCCGTGGCCTCATAAATGAGCTCCTTATCATCAGCCTCAACGGTTATAGCTCCTCTTATTGAAACAGTCATATTTATTCCTCCAGTCCATCCGCCGCAGCATAACCGGTGGAAAACGCTATCTGAAGGTTGAATCCTCCCGTATAGGCGTCCACATCAAGTACTTCTCCGGCGAAATACAGTCCATGTATCTTTTTGCTCTCCATGTTCGACGGGTCTATCTCATCGGTGTCCACTCCTCCGCTGGTCACAACGGCCTCATTAAAACCGGCCGTTCCAGTCAGATGTACAGGCAGTCCCTTTATGAGCTCACAGAGAGTTTTTCTTTCTTCTTTTGTTATATCATGTATCTTCTTATTCTCGTCTATCCCGCTGAGTGATATTATTACGGGTATCATCTTCTGGGGAAGAAGGTCATTAAGGGCGTTTTTCAAGTCCTTATTTATATATTTTTCAAAGTCCCTAAGTATCCTGGTATCCAGTGTCTTCATATCAAGGGCAGGCTTCATATCTATATAAAGGGTCATATTTTCATCAAACCTGTTTAAAAGATGTCTGCTGGCCGAAAGTATCATGGGCCCCGAAACTCCAAAATGCGTAAAGAGCATCTCCCCAAAGTCCTTATATACCGTTTTTCCCTTCTGATTTTTAATGACAATGGCGGTATTTTTTAAACTAAGGCCCATAAGCTCGGAACAAAAAGGCTCGTCCGACTTAAGAGGCACAAGGGATGGAAGTAAAGGTGTCACCCTGTGGCCTGCACTTTTGGCGAATTTATATCCATCTCCCGTTGAGCCTGTCCCAGGATAGCTGAGCCCTCCCGTGGCAACGATGACCGCATCGGCATATACTTCCTTTCCATCTCCAAGTATGACGCCCTCTACCCTGTCACCGTCAAATATAAGGCTTTTTACTGGTTTTTCCGTATGCAGCCTGGCTCCGTTCTTTTTCATATATCTAAGGAGAGCCTCAGCCACGTCGGCCGCTTTATCACTTACAGGAAATACTCTCTTTCCCCTCTCGACCTTTGTGGGTACTCCAAGTTTCTCCATAAGCGCCACCGTATCCGAAGGTGTGAACCTATAAAGGGATGAATACATAAAATACGGATTTCCCGGTGTATTGGCTATATGTTCTTCCGGGTCAGAGGCATTGGTCACATTGCATCTGCCCTTTCCCGTGATCCTTATTTTCTTTCCGACCATACTGTTCTTTTCGTATACATCAACGGTATGTCCTTTTTCGGCAGCCCTGCCAGCGGCCATCATTCCCGCTGCTCCGGCTCCAATAACTATAACTTTCATATTTTTTCACCTGTTTTTAGCCCTTAAGGCCTTAAAAAATTGCTCTCGTTTTTTCCGGCATGGGACAGATGGGCGCTGTCATTCACGGTGAGCATGAGCCTTCTGCTGCTTTTTATCTCGATTATGGATATTCCCGTATTGTTTATCCACATTTTTGTGAACCAGCTGTTATCCAGTCCCATTATGTACATGATCATAAGCCTTATTATGCCGCCATGGGAAACGATAAGCACATTTCCATCATCATTCTCCATTATCCTGTCAATGGCAGGCTTGAGCCTTTCGATAACATTATCGATGCTGCCTTCACCGGGGAAGCCATATTTATGGGGCTCCTTAATGAAATTTATGTAGCTTTCTCCATACTTCTCCGTAAGGTCAGGAACAGTCATTCCCTCCCACTCGCCAAAGCATATCTCTCTGAAACCATCTTCAAAATTGATCTCTAAATTCTTTTCTTCGGCAATGGGCCTTGCAGTTGCTGCCGCCCTTTTAAGCGGAGAGCAGTATATTTTATCTATATCTATGCCCTTGAATCTTTCAGCGGCAAGTCCTGCCTGTCTGTATCCTTCCTCCGAAAGCTCGATATCTGTCATACCCTGATATCTTCGTTCCGTATTCCACACGGTCTCACCGTGTCTCATCATATAAAGTCTAAGCATATCATAACTCCTTGAGATAACGTATTTCTTTATCCGTAAGATAACGCCAGCTGCCCTTTTTCAGATCTCCAAGACGTATCTCTCCCTCGGCTACCCTTCTGAGCATAGCTACCGGATGTCTTGCAGCCTGGCACATTTTTCTTACCTGGCGGTTCCTTCCTTCGTGTATGGTTATATAACACCAGGAAAATCTTCCATCCACACTTATGAGCTCGATCTTTGCAGGTCTTGTCTTTTGGCCGTCTATAGTTATGCCCCTTCTGAACATATTTATGGTATTGCTGTCAGGCACACCGAAAAGTTTGGCCTCATAGACCTTATCTATCTCATTTTTGGGGTGGGTGAGCTTATACACCACATCTCCGTCATTGGTAAGGATGAGCAGTCCCGATGTGTCATAGTCCAGTCTTCCAACGGGCACTACCCTCTCCTTTACGTCCTTTACCAGGTCAAGCACCGTAGGCCTTCCAAACTGGTCCTTAGCCGTGGTAACATAACCCTCAGGCTTATTCAAAAGTACGTAGACCTTTTTCTTTTCAGGTTTTATGACCTTTCCCTTATAGGCAACAACGTCCTTTTCAGGGTCTATCTTTGTTCCCAACTCTTTTACAACTTCTCCGTTGACCGTTACAAAGCCGTTTTGTATAAGTTCTTCTGACTTTCTTCTGGAGGCTACTCCGCAGTCAGCCATGTATTTCTGTAATCTTTCCATTTGTATTCTCCTTAAAATAGGACAGTCTTATGCATTATATTTTAGTATATCTGATTTCCACGGATTAATCCAGTGTTTTATAAGCATTTGGGCAGTAGTTTTTACATCTTTTTTATCCACCGCCTCCCCAGTTTCAATCCCGCATACCTCTATGCCCTCGCTATCTGCTGTCCTCAATAACAACCCCCCGCTGTCTTAAATACCATCTCGCCTATTTGCTCTCCCTCATCCAGTGGAGCATCGGCTTTTTGGGGCAGTTTTATATCCACTGATAATGAACTCCTTTCCTCCTCGGTAAGAGGCACCTCCAGGCTTTCAGAGGCTATGGCTGGCACACTGTCTATATATGCTCCATTTACCCCTATGTCCGCTATATAGTCTCCGGCCTCGCATATACTATAATACTCATAATTATCAAAGCCATAGTTAAGGATGTTCTTTGTATCAGTCCATTTTCTCTCTTTTCCAAAGCTGCCCCATCCGCTTCCCAGTACCACGGATATGAGCGTCATTCCATCCCTTTCAGCTGCCCCAACAAAACAGTGTCCGGCAAGGCCAGTAAATCCGGTCTTAACGCCTAAGGCTCCATCATACTCCTTAAGAAGGCGGTCCTTATTTACCGCCGTATATGTACGCCTGTCACTTTTTATGGTCTTTTGAGGTGTGGATATTATTTCTCTGAATTCATCATTTTTGATGGCATAGGCTGTTATGAGAGCCAGGTCATAGGCCGTTGAATGGTGGTCTCCCTTATCCAGGCCGTTTGGCGTCTCAAAATCCGTATCCAAAGCCCCAAGCTCCCTGGCTTTTTCGTCCATCATATCGCAGAATTCCTCTGTACTCCCAGCTATGTGTTCCGCTATGGCCACAGCCGCATCATTGGATGACTGGAGCATCAAGGGATAAAGCAGGTCCCCAAGCTTCACTTCTTCGCCCTCAGACAGTCCCATTTTAGTCTCTGGCTGTCTGGCAGCGTTCTGTGATACGGTGACTGTATCCTCCGTCATTCCGCTCTCCAGGGCTAATATACAGGTCATGATCTTTGTGGTGCTGGCATTTGGCAGAGGTTCTCTGCTGTTTTTCTCCCAGAGTACACGTCCGCTTTTTTCGTCCATTAAAACAGCACCTAACGCTCTCACATCAGGTGCCTTTATTTCTTCCGCAGAGGCTGTTTCCGATATGCCCATCACGCCCATCAGAACCGCAGCCGTCAGATGAATTATTCTTTTATATGATCTCACAGGCAGGACTCCCTTCCTGTTTAATTATATTTTGCTTTAAATAATTTATTACTGAGCTTCGCTTCTGTCAGAAATTTTCTCAACATATTTACTTATGCAATTTAATACAAAATATTATCATTAATTTTGTCATATAAATATCAGGTTCTATCTGTTTTTGCTTTCAGGATATTTATAAAATCATACTTAGAGGTATGTCAAACATTGTATCTTATTTGTAATAGGTTTTATATCAACTATCAAATTTCATCTAATTATAAAAACTAGTCAAATATTTTTCCGTCAATATCATCTAGTTTATTGTATATATCTGTAAGGCTGCTATAACCTTTTATATCATCAAGATTTGAATTGACATCATCCAGTTTGCTGCATACATCTGCAATACTGTGTTCAAATATTCCTAAACCTTTTATATCATCAAGATTTAAATTGACATCATCTAGTTTGTTGCATACATCTATAAGGCTGTTATATGATCTATTACATTCTATATTCTGAAGGCTATCATTGACATCTTGTAAACCTGAATTAATCTCTTTTAATTGTTCTTTAATATCCAATAACAGCTCAACAATTTTCTCATTCAAATCCATTGTAAATGCTTCTTCCTTTCTTATATAAATTTTGCATAAATTACATAATTTTGAGGGTCAGCCATAAAATATTTTCAATCGGCTAATCATCTATCTTTAATCATTAACTAATCCCTATTATTTATGGCTTAGTTTTAAGTGGACAAAATACTTCTCCAAAGATTTCCCAAGTATTTCTAAGGCGCTGTCCTCCTCCACTCAAAAAGATTACATATCAGCCTGTGTCTTTATAATTATTTATATTTTTTCTGATTTCTCACCGTTCAAAAAAGCTCATCTGCCCGTCCATCTCCGGTTCCTTTAAAGCCGGAAGGTCATCAGTATCCCTGAATCCGAAATATCTCAAAAATTCCGTAGTCGTGCCAAAAAGTATGGGTTTTCCCGGAGTATCCAGTCTTCCCGCTTCACAAACGAGCCCCTTTTCCACCAGTCGGTTAACGGCATGGTCACTGTTTACACCTCTGATGCTTTCGATATCTCCCTTTGTTATTGGCTGTTTATAGGCTATTATAGCCAGGGTCTCAAGGAGCGCCGGCGTAAGCCCCTGCTTTTCGCGGCCTTTATATATTTTCCTTATGGTCTCAAAGCAGGCCGGAGAGGTACACATCTGGTATCCTTCACCTATCTCTATTATCCTCATGCCTCTGTTTTCATTGGCATATCTGGTTATGAGTGTATTTACAATGGCCTTGGTCGTGGCCTTGTCCATCTCTATCATATCGGCAAGGGCGGATAGAGAAACTTCTTCCCCAGCCACAAAAAGGGCAGCCTCAATGACCGCCTCATATTCATTCATCTTCATATTTTTCACCGCTTTCATCATCGCCGGTCATATTTTCGGCCGAAATAAATATCTCACCAAAAATATCATCCTGTTCCACCGACACATTATGTCTCCTTATGAGCTCCAGCAGGGCAAGGAATGTAACAAGGATTTCTTCCCTTGTGGTGTCCTTTGAAAACATATCATAGAATTTTACCTTTGGGCTTACCTTCAAAACACTTTTAAGGCTCACTATCTTTTCGTCCACCGTAAAATTATCATGTTTTACTGACTTAAAGCCGCTCCTTACCCTGTCTACCTTTTTTTCCTTTCGTATCATAACGTCCCTGAAGGCCTTATACAGATCCTCCATGGTAAGGCCTTTTAGACATTCTTCCACGGGAAGCTCATCCTTTTTCATAAGCTCCGGTATTATGATATCCGGCTCTCTGAAAAATACATGGGAGGCTTCCTCACACCTTTTAGACAGTATCTCAGTGACGCTCTTATATTTCTTGTACTCGATGAGTTTCTGGACAAGTTCTTCTCTGGGGTCCTCTTCTTCCTCATCGGTCTGGGGTTTAGGCAGGAGCATCCTGCTCTTTATCTCAATGAGCGAAGCCGCCATTACAACGAACTCGCTCATTCCTTCCATATTTTTATTTTCTTCCCTGCTTATGAACTCAATATACTGATCTGTAAGTTCCGCAATGGGGATGTCATAAATATCTATTTCATTTTTTTCTATCAGGTGGTACAGAAGATCCAGAGGCCCGGAAAAACTGTCCAGCCTTACAGTCATATTATCCATAATCCATCAGCCTTAAAAAAATATGTTTCCTACTGCAATATAAAGTATACCTATAATGTCTCCGATAACACCGCTGAGCCCAAAGAACAGCACAAGCAGGAATATCATCTGGATGAGCTTTTCATACTGTATGAGCTTATAATAGCTGTTGGCCGGCATAAGGACCGAAAGCACCTTCACGCAGTCCATGGGCTCCACAGGTATTAAATTATATACCACGAGGCATAAACAAAAATATGATATTTTCATAAAAAACGCTGAAAGAAGATATATACCTGATGTGAGGGATGCCACAGCCATAAACACAAATGCAAAAACAAGGTTTGCCACCGTTGGCATTACCGCTGTCATAAGAACTCCCTTATTTCTGTCCTTATAGTAAAGGGCACTGGTCTCCACCGGTTTCCCCCATCCAAATCCGCAGGCAAGCATAAGTATCATTCCTATGGGTTCAAAATGTTTTATGGGGTTTATGGTGAGCCTTCCCTTTTCCTTGGGGAGCTTGTCCCCAAAGGCTGTGGAAACTGCGGCTCTTGTAAATTCATGTATCGTCACTGCCACCATAATGGCAGGTATTCCCAGTAAAAAAACTATAAGCTGATCCATAGTCGCACCTCTTTATATGGTTTATTTTTGAAATCCAGATAATAATTATATCAGAAATAACACCAGCCGTAAACAGCATGAGCATTAACGAAAGATTAACTTAATAATTGATATTATTGACTTTTTGATCCATATACAAACACAGAAACCATATTTCAGGTTTCTGTGTCAATTACCCATCAGCTGCACCAGCTTCCCATAAGCCTTTCTATGACCGTAAGGAGGGATGCCCTCTCCACTCCTTCTGAAGTTACTATATCAGCTTCGGCTATGGTTTCTCCATCCAGGGTGTATACGGCTTTTCCTGCCAATGTGCCCTTTTCTATGGGCGCGCAGAGGTCATCATATATTTCAAATGTCAGTTCCGGTTCACTGCCTCCCTTTGGCATAAGCGCCTTTATATCAGAGTCCATCTCCAAAAGCACTGTCTCATGTTCTCCACGGCTCACCTGTGCTTCTCCGGCCGGGTCTCCCTGTTTAGCTCCGGTCACCACCGTATAATTGGCGTATCCATAGTCCAGAAGCTTCATGGCCTCCGAAAACCTGGATTTATTATCCGGCGCCGCCATAATGACTGCTATCAGTTCCATTCCGTTTTTATCAGCTGATGCCGAAAGACAGTATTTGGCATTTCCTGTACTTCCTGTCTTAAGTCCTGTTGCTCCGTCATACCATTTGATGAGTTTATTGGTGTTGGTGAGCCCAAATTCTGTATCACCCCTTCTGGTGCTGTGGGTTATGGTATCCTGCCAGGTGGTGGTATACTCCTTTACCTCAGGAAAATTATGTAACAATTCCCTTGACATGACAGCTATGTCAGCCGCCGTTGTCAGGTGGCCTTCCTCATCAAGGCCGCAGGCATTTTTGAATGTGGTATTGTTCATTCCCAGTTCCTTTGCCCTGGAATTCATAAGCTCCACAAATCCGTCCTCGCTTCCTCCTATGTACTCCGCCATGGCTACGGCAGCATCATTGGCTGAAGCAATGGCTATACACTTTGTAAGTTCCCCCGCTGTCTGTTTTTCACCGGCCTCCAGGTATACCTGAGAGCCTCCCATGGACGCCGCATGCTCACTTACCGTCACGGTATCGTCAAAACTTTTTTTCCCGTCGCTCTCGGCTTCATATATGAGAAGCAGCCTCATTATTTTGGTTATGCTGGCCGGAGGAAGTTTTTCATCACTGTTCTGCTCGTATAATACGTCTCCCCCGGACACCTCGATAAGTATGGCGCTCTCACAGCTTAAGCCAAGGTCCGTGATGTTTTCATACTGCGCGGCCTGGGCATTCAACGGTATGCAGCATAAAACAGCAGCGCATACCCCTGCCATAAATTTTTTTAGTCTCATACCCTTTTATCTCCAAAAAAGATTCTCAATATTAAACTATTCCGGCGTTTCAACAATAGAACAAGATTATAAAAGCATAAGAATAACATAATATGTTGAAAATATTTAATATGGATATTATAATAAACAGATAATTCTTACAGGAGGCCTTAAATGTGAATAAAAAGCTGTTATTAATATTAAATCCATGTTCAGGCCAGAAAAAGGCAAACAGATATATTATAAATATCATATCACTTTTTAACTCTGAAGGTTATGACTGCAGCGTTCATATAACCAGATTTGCCGGTGACGCCACAGAATATGTCAAACTTAATGCGGCCGGTTTTGATCTTGTTGTATGTATAGGCGGTGACGGAACATTAAACGAGGTCATAACGGGGCTTATATCAGGAGGCCACGATATACCTATAGGATATATACCATCAGGAAGCACTAACGATCTTGCCAGCAGCCTTGGTATACCCAAAAATGTTATGCAGGCAGCAAGGAATATTTTAAAGGGAACACCCAGACCCTATGATGTTGGTAGTTTCAACGAGCGTTACTTTTCTTATGTTGCGTCTTTCGGAGCTTTTACGAAGGTATCCTATGACACTCCACAGTCTTTAAAAAATTCCTTTGGACACTTTGCCTATGTTATGGAAAGCATCAAGGAGCTTCCAGTCATAAAGCCTATCCATGCAAGGATAGAGGCCAACGGCAAAATCTACGAAGATGACTATATATTCGGCGCCATAAGCAACTCAACATCCGTAGCCGGCGTTATAAATCTTGACCCAGAAAAGGTAGATTTCTCTGACGGTATATTTGAGGTACTGCTCATAAAAAGCGTAATGACTCCTCTGGAGCTCAGCAATGTGGCCAGAGCGTTTACTCTGAAACAATATGACAATGAGACCGTTAAATTCTTTTCCGCCGGAAGTCTGAAAATAGATATTTCTCCCACGGTCAACTGGACCCTTGACGGAGAATATGAACCAGGAAGCAGCAAAATTTCCATAAACGCCATCAAACACGCCATAAGGCTTATAAAATAAGAGGTATCATATGAAATACGCTTTTGAAGAAATCCCCATAAATGAGATAGAAAACATAAAAATAGGAAATGCCGAAAATACAGAGTATGCCACGGGCTGTACAGTTATAATATGCGAAAAAGGCATGGCTGCCGGCATAGATGTCAGAGGCGGCGGACCTGCCTCCAGAGAAACTGAGCTCCTTAATCCATCGGCTTCGGCTGAGGTCATTCATGCCGTTCTTTTGAGCGGAGGAAGTGCCTTTGGTCTTGATGCCGCCGGAGGTGTGATGGAATATCTGGCTGAAAAGGGCATCGGCTTTACCGTTGGAGACATACATGTTCCTCTGGTATGCCAGTCCTGCATATTTGACCTGGCCTTTGTATCTGACAAAGTAAAACCCGATAAAGCCATGGCCAAAAAAGCCTGTGAAAACGCGGAGCTCAACTCTCCCAGCCAGGGAAACTTCGGCGCAGGCACCGGAGCCACCGTCGGCAAATTCTGTGAGCCTGAACGCATTATGAATTCCGGCCTTGGAATATACGCAGTCAAATTGGGCGATTTGAAGGTTGGTGCTGTTGTGGCTGTGAACGCCATGGGTGATGTATATGATTTTGAGACAGGCAAAGTTCTTGCGGGAATGAGGACCAAGGACGGCAAATCCATAGACAACAGCGAGGCAGCTCTCTATGAGATGTATTTAAAAGACCCCCTTTATTCCGCACCCAATACAAACACCACCATAGGTGCCATAATTACAAACGCAAAATTTGATAAGGCCAAATTAAACAAGATTGCCGCCATGGCCCAGAACGGTCTTGCCCGTTCCATACGTCCTGTACATACCCTCTCCGATGGAGACACGGTTTATGCCCTTTCCTCTGGAGATGTGGCAGCTGATGTAAATGTCGTCGGAACGCTGGCATCCCACGTTATGGCAGCGGCCATAAGGAATGCGGTTTTAAACTGCGGTTCGTTCCACGGTGTTCCGGGAGCAAAAGACCTTATGTAAATATTCCTGAAAAATGTCTTTGCTATATAATTTCAACGAAAATTTTTTTGAAAATACAAAAGCGTCTCTTTCGAGACGCTTTTTATTATTTATCCAGCTTTAATTTCATATATAGCTTTTTATCATCCTCATCGTATGTGCCAAATCCGGCCTTTTCATACAGATGAACAGCTCTGCCGTTGGTTTTCCATACCTCAAGGAACAAATACTTATATCCATACTCTCTGCTAAGTTCTATTACTCTTTTCAGCAGTTCAGTACCATATCCCCTATTGCGGTATGGCTCAGCCAGTCCCATTCCCAGCCTTCCGTTTATGCCGTCTTCGGAAATGGCATCACACCAGCCCACACATCTGTCACTTTCATCATCTATGACAAACAAAGAAGGCGCCCCATCTGAGATCATATTTTTCATAAACTCAACGGTGCTTTTATATGGAAATGGCTCACTTAAGGCAAGATATATGCCTTCCCTGCATATATCTCCAAAGGTCTCCCAATAGGAGCGTATATACCTTTCCTCAGGTTTTAAAAATACAACAGACAAAGCTCATCCTCCTTTAAGGATAATCAATCGCCAAATACCTGATGTCTGAGGGCTTTACCCGTGGGAGTAGCTGCCAGTCCGCCTTCGCCCGTTTCCTTAAGGTTAACGGCCATGCTGTCGCCTACCTTCTTCATTGCCCAAATCACCTCGTCAACGGGTATGGCGCTTGTGATGCCGGCCAGGGCAAGTTCAGCCGCCGTAAAGGCATTGGCTGTACCCATGGCATTTCTCTTTATGCAGGGTATTTCCACAAGGCCAGCAACGGGGTCACATACAAGGCCCAAAATATTTTTAATTGCTATGGCACAGGCATCGGCCACCATCTGAGGTGTTCCTCCGCACATTTCAACAAGCGCTCCGGCTGCCATGGCACTGGCTGAGCCGCACTCCGCCTGACATCCGCCTTCTGCTCCAGCAATACTTGCCTTATTGGCTATTACAAGTCCAAGCGCTGAAGCCGTAAAAAGACTCATCACAACGTCTTTATCAGGTATATCCTTTTCCTTCATAACGCTTATGAGCACAGCGGGAAGTATACCACAGGAACCTGCCGTAGGAGCAGCAACTATCTTTCCCATGCAGGCGTTGGTCTCTGATACGGCAAGGGCCATGGTCATGGCCTGTCCAAAAAGATGGCCGCATATATTTTTGCCTGCGTCGACCTGCTGTTTCATTTTCCAGGCGCTTCCGCCCGTAAGTCCGCTGACTGAACGTGTATCTTCCTCAAGCCCGTCCTCCACAGATGTCTGCATTATCCTGAAAGACTTGAACATCTTCTTATACATTGCCTCTTTGCTCATCTCACAGGCTGCCGCCTGATCTGCAAGGACCAGTTCTGATATTTTCTTTTCCTGTTTTTCTGCCTCTGCCACAAGCTCGCTTATGGAATCATATTTAAACATATACTATCCTCCTTAAATCGCCTTAAGCAGTGTGGAATCAATAACATTATCCATTGCCTTTATCTCATCGTTTACATGTTCGGGCAGATCGGAGTCAAGCTCTATTATCATAACGCCTTTTCCGCCTCTGGGGTTTCTTCTCAAGTCAAATCTTCCGATATTGATACCATACTTTGCAAGCACACTTGTAACATCTGAGATCATTCCAGGTATATTTTTATGGAGGACTATCATTGTCGTGAATTTACCCGTTATTTCAACAGGTGTTCCGTTTATTTTAGTTATTATAATATTTCCTCCGCCGATGGAAGCTCCCTGTACCTCCACCTTTCTTCCAGTCTCGCTGGTAAGCACCACAAAAGCCGTATTGGGATGGGAATTTTCGATCTCGCAGGTATGAAAAGAAAATTCCAGGCCTCTGTGTTCAGCTGTTTCAAAGCTGTATTTTATACCGGGGTCATCCGTATCCATTCCAAGAATACCTGCAACAATAGCTTTGTCGGTACCATGTCCTTTATACGTCTTTGCAAATGAACCGCTGAAATATATATCAGCCTTAACCGGATCTGTACCAAGGATATTAAGGGCATATCTGCCTATCCTTGCCGCTCCAGCCGTATGTGAACTTGAAGGTCCTATCATTACGGGGCCGATGATATCGAAAACATCCATTGTTTTCCCTCCCTCTGAAAAATATTATAGTATTATTATAATATTTTAACCGCAATAATTCAATAAATATAAATATTTGTATGGATAAAAGCCTTCATAAATGATATAATTACTAACTGTTAATATAACAAAGGAGGAAAACACCTTGGTATCACCCGAGATAGAAAAAAAGCTCAGCGACCTTTCGTCTGACTATATATATAACGAAGGGCTTGGAAATATAATACTGCTTGCCATATCTGCCGCTGACAGGAAGATGGGAGAAGGGGCTTCCATACCCTATGAGATCCCCGCGGAGATAGCTGACATCAGAAATAAAGCCGATAAATATATAACCGAACTGGAAGATATATTAAACGGCGACGGCGACAGGTTCAAAGCGCTGGAAGAAATAGGAGAGCTTAAGAAAAAACTGACTGGATTTTATAAAAACATATATGACTATTACTCAGAATGGAATATGCTTTCCGCTTCAGTAAATGACGAAACCGCCATTAGAAAATACAAGGAAGAACACCTTGGACTTAAAAAAGTTGAATATGATATGTTTTATACTGACTGTATAAACTTCCTTACTGGTTCTGAGAATATTTCTGAACTGAGGAAGTATACGGCACAGCTTCTCAAATGCATGCCCATGAGAATGGCCAGAGCAAAATTTTTTGATATAGTCCTCCGCTCATTGAGGGCTGCCTTTGACGGCGAGAGCGAAGACTGCATAAGAAAATCCCTTGAGGCCTTCAAAAGGGGCTGTGTACCTTCTTCTGCTGAAGGATACGGCAAAATATTCCCTGAGATAGCCCAGTGGATAGAGTCTAAAAAGGAGACAGCTCCTGCCCTTCTTGATGATGAGAAACTTGCTGCCGAATATGAGGACTTTGGTTTTATGCTGGATTCCCTCCAGAAGATAGAGGACTACTTTACGGAAATATATGACGATCTGAACTCACTTATAATCGTACTGTATTTGAACTTTACATTCGATGAGCTTACGGAACAGTCTCCCGTATATTCGGATCTTTTCCATGCCGTAGTTGATATTATGACAGGGGAAACTCCCCAGGATGAAGCAGAAGCCCTTGTTGAGACATTAAAGTCAAAACTTGAGGAAGCCTTCGAGCCCATAATCGACAAAATAAACGATATAAACGACAAGGAAATATCCCTCATCGACAAGATAGGCACCATGTCAGCCTTAAGCGAGGAAACACAGAAAAGTATTTCAGCTGAAGGATTTATAAGAGGTATTTATTACAGCAATATAAATGACGAAATATTCGATTTTGACATTGACCCTGATTCTCCCACAGCCACAAAGGATTTCGCTGAGGAACAGTATGCTTCATTTATAAGCTTTATGCAGGATTATTACAAGGATCTGCCCATGCACATAAGAAAATCAAATATGCTTATGCTCCTTGGCTCCATACCCGTATCCATGGACATTCCGGATACCATGGATTATGTCAAATCCTCTGTGGAAAACTGCATAGATGTTGAACAGCGTCTTCTCATTATCGATAAGGCCGGAGAAGTGTTCATATCAAATGGATTCAGCTACCAGGGCGAAAATGACGATGATGAGTGCGGATGCCATGACCACCACCACGGACATGGCCATGACTGTGGATGCCACGACCATCATGACCACGATCACGACTGTGGATGCCACGACCACCATGACCACGACCACGACTGTGGATGCCACGACCATCATGACCACGATCACGATTGTGGATGCCACGACCACCATGACCACGACCATCACTGTCATTGCTCTAGAGAAAGGAAATCAGCTGATTAAAAATGACATATCTTATAATATCGATCGTAATACTGATAATGTTCTCGGCATATTTTTCAGCCACCGAGACAGCATTTTCTACCTATAACAAAATAAAAATGAAAAACGAAGCCATGGCAGGCAATAAAAAGGCTCAGCTGGTGCTTGATCTGTCTGAGGATTATGACAGACTGCTTTCCACGATACTTATTGGAAACAACATCGTAAACATAGCCTCAACGACTCTGGCTACCATACTTTTTACAGAGCTTCTGGGCGGAGCCACAGGACCCACCACATCCACCGTTGTTATGACGGTAGTTGTGCTTATTTTTGGTGAGATATCCCCCAAGAGCATAGCAAAGGACATGCCTGAGTCATTTTCTATGGCGACTGCTCCATTTTTAAAGCTGATATTTGTTATACTTAAGCCGCTGAACTATATGTTCACCCTTTGGAAAAAGCTGCTTACAAAAATAATCAAGATCAAAAATCCTGATATCATAACTGAGGAAGAAGTTCTCACCATGGTGGAGGAAGCCACCAATGACGGAACCTTCAATGAGCATGAGAGCGACCTCATAAGGAATGCCATCGAATTTGATGACCTTGAGGCAAGCGAAATATGCACTCCCAGAACAAATATCGTAGCAATAAAGGCCAGTGCCTCTCCAGAAGAGATAAAAAACATATTCTATCAGTACGGATATTCCAGACTGCCTGTATACCAGAAGAGCATCGACAATATCCTTGGCTTCATAAACCAGAAGGATTACTACAGATATGTGGATAACGGAATGAAAAAGCTGGAAGACATTATCAAGCCTATCCCCCTTGTTCCGCCAACCATAAACATTTCCAAACTTATGCGCAGTATGCAGCAGAGCCATTCCCAGATAGCCCTTGTTGTGGATGAATACGGCGGCACATACGGTATCGTTACCCTGGAGGATATAATAGAAGAGCTTGTAGGCGAGATATGGGACGAGTATGATAATGAGATACCAGAAATCGTCCACAGCAGCGAAAACGAATACATCGTCCTTGGAACAGCAAATCTCAATGATGTTTTCGATTACTTCGGCAAAACCTGCGATTCTGACTATGTTTCCCTTAACGGCTGGCTGTCAGAACAGCTTGAGAAAATACCCTGTGTGAACGATACAGTCACCTATGACGGACTTGTATTCACGGTCACGAAGGCAAACTCTAGGAGAGCTCTTGAAGTAAAAATACAAAAGATAAACACTGATGATGATAAAAAAGAATAATAAAAAACACCGCAGAAAAATTTCTGCGGTGTTTTTTATATGATTTTATATCAAAGGTATCTGTCAAAATACTGCCAGAACTGTTCCTTTATCTCCATCTTTTTCTCTCTCATTTCATACTGTTTTTCCCTTAAGCTGTTTTTGAAAACAGAGCTTCTTTCAGCTATGCCGCTCTTCAAGCCGTTAAAAGGATTTTCCGCAGCGATAAGTCCTACGCCCCTTTCAAAAAATCCCCATGTCTTAGCCAGCCCGTTATCAATAAATCCTGTTGTTATGGCCTCTCTGAATTTTCTTGCCTTATTAAGGGAATCGCATAATCCAGCTATGCTGCTTAAGGCATCATCGGTAAATGTGGTCTTTCTCACATATTCAGGGTCATTATATTTCTCTATTACCACCCTGTATCTGTCATAGGCCTTTCTGACGCTTTCTTCCCAAGGTATATAAATTTCATTCATGGCATTTTGGCCTATCCTGTGGGCAAGGTCCATATCAGCTATAAGTGTTTTTACAGCCTCAGCCATGGACTCAGCGTTTTCCTCTATGAGATAGCCGTTATGCCTGTCAGTTATACCTTCAGCCGCACAGCTGCCCTTTATAAGTACGCTTCCCAGTCCGCAGGCTGCCGCCTCTCTGACAACGATGCCGTTGGTATCGTATGAAGTCGGGAAAAGGAACATATCTGCCCTTGTATAGTATGCCCTGAGGATATCCCTATCCTGTATGGCTCCCACAAATATACAGTTATCCGATAAGCCAAGCTCAGAAGCATAATCCTTTATTTCCAGAGCATCACTGCCATCGCCCACTACGACCATATGAAACTCCATGCCGCTCTCTTTGACCATCTTAAGGGCATCCAATGTTATTTTAAAGCCCTTATACCACATCATCCTTCCCACAAATAAAAATACAGGAAGGTCATCCTTTATTCCCATGCAGTCGTTAACGGCTTTCACCGCTGAATCTGAGGCTCTTCCCTTTGGAAAGTCCACACCGTTTTCCATAACGATGTAATCACCCTTATATCCAAGGGATTTAAGATTTTCTCCGGCTCCTTCGCTTACGACCCATACTTCATCACAGGCCTCTATGTTATTTACTATTACCTTTATGGACGCCTCCTGAAGGATGTTTGATTTGAGCGCCTTTCTTATATCGATATCAAATTTCGTATGATATGTAAATACTATGGGCGCATTTGCCTTCTCCCTAAGTGTCCTTGCCAGTATGGCTGACACAGCGGGACAGTGCGCATGGATTATATCCACCTTTTTGCTTTCCAGCTCGCCAAGTACTGATGGTTCAAAGGGGTATCCGGCTCTATAGCCTATGATATTTGTAGTATCAAAGCTGGCATACCTTACGACCTCAAAATCATAATTATCCGTCACACCCGGATATTTAGGCGTCGCCACCACAGCTTCGCCAAGTTTATCATTGATTATCGATGCATAGTTAAAAACCGTATTTGCAACTCCGTCTATGGTAGGCGGGAACGAATCGTTTAACAGACATACCTTAAGTTTATCGTCCATTTTTTATCTCCATTTTAATTATATCCTTATTTTTACTGCTTTTTCTATTCTAACATTAAAATATGAACAAACCGTTAATAAAGACTTAATTTTTTCATTTCTATTTTTTTCTAAACATAAAAATATACAGGGTTTTGTCTGATCTTTTGCGATTTTGTCTGATTTATGCAGAATGAAATAAACTAAAAAAAATACATCAAAATTTCATAATAAAAAAGGGACCTAAAAGGTCCCTCGATTTTTGATATCACTTATTATTTTTCTCCCACAGAACAGCAAGTCCCTTAAGAAGAAGATCCGGATCATACTCCATCTCATGTCTGCAGTGGGGAACTATTACACATCCCACACCTCCGGTAGCTATTATCCTTGTTTTATATCCCAGCTCATCAAATACTCTGTCAGCTATTCCGTCCATCATAGCAGCATTGCCATATACTATACCGCTCTTCATGGACTGTACTGTATTCTTGGCGATTATGTTCTGGGGCTCTGAAAGCTCTATCCTGGGAAGTTTTGAACAGCACTCGGAAAGGGCGTTCATGGATATACATACTCCGGGAGCTATTATGCTTCCGATATAGCTTCCATTTTTGTCGATGATTGAACAGGTGGATGCTGTTCCCATATCAAAGATTATAAGAGGAGGATCATATTTCGCAAGTGCAGCCACAGCATCAACGAGCATGTCCTCTCCTACCTTCTCGGGATTGTCCATCTCGATATTTATTCCTATGTTATTTTTATCAACTACGATGGCGTCTCTGCCCGTAAGGCTCTTTACAGCCTTCTCAGCCCTTCCCGTAACAAATGGAACGACTGATGAGATTATACCGCCTTCAGGTTTGGGAGCGTCGTGAAGTTTTAATATGAAATCTATCTGTGAGGCTATCTGGTCAGCCGATGTTTTTTCATCGGTCTTCATCCTTCCGGTAAAAAGCACCTCTCCATTCTCGATCCCGCCGACAACTATATTCGTATTTCCAATATCCAGTGCAAGTATCATTTTGTCTCCTCCAGTGTCTTAATCGCATTAAGTATCTCATCAGCAGCCTCAAGTTTTGTCATAACAGGATAAGCTGTAGCATCATCCTTTGTTATGATTGTTATTATATTTGTGTCCGTTCCAAAACCTGCCTGATCGCTCTTAATGCTGTTTGCAACTATCATATCAGCATTTTTCTTATGGAGCTTTTTAACGGAGTTTTCCATAAGGTTCTGTGTCTCCATGGAAAATCCGCATAGTATCTGGCCGGGCTTTTTATGTTCTCCAAGATACTGAAGGATGTCTCTTGTCCTTTCAAGCTGTATGGCGTTCATTCCCGCTTCCTTTTTGATCTTTTCATCGCTTACGTTTACCGGGCGGTAGTCAGCCACAGCAGCAGCCTTTATGATTATGTCAGCAGTTTCAGCCGCCTTTGTAACGGCGTTGAACATATCTTCTGCGCTTTCGATATCGACCACCTTTACACCCTGGGGCGGTGCTATGGAAACGGGTCCGCTTATAAGGGTAACATCCGCGCCTCTTAAGGCAGCTCTTTCAGCTATGGCATATCCCATTTTTCCCGTTGAATGATTGGTAATAAACCTTACGGGGTCAAGGGCTTCCCTGGTGGGTCCGGCTGTGATGACGATCTTCTTTCCTTCCAGGTCTTTCTTTGCCAGGGCCATAACTATGCTCTCCACAAGTGTATTTACATCAGCCAGTTTTCCTTCTCCCACATCTCCGCAGGCAAGTCTTCCGCTGGCAGGTGATACGAATTCATATCCAAACTGTTTAAGTGTCTCTATATTTCTCTGGACGATGGGATTTTGATACATATGTGTATTCATAGCCGGAGCTATTATCCTTTTGCAGTCGGCAGCCATTATGGTGGTGCTCAGCATATCATCGGCAATGCCTGAAGCTATTTTTCCGATAATATTTGCAGAAGCAGGAGCGACCATAAATACATCTGCTTTCCTTGCAAGAGAAATATGTTTTATATCAAATTCAAAATTTCTGTCAAAAGTATCTACGATACATTTATTTTTAGTTAAAGATTCAAAAGTAATGGGATTTATAAAATTGCAGGCATTCTTTGTCATAATAACGTGAACGTCAGCATGCATCTTTACAAGTGAGCTTGCCACATCAGCCATTTTATATGCCGCAATACTTCCGGTAACTCCGATAACTACAGTTTTGCCTTTAAGCATTTGTTGTTTCCCCCTGACACAATGAAAATATATAGTGCTAAAATTTGTCAGCAAATATTGGTCTCTCAGCAGGAAAATACCGCAGCAAACTCAAAAATATAAGAAAATTTACAGGGCCGCTTAAAAAACGGCATAAACAGGAATCCCACGGCCGCGCCGCAGGCCATACAAAAAATAAGTTCGATCTAAAGTCACATTTCCCATAAAATCAAGCTTCAAGGGATATATGCTTTCCCGATTTATATGCTTTATATGAAGATAAAACGGTATAGTTTCTGCGAGAATACCACCCACAGCGAAGTATAACAAATTTATCTTATATTGTAAATAACCATAACAAACATTTAACATATTTTTTTATATTTAATGTTCTTATATGAATACCATTGTATAATTGCGTTCATTTATTGCCATTATTTTTTAGTGATAATATATTATTTGACAATAGCCCTGTGGATAAATGATTAATAATATTAAAATTTATACAGTTTAACTATTTTGACAGATATTTAGGCATATAACATAGATTTCATACATTTTTTAATAGTTTAACAAAAAAGCATTCCTCAACGGAATGCTTCCTTATATTCGTCATTATAACAGTCTTGGATTGAGATAAACTCCCGCAGCCTCAAATTTTCCGGCCATTCCTCCATATACCTGCGAAACAGCCTCCTTTACCCTCTCAGCCTCCGTATCCTTAATGGTTATCATCCATCTATACTCATCCCTGACCTTTGATACGATCTGTGGTACTGGACCAAGTATTTTAACGTCATATTTTCTCAGTTCATCAGCGGCATTATGTGCAGCCTCAATGACGCTCCTCTCATCCTTTCCCGTAAACTCAAGTACCGCATATTCAACACATGGAGGATATCCCATATTTTTTCTGTATTCTATCTCGTTTTTATAAAACTCCCGCCAGTTTCCATCAGCTGCTGCGACCACTGCCGGATTATCTGGAGTATAGGTCTGGACAATGACATTTCCTCTCACTTTTCCTCTTCCGGCTCTTCCGGCCACCTGGGTTATGAGCTGGTAAGTTCTTTCCGAAGCGTCATACTCACCGGTGTTGCGGGACATATCCGCAGCGATCACACCCACACGGGACA
>JAHZAW010000053.1:35228-62706 GCA_019423725.1 Clostridiales bacterium
TCTCCGAATTTTTTAAGTATATCTATATAGCCGTTTTTTCCGGTGACTGTATCTGAGTCCATCCTTATCACCGACGCGCCGGGGAAATATTTCTTTATCTCATCCTCTACCTTCTGGGTGCCTGTGCCAAAATACCTTATCCTTTTTGAGCCGCATACCGGGCAGGTCTCCGGCTTATCTATTGTATCACCGCAGTAATGGCACACAAGTTTATTATCCGAGGCATGATATTTATAGGACACATCGCAGTGGCCGCATTTCATAACATATCCGCAGTCTCTGCACGATACAAATGTGGAATACCCTCTCCTGTTTATGAAAAGCATTATCTGACGGCCGTTTTCAAGACATTCCTTCATTTTGGAATATAACGGACGGCTGAATATGCTCCTGTTGCCCTCCTCAAGTTCCTTTCTCATATCAACTATGGATACTTCCGGCTCCATACTTCCTTCCCTGGCTCTGTTTCTCAAGGAGCTGTATCTTATCTCATCCCTGGACGCCATGTACATAGCCCTTACTGATGGCGTTGCGCTTCCCATAACAAGGGACGCTCCCGTTATCTCACAGAGCTTTTCCGCCGTTTCCACGGCATCATAGGCAGGAGCTGTTTCCGATATGTAGCTTTTTTCATGCTCCTCATCCACAATGACTGCTCCCAGATTATCAAAGGGAGTGAACAGTGCTGACCTGGGGCCGATAACAACGGATATCTGTCCGTCTTTTGCCCTTTTCCAGCAGTTGAACCTTTCCCTTCTGTTCATCCTGCTGTGGGTGACAGCGGCCGTCTGGCCGAATCTTTTCATAAACCTGCCCGTCATAAGTGGAGTAAGGGATATTTCAGGCACAAGGACAATGGCCTGCTTTCCCTCGGACAGTATTTTTTCTATTATCCTTATATAGACCTCAGTTTTTCCGCTGCCGGTCACTCCATGGATAAGAAGAGGCCTGTTTTTGCCCTTTCTCTCGTCTTCCCATATATCAAGTACATTTTCCTGTTCTCTATTTAAGACTATGGGATCGGTATTATCCTCCAGACAGCCGCAGTAGGCCTTAGTGAGCTCCTGTTTGTCATATACTTCCACACAGCCCTCACTTTTAAGGGCGTTTATGGCATATTCCGCTCCCTTTATGGCTGCCTTGAGCTCAGAAAGCTTCACATCTCCGTTTTCCGCCAGATAATTTATGACCTCGGCTCTTTTATGCTTCTTTTTGTTTCCATCATAGACGCCCAGATAATTCATAAAATTTTCAGCCGGCCTTACATACTTTACATTGACATAATAGTCCGTCCTGTCCTTGATGCCGCCGGGCATAATGGTCTTAAGACAAGCAGAAAGAGTGCAGAAATACCTTTCCTTCATCCATTTGGCAAGTTCCAGCATTTCATCGGAAAATACGGCGAATTCGTCGGGGATCTCCTTGATATATTTCAGCTTGTCCGCCTCAACTTCGCTCTCGCTGCTGAGCCCCACAACATAGCCTTCACTGATCTTTTCTCCCCTGCCAAAGGGCACCCTTACCCTCATTCCTGTTTTTATCTTTTTTTCAAACTCTTCAGGCACACCGTAGTCAAAGACCCTGTCTATACTTGTATGGGATATGCTGAGTATCACCTGCGCAAACATAAAAACACCTCAGTATCAAAAAAGGCGCGCCAAGAATCGTCCGGCACGCCATATTCCTTTAATCGTCGATCATGATTTATACTGGCTTAAATTTATTCCTCATCGCCATAATTGTCAAGGCTTATTTCAGAAAGCTCATGTTTTTCGTTTTCTTCTTCAGCCTTAGCCTCTTCCTCATCGGGATTATGGCTTATGATCTTAATCTTTGAGTTATAAAGCTCATTTACAGCAATGGAGACCGGTTTGTCTACCTTTACATTGTCAACAAGAGGCTGGCTTCCGTCAACGAGCTGTCTTGCTCTTTTTGCAGCAGCAATTATTATTGTATATCTGCTGAGCATTGAATCATCAAGGCTCTCCTGTCCGCTTAAAACATCGATAAGTTCTGTGTATGAAGGATGTATCATTTCAAAGCATCTCCTTTAAATTTATTCTTTAACTCCGGATTGCGGCTGCATTTCATTCTCTCTGCCTTAACAATGCAGTCAACATCCTTAACTGCCTGTTCAACCGTGTCATTTATTACAAGATAATCATACTGGGGAAGATATTCCAGTTCCTCTTCCGCCCTCTTTATACGTTTATCTATTGTTTCCATATCCTCAGTGCCCCTGTTTACGAGCCTTCTTCTCAGTTCCTCAAGGGTGGGCGGCATCGTAAATATAAGTACCGCGTCATTATACTTTTCCTTGACCTGAAGCGCTCCCTGCACCTCGATCTCAAGGATTATATTATTGCCTGCCTTTA
The DNA here is from genome assembly GCA_019423725.1 of Clostridiales bacterium. GTDB lineage: Bacteria > Bacillota > Clostridia > Lachnospirales > Anaerotignaceae > Metalachnospira. Next base: position 37,604 of record JAHZAW010000053.1, read on the forward strand.
TCTGATCCTCAACATATTTTTTTGGCGTACCGTAATAGTTGTCACAGAATCTGGCATGCTCAAGAAGTTCACCGGCTGCTATCATTTTTTCAAAACTTTCCACAGTATTGAAGAAATAATGCACACCATCCACCTCATTGGGTCTTGGACTTCTTGTTGTCGCTGATATCGAAACCGAATATCCCAGTTCCGAAACGAGCCTTTCTACTATAGTGCCTTTACCAGAACCGGATGGTCCTGAAATAATAAGCAAAACACCTTTTCCCATAAATAAAAACCTCTATTCATCTTCCGTATCCTTAAAGCTTTGAAGCCTTGAAAGTATCGTATCCGGCATAAGCGCCGACAAAACAACATGCCCGCTGTCGCATACGATGACCGCTCTGGTCTTTCTCCCGCAGGTGGCATCAACGGCATTGCCGTTTGCCTTTGCCTCCTGAACCAGCCTCTTTACCGGAGCCGCATCAGGAGATACGATAGCGACTATCCTTTCGGAAGAAACTATGTTGCCATATCCGATATTAATAAATCTTATGCTCATAGAGTGCTCCTTTACTCTATATTCTGTATCTGCTCACGGATCTTTTCTATCTCGCTCTTAAGCTCGATGGTAAGCTGAGTGATCTTTATATCATTTGATTTTGAAGCGATGGTATTTGCCTCACGGTTCATTTCCTGAACAAGGAAGTCAAGTTTTCGTCCGATGGGCTCATCCTTCTCAAATATATCCCTGAGCTGGCTTATGTGGCTGGTAAGTCTTGTTATCTCCTCATCGATGCATGCCCTGTCGGCAAAAATTGTAACTTCCGTAAGTATCCTCTGTTCATCTATGGGAGTTTCAGCCAAAAGCTCTTCAAGTCTTGCAGTGAGCTTCTCGCGGTAGTCCTCAGCCACCAGCGGAGCCCTTTCCCTTATCTGTTCAACAAGACTTTCGATGCCGTCAGCCTTTACAAGTATATCCGCCTTGAGTGCCTCACCCTCAGTTTCCCTCATGGCTATAAAGTTATCCAGGGCGCCCTCAAGGGCAGGGAGCAGTGTGTTCCATAATGTATCCTCATCTTCCTCTACCTTTTCCACCGTTATGACATCAGGGAATTTGGCAACAAGATCAAGGGTGTCATTTCCCGTAAGATTATATGTTTCACGAAGAAAATTAAGTTTTTCGCAGTAAGCCTTTGCCAGAGGCTCATTTACCTTTATATTAACGTCATCCTCCGAAAAAGTCTCAAAGCTGATATAAACATCTGTTTTGCCTCTCATTATCTTTTTCGTAAGAGTTTTTCTTGTTCTGTCCTCAAGATAATTCATCGATTTCGGAAGTCTGATGGAAATATCGTTATATCTGTGGTTGACAGATTTTATCTCAACGCTGAATTTTCGTCCATCCGCTTCATTTTCACATCTTCCGTAACCGGTCATGCTTTTTATCATAAATATCCACCCTTAAAAAAATAACATAATTGACACACTTTATCTAACTTATTATTATATTTAAAAGACATCTTTCAGTCAAGCATTACTGACCTTCAAAAACAGAAAGGAATACCGTCATGAAGATAATCGTAGACGCTGACGCCTGTCCCGTCAAAGAAATAATACTTGAAACCGCATCAAAATATAATATCCCTGTGACAATGGTCACCGACACCAGCCACATTATGTATGACATGCCCTGTGAGGTCATAACCGTAGACAAGGGCCATGACTCAGCTGACATAGCCATAGCCAACCTGGTCAAAAAAGGCGACATAGCCGTTACCCAGGATTACGGCCTTGCCTGCATGCTTATGGCAAAGGGCGCCCATATCATAAACCAGAACGGCTTTTTATATACTAACGAAAATATAGATGCCCTGCTTTTCCGCCGCCATATTTCCGCAAAACAGCGCCGTGGAGGAAAGCGAAGCGGCCACATAAACGCCAGAACGGCAGAAGATGACAAACGTTTTGCCAAATGCCTCGAAGACCTTATATTAAGCCTTATATGATTATTATTTATCTAGCTGGGCCTTATCCGTTTCTGCCGCAAGGGTCATTCCAGCAAGTTCAAGTATACCCTTTTCCTTATTATATATGAGCTCAGCCGTGCATTTTTCTCCGGTCTGGGCCTTTACCACAGGAAGGTCCTTTATGCTGCCGTTTTTGAGCAGGTCCTGTACCAGCTTACCGCTAAGGCTCACACCATATCTTTCAAGGCAGTCCTTCCAAATTGTGAATTTACATCCGTTCTTCCAGCCTCCGCAGTAGAATGCCTTGGTATTTTCCAGCACATCCCCTCCGCATAGAGGACATTTTCCAAAGGACTTTGCCTTTCCCGATGATTTTTTCTTTCTTTTATCCTCTATCTTTATATCGGCTGAAGCTGAGCCCGCATACTGCACCAGATATTTTACATATCTGTCTATGCTGGCCATAAATTTTTCCGAGGCCATATTCCCCTTGGCAATGGAGCCCAGGCCCTTCTCCCATTTACCTGTGGTCACCGGTGATTTCATCTCATCCGGCACGATGGATATGAGCTGGCGGCCCTTTTCATCGGGCACGAGATTTTTACCCTTCCTATGGATATACCCAACGGTTATGAGCCTCTCTATTATGGCTGCCCTTGTGGCCGGAGTTCCAAGGCCGTACTCCTTGAGTTTTTCTTTGAGCTCCTCATCGTCGGTATTTTTACCCGCGTTTTCCATGGCCGTCAGAAGGGTCGCCTCGTTGTACTGCACGGGAGGCTTTGTCTCCTTTTCCTCAATGGAGGCTTTTTTGATATTTACCATATCTCCCTTTGAAACATCCGGGAGTATGTTTTCCTTCTCCCTGTTATTTTTATAAACTTCCCTGTAAAGCCTTTTCCATCCCTCATCCGTCACTGTGGTGCCCTTTGAGACGAATTTTTCATTTTCACACTCCACAGTTATTTTGGTGGAAGTATATTTATAGGGATCTCCAAAAACAGCTATGAATCTCAAGGCCACCAGTCCGAATACCTTCTTTTCCTCAGGTGTCAGACTGTCCTTTTTGAAGCTGTTGTCCGCCGGTATTATGGCATGGTGGTCCGTTACCTTTTTGTTATCCACTATCCTCTTATTTATCGGAAGTTTCTCCATATCTATGACCGCCTGGGCATAATCAGCAAATATCCCCGCATTCACCAGCCTTCTCATTATGACCTTTATTTTAGGTATCATATCATCGCTCAAATATCTGCTGTCCGTTCTGGGATAGGTTATCATTTTTCTTTTTTCGTATAGGCTCTGGGCAATGTCAAGGGTCTTCTGGGCTGAAAATCCATACATCTTGTTGCAGTCCCTCTGAAGCTCCGTCAGGTCATAAAGCTGGGGAGGAAGTGTCTGTTTAGCCGTCTTTTTGACTTCCGTCACCTCTCCGTCCCTGCCGTCCACCTTTGCGGCTATATCCTCAGCATCAGATTTTTCTTTTATAACTGTGGAATTTTTATTATCTGTCCAAGTTCCCTTAAAATCTCCGTAATCCGCTGATACCTCATAATATTTTTCAGGCACAAAGTTTTCTATCTCATTCTGTCTTTTAACTATCATGGCCAGTGTTGGCGTCTGGACACGCCCGATACTCAAAAGAGCGTCATATTTTACGGTAAATGCCCTGGTGGCATTTATGCCCACAAGCCAGTCCGCTTCTGAACGGCATTTTGCCGAGGCATACAGCAGGTCATATTCACTGCCGTCCTTCAGGTTTTCAAAACCTTCCTTTATGGCCGCATCGGTCATACTGGATATCCAAAGCCTTTGAAACGGCTTTTTACACCTGTTGTAGTCATATATATACCTGAATATGAGCTCGCCCTCACGGCCGCTGTCGGTGGCGCATATTATGCTGTCAGTTTCCTTGTCGTTCATGAGCTTTTTAAGTATATCCAGCTGTTTTTTGCTGCCTCGGATGGCCTTTAATTTCATATGCTCCGGTATTATCGGAAGAGTGGCTGCACTCCATTTCTTCAGGCTTTTGTCATAGTCCTCCGGCTCACAAAGTGTGACCAGATGGCCCACAGCCCAGCTTACCATATATCTGTCCCCAGAGATGAAGCCCTCACCCTTCTGTCTGCATTCCAGAACCTTTGCTATGTCCCTGGCCACCGACGGTTTCTCGGCGATCACCAAAATTTTTCCCATAAACTCACCTTTTAAATATACCTTATATCATAAAAAGCCGGATGTTTTATATCCGGCCCGGTAATAAATTCAAATCAACTGTTTTTATTGAGCATTATATTGAGATGTCCCTGAAGGATATCCATGGCTGCCTGGTTTTCTCCGCCTCTGGGTATTATGATGTCGGCGTATTTCTTAGACGGCTCCACAAATTCCTCATGCATGGGTTTTACTGTCGTCTGATACTGTGTGATGATGGACTCTATAGTCCTTCCCCTGTATTTCATATCCCTTACTATCCTTCTCATAAGCCTTTCATCGGCATCTGTGTCCACAAATATTTTTATGTCCATAAGGTCTCTCAGTTCTTTATTCTCAAATATAAGTATTCCCTCTATGAGTATTACCTTTTTAGGCTCCACCTTTACGGTCTCAGGCACTCTGTTATGTATACTGAAATCATATACAGGCCTGTATATGGTCTCTCCACGCTTAAGAGCCTTGATATCCTCGATCATCCTGTCCGTATCAAAGGACGAAGGGTGGTCATAGTTGAGTTTTGCCCTTTCCTCATAAGGCATATCATCGTGGGCTTTATAATAGCAGTCATGGCTTATAAGCTCAACATCGTCCTCAAATAATTTTTTTAACTTATTGACTATGGTCGTTTTTCCCGACGCTGTTCCTCCGGCAATACCTATAATACATATTTTATCCATCGTAAAGCCCCTCCTTCTTTATATAAATTTTACCACCTATAAAACAGGCTGTAAACAAAAAAAGCGTGCCGGATAATAATTAATCCGGCACGCCTATGTATCCGTTATTTTATTATGATCGCAAGAACCTTGGCAAGTTTGTCGCTTCTATTGATTATCTGATGTTTTGATCCTCTTGATGTAGCAGTACAGTCACCGGGAAGGATAGTTGTTTCCTCTCCGTCTTCGATATAAGCTACCTCTCCCTCGAGGACATAGAACATTTCCACATCATCTGTGTGTGCGTGTAAACCTGTACACTGACCGGGCTCCAGATTGAGTTCGGCTACCATTTTGCATCTGTTGTCTGTCTCATCGGGACCAAACTTATTGACCATAAGAATTTCTCCAACGCCGTTTCTTATGACACGGTATTCATGCATGCCTTCTCCACTTTTAACTAACATAATCTCAATCTCCTTTCATAACAAAGTACTGCCTTTTGTCAGCTTTATTATACTCCAAATCAATATTTTAATCAATGAAAATTAAGCATATGCAAAAAATCCGTACATCACAAATGTACGGATTTTTTGTGCGACATAAAGTTCTTATTTCGGGGATTGGGGATTACCGATACAACTTTAAACGATACATCACATGGTATGGCTTTCACCATACTCAGAGGTTATATAATTCGGGAATTATTATGCTTACCCGGCGACATAACACTGCGCCTGCAAAGCATAACGTCATACATCACATCTATAATAATACCACACGTCCTTAAAAATTCAAGTCTTTTTTTGAAATTTAACATTAAAAATACCAGGCAGGTATTATCCTGCCTGGCTTTTAAGCTCCAATCTTAAACTGTCTGGCGTAATTGAACAGATACTGCTGGGCATATCCAGCATACTCGCCAAAACATTCATCCGCTTTTTTATGTATCTCCTTTATTCCGACCTCATTGCCATTGAAATAAAGTTCGCTCATTATCCTCTTTACCCATACGTCCGTGGGGAATGTCTCGCATCTTCCGAAGGAAAACATCATGGTGCAGTCAGCCACCTTAGGACCAACGCCCTTTATCTCCATGAGTCTTTTCCTGAGGGTATCGGTGTCTGCGCCATTGTCATCCAGGTCTATCTGGCCGTTAAGCACCTTTTCCACGGCGTCCATTATATATTTCGCCCTGAATCCGGTCTTGCACTGCATAAGTCCCGCTTCATCGGCTGCGGCAAGCTCCTGGGGCTCAGGGAAGGAATAATAGGCCGCTCCATTGAACTCTCCTATATATTTTCCATACTTCTCACTTATATTACCTATGACCTTTTTTATCATGGGTATCCTGTTGTTCTGGGAAATGATAAAGGATATAAGACATTCAAACCTTTCCTGGTTAAGTATCCTTATGCCCGGTGCATAGGCAATGGCTTTTCTGAGTATCTCATCGTTTTCAGATATTTTAAGCTTTATGCCCATATAATTCCTGTCCAGGTCAAAGTATCCCTTCCATATATCATTGAATTCCTTTTCGGTCGTATCTGCAAATACTATGTCGTCTCCGTCCTGGTAGATATTTAATATCCTTCCAAAGGCAATGACTATATAGTTTTCCTCATCGATTTTTTCAAAGCGGAAACACTGTCCGCATTCAAGGGTCTGGGAAATAACAAAGCTGTCATATTCCGTAAGTACTATGTCCTTTCCCCTGACAATGTATTTCATATTTTATCACTCCAGATCAAGCAGTATAAATGTAGGAGGATTGCTTGAGAGGCTCTGAAGCCTGCTCAATGCCTCATAATAATCCACTACCCAGTAGCACTCCCAAGTTCCGTTATTATTATGGCAGAGGAACCTCTTTCCACTGTCAGTTATCATATAACAGAAATCTTCGGTGCCGCAGAAATAATAGAAAGTATCATCCTTAGCATAGAATCCAGCCTTAGTAAGGGCATCCATCACAGCGGTATAATCCGTGAGCATGGTGTAATCCTTTATAGAATATGAAGGAAGCATATCCATATTGAAGTCAGGCAGGTTCTTATTTACCGTTACAGGCAGCCTTCCTTCGGACTCGAGGTCGTCCATTACAACTTCCCATATACCATTATCATATCTGAGTATATATTCCCTGATGGTGGCCGAATTTGCCCTGGCACTCAGGACCACAAAGGCATATTTGTCATCCACCGATATACTCCTTACAAAGTACTGCTCATATTTGCTCTCATACATCCTGATGCAGCTGAGTATCCTGTCATACTCGCTGTTGGACGGAGTAAGTCGTCTTACTGTTCCATGGTTCATGGAATATGAGGCCATAAGTGAATTATAGGCACTGGTGCTCATACTTCCGTAAGAGCCATTTGCCGATGTAAATATGTATTTATCCTCACTGGGATGCTTCATAAAAGCAAACACAGTAAATTCTCTGTCAGTTCCTGCTATATAAACTCCGCTGCCTCCATAGGTGGCTATATTCCTTCCATACATAAGCATTATGGATATATTGGAAGATGTAGATGAAGATGAAAGTTTTCCTTCACTGACCAGATAGTCCGTTGTTATCTGGGTGCTGGCAGCGTAATTATATAAATAACCGTTTTTAGTTATAACTCTGGTCTTTGTATAATATTCCGTGTAATAATTCTGTCCCGCCTTTGCCGTACTTTCAAGCTTTGTCCAGTAGGAAGACAGAGACGGGTCCTTATAGGGCCTTGATGATGATGTCTGGCCTCCGCTCTGGCTGCCGCTGGTGCTGCTGTTTCCAGAAGGACCTGCATTCACCTCATTTTGGTCGTCTTGCTGGGCTGTATTATTCTCGACACTGTCGTCGGGTTTATCAGCATCTGTCAGTGTCTCATCCTGCAGATCGTTTTTATTTTCTTCAAAGTTTCCGCCGCTTTCGATATTTTTTTCCGGTTCATCATCATCGTGGCTGCATCCGGAAAGAGCTACACAGGACGCACATACTACCAGCAGCATTCTTACAAATATATATTTAAACCTTTCAGTTATCACTGTATTCTTCCTTTTTATCTGCAATTGTTTCATAAACTGAGACCAGCTCCTTTTTATGCAATTCAAGCAGTTTTTTTATCTTTTCTTCCATAAGTTCCGTATCATCATTAAACTTGAATTTCACTACCCATACGGGATTATATCCTCCGTCCTCTTCAGTTACGGATTCAGCCTCCGCCATTACCGTTTCCGGATCATAGTAGTCGAATATGGCATCATATTCCCAGTCTTCAACATCCCTTCCGGTGGTCAGCTTAAGGTATACATAAAGGCCATCCTCTTCCTCCGAAGCGTAAGCATTACAAATCAGGCCGTCTTCATCATCAACGGCATAACATCCCAGTTCCTTTTCCAGAAAACCGGTTTCCTTATCCCTGAGCATTATAACAATAAAAGTCTCATCCATATTGTCCATATATATTACTCCCAATACCTAAAAAACGGCACAATCCGCCTATCTTAATCAATTAATACATTATAAACCAAAAAAATTACCATTGCAATAAAATAAGATTTACAAATTACTTAAGGTTTGGTTATGCACAGCCCGCAAATCGGCCATTTCAGCCCTGAAGCCCATCTGCCTGTCTTTCCATGTTCTCTACAACTACATCATAAATATCACCCTTGGAAGCACAATATTCCAGTACTTTCCATGGTGTATTCGTATGAAAATGTACCTTAATAAGTTCTTCATCTCCGACTGCTATGAGACAGTCTCCCTCTATATTATTCATTATATAATCATGTATCTCATCCTCAGAAAGATCTTTTCCCTCTATGAGGAGCTGTGTATCATATTTGTAATCTATCATATTTATCCACTCTTTTCATTTTATATGCCCATTCTTCCTATATTTCCATTCTTCAGGCGAAGTTATTGTAGCATTTTTAAAAATAAAAAGCAAATATTAAAACAGCCCCTGCCTATACTGGCAGGGGCCGCGGTTATTACTTACTACTTTTTTTAACGTATTTAAAGGATTATACAATACCCTGAGCGAGCATAGCATCTGCAACCTTCTTGAATCCGGCAATGTTAGCTCCTACAACGAAGTTGTTCTCATAACCGTATTCTTTAGCAGCTGCTGACATTTCTTTGTAGATGTTTACCATGATGCCTTTAAGTTTAGCGTCAACTTCTTCAAAAGTCCAGCTGAGTCTCTGGCTGTTCTGGCTCATCTCAAGAGCTGATGTTGCAACACCGCCGGCATTTGCAGCCTTAGCAGGTGCGAAAAGAACACCATTCTTAAGGAATACATCGATTGCTTCAAGTGAGCTGGGCATGTTTGCACCTTCACCTACAGCATAGCATCCGTTTGCAACAAGTGTCTTTGCATCTTCTTCAAGAAGCTCGTTCTGTGTTGCGCATGGAAGAGCGATATCACATTTAACTGTCCAAACGCCCTTGCCTTCATGATACTCTGCGTTGGGTCTGTACTGAAGGTACTCTTTGATACGTCCACGTTTAACTTCCTTGATCTCTTTAACAGCGTCAAGGTCGATACCGTCTTTATCATAAACCCATCCGTTTGAGTCAGAAAGTGTTACTACCTTAGCGCCAAGCTGCATAGCCTTTTCAGCTGCGTAAATGGCAACGTTTCCGGCACCTGAGATTGTAACTGTCTGGCCTTCAAGAGTCTTTCCAGCTGCTTTGAGCATCTCATCAACAATATATACAAGACCGTATCCTGTAGCCTGTGTACGAACAAGTGATCCGCCGTATGTAAGACCTTTTCCTGTTAAAACGCCTTCATACTTGCCTGTGATCTTCTTGTACTGTCCGTAAAGGTAGCCGATCTCTCTTCCGCCTACACCGATGTCACCAGCGGGAACGTCAACGTCAGCGCCGATGTATTTGCAGAGCTCTGTCATGAAGCTCTGGCAGAATCTCATAACTTCGTTATCTGATTTTCCTTTGGGATCGAAGTCAGAACCACCCTTGCCGCCGCCAATGGGAAGGCCTGTAAGAGAGTTCTTGAAGATCTGCTCAAATCCAAGGAATTTGATAACGCCAAGGTTTACTGAAGGATGGAAACGAAGTCCTCCTTTGTAGGGTCCGATAGCGCTTGAGAACTGTACTCTGTAACCTTTGTTAACATGTACTTTTCCTGCGTCATCTACCCAGGGAACTCTGAACATAATAACACGTTCAGGCTCAACAAGTCTCTCAAGAAGAGCGACGTTCTGATATCTTTCATCCTTCTCGATGATAGGCTTGAGTGAATTAAGAACTTCCGTAGCTGCCTGATGGAATTCAGGTTCGCCGGGATTTTTCTTAATAAGTTCAGCCAATACTGAATCTACATAGCTCATTAAAATTTCCCCCTAAGATATTTATTTTTTCGCCTGTCCGAATAGGGGCCGGCTTATTGAGTATTATTATATACACTTTAGAGCTATATAGCAATAAAATTATTCAAATTATGATATTTTTTTATACTTTCAATAATTTTGATATCCTTCTACATGCAAAAAATTTAATTTTTGCCCATAAATACGTTGTGCTTTAGCACTAATTTCCCAAATAAATTTAATAGTTCATAATTTTATGGTATACTGTTATATATATTTTTGAAATTGGAGGTATCAATATGATATTATATTTCAGCGGCACCGGTAACAGCAGGCATGCGGCAGAACTTATTCATTCCGTAACAGGCGGAGATATAATTTCCATTAATGATATTATCAAAAACTCAAAACCTGCTGTTTTTGATTCAGAACTTCCATATGTTATCGTATGTCCCACCTATGCCTGGAGAGTGCCCAGGATAGTTGAAGAATTCATCATGAATGCTGAATTTAAAGGAAATAAAAGGATCTATTTCGTTCTTACCTGCGGCGACAGCGCCGGAGATGCCTGGAGTTACGCCAAAGAACTGGCACATAGAAAAAAACTTATTTTCAAAGGTCTCAGATCAGTTGTCATGCCTGAGAATTACATAGCTCTTTTCAGCGCTCCTTCTCCCGAAAAGGCTGAGGAGATAATCCAAAAGGCTGACAAGGATCTGCTGATAACCGCAAAAAGGATAAACAACTCCTCTCCCATAAGGGACAGCGTTGGATTTGGCGGTAAAATACTAAGCCGTATAGCCAACCCATTTTTCTATTCTTTCATCGTTAAAGCAGATGGTTTTAAAGCCTCTGAACAGTGCATATCCTGCGGAAAATGCGTGGAAGTATGCCCTCTTAACAACATTACTCTTCAGGATGGCAGACCCGTATGGGGCAAAAACTGCACCCACTGTATGGCCTGCATCTGTCTTTGTCCCCAGGAAGCCATCGACTATAAAAATAAAACCGTTGGAAAACAAAGATACCACTTTGATGATATTGATGAAACTGAAGATGAAGAATAAAAAACAGGCTCTGATATGATTATCAGAGCCTGTTTTTGTCTATATAACTGTACTGTTTTTGCTGGTCCTATGCCCGAATAAGGGCAAAAAACAACGGTCTGATTCTTCAGGCCGTTTAAATTTAATCCCGGGATGTCGTTGCCTGCCTTTTGACACCTAGCCTTAGCTAGGTGGGTGTCCGCAGATAAAATTCTGCAATCCGCTGCCCAAAGGGAATTATCTTGCGGTCCTGCATAAGTTCTTTTCGTCTTGGACTCCCGTATTTCAAATGTAGGTTCAAAATAAACAGGATGTCGAGCATCCCCGGAAACTTTATTTTCTTGTGCTTATTATACTACGATTATCTATTAAATTCAATATCATAATTTTATATTAGGTTAAATAATGCATAATAATTGCTTAAAATTTTTTTACATTCCAGGTATAACTTTACTATATTTCATAATAATATGAAACATATTCATATTTCATCTGAACAGTGATCTTAAAACAACTATTATGCCGCCAAGGGATGCCGTAACATCCGCAATGTTAAAAACAGGAAGTTTTCCCGCTTTTATGTACAGAAAATCCGTTACCTCTCCGTTTTTTATCCTCTCAGCTAAATTTCCCAGTCCGCCGCCGAGTATAAGGGCAGCTCCGGCCTTATCTATGGGCTTTGCTCCTATCCTTATAAGATGCAGGAGATATACAGCCACTGCTCCCACGGCTGCCAGTGAAGCTGTAAGCACCATTTTCTTTTTGTCTTCAAATTTATTATATGCCAGGCCCTTGTTTTTTATGTGCCATAAATAGAACCTGCCCTTTACCTGTTTTTTCTCACCGGTCTTCATGTATTTTTTCACAGTCTGTTTTGATCCCAGATCCACTAAAGCGGCGAATATAGATAATAAAATATATCTCATTTTTATCAACTCCGTTTTTACTAAGTATAGCAAAAGTGATTTGTGTTTACAATACCTGTATATGGCTGACAGCTGCAGTAAGTATCAGGATAAATACCAATTTGTCGGCTTATCGAACTTGCTATACACCAATTATTGTATTATAATTTTAATGTAAGTTATTGCTTTATAAAAATGGTTCTTGAGAAAGGAGTTTTTTAAATTGGCATTAGTAACTACTAAAGAAATGTTTGCAAAAGCGTATGAGGGAAAATATTCTATCGGAGCATTCAATATCAACAACATGGAGATAATCCAGGGTATCGTAAGTGCCTGCCAGAAACATAATTCAGCAGTTATTCTCCAGGTATCAAAGAGTGCCCTTAAATATGCTCATCCCCTTTATCTCAAAAAAATGGTCGATGCTGCCATCGAGGAAACCGGTCTTGATATAGCCCTTCACCTTGACCATGGCCCTGATTTTGAGACATGCAAACTTTGTATCGAATCAGGATTTACTTCCGTTATGTTTGACGGTTCACATCTTGACTATGAAGAAAATGTTGCCAAGACAAAGGAGATCGTTGACTACGCACACTCAAAGGGTGTCGTTGTAGAGGCTGAGCTTGGCAAACTTGCCGGTGTTGAGGACGAAGTTAAAGTAGCTGAGGGACATGCAACATATACTGATCCCGATCAGGCTGTTGATTTTGTTAAACGTACCGGTGTTGACTCTCTCGCTGTTGCAATCGGAACAAGTCATGGTGCCTATAAATTTAAAGGCGACGCAAAACTTGACTTTGAACGCCTTGAGACAATAACTGAAAAACTTGAAGCTGCCGGCTTCCATAACTATCCCATAGTTCTCCATGGAGCATCTTCCGTAGACCAGGCATCAGTTGCTACATGCAACGAATATGGCGGAAAGATCAACGGAGCAAAGGGAATCCCCGTTGAAATGCTCAGAAAAGCTTCTTCAATGGCTGTATGCAAAATAAATATGGATACTGATATCCGTCTTGCTATGACAGCTGCCATCAGAAAATGCTTCGCTGAAGATCCTGCCGCATTTGACCCCAGAGGATATCTTGGAGCGGCTAGAAATGATATCGAAGCCCTTGTCGAAAAGAAAATAACCGATGTACTCGGCTCTGAAAACTCAATGAACTGATATAAGATTAATAAACAGAGGACCCTCAAAAGAGGGTTCTCTGTTATTTTTTGCTGTATTATAACCATATTTTCCCTTTGCCATTTTAAACAGCTAAAAAAATATTTTTAAAATCTCATTATAATCATTAAATTTGATAAAAATTTTATGTGCTGAAATTCTCCTTCTTTTTCATACAAATCAATAATTATTGACAATATTTTTTGTTTTTGATATCATTAAAAAAATCGTTTTTATGAACATTTGTCATTTATATGAACACAGATCCAATAAGATTTGTGTCAAGTCCAATCTATAATAGGAGGTGTTTTTATGCTAAAAGGAATTTTTGATACCCATGCGCATATGGATGATCCCCGTTACAGCGAAAATCTTGACGGTATCCTCAAAAAACAGAAGGAATCCGGCGTCTGCGGTATCATAACATCTGGTTCAGAGATCCCGTCATCCCTCAGGTCATGTGATCTTGCGGACAAGTATGACTTTATATACGCATCCGTAGGCATATATCCCAATGAGACGGCAAATGTCCCCTCTGATTACTTATCATCACTTAAAGAAATGTGCAAAAACAAAAAAGTAGTTGCCATTGGTGAGATAGGTATGGATTACGGATATGAATTACATCCGGACCCCAAAACTCAGGAAAAATATTTCAGAGAACAGCTGGAACTTGCCTGCCAGCTTGACCTGCCCGTTGTGATTCACGACAGGGACGCTGACGAAGATGTACTGCGAATCATCAAAGACTATAACATCAAAGGTGAGATACATCGAGTATTTTCACCGCTGGAGTATGCAGAAAAGTTTCTTGAGTACGGCCTTTACATGGGAATAGGACCCCAGGTCACATATCCCGACAGCGAAAAACTTGTGGAACTGGTAAAGATCATGCCCCTTGATAAGCTGCTCCTTGAGACGGACGCACCTTTCCTTCCGCCTGCACATCTGGCCGGACAGGACGCGTACCCTGATATGATATCCTTCGTTGCCGAAAAGATATCACAGATAAGAAACGATGTTACTCCCCAGGAGGTAGTTGACATCGCATTGGCAAACACAAAGAAATTATATGGTATAAAATAATTCATTTACAGACAAAGCAATAATTTAATAATTTATAATAAGGAAGAGGTTCCATCATGAAAGAAAAAATCGATAAGTTTTTTAAGATCTCAGAACGTGGATCAAGCATTTCCACAGAGATCATCGGCGGAGCTACAACCTTCGCTACCATGGCATACATTCTTGCCTATATGACATCTTCAATGTCAGTAGTACCCGGAATCAATATCAACGGTGTGCTCGTATGTACAGCACTCGTTACAGCTATCGCCTGTCTGGCCATGGGATTATATTCAAATACTCCCATCTGTCTTGCTCCCGTTCTTGTTATCCCTGGTCTTATCGCCGGCTGGATCGCAGACGGAACAGCTACATACGCTCAGGCATTCGGTCTTGTATTCGTATCCGGTGTTATTTTCCTTTTAATATCATTATTCAACCTTAGGGAGCTTTTTGCTAGATGTCTTCCTAAGAACATTAAGATCGGTATCGCTGGTGCAGTAGGTTTCCTTATTGCCCGTATCGGATTAAGCTCATGCGGTTTATACGCAGCAACAGAATCAGGATATGTATTTGGTGACTTCACATCAAAAAATACGATCCTTGGTATAATAGGTATTGTCCTCTGCTTCTTCTTTACATACGTTAAGTTCAACATCAACGGACATATGTATAAAGTAAAAGGCGGACTCCTTATCGGTATCATCATTACAACTATAATCGGTATACCCATGGGCGTTACAGTTATACCCGAAACAATATTCACAACAAACGCTCTTTCTTCAATAAAGGACGTTGCGTTCCAGCTTGATATCCTTGGAACACTTAAACTGAGCTACATTCCCATTCTTCTTATGCTCCTTATAAACGACTTCTTTGGAACAATGGGATCAGGACTTGCCCTTGCCGGAAGAGCTAACCTCCTTGATAAGGACGGAAACTTCCCCGCATTCGGCAAAGTATTCCTTGTTGACTCAGCTTCAACAATCCTTGGTTCAATATTTGGTATCTCAACAGTAAGCTGCTTCGCAGAGTCAGCAGCTGGTATCGAGTCAGGTAGCAGAACAGGTCTTTCAAGTGTGGCTACAGCCGTACTTTTCTTCCTCTGCTGCTTCATAAGCCCTCTTTTCCTTATAATCCCCGGAGCTGCCACAGGTGCTGCTCTCGTAGTTGTAGGTATCTCTCTTATTGAGACTATCCAGGGCCTTGACTTTGATCCCTTTGAACTTCTTCCCGTTGCCTGCATGTGGCTCGTAACTATCTACATGTCAGACTATGTTGGAGGTATCGTTATCGGTATGCTCGTATTTGTAGTTATCTCAATGCTCAAAGTTATATTTGAACGTAACACAAAACTCATACCTCCCCTTCCCGTTTGGGTAATGACAGCACTTATGTGCATGTACTTCATATTCTAAAAACAAGAAACCTGCGGTATCAATACCGCAGGTTTTTTTCATCTCATAATACAAAACGCCGGATAAAGCCAACGCATTTATCCGACATTTATTTATATTTTTTATTTTTCCCTTCCGAATAATGTCTGAAGCACTGATCTCTTAGGAGCTGACTCATTCTGTATGCTGGTCCAGTACTCTATGTATTTTCCCGTACCGATGGCAACACAGCTTAAGGCTCCATCAGCTATCATAACATTGGTCCCTGTTCTCTCCTGGATAAGCTTATCCAGACCATAGAGCAGGCTTCCTCCGCCTGTCATTACTATTCCTCGGTCGATTATATCCGCAGCCAGTTCCGGCGGCGTATGCTCAAGTACATCATGGGCAGCGTCCGCAATGCCCTGGGCTGACTCCGATAAGGCAAGGAGCATCTCATTTGATGTGACTGTTATGTTTTTAGGCAGTCCCGTAATAAGATTTCTTCCCCTGACATCCATGGAAACCGGCATGGTCCTCTCGTAGGCCGTTCCGATATTTATTTTCAGCTGCTCGGCCGTTCCCTCTCCAATAAGTACGTTATGCTTCTTCCTTATGAACCTTATTATGGCATCGTCAAAGTCATCTCCGGCTATCTTTATGGACTTGCTGACAACGGTGCCTCCCAGAGAAAGCACAGCTATATCCGTCGTTCCTCCTCCGATATCCACTATCATACTTCCGCATGGCCTTGATATATCGATACCAGCACCAATGGCTGCTGCCACCGGCTCCTCGATAAGTATTACATTTCTCGCTCCGGCATGGCGGACAGCGTCCTCCACAGCCCTCTTTTCAACTTCCGTGACACCGCTGGGTATACATACGGAAACCGTTGGCTTTACCAGTGACCTTTTTACAAATGACTTATCGATAAAGTATTTTATCATCTTTTCCGTAAGCTCGTAGTCGGATATGACTCCCTGTTTAAGGGGCCTTACGGCCTCTATATTTCCCGGTGTCCTGCCAAGCATCCTCCTGGCTTCCTCGCCGACTGCAAGTATTGTGTTTGTATCTCTGTCAACGGCTACCACCGAAGGCTCGTTGAGAACTATGCCCTGTCCCTTTATATACACAAGGACATTGGCAGTTCCCAGGTCTATACCTATGGTCTCGCCGATTCCGAATCCATTAAACATAAGTAAGTACTCCCTTTCAACTTATGAGTTTTTAAGCTCCACAACAGTAACTCCCATTTCTCCTTCGCCGTAAACACCGGGACGGAAGCTCTTTACATGTGGATTTCTCTTCAAATATCTCTGAACGGCCTCCCTCAGAACGCCGGTTCCCTTTCCGTGGATTATGGTGACCGTCTTAAGTCCCGCAAGATAAGCATCGTCAAGATATTTATCAATGTTTCCTATTCCTTCCTCCACCGTCTGTCCACGGCAGTCTATTTCAGGAAGTATGAACTGGCTCTTGCCCGCCTTTACTCCAAGGGAAACATTTCTGGATGTGTTTTTCTTCTCCTCCTTGGGAGCGTCATAATAGGTAAGTTCCTTAAGAGGCACCTTTATTTTCATATTTCCGGTCTGTACCATTACATCACCGTTGGAATCTGGCTCGGAAAGGGCTGTTCCAGTCCTGTCAAATGAAAGTATATATACACTGTCTCCTTTTTTGAGGTTCTTTATGGGTTTTACCGATGAGACTTTCTTTTTCTTTGATTTTTCTATCATCTCATCCACAGATGATACTTTATTTTTAAGCTCAGCTCTCTTTTCATTGAGCTTATTCTGTCCTGCCTTTTGTCTGGCTTCCTTATTGAGTTCTTTTATTATCCTGTCAGACTCTTCCTTTGCCTGCTGGTATATATTTCTAGCTTCCATGCGGGCATCAGCTATTATCTTTTCCTTCTGCTCATTGATTTTTTTCTTCTGGGCCTCTACCTCATCTTTGAGCCTCTCAGCCTCTTTCCTATACTGTTCAGCCCTCTCCTGTTCATAAATAACAGATTTCTTGCTTATTTCAAGGTCAGTGATGACGTCCTCGAACTTGACATTCTCACTGCTTATGAACTCCCTGGCACTATCGATAACATAGTCAGGCAGGCCGAGTTTCTTGGATATGGCAAAGGCGTTGCTTTTTCCGGGTATTCCTATGAGCAGCTTATATGTGGGCCTTAATGTATCCACATTGAACTCACAGCAGGCATTTTCCACACCTTCCGTGGAAAGGGCATATACCTTAAGTTCGCTGTAATGGGTAGTTACCGCTGTCCTTACCTTCATATTGTGAAGCAGCTGTATTATGGCCATGGCCAGAGCTGCTCCTTCGGTGGGGTCAGTTCCAGCTCCCAGCTCATCGAAAAGCACAAGGCAGTTAGGTGTGACTTCGTTAAGTATCCTTACTATATTTGTCATATGGGCAGAAAATGTACTCAAGCTCTGCTCGATGGACTGCTCATCACCGATGTCAGCAAACACGTCATCAAATACCGCCAGCTCGGAACTGTCAAAGGCCGGTATATGAAGTCCTGCCTGTCCCATGAGTGTAAAAAGTCCCAGTGTCTTAAGGGCAACGGTCTTTCCTCCGGTATTTGGTCCGGTTATAAGAAGGGTATTGAAGTCCCTTCCGATATTTATATCTATGGGAACTACCTCTTTTTCATTGAGCAGAGGATGTCTTCCCTTTCTTATGTCGATTATGCCGTTCGTATTAAACTTAGGTTCGCTTCCGTTCATTTTAAGGGAAAGTTCAGCCTTGGCAAAGACAAAATCCAAATGTCCTATAACAGTAAGGTTGGCCTGCATGATATCGGCGTTTTCAGCCACAAGGGCAGAAAGAGAGGCAAGTATTTTTTCTATTTCTTCCTTCTCCTTCGACTGGAGTTCCTTTATCCTGTTATTAAGCTGTATTACTGCCGTGGGTTCCATAAATACCGTTGAGCCTGTGTTGGAACGGTCATGCACCATTCCTGGGAAGCTGCTCTGATACTCAGACCTTACGGGAACACAGTATCTATCGTTCCTTATGGTTATGACAGCGTCCTGGAGCATGGTCTTATAGGCCGCTGAATAAATTATGGAATTGAGTTTATCCCTTATGCTGCCATTGGCATTCCTTATTTCTCTCCTTACGGCCCTCAGACCGCTGCTGGCATCATCCGATATTTCCTGCTCATTGATTATACATCTTGTTATTTCATTCTCAACGCTGGTTATGGGTTTTACCACATTGAAATAATCCTCCAGCACAGGGAATACGTCTCCTTTATTTTCCTGTTTGGCATAGTTTTTTACCTTTCTGCATACATACAGAAATTCTCCTACAGCCATAAGCTCATCTATGCCAAGTACTCCACCTGCCACGGATCTGTCCAGCTGAGGTCTTATATCCTTTATGCCGCCCAGGGGAAGACGTCCCTTTTTAAGGGCCATATTTACAGCCTCGGTCGTCTCCTTCTGTTCCCTAGTTATGCTTCCCATATCAGATATGGGAAGAAGCTCGGAACATTTTTCCTTTCCCATGGGGGATAAGGCCAGGGATACCAGCTTATCCCTGATCTTTGTATATTCAAGTGTTTTCAGTGCTTTTTCATTCATTTCAAAATTAGTCTCCAATTATTTTATTTCTTTTATGAGACCGCTCCTGTATGCATACATAAGCTTTTCAAGTTCCTCGATGTTTTTCTTGAGCTCCCTGCCTATGTCGGTGCTGGCAACTCTTATCCTTGCCTGTGAGTACTGAAGGGCTACGGTAGAAGAATGTATATCCTTTTCCTCCGCTATGGCCTTCTCCGTTGACTCGAAGGGCTCATGGGATACAAGAACAAGTCCATGCGAATTATAAATAAGAGTATATCCAGCTATACCCGTTTCTTTCTGATACGCCTTGGCAAAACCGCCGTCGATGACAAACAGCTTTCCATTGGCCTTTATGGGGCTCTCGCCCTTCCTTACCTGTACAGGAACATGTCCATTTATTATATGTGATTTATCAGGGTCAAGACCGAAATTCTCAAGTATTTCCCTGCATACTCTCTCATCATTTCTCTTTTCATAATAAGGGCTCTTGTTTTCCTTATGGGTGGCCGTATCCTCGATGAAATATCTTTCAAAGGTGGTCATGGCATCCTTTCCAAACAGCGGTGAGTTCTCTCCGCACCAGAGATACCATATAAGGTCCAGACATTCCCTCTTTGTATCGCTGTGAGGCCTTGTATAGTAACCTTCCCTCATGGCTCTCTCAACAGCGTCCATATATTCCTTGCCTTTAAGTTTCTTTCCTCTGAACCTCACTTCCTTAAGAGTGCCATCCTCATTTGTGGGGATGCATCCATGGAAAAGAAGGTTTGAGTTGAATATACTGTAAATGCTTCCATTACTGAACATAAACCTTACATGCTTCTGAAGTTTTCCACTGTTTACAAATGAAGATTTTATCTTATCCATAACGCCCTGTTCTTCTTCGGAAAGTTCAAAGGGATTATTGGGATCAATAGTAGGAAGGTTGCAGTCCCTGAGGGGATATTCCTGTCCCTTTATGGTTATTGTTCCCTTTTCAAAGTCTATCTTATCCAGAAGGAGCCTGCCTTCCATCTTAAATTCAGGATGTCTCTTTATTATCTGTGCTTCCATCTTGAACTGCATAATGGATATGGCCTTATGCATCTTGGCCGTAAGTATTACTTCCTTATCACTCAGAGCGTCCGCATCTGAATTTTTAGGCATAAAATATGTACAGGGGTCATCTGCATACTTCTCCATTGCAAATGTAGCAAGGGGTATGAGGTTTATTCCATAGTCCTCCTCAATGGTATCAAGGTTGCAGTAACGTGCCTGTATCCTTATGACATTGCAGATAAGCGCCTGACATCCAGCCGCTGCTCCCATCCAGCTTATATCATGGTTTCCCCACTGTATGTCAACTGAGTGATAGTTCTCCAAAATATCCATGATCTTTGCTGCCCTTGGACCTCTGTCGTATATATCGCCTATTACATGGAGCCTGTCTATGGCAAGCCTCTGTATAAGGTTTGATATGGCGGTTATGAATCTGTCAGCCTGGTCAAGCCTTATTATGGACTCGATTATCTGATTGTAATACATTTCCTTGTCTTCTCCTGAGCTGTCCTCATGAAGAAGCTCCTCGATTATATAGGCAAAATCCGGTGGAAGCGCCTTTCTGACCTTTGAACGGGTATATTTGGCAGAAATTACTTTACATATGGTCACAAGTCTGTGAAGGGTGATCCTGTACCAGTCATCCATATCCTTTTCAGTCTTTTTTATCTCCTCCAGTTTCTGCTCGGGATAATAGATAAGGGTGGCAAGGGTCTTCTTTTCAGAGTCCCTGAGACTGGTGCCAAGTATGTAGGTTATATGATTTTTTATAACGCCTGAAGCATTCCTGAGAACATGGCTGAAGGCCTCATATTCACCATGTATATCTGAAATAAAGTGCTCCGTACCCTTTGGAAGATTAAGTATGGCCTGGAGATTGATTATCTCCGTGCTGGCACTTGTAATATTAGGGTACTGTTTTGCAAGAAGGTTAAGGTACTTAAACTCTTCCTTTGTAAATTCCTTTTCCAAATCCGGCATCTGAGCGTCCTCCTGTTATTTGCTTATAATATTTGAATTTCCTTGATAATTTATATATATCACCGTTTTAGCGGCAACAAATATCATATTTATAAAAGATAAAATAACTCCGGATAATACTATGGTGAAGTATGAATCAGAAGCAAACATAAATATGGCCCCTACCAGATATGCCACAGCATAATTAAGAGCATAAAATACTATCACATATAAAAGCGTTCTCCACCATTTTCCCTTGACCAGCTCACGGCTCCTGCCAAGAGATTTTATCCCGGAACAGTCATCAATCACGATAGCCTGTACATAAAAGCTCCATACCACCGCAAGAAAAAGTCCCGGTATTACGCCTAAAAACGTAAGGAGAAATACACAGAGGCTGAAAACTATCAGTGACAAAATAAATCTTCCTGCGTTAGAAAATGACGATGAAAGAGCCTCTGTATAAGCGGGATTTTTACCCTCCAGGGCAGCCTTTGTTATATATATGACGGCCATATTTCCAAAGGGAAAGAGTACCATATCCGTAAGGTTGCCGGCCAGATTATATCTTACTATACTAATATATTCAGGTGAACTGACAAATTCTTTTATTAATTCACGATTTGCAAGTATGGATTCCAGGTCAAAGCCGGAACTGATATTATTTATGCATAGGGTTATATAGCCGCTCAGCAGATTGATGGGAAAATATATTATCAGCAGTACAAAAAGTATTGCGGTAATATTGCTTTTGACAGCGGCATAGCCTATGACCAGGGCTTCTCCCACTGAAATTTTCTCTTTCTTTTTTATCTCATCTATAAGCATATTCTCGTTATCCTTTCTAAAGCTCTATTTTTAATTATATAATTTTACGTTATTAAAGTCTATATAAATTTAAACATCGTAATATACATATAATAATTAAAAATATTCTGGAGGAGTTATGCCAAAAATATATCTTAGTCCTTCTACTCAGGAATTCAACATCTACATCGGAGGCGGCAGTGAGGAAGAATATATGAACCTTCTTGCCGACTACATGGAACCCTATCTTTTATCCAGCGGCATTAATTTCGTGAGAAACACTCCTGATATGACCGCTTCTTCTTCCATAAGGCAGTCCAACGAAGGCACCTATGACTTTCATTTAGCCCTTCACTCCAACGCATCGCCGGAATTCATAGCCGGCCAGCTTCAAGGCTCGGATGTTTACTACTATCCAAGGAGTTACAAAGGGTATGAAGCCGCACAGATAATAGCCGGCAACCTTAAACTGATATACCCTGACCCCGAACTGGTAAACGCCGTTCCAACAACGGGTATAGGCGAGGTAAAACGTACAAAGGCTCCGGCGGTACTGGTGGAGGTGGCCTACCATGACAATGCCGAAGATGAAGCCTGGATAAAAAATAATCTGGAAAACATAGCGTCAAATCTTGTGCTTTCCCTTACCCAGTATTTCGGCCTGCCATTCATACCCTATACCGGCACCCAGGAGGCTGTTGTAACAACAGCAGGAGGAAACCTCAATATCCGTGCCTATCCTTCATCGGATTCAGATATAAATACCGTAGTTCCTAATGGGACACAGCTGACCGTATTCGGGCAGTATGGACCGTGGTACAGTGTCTATCATGATGGAACAGCGGGCTTTGCCTTTTCCGAATATATAAGCATACTGTAAAACAAAAAGTTCCGGACAGCATTCAGCTGTTCGGAACTTTAATGATATCATATAAGTTTTCTGAAGGGTGAGACCTTATGCAGTTCCACTACTCTGCCATAGAGCACTGGCTTTTTCTGCATATATTCCAGATTTATCTTTCTGCCGCCCAGATTATAGAGGTTTCCTTCCTTCTTTACCGCAATACATGTAAAGCCGTCCAGGTTATAAAGCCCCCAGCACATATTGCCAATGTCTGCGGCATATCTGACGGATACAAAATCTCCATCGTATATGACCGGCTCTATGTTCCTGCCGTTTATCATAACAAGATAATCTGCACTTTCAGACTTTTTTATCTTCTTTATCTTTTCATCACCAGTGGCGGTCCTGAGTTCGCCGCAGAAACCGTCAGTTATGTCAAGGCAGAGAAAATCATTCATTCCGTCACCGGATGACAGCCTCTCGCTGATCTCCTTTTCCGCCTCGTGTCTTACTATATAATCAATGAAAAATCTGCTTTTTTTATCAAGACTTCTGTAATTTTCAAGAAGCATCCTCTCCTCGAACCAGAACCCTCCATTTATGCTGTCCTGAAAAAGATAATTCGGATCAAGTTCCAGCAGATTCATTAATTTATACAGATAGTCCTCC
This sequence comes from Clostridiales bacterium, assembly GCA_019423725.1. GTDB lineage: Bacteria > Bacillota > Clostridia > Lachnospirales > Anaerotignaceae > Metalachnospira. Next base: position 61,216 of record JAHZAW010000053.1, read on the forward strand.
TTAGGAAAGCTGGTTCCCCTCTCATAATTGGCAACACTGTTGACACTTATTCCAAGTTCCCTGGCCAGGTCCATCTGGGTCATGTTTTTTGCTTTTCTGGCTTCTCTCAGTCTTTCGCCCAGGCTCATAGTTTTCCACTCCCTTTAACGGTATAATTAATTATACAACAAAAGAGACAAAAAAACACATTTTTCGACTTTCCTCATCATTTTATTTAATCAGATACTTTTTAAGATATTTTCCTGTATATGACTGGGGCACCTCAGCTATCTCCTCGGGTGTTCCGCAGGCAACTATCCTTCCGCCGCCGTCTCCGCCTTCGGGTCCCAGGTCGATTATATAATCCGCTGTCTTTATGACATCCAGATTATGCTCGATAACAACTACCGTATTTCCTCCGTCGGCCAGCCTCTGAAGTATGTTTATGAGCCTGTGCACATCGGAAGTATGCAGGCCTGTTGTGGGCTCGTCCAGTATATACATGGTCTTTCCTGTACTCTTTCTGCTGAGCTCCGTGGCAAGTTTTACCCTCTGGGCCTCGCCGCCAGAAAGGGTCGTCGACGACTGTCCCAGCTGTACATAGGAAAGTCCCACATCATAAAGAGTCTGAAGTTTTGACTTTATCCTTGGTATGCTGTCAAAGAACTCAAGGGCTTCCTCCACTGTCATATCCAGTACGTCGGATATGGTCTTTCCCTTATATTTTACCTCAAGGGTCTCCCTGTTATACCTTTTTCCGCCGCATACATCACAGGGAACATATATATCAGGCAGGAAGTTCATCTCTATCTTTATTATTCCATCACCGCCGCAGGCTTCACATCTTCCGCCCTTTACGTTGAAACTGAATCTTCCCTTTGTATATCCCCTCATTTTTGCCTCATTTGTCTGGGCATAGAGGTCTCTTATGAGATCAAAAAGCCCCGTATATGTGGCAGGATTTGACCTGGGCGTCCTGCCTATGGGTGACTGGTCTATATTTATCACCTTATCCAGCATTTCCTCACCCAGTATGCAGTCATGCTTTCCTGGATAGAGTTTGGCATAATTCAGATCCCTAGCAAGGCTTTTATAAAGTATCTCATTGACAAGAGAGCTCTTTCCTGAGCCCGATACTCCAGTGACACATGTAAATATGCCAAGGGGTATTTTCACATCTATATTTTTCAGGTTATTTTCCGCAGCGCCCTTAATGGTAAGGAATTTGTCCTTGGAAGCCTTCCTTCTTTCCACAGGCACCTCTATCTTCTTTCTGCCGCTCAGATATGCTCCTGTCTCGCTCCTCTCGCAGGCCTTTATATCTTCCACAGTTCCGGCACAAACCACTTCACCGCCGTTTCTGCCCGCTCCAGGGCCTATGTCCACCACATAGTCAGCAGCATACATCGTATCTTCGTCGTGTTCCACCACAATGAGCGTATTTCCCATATCTCTGAGATTTTTTAAAGTGGCTATAAGCTTGTCATTATCCCTCTGGTGAAGTCCTATGCT
>JAHZAW010000053.1:62829-81052 GCA_019423725.1 Clostridiales bacterium
CCTTATACGCTGGGACTCTCCTCCTGAAAGGGTGCCTGCCGACCTGCTCAAAGTCAGGTAGTCCAGACCAACATCCACAAGGAACCCAAGTCTGGCATTGATCTCCTTGAGTATCCTGTCGGCTATCATGGCTTCCTTTCCCGTGAGCTTGAGCTCCTGGAAAAACTTTCTGGATTCGGCAACACTCATATCAGTCACATCGGATATGCTCTTTCCTCCTACGGTAACGGCAAGTATTTCAGGCTTGAGCCTTTTGCCCTTACATACAGGGCATTTTATCTCAGTCATATACTGCTCGTACTCGCCCTTCATGGCATCAGATGTCTCGTTATATCTTCTCTGGAGATTGCCTATAACGCCGTCAAAGCTGTAATCATAGTAGCTTATGCCCTTGGCGTTCATATACTCTATCCTTACCTTGGCTCCCTTTGTGCCGTAAAATATTATGTCCTTTACGTTATCGGGCAGTTCTTCAAAGGGCACATCCAGGCTGAAATCGTATTTTTTAGCCAGAGCCTTGAAAAGCTCACTGCTCATGCTTCCGCTGGTGCCTATGGAGTTGAATCCAGGCGCGGAAATGGCTCCCTTAGATATGCTCAAAGAAGGATTTGGCACGATGAGCTCAGGAGAAAATTTTCTCATCATTCCAAGGCCTGAACATTCCGGGCAGGCTCCGCTGGGGTTATTGAATGAAAATGACCTGGGCTCTATTTCAGGTATGCTTATCTCGCAGTCAGGGCAGGCAAAACTTTCACTGAATGTGACGCTCTTATCCCCGATTATATCAGCTACGATAACTCCTCCTGACAGGGCTGAGGCAGTCTCTACGGAATCCGCAAGACGTTTCTGTATGCCGTCCCTTACCTTCAGCCTGTCCACAACTATCTCAATGACATGTTTTTTATTTTTCTCAAGTTTTATCTCCTCGGAAAGGTCATATATTATCCCGTCTATCCTTACCCTTACATATCCGTTTTTCTTGGCGTCCTCCAGGAGTTTTACATGTTCTCCCTTCCTGCCCTTTACAACGGGAGCAAGTATCTGTATTTTGCTGTCAGCTGGGAACCTCATTATCTGGTCGACTATCTGGTCAACGGTCTGTTTTTTTATCTCCCTGCCGCATTTTGGGCAGTGTGGTATTCCAGCCCTGGCAAAAAGCAGTCTGAGATAGTCATATATCTCAGTTACCGTTCCAACGGTGGACCTGGGGTTATTATTGGTCGTTTTCTGGTCTATGCTTATGGCCGGAGACAGTCCGCCTATATAGTCCACATCGGGCTTGTCCATCTGTCCAAGGAACTGTCTGGCATAGGACGAAAGAGACTCCACATATCTCCTCTGGCCCTCCGCATATATGGTATCAAAGGCAAGGGAGCTTTTTCCTGAGCCTGATACACCAGTAAATACTATAAACTTTTCCCTGGGTATATTAAGATCTATATTTTTAAGGTTGTGGGAGCGGGCTCCCTTTATCTCAATTATATTTTTTCCCATTTTTATTCACCATTCATAAGTTTCTTTATTTCAATAAGCTTGTCTCTGAGTTCAGCCGCCTTCTCAAACTCAAGCTCGGCAGCGGCACGTTTCATATCCCTTTCGGTCTTTACGGCCTCTTTGCGCAGTTCTTTTATGTTCATGGACTCAAGATCCTTATTGAGCCCCTTCTTCGGCTTCTCATCAACGGCCTTTGTAGCCTGGATTATATCATAGACCTTTTTCTTTATGGTCTGGGGCGTTATGCCGTGCTCCTCATTATATTTCATCTGTATCTCACGTCTTCTGGCGGTCTCCGTTATGGCCCTGTCCATGGAATCCGTTATTACATCGGCATACATTATTACCCTTCCTTCGGCATTCCTTGCCGCACGTCCGATGGTCTGTATAAGGCTGGTCTCTGAACGCAGGAATCCTTCCTTATCTGCATCAAGTATGGCTACCAGTGCCACCTCAGGTATATCAAGACCTTCCCTCAGAAGGTTTATGCCCACAAGCACATCGAATACGTCAAGCCTCAGGTCCCTTATGATCTCCAGTCTTTCAAGGGTATCTATATCCGAGTGGAGGTATCTTACCCTTACGCCGTTTTCCTTCATATAGTCCGTAAGACGTTCCGCCATCTTCTTGGTAAGGGTGGTCACGAGCACCTTATTGCCGCTGCTGACGGTCTTATTTACCTCGCTTATGAGGTCATCTATCTGCCCCTGTATGGATTTTACGGTTATCTCAGGATCAAGAAGTCCCGTAGGTCTTATGACCTGTTCCACAGTCTGCTCAGAATGTTCAGCCTCGTATTTTGATGGTGTAGCCGATACAAAAAGCATCTGGTTTATCTTGCTTTCAAACTCATCAAACTTCAGCGGCCTGTTATCCAGGGCTGAAGGCAGTCTGAATCCATATTCCACAAGGGTAGTTTTCCTTGAACGGTCTCCCTCATACATTCCCCTTATCTGAGGCACAGAAACATGGGACTCGTCCGCTATTATCAGAAAATCATCGGGGAAGAAGTCCAGAAGTGTTCCCGGAGGGCTTCCCGGTTCTCTCAGTTCAAGGTGTCTTGAATAGTTCTCTATTCCAGTACAGAATCCCATCTCCGAAAGCATCTCTATATCATATCTTGTCCTCTGTTCCAGCCTCTGGGCTTCAAGGAGCTTATCCTCCCTTTTAAGCTCAGCCAGCCTTTCTTCCAGTTCCTTTTCGATATTCTGGAGCGCTATCTGCATCTTTTCCTTGGAAGTCACATAATGGGACGCCGGGAATATGACCACATGCTCCCTGGTTCCTATCACGTTTCCAGTGACCACGTCTATCTCTGATATCCTGTCTATCTCATCACCGAAAAACTCAACTCTTATGGCGCTTTCACTGTTTGCCACGGGGAATATCTCTACCACGTCTCCCCTGACCCTGAACATACCACGGTCAAACTCCAGCTCATTTCTACAGTACTGGAGCTCCACAAGACGTTTAAGCACATCGTCCCTCTCCCTTTCCATTCCTGTTCTTAAGGACAGAGACATGCTCCTATACTCCTCCGGGTCACCTAAGCCGTATATACAAGATACACTGGCCACCACAAGAACATCTTTTCGCTCAAAGAGCGCAGATGTGGCAGAGTGGCGGAGTTTATCTATCTCATTATTTATTGCCGAATCCTTCTCGATATATGTGTCAGTACTGGGGACATAGGCCTCAGGCTGGTAATAATCATAGTAAGAAACGAAATACTCCACGGCGTTCTCCGGGAAGATCTCCTTAAATTCGCTGTAGAGCTGGGCCGCAAGGGTCTTATTATGGGCAATGACCAGCGTCGGCTTTTGAAGTCCAACGATTATGTTGGCCATGGTAAAGGTCTTTCCGGAACCCGTAACACCAAGGAGGGTCTGGAATTTTTTACCTTCCTTAAAACCTGCCACAAGCTTTTCTATGGCCTGTGGCTGGTCTCCGGTAGGTTTGAATTTTGAATGTATTTTAAATGGTTTATCTATCATACAGCGCACCTCCGTTTACAAAATATTGCTGATATCCTTAAAAATATTTACGGCATATCTTTAGAAGTGTTTATCCTTATTTGTCATACTTGCAAGTATACCATAGTTAAAAAATAAAGTATAGTGAATTGAAGAAATTTACAAACATTTGTTCTTGTTTGTTTCCTAACTATTTTTAAACAGCAGTTAAAAACAGCCCTTTCAGTCAAAGTCATTTGGCTGAAAGGGCTGTTTAGTCTCTTTATTTTATTATATTCATTTTTTTAAGGGCATCCAGGGCGGCTGACTGTTCCGCTTCCTTCTTGCTTTTTCCACTGCCCTCTCCAAGCACACTGCCATTATGATTTACAGCAGCCGTAAACAGCTTATCATGATCAGGGCCCGACTCCCCGATTATCTCATAATGTATGGGCTCTTTACTTGTCTTTTGTATTTCTTCCTGAAGTCTCGTCTTGCAGTCGATTATATTCAGTGACAGTCTTATCCTGCTGACTGTATTTTCCAGCTGTCCAAGGATATGTTTCCTTGCGGCGTTGATGCCTCCATCAAGATATACGGCTCCTATGACAGCCTCAAAGGCATCGGCAAGTATTGAGTCCCTATGGCGTCCGCCTGTGGTCTCCTCGCCCTTTCCAAGCATAATGAAATCACTTATATGGATCTCCGCTGCCCTTTCAGCAAGGCTTGCCTCGCATACGGTGCCCGCCCTGAGCTTTGTGAGCTCTCCTTCAGGCATCTTGGGATAAAGGTTATAAATATAGTCGCTTATGACCAGCTCCAGTACGGCGTCTCCCAAAAACTCCAGCCTTTCGTTATTATCATATTTTTCGATATGTTTTTCGTTGGCATAGGAACTATGGGTGAATGCCTTTTTGAGCAGTTCTATATTTTTAAATTTGTATTTAATTATATTTTCAAATTGTTCCAGATTTGTATTGTTCATGATTACTCCGCAACCACATTACTAATATAATCAATAGCGTCTTTTACAGTTTTGATCTTGTCAGTATCATCAGTGTTAAATGTTACTTCGTATTCCTCTTCAAGTGCTGAAATAACCTGGAAAAGGTCAAATGAATCCGCACCAAGATCAGCAAATGCTGTATCCTCTGTTATCTCATCAGGAGATACTCCAAGCTGTTCCGCAATGATATTAATGATATTAGATGTGTCCATAAAATAAATTCTCCTTTATTTCTGTATTAATTGTTCTATTTTAGCTACAGTGTCATTTTCAATAAAGCTTATGCTCTGTTTTATGCAGTTAGTCACAGCTGGTGATTTGCAGCTTCCATGCATCTTCATTACCAGAGCCTTAAGGCCTATATAGGGCGCTCCTCCAACCTGGTCGGAATCAAAGGTCTTCTTTATATTGCCAAAGGGTGTTTTGAGCGCAGCTGCCGCAAGCTTATAGGGTCCCTTTGTTATCTCGGATTTGATGATAGTAAAGAGTGCCTTGCTCAGTCCTTCAGTAAGCTTGAGTATGGTGTTTCCTACGAATCCATCGCATACTATTATGTCAGCTACTCCCTTGGGTATGTCCACTATCTCAGCGTTTCCGATGAAGTTGATCTCGGAATTTTCAAGCATGGTATATACCTCTTTAACGAGCATATTGCCCTTTTCCTTCTCTACTCCGATGTTGGCAAGTCCAACCGTGGGTTTTTTTACTCCCAGAACGTTTTCAGCATAGACAGAGCCCATTTTTGCGAACTGTTCCAGATACTGGGGCTTACAGTCCACATTGGCGCCGCTGTCAAGGAGCAGTGAAAAACCTTTAAGGGTAGGCAGGCATGTAGCCAGAGCGGGTCTTTCGATACCCTTTATCCTTCCTACTGTGAATGTTCCTCCAACAAAAAGCGCTCCAGTGCTTCCGGCGGAAATAAAGGCTGATGCCTTATTCTCCTTCACAAGTCCAAGGCCCACCATCATAGAAGAATTTTTCTTTTTCCTTACGGCTTCTGTGGGTACTTCATCCGTTCCGATGACCTCATCGGCATTAACTATCTCTATGCTGTCTTTATCATAAGTATATGCCGCAAGCTCTTTTTTTACAATATCCTCTATGCCCACAAGCATTACTTTTACGGGATATATTTTTACCGCTTCAACAACTCCCTTTACTATCTCATAGGGGGCATTGTCTCCACCCATTGCGTCAACAGCCACTACAATATTTCTTTCCAATCTTTTTCACCTCTTTTATGAGCCCTTTATAAGCCCTCTTAAAGAACAAAATAAGGCAGCCAAAACAGCTGCCTTAAGGTTTATAATTAGTCTACAGGTGTAACAACCTTTTTGTTATATGAGCCGCATGCCTTGCAAACGTGGTGAGGCACCATCAGTTCGCCGCACTTGCTGCAATGTACAAGTGTAGGTGTCGCAATCTTCCATGTAGCTGCTTTTCTTTTACCTTTTTTTGATTTTGAGACTCTTCCTTTGGGTACTGCCATTTCTCTTTACACCTCCTCATCGAATTTGAGAAGAGAACGTAAACTTTCAAACCTTGGATCTATATATGTCGTATCGCATCCACAATCTTTTATATTAAGATTCTGTCCGCATACAGGGCATAATCCCTTGCATTCTTCGCTGCATACGACCTTCATTGGCAAAACAGCCAATATATTTCTTATCACAATTGATGTAAGGTCTATAGAATCTCCCGAAAAAGTTTCTATCTCTTCGTCATAACTTGCGTTGCTGCTGAATTTTTCATTCAGTTCGAAGTCAACGGAAAAATTGACAGGCTCAAGACACCTGTCACAGGGCATACTTATACCTACGGTTCCTTTACCGTTGATATAATAAATATCCCCTTCCTTTATTACTTCTCCATCAAGACTAACAGGCGTTGTAAAAACCGCCTCCTGAGAATAACCGCCTAAACCATCCAGCTTTTCTTCAAACCTGAACGGAAAACTAGCTTCCCGTCTTCCCGATACAGCGGAAATGTTAATATTCATCTTTATTAATCACCCCTGCAAGTCATACTTTAACAATTATACTAACAACATAATTATTTGTCAATCAAAACTTTTATAAACCGTGCCGAAGCACGGTTTACAAAAATTTAAGCATATTTTTATTTTTTAAGTCCTTCAACGATGTCTCTTGTATCCCTTGCGATAACAAGTTCCTCATTTGTAGGAATAACGAATACCTGTACTCTTGACTGTCTTGTTGTGATCTCGATGGCTTTTCCTCTCTGGCTGTTGTTGTAAGAGTCAAGCTCGATTCCAAGATATCTGAGGTAATCACAGATCACCTGACGCATTGTTGCGCTGTTTTCTCCAAGACCAGCTGTGAATACGATAGCATCTACGCCCTTCATAGCTGTTACATACTCGCCGATTGTCTTTGCTACACGGTAAGCGAAAAGGTCAAGGGCTGATGTAGCTCTTGCGTTTCCTTCGCCCTCAGCAGCCTCGATGTCACGGAAGTCGCTGGATACACCTGAGATACCAAGTACACCTGATTCCTTGTTAAGGATGTGGTCCATCTGGTCGATTGAAAGGTTTTCTTTCTTCATTATATAAAGAACAGCTGCGGGGTCAACGCTTCCGCTTCGTGTTCCCATTGCAAGACCGTCAAGGGGTGTGAAGCCCATTGATGTATCAACTGAGATTCCTTTTCTTACAGCACAGATGCTGGCGCCGTTTCCAAGGTGGCAAGTAACGATCTTAAGCTCTTCGATGGGTTTGCCCATAAGCTTTGCACATTCCTGTGATACATATCTGTGGCTTGTACCGTGGAATCCGTATTTACGAACTTTGTATTTTTCATAGTATTCATAGGGAAGAGCGTAAAGATATGCTTTCTCGGGCATTGTCTGATGGAAAGCTGTATCAAATACTGCTACCTGAGGGATACCGGGCATGATCTTCTCGCATGCTTCGATACCGATGATGTTTGCAGGGTTATGAAGAGGTGCAAGGTCGATGCACTTTCTTAAAGCGTCTTTAACGTCTTCTGTAATAAGTACTGAGTTAGCGAAGTACTCTCCACCATGTACTACACGGTGTCCAACAGCGCCGATCTCAAGAGTAGAAGCGATTACGCCATGGTCTGCGTCAACAAGAGCGTCCATAACAGCCTTTACAGCTGTAGCATGATCGGGAAGGGGATCATTTGAAACATATTTTTCCTTTCCAGCAGGCTCATGTTTGAGAACACCGTCGATACCGATTCTCTCGCAGAGACCCTTAGCAAGAACGGCTTCTGACTCGCTGTCGATAAGCTGATATTTAAGTGAGGAACTTCCGCAGTTTAATACAAGAATTTTCATTTTTGTTTCTCTCCTTATCTTTATGTGAAATAATTGATTACATCATTGTTGCCTGGAATGCTGTGAGGGCTACGCAAGCTACGATATCCTCAGCGTTGCATCCTCTTGAAAGGTCATTAACGGGAGCAGCAAGACCCTGAAGGATAGGTCCGAAAGCTTTAGCTCCTGCAAATCTCTGAACAAGTTTGTATCCGATGTTTCCTGCGTCGATATCAGGGAAGATGAGTACGTTTGCCTTGCCAGCAACTGTACTTGTGGGAGCCTTAAGTTCTCCTACTTCCTTAACGAGAGCTGCGTCAAGCTGAAGTTCTCCGTCAAGTTTGATTTCAGGATGTTTCTCCTTAGCGATTCTTGTAGCCTCTACAACCTTTGTAACATCGGCATGTTTAGCTGAACCCTTTGTTGAGTGGCTGAGCATTGCAACTCTTGCCTCTCCGCCTACAAATGACTCAAAGCTTGCAGCTGAAGCTGTTGCGATGGCAGCAAGTTCTTCGGGGTTGGGGTTCTGGTTAAGAGCGCAGTCTGCGAAAAGAAGAACTCCGTCGTTTCCGTATGTGTTATCCTTGCAGCACATTACGAAGAATGATGATACAAGCTCTGTTCCGGGAGCTGTCTTAAGGATCTGAAGTGCAGGTCTTAATGTATCAGCTGTTGAGTGGATAGCTCCTGATACCATACCATCTGCAACTCCGATCTTTACAAGGAGCACACCGAAATATGTGTAGTCAGCCTTAGCTGTCTTAAGTGCCTCTTCAGGTGTAAGGCCTTTGCTTTTTCTGGCTTCACAGAAAGCAGCTACAACCTCGTCCATTTTCTCATAGTTTTCGGGATCGATAATTGTTGCCTTTGAAAGATCGCAGCCTTTACCTGCCTCAAGGATCTTATCTTTGTTTCCGATGAGGATAAGGTCAGCTATATCTTCCTTAAGGATCATATCTGCGGCGTCAAGAGTTCTTCTCTCATATGCCTCAGGTAAAACGATAGTTTTTTTATTTTTCTTTGCTCTTTCTTTTATGCTGGTTAAAAAATCCATTGCAAAAGCCTCCTAGTAATTTTATTGATGTTTTTTGACGGCATTTTTCGTCCGTCTCCATAGCTATACAAGTCTAATTATATAACCCTGTTCAAAAATAGTCTATATAAAAATTACATAATTTTTAAAACTTTGCCGCCTTTTTAATGACATCTACAGCAAAAATTATTTTTATATTTCCGTCAGGTTTATTTATAAAAACAATGTCTTGTTTTCCATAAAAAATTTGGCGCAAATAGCCACACAGGGCACATAATTTGTTATAATATAGAAAGAATATGCTTAACTGAACGGGCATAATTAATGCACCGGAATGACAGGAGGTTTTTGACATGACTACAACGGCCATAATCGCCGAATACAATCCGTTCCATAACGGACATAAATTTCATCTTCGTTCCGCCAGAAAGACCACATCCTCAGACTATATATTTGCCGTAATGAGCCCATCTTTCGTACAGCGCGGAGAAAGCGCCGTATACGACAAATGGACCAGGACAAGGGCAACTTTAAGATGTGGAGCCGATATGGTCATCGAACTTCCTGTGGTTTATTCCACCGCCTCAGCTGAAAATTTTGCCCGCGGAGCCATAAAGATAATAACTGAGACAGGTATAGCCGACAACCTGGCCTTTGGAGCTGAGACAAACGATCTTTCAGCCCTCTCGGCAGCGGCTGAGCTCCTGGTAAATCCTACAGAGTCCTTCAATGAGACCCTTAAGTCAGAACTTTCAAAGGGCGTATCCTTTCCCGTGGCCAGGGCTGAGGCCTTCAGCAGTGAGACAGGGAAAAATCCCGATATACTTGGCACTTCCAACAATATTTTAGCCGTCGAATACCTTAAGGCCCTGAAAATGTTCTCATCCGGCATAAAGCCTGTCATAACCAAACGTACGGGCTCAGAATATAATTCAGATAAGATCAATGGCACCATAGCTTCCGCTTCCGCCGTAAGAAAGGTCATATACAAGGGTAAAACGAATCTCCTTGCCCAAACCGTTCCGCCGGAGTGTTTTGACATATACGAGAAGTCTCAGGCTATTTTTATGGACTACTATTCCGATGCCATGGCCTATCTCTTAAGGACCATGACAGCCGACGATCTGAGGGAAATAAGCGGAGTATCAGAGGGGCTTGAAAACAGGATACTTAAAACCGTTGGAAACTCCTATAAAATATCTGATATATGCGCTGAGCTTAAAACTAAAAGATATACCCATACAAGGCTTATGCGTATACTCTGCCACATTCTTCTTGGCATAACCAAGGAACATGAGAGCAGGTTCTCTCCCCTGGAATTTGAGCCATATATAAGGGTGCTCGGATTCAGAAAATCAGCTGAGCCCCTTGTAAGTGCCCTCTGTCATAAGGCTTCTGTTCCCGTTATAATCAATGTCAACAGGGACGAAAGGAATTTATCAGACCTGCAGAGATCCCTTCTGGATATGGAAAAGAAGGCCACTGATATATATTACCTCGGCCAGCCAACTCCAGCCGGAAAGAAACGTGCCCTTGACTACACCATGCCAGTCATAATCGAAAATATTTAATATCAGTAATCTTTGTCCCCCGTCTCTCATAATAATAAATGAGTATTGTCGGGGGTTTTTTATGCGTAAAATTTTTAAGATTTTATTTATAGTTTTTTTTACACTCAGCATCATACTATACAGCGATAAAATGTCATCGGCCGCCGCCGGAGGGCTTTCGCTGTGGCTCAATACCGTTGTGCCATCCCTGTTTCCCTTTATGGTCATATCATCCTGGATAACCTTTGGCGTATCCTCCAGGGAGACGTGCCTTGACAGGATCATCTTTTCACTTTTTGGCGTTCCAGCCGGATATATGGCTATTTTCCCATTGAGCATTTTGTCAGGCTATCCCGTTGGCGCCAAGGTGATATCAGACCTTTACATAAAAAAAGCCATATCCAAAGATACGGCTGAACATCTGCTTTCCTTCTGCAATAATCCGGGAGCGGTATTCATAATTTCAGCTGTGGCCTCATCCATGCTTTCAGACCGGGATTCAGCTGTTTTTTTCCTATTTATATGTATACTCTCAGCCCTTATCACGGGCATACTGTTTAATTTTGTTTTTCCAGCTGAGCCGGTACATAGGGCGGCTGTCCAGCCTCCCCAGCCTGCCAGCATTTATTCGGCCATATCCTCGGCTGTGGGTTCTGTTCTTCTAGTGGGAGGATGTATCATATTTTTTTCTGTCATATCGGAAAGTATATCTTTGTTTTTATCCTCTGGAAATGTCCTGGCTGATACGGTCATTTCCGGCCTTCTTGAGTTTACCCAGGGCATAAAACGCGCATCTTCCTTTAAGCCGGAGCTTTCCTATCCCATAATATGTGCCATGCTCTGTTTCGGAGGATTATCCGTACATCTTCAGACCGCGGCCATCATCGGAAACTGCGGCATAGACATAAAAAAATATATAACCGGCAAAGCCTTCTGCGGAGCCTGTGCCTATATACTGGCTGTGCTCTTTTATGACCTGTTTTTCCCCTCAGGAGCGGGAACAGAGGTCTTTACGGCCACATTTTCGGAAATATCCGACAGTCCATCCATACTTGCTGTGTCATCGTTTCTTGCCGCTGCCATATTCTTGTTTTTTGGCGAAAAAAAACGCCGGAAATGAATTCCGGCGTTATATTTATCAGTCTTTTTTGATTCCTCTGAGTTCCTGTCTGTTATCGAAAATAACATTGATGTTCTCTTTGTAGAAATCGATGAGTTTGCGGTTTTCCTGCTCAATGGAATCCTGCATCTCTCTTAAGCGCTGTTCAGCTACGCCCATAACGTCATCGGCATAGTCGATGGCACCAAGACGCATTTCCTTAGCGCTCTTCTTTGCTGCGTCCATGATCTCAGCTGCCTGCTCATAGGCCTTCTGTGTAACGGCATGCTCCTCAACAAGTTTTCCAAGGCGCACTTCAGCCTCCTTGAGCATTTCGTCAGCTTCCTTCTGGGCGTCAACAAGGATCTTGTTTCTTTCTTCGATGACCCACTTTGACTGTTTGATCTCGTTGGGAAGCTTCATTTTTATCTCATCGATAATTTCGAATATCTCGTCCTTATCGACCTGAACTTTGTTAGAAAAAGGTGAAGAACGGCCTTCATCCACTACCTGTTCAAGTTCTTCAAGAAGCTTTAATACTGTATCATCCATTCTTATCCCTCTCTTTCGAATTTTTCCTTTAATTTAATCTTAACGGGCTCAGGTACAAACATATCCAAATCTCCGTTAAAAGCAAGTATCTCTCTTACTGCGCTGGAACTGAGTGTTATATTTTCCGGGCTTGCCGCCAAAAATATCGTTTCCACATCACCGGTAAGCTGCTTGTTTATTATGGCTCTCTGGAACTCATTGATAAAATCGCTCATGTCCCTGACGCCTCTTACTATGACCTTTGCTCCTACCTTCTTGGCAAACTCTCCAAGCATACCGTCAATTTCCATAACCTCAACATTACTCAAATCCTTTGTTGCTTCCTTGATAAGCTCATAACGCTCATCAGCAGTCAGCAATGACATCTTATTGGGATTGCCACATATACCAACAATAAGAGTGTCCACCATAGCCGAGGCTCTTTTTATAATGTCCAGATGCCCGTTAGTCACGGGATCAAAGCTCCCCGGATATATTGCTTTTAACATCTTTCTTCCTCCAAGTTCAGAAAGTTCATAACGGCCGGACCGCATTTCCTTTCTTTTATAATTTTAAATCCTTCTTCTACAGCGAAGTCATAATCCCTGGCTGCCTCAGCGACTATATATCCATCCTCGGCAAGTATACCGGCATTTTTTATCTCCCTGAGAACAGGTAAATAAAATCCGCCTGCATATGGAGGGTCCATAAATATTATATCGAATTTATCCCCTCTCTGGCCAAGTTTTCTTATGGCTCCGTAAACATCTTCGTTAATTATTTCAGCATTTTTATCAAGTCTTGTAAACTCAAGATTCTGCCTTATTATCCCGGCACATTCCGAGGACATATCCACAAAAACAGCCTTTGCCGCTCCTCTGCTCAATGCCTCTATCCCTATTGCTCCCGATCCGCTGAAAAGATCAAGAAATACGCATCCGTACAGATCCGGATTCAGCATATTAAAAAGAGATTCCTTAACGCGGTCGGCTGTAGGTCTTGTATTCATTCCTTCCGGCGCTTTCAGTTGAAGCCTTCTGGCGCTTCCGGCAATAACACGCATATAAAAACCTCCACTTTCATCCGAAAAAACCTATTATACACCTCGGAACAAACTACAATGAGTATACCAAACTTATTCCTAAAAAACAACAAAAATTTAATCTTTATGACACATTTAAGGGCCGATGTACTCAAATTCCACTCTTATCCGACAAAAATATGGACTCAAGCTCCCTTTTCAGGTCGATATTTTCTTCCATTTTAAGTTCCGGGTCCCTCTTTATGAGATCCTGTGCCGCCTTCTGCGCTTCCTTAAGTATATCCATATCCCGGTAAAGATTTGCAATCCTGAGTCCTGGCAGTCCATGCTGTCTGGTTCCGAAAAATTCTCCAGGGCCCCTCAGTTTTAGGTCCGTCTCTGATATTTTGAATCCGTCGGTGGTGCTGGTCATGGTTTTTAGCCTCTGTCTTGTTATCTCACTTTTATTGTCGGATATAAGTATACAGTAGGATTTCTCGCTTCCTCGTCCTACCCTTCCCCTCAGCTGGTGGAGCTGGGCAAGGCCGAACCTCTCAGCGTTTTCTATGACCATTACCGTGGCATTGGGCACATTGATGCCGACCTCTATTACCGTGGTAGACACCAGAATATCCGTCTCTCCCGCAGCAAAGGCCTTAAGTATACTGTCCTTTTCTTCCGATTTCATCTTTCCATGGACAACTGCTATCCTCTTATCCCCAAGCACCGTGTCCTGAAGCCCTCTGGCATATTCCAGTACCGACTCGGCTTCAACCTTTTCATTTTCTTCTACCATAGCACATATTATATAGGCCTGTCTGCCCTTTTCTATCTCCTTTTTTATAAAGGCATATATCCTCTGCCTGTATGAGGTATTAACGGCAAATGTATCTATGCTTTGTCGTCCCGGAGGCAGACTGTCGATTATGGAAATATCCAGATCCCCATATAATATAAGTGCCAGTGTCCTGGGTATCGGTGTGGCTGTCATAACGAGCACATGGGGGCTTTTTCCCTTATCAGCCAGGGTCTGTCTCTGTCTTACTCCAAACCTGTGCTGCTCATCGGTTATGACAAGTCCTATATTTTTAAATTCCGTCTTTTCCTGTATTAGGGCGTGGGTGCCCACTATTATGTCAGCCTCTCCTGAAGCTGCCGCTAAAAGTGCTTCCCTTTTTCTTGCTGCCTTCTGTCCCCCTGTCATTATCTCTATTTTTATGCCAAGGGGCTCAAATACAGCCTTAAAACTTTCATAATGCTGAGCTGCCAGAACTTCCGTGGGAGCCATCATAACGGCCTGAAAACCATTTTTCACTGCCATATAGGCTGAAGCCATGGCAACGGCTGTCTTACCGCTTCCCACATCTCCCTGCACCAGTCTGTTCATTACCTTTCCCGATACCATATCCCCGCTTATTTCATCAAATACCCTTTTCTGAGCATCGGTGAAACTAAAGGGCAGTGAATCAAAAAACGGCGTCATATCTGTTTTTTCCATCTTTATGCCGTTTTTATCCGCCGTATTTTCGCTCTTAAGTCTTAAAAGCGCCGTCTGGAGCATAAAAAGCTCCTCAAATACAAGTCTTTCCCTGGCTATGCCATAGGATTCAAGACTTTCTGGAATATGGATATTTTTTATGGAAAAGGCCCTACCGGCCAGTTTATATTTTTTCCTTATGGAAAAGGGTATATAGTCCTTGATACGTCCTTCCGACAATTTCAAAGCGTCATATACTATTTTCCTGAACACCTTCTGGCTGAGTCCGGCACACAGCGGATATATGGGTATTATGCCGCCATGCCACTCATCACCTTCCAGCCTCTCAGTTTCCGGTGACTGTATTTCCCGTGCTCCGTTTTTCTTTATGGTAAGCTTGCCATAGAAGGCATATTTATATCCCGGCTTTATATTGTTTTTTACATAGGGCTGGTTATACCATACGGCGCTTATACTGCCGCTTTCATCGTATATCCTGGCCTTTGTTATGGCCATGCCTCCAAAGTATGTGGTCTTAGCCTCATCCTTTAACTGAGCCACTATAACGGCGCTCTCATCCGGTATGAGCTCCTTTATGGGCGTTACCCTGCTCCTGTCTTCGTAATCCCTGGGATAATGGGAAAGCACATCAGATACACTTACTATATTCAGTTTTTTCAGAGCCTTGGCTCTGCCCTCTCCTATGCCCTTTATCTCACTTACGGGTATATCTGTCTCGAGCATGGCACCACCCTCTTTCCTTAAGTTCTGTTCATCATTTTTAAATAAGATATAAAAAGGGCGTCATTAAGACGCCCTTAGGCTTTCATCATTCAGCTGGGACCATTAGTAAACCGCCTCAGCCCTGGCCTTTCCAAATTTTATTCCGGTTTTATAAAAGGGTGCCCTTTTGACGGCACCCTTAAAATACGCTTATTATTCAACGGAAATAATATAGTAATAAAGCTGCTGGTTTCCAGCATGGATCTCAACGTCACAGTCAGGGAATTTCTCCTCTACAAAGTCTCCTATTTCCTGAGCCATTTCCTCTGTGGCATCGCATCCGTAATAAATGCTTATTATCTCGCTGTCCTCGTCGGCGGCCTTCATAATGAGCTCTTTTGTGGCCTCTGTTACGTCCTTTCCGACAACGGCTATATCATCATTGAGCATACCAAGGATATCTCCCTTTACGATCTCCTTGTCGCCGATCTTTGTATCCCTTACGGCGTATGTTACGGAAGCTGTCTTAACATTCTGGATAGCTTCATTCATTTCCTCAATGACATCTTCTATATCTTCCTCGGCATTATAGCACAGCATTGCTGATATCGCCTCGGGAACTGATCTTGTTCCGATAACATATACCTTTTTGTCCTCTGTGAGGTTCTTTGCCTGTTCTGCCGCAAGGATGATGTTCTTGTTGTTGGGCATAACGATTATATTATCGGCATCGATCTCATTTATGGCATTAAGTATATCCTCTGTACTGGGATTCATGGTCTGTCCGCCTTCGATTATAACATCTACTCCAAGGCTTCTGAATATGTCAGCAAGGCCTGAACCAGCGCACACTGAAATAAATCCTGTTTCCTTATGCTCCTTTTTAGGTGCGGGAGCTTCCTGAGCCTTTACGGGTTTGCTCTCTGCATTAAAATCGATCTTATTTGTATGCTGTTCACGCATGTTGTCGATCTTAAGGCCTGAAAGGCTTCCGATAGTAAGGGCCTTTTCAATGGCCATACCGGGATGATCCGTATGGACATGTACCTTTATTATCTCATCATCAGCAACTACAACAAGGCTGTCACCTATTGAGCTGAGATAGTTTTTAAGTCCTCCCACTGTGGATTCAGGGGCATTTTTTACATTTATAAAGAATTCTGTACAGTATCCGAATGTGATGCTCTCATTGTCAACTGAGGCAAGGGCAGCATATTCCTTATTCGGGGCTGATGATGAAGCTTCCTCAACCTTAACCTCAACATCGCTTCCGATAACCTTCAGCGCTCCCTCAAGGAAGAAAAGAAGTCCCATTCCGCCTGCGTCCACAACATCTGCCTGTTTAAGTACAGGAAGCATTTCCTTTGTCTGAAGCAGTATGGCATGTCCGTCCTTTATAACGGCC
Source organism: Clostridiales bacterium (assembly GCA_019423725.1). Taxonomy (GTDB): domain Bacteria; phylum Bacillota; class Clostridia; order Lachnospirales; family Anaerotignaceae; genus Metalachnospira. The sequence continues at coordinate 79,424 of JAHZAW010000053.1, forward strand.
TCGATAAATTCTGTTATGTCTGTTGTTTTGTGGCAGTATTTAAGGGCGCTCTCGCTCATTATCCTTGCCACCGTAAGTATAGTTCCTTCCTTAGGCTTCATAACGGCCTTATAAGCAGTCTCAACGGCCTTTGCGGTCGCCTTCGCCAATGCAACTGTGTCAGCCTCGCTAACGCCTTCAAGCTCCCTGGCAAATCCTCTGAAAAGCTGAGAAGTTATAACTCCTGAGTTTCCCCTTGCGCCTCTTAATGAGCCGTTTGAAGCAAGCTTTGCTATCTCGCCTGCGCTGAGGGACTGGCTCTTTTCAACTTCTCTTGCGGCGGCAAGCACCGTAAGGGACATATTTGTACCCGTATCGCCGTCAGGAACCGGAAATACATTAAGAGAGTCAACCGTTTCCTTTTTAGAATTAAGGTTGTTGGCTCCGGAAATAATCATTCTTTTTAGCAATAAACCATTAATACTTGTTACACTCACCGAAAGTCCTCCTTAGTTCAGGCGTCGACGCGCACGCCTTCGACAAACACATTAACCTGTTCCACGTCAATACCGCAGACAGTCTCTACCTTATATTTGACTGTGCTGATGGTATTTTCAGCTATGGCGGTTATGTTAGTGCCATACTCAACGATAATGTGCATATCTATACTTATTTTGTCTTCATTCACGCTGATTTTGATGCCTTTAGTAAGGCTTTCACGTTTGAGCAGCTGTACGATGCCGTCTTTAACATTTTTAGCGGCCATACCGACGATGCCGTAGCAGTCTAACGCCGTAAGGCCAGCAACTCTGGCTATAACTTCATTCTCAATGGAGATCGTTCCGTATTGATTTTCAAGTTTTGCTGACATTTTCCCTACCTCCTAAATCTTATAGTCTTATATATTATACCACTTTTATGGTAAAAATAAAAACATTTTTTACTCGTTATATAATAATCGTAAAAAAAATGTTAGAAATACATGGGGTGCCGTATTTTTTGTATGTTTTCCTGGATAACAAAAATTTTTTACGGAAAACTTTCAAAACTTCTTGCAAAATCGCTCCATTTCTGATAATATACTTTTGTTATGTCACGCAATAGCAACTAGGAGGTGTAATAAATGGCAAAGTGTGAAATTTGTGAAAAGAGTATGCGTACCGGACACAGAATCAGCATCAATCGTAGTCAGGTCAGCAGACGCGCAAACAGAACTTGGAAACCCAATGTAAAAAAGGTTAAAATCAACGATAACGGAACAATCAGATCAATCTACATCTGCACAAGATGCCTCCGTTCCGGTAAAGTAACACGCGCTATCTAAAAGCACGCTACCTTTCATATATGAACACAAAAGGTCATTGTTTTATAACAATGGCCTCTTTTTCATTTATCCGCTATAATATTTTTCAGCAGTCGTTATCCATAAGCATATATATGCCCACAGCCGTAAGTATGACTGCGGCTATTATCCCCCATACCGGCACAAAGCCAGCTATGAGCATACCCAGGCCGAACGCTGCCATAACAGCACCTATACATCTTTTCTTTTTTCTGTTCATAATAATACTCCGGCTGATAATCAACTTTTAGTTAAATTATATGCCTCATATCACAAAACTTTCTGAAAAAATCAATAGGCCCCCTCCG
>JAHZAW010000054.1:0-4786 GCA_019423725.1 Clostridiales bacterium
GAATGATTGCTTTTGTGTTAAGTTTGGTAGGTGGTTAAAGGGGTTGTGAAATGAGAAGTATAAAAGAATATGGGTTTTAATAATTAGTGGTTTTTACTTTATTGAGACCACTAATTATTTTTTGTAGTCGTTTCGTGTGTTTTTAATTGGAAAGGACACATGAAATATTTTTTTGCACTAAAATGACTACAGTTGAAATCTATATTAATTAGAAGATAAATTGGAAAGGTGGTAAATTGAAATGAGTATGTCAGATAGAGATAAGGCATTTGCTTTAAGAAACTTAGATGATGTAATAGTGAAGTTCAATGAAAGAAATAAAAAGGGTGCTACAACAAAGATAGAAGTAAAGGGTTTTTATGGAGATTATTTGGAAGTAGCAGTAAGAGTTGGTGAGGGTTTTGAGACATATAAGAAGATAACTTTATCAGATATAGTTAATGGAATTCAGAATGGGGTTATCTATGTGGTAAATCCAAGTTTTGTCAATAGATATTATAAGCAGAAGTGGTACACAAAAGCAATGTATGGAAATTAAAGGAGTGTTTGAAATGAGAATATATCTGATAGCCACTCAAAAGAATGAGAATGGAAATAAGGTATTAAAGAAGGTTCAGAAGAATGGTAAAACCTTGTATTTAGCGGTAGAGCAAAATAGTGGTACACAAGAATATGTAGATAGAGATTTTATCTTAGATAATAAAGGCATGTTTATAAATATAACAGTTACCAAGGATAAAAAGATAGTATATTCAAAGGAGAATGATCCCTTTGAGCAAGCCAAAAATCAATATTCTCTTATAAGGGATTGGTATTATTCAGTATTTAATGGTTTCAAGGTAAAATACCATCCAGAAACAGAGAATATGGTTTTAGAGGGTCGTTTAGAAGATGGTTTCGTCTTAGTTTTAACTTTGGGTAAGTTAAACCCTTATAATATAGATTCAGTATGTTATAGTTTAGAAACTTTAGCTCGTAAAGTGAATATAGATAGAAAAGCAAAAGAAATCTGTAATATGATGGACTTACAAACTCCTTGTGAGTATTTAGATAAGACTGACCCCAAGTATCATTCTCTACTGTTTAGATATGATACTTTGAAGAAATACCAAGAGGCATTAAAGGATTTGTCATATTTGGGTGCTGCTGAATTGATAAAAACTTTTCGTAATGGGTATAAAAGAGGTTGTCTTTTTGAAGTAACTCGTCAATATGGATTGAATGGCATGAAAGGATTTTTAGATTAAAAAAAGGTGGGGTTTAAAATCCCGCCTTTTTTCTTGTCAAAAAATCAGTTACCTACTATACTGAGTATGGGTGATCGTATGTCAGACTTACCTTTTAAGAATATGGATGAAGTTAAATCCTTTGCTACTGAAATGAAATCTCAGTTGGATGCAGAGGGTTATAGAGCCTTGCTTTTTCTCTTGGGTCTATTAGATAATCAGGGTCTATCAAGGGTCGTTGAGATAGATGGTAAATCCATAGAAATAGATTGTTATATTGCTCCTATTGTAGAGGAGTTAAATCTTAGAGGTATAAAAACTTTGTCTTGTTGTTCAGGTTTAGATGAAGAGCATGAAAATGTAGATTATAAGTCGGATGTGGGTTATATTTCTTTTGTGTTTGATGTTAAACTCTATGATTATTTGCAGAATAAGTTGGGTAATTCGTATATAGTAAAACAGTCAGAAGCATATAAATGACACTGAGAAGAAAGAGAAATGGGTAAACCTTTGGGAAACATTGAGATTATTTGATAGTATCTAAAATCAAAATTGCTTTGTTTTTAATTGCTTATATAAACAAAAAATAAAAGGAAGGTTGAGTCAAATCAGCCTTCCTTTTTGCTTTTAAAAATAAAATCGACTTCGGTATATTGAGTAAAAAGTACTCTGAAAATAGATGGGTATATAACGAATGAAATCTTAAAAAGTCGTATAAATACTGATTTTCCAGAGCCATGATAATGTAGCACATCGTAAGTATGTTGTGGTAGCCAGCCGCGGCTATCTCCATGGCCCTTTTTACAAATTCCTGCCCGCGCACATCGGAAAAATCATAGGAAGGCAGGGCATTTTCATCGGAAAATGTGCCGTTTATGTCCACATGGTGTTCTTCAGGTTTTATTCCTTTTATTATATCTGTGATATTATCATACGAATATACGCTCATCCCTTCCACAAGGGAGGCTTCATCGGCATTTTCAGGGGGTACGATACATTTTCTTATACCGTTTTTAAAAGCTCCGTATACTATTGGGAGGACCCCTCTAACTGGCTTTATGCCTCCGTCAAGGGACAGCTCGCCTATGACAAGACAGTTATCCGTGATGCTTTTTTCTATTTTCCCAAGGCAGGAAAGAACGCCAAGGGCTATGGGCAGGTCAAAGGCTGGGCCTTCCTTTTTGGTGTCAGCCGGAGCGAGATTTACAGTGAATCTTTTTGGAGGAAGTTCAAGGCCGGCGTTTTTAATTGCTGTCCTTACCCTTTCTTTGGATTCCTTTACCGCTGAGCCTGGCAGCCCAACTATCTCAAAACAGGGGAATCCATTTGATATATCCACCTCAACATTTACCGCATATCCGTTTATGCCTATGACAGCTCCGCTTAAAATTTTGGACAGCATAATCATACCTCCCACTGCTTTATAAATATATGATAACAACCAGCGTATTTTTTAGCAATATATATGAAAGTTTTCAACGAAAAAAATATTTGTATTGAATTTACGGAAAAAACAATATATTATAAAGGTCGTGTTAAACTTTTAAAAATACCAACAGGTGAATTTTTATGAAAGATGATCATTATGTAATGTGGCTCAGCCGCATGGATGGTATGAACCTGACAAAAATAAAGAGGCTGACTGCATATTTTGGCAGTGCCGAGGAAATATATAAAGCCGAAAGAAGCAAACTCAGAGAATTTATCAGTGAGGAAGATGCTTTAAGGATATCATCTGCGTCAAAGGATGGGAGCCTTGAAAGGTATTTGGAAGAACTTGAAAAATCAGGTGCGGATTATATATCATTTTTCAACGAAAATTTCCCTAAAGGACTAAAAAATATTGACGATGCGCCGTCAGGCCTTTATTATAGAGGAAGTTTACCTGAAACAGGAGCGAGACTTGTTTCAATGGTGGGTTCAAGAAGATGTACCCAGTATGGCAGAGACGCAGCCCTGAAGCTCTCAGGTGATCTGGCGAAAAGAGGAATAACAGTCGTCAGCGGCCTGGCAGCAGGTGTTGATTCATATTCAGCCATCGGTGTGCTAAAGAATAAGGGCAGGACCGTTGCTGTTTTAGGCACTGCCATTGACAGATGCTATCCCGTGGAAAACAGGGGCCTGATGGACAGGATAATAAACGAAAAGGGCTGTATACTTTCTGAATACGCACCCGGCATGAAAACCTATGGCTCAGATTTTGTGAGAAGGAACAGGATAATCGCCGGACTGTCGGAAGTGCTGATAATAGTGGAAGCTGAGATAAAAAGCGGTACGGCTTCCACCGTTGAGGATGCTCTTAAATACGGCAGGAGCGTATTTGCAGTGCCAGGCAGTATTTTCAGCAAATACAGTGAAGGCACCAACAGGCTCATAAGGGAAGGCTGTCCTCCGGTATTGTCCTATGAAGACATACTGCTTGAAATGGGGATAGACGAAAGATATATTAAAAGGTATAACAGTAAGAGTAAGAAGGAAGGTCCTGATCTCAGCGGAGTTGGAGATACAGGAAGGATAATAATAAATATGCTGAAGGATGAGCCCTTAAGTTTTGAGGAACTTTCAGCAAGAACAGGAATAAATGAGACCAGACTCAGGTCCGAACTGACGGTGCTTGAAATAAGAAAGCTCATAGCCAGAATGCCGGGCCAGAGATACATATTAGTATATTAGAATTGAAGTATCAAATTGTTAAATAATTGGACTATTGTAGGAGGTACACAAGTGGCTGGAACTGTGACAGAAACTGCAGCGGTCAAAAAGACCGCAGCAAAAAATAAAACAGGTAAAAAAACTGCTTCTGCGGCTAAAAAAACAACTAAAAAGACAAAGAAAACCAAAAAGAACCTTGTTATTGTGGAGTCTCCCGCAAAGGCAAGCACCATAACTAAATTTTTAGGAAAGAACTATACCGTTATGGCGTCCATGGGACATGTCAGGGATCTGCCCAAAAGCCAGCTTGGTGTAGATATAGAACATGACTATGAGCCAAAGTATATCACCATAAGGGGAAAAGGCGAGCTTCTCAGCGCTTTGAGGAAGGAAGCCAAAAACGCCGATAAAATATATCTGGCAACTGACCCTGACCGTGAGGGAGAGGCCATAAGCTGGCATCTCATAACGGCTCTTAATCTGGATGAGGATAAGACCGAAAGGATAACATTCAATGAGATAACAAAGGACGCGGTTGAAAGATCCATTAAAAACGCCAGGGGCATAGATATGAACCTGGTAAACGCCCAGCAGGCAAGACGTGTGCTGGACAGGATAGTTGGCTATCCCGTGAGCAATCTTCTCTGGCATAAGGTAAAGGGCAGGCTCAGCGGAGGAAGAGTGCAGTCTGCGGCCTTAAAGATGATATGCGACCGTGAGGATGAGATAAGGAGCTTCATACCGGAGGAGTACTGGACCATAAGCGCCATGGTAAATGACGGGGCTGGAAATGTTTTTGAGGCTAAATATTATGGTACAGCCGATGGAAAGGCCGAACTTAAAAGCAAGGAAGAAACGGATAAGGTGCTTGATGCCGTAAGTGAAAAGGACTTTATTGTAAAGGAAAT
>JAHZAW010000054.1:4796-7663 GCA_019423725.1 Clostridiales bacterium
AGAAGCGAAAAGACAAGGAAGCCATATCCTCCATTTACCACCAGCACCCTTCAGCAGGAAGCCAGCAAATATCTTAACTTTACTGCCCAGAAGACAATGATGCTTGCCCAGCAGCTTTATGAAGGTGTTGAGATAAAGGGAGAGGGAACTATCGGTCTTGTATCATATATCAGGACTGACTCAGTACGAGTTTCCGATGAAGCCTATGAACAGGTAACTGATTATATCAAAAACAATATCGGTGAGAAATTCCTTCCCTCTGAAAGGAATATATATAAGACAAAGAAAACAGCCCAGGACGCCCACGAGGCCATTAGACCCACATATTCATCAAGGACTCCTGAGAGCCTTAAGGCATCTTTATCCAATGACCAGTTCAAGCTTTATAAACTTATATGGGAAAGATTCGTTTCCAGCCAGATGGCTCCTGCGGTTTATGAGACCATGGGCGTAGCCATCGGGGCTGATGAATATATTTTCAGACTCAATACTTCAGCCATCAAGTTCAAAGGATTCCTGGAAGTATATAACCGTGTGGAAGAGACCGAAAATATAAGCAGGTTCCCTAAGATCGAGGAAAAATGTGTGCTCAAGGTCAAAGAGATACTTTCGGAGCAGCACTTTTCACAGCCTCCGGCAAGATATACTGATGCGTCACTCATAAAGACCATGGAGGAACTGGGAATAGGACGTCCCAGTACCTATGCTCCCATACTTGCCACCATTCAGGCCAGGAATTATGTATCCAAGGAGAAAAAGGCCATATTCCCTACGGAGCTTGGAGAAATAGTAAACGATATAATGAAGGAATATTTCCCTGAGATAGTTAACATCGGTTTCACGGCTGAGATGGAAAATGAGCTGGACAGGGTGGAGGAAGGCCTTGACGAATGGAAAAAGGTAATAAGGGACTTTTACCCCACATTCAGCAAACAGCTGGATACAGCCATGGAAAAGCTGGAAAAGGTAGAAATAAAGGATGAGGAAACGGATATCGTATGTGAGAAATGCGGCAGGAAGATGGTTATCAAAATAGGAAGATACGGAAAATTCCTTGCATGTCCCGGATATCCTGAATGTAATAACGCAAAACCCTATTTTGAGCCAGCCGATGTGGAATGTCCAAAATGCGGCGGTATGGTGATGAAGAAAAAATCTAAAAAGGGAAGGACATATTATGGCTGTGAGCATAATCCCGAATGTGATTTTGTGTCATGGGATAAGCCGGCCAAGGAAAAATGTCCAAAATGCGGCTCATACATGCTTGAGAAGGGCAAGGACCCCGTAAAGCTGGTATGTTCCAATGAAAAATGCGGTTTTGTGACGGAAAAGAAAGAAGAAGCCGAAGATTGATGAAAGACGCGGAGCATTCCGCGTCTTTTTTGAGCAAAAAATAAAAAATGTATTGTATTTTAGCGGCTTTGGTGATATAATATCTGCCGTAACTGATTAAAACACACGCATTTGAATCGGACACAGGGTGCTCCTGCTCGGAGTTTTGGTGTCTTGGATAATGCGGAGGTAAAAACCTAGGAGGTAAATTATGAGCGTAATTTCTATGAAACAGTTGTTAGAAGCAGGTGTTCATTTCGGACACCAGACAAGAAGATGGAACCCTAAAATGGCTCCTTATATCTTCGCTGAAAGAAACGGTATTTATATTATCGATCTTCAGAAGACAGTTAAAAAAGTTGATGAAGCTTATGCAGCCGTATCTGATTTCATCAGCGATGGAGGAGAGATCCTTTTCGTTGGTACTAAAAAACAGGCTCAGGAATCTATCAAAGAAGAAGCTGAGAGATGCGGTATGTACTATGTAAATGAAAGATGGCTTGGCGGTATGCTTACAAACTTCAAGACAATCCGCACAAGAATCGCAAGACTTAAAGAGCTTGAGAAGATGCAGGAAGATGGAACATTTGAAGTACTTCCCAAGAAGGAAGTTGCAGTTCTTCTTCATGAGAAAGAGAAACTTGACAAGAACCTTGGCGGTATCAAGGAAATGACAAGAATCCCCGATGTAATGTTCGTTGTTGACCCTAGAAAAGAAAAGATCGCTATTCAGGAAGCACACATTCTCGGAATTCCCGTTGTTGCCATCGTTGATACAAACTGTGATCCCGAAGAAGTAGATTACGTAATCCCCGGAAATGATGATGCTATTCGTGCCGTAAAACTTATCGCTTCAAAGATCGCTGACGCAGTTATCGAAGCAAAACAGGGCGAACAGCAGGCAGCAGCTGAGGAAAACGCTGAGGTTTCCGAAGACGCTGAATAATCTAGTATACGGAGGTATTTGAAAATGGCAATCACAGCTAGCATGGTTAAAGAACTTAGAGAAATGACAGGCGTTGGTATGCTTGACTGCAAAAAAGCACTTGCAGAAACTGACGGCGATATGGAAAAAGCAGTTGAATATTTAAGAGAAAAAGGTCTTGCTGCTTCAGAGAAGAAGGCTGGACGTATTGCTTCAGAGGGTGTATGCCTTTCATATCTTGCAGAAGATAAGAGCGTAGGAGTTATTGTTGAGGTTAACTCAGAGACAGACTTCGTTGCAAAGAACCCCGTATTCAGAGAATATGTTCTTCAGGTTGCAGAGCATATTGCATACTCACAGGCTAAGGATGTTGAGGAACTCCTTAAGGAAGCTTGGAAGTTTGACACAAGCATGACAGTTGCTGAAGCACTCAGCAGCAAGGTTGCAGTTATCGGCGAAAACCTTAAGATCAGAAGATTTGCTAAATATACAAAAGAAGGCGCAGGAACAATCGTATCTTATATCCACGGCGGCGGAAGAATCGGCGTTATGATCGAGATCGGATGCGACAACGCTACAGATGCTGTTGAAGAAATGGGCAAGAACATCG
>JAHZAW010000055.1:0-318 GCA_019423725.1 Clostridiales bacterium
GTGTCATCCAGGCCAGATTCACCGAGAAGCTCAAGGGCATGGAGACCATCACAGGCCAGAGCTGGAAGTACATAAGTGAGGAGATAGAAAAATATTTCCCGGATCTGGAGATCGTCGGATGGATGCACTCAAGGCCGTCATTCGGAGCCTTTGTCACATCCAGGGATGAGGCATACCATAAAAAGGTATTTGGCGGAAAGGACCAGGTATTTTTTGTGGTGGACCCGGTGGACAGGCAGGACAGGTTTTATGTGCTCAATGAAAATTCCACAGCCTTAAGACCGGTGAAGGGATATTTTGTTTATTACGAGAAAAATG
>JAHZAW010000055.1:368-8409 GCA_019423725.1 Clostridiales bacterium
AGGAATATATGCTTGCCAACAGTCTTGTTCAGCCTAAAAATACAGCAGATGATGAGGAAGACGAGAAGACCAACGAGCATATGGACGCGGCGGGAAAGATACGTTCAGTGCTTATGAACAAAAATGTGGAAAAGGTCAAGAGGGTAAAGCATAAATATGCCGCCTTTACCCTGGTAAGTGCTGCTTTGTGTATGATGTGCGTGCTTATGAGCCTGAGCATAGTTAAGAGTGTCTCAAGGATAAACAGACTTGAGACGGAAGTGGTGACAGTAAAACAGACCATGGAAAAACAGAAAGAAGAAACAGAGGCTCTCGCAGAAGATGTGTCCAATTACAGCCCCGTCATTACCGTAATGGCCGCTGAGAACAATACATCAAATGAGGAAGAAAAGGAGGAGGAAAAGAAGACATATACCATTAAAGAAGGTGATACTCTCGCAGAGATATGCAAACTTTTTTACGGTGATGACAGCAGGCTTGAGGAAATAATTGCCGTAAACAATATTACAGACCCCGATGTAATTTATTATGGTACCGAGATAATACTTCCATAAATAATTTAACCCCTATATACCGCAGAATGCGGTATTCCCCAAAAATATGCCCTAAGGGCAGCACAGCCCCTTTACGTTAAACGTAAAGGGGCTGTGTTTTTTATGATATTTATGTTTAAAATGCTCCTGTTAAACCGGCAAAAATTATCAAGACAGCTGCTATCCTTATGCTTGTTTCAGCTTTTTTACCCTCCAGGCTTATGAGGCCTTCGGGATAAAGGGGATTTATCAAAAACATCAGGCCCGATATGACCCAGGCCAGGTTATAATACAGGCCGTTTCCTAAGGCTTGGGATATTATAAATCCCCATAGGGATATGAGAGCAGCTGTTATTATCTGTATGTTGAATGTTATTTTCATAGCATCATCCTTTAATTTTTTATTTTGTCAGTTCTTCCATCCTGTCAAGGAGACCTTTGAACACTTCCATGGCGTCTTCCACGGGTTTTTTGGAAGTCATATCCACACCGGCGCCCTTGAGCAGGTCAATGGAGTATTCGGAACTTCCCTTGGTCAGGAAATCCAGGTATCTGTCAACGGCAGGCTGTCCCTCATTAAGTATCTTTCTGGAAAGGGCGATGGCAGCACTGTAGCCCGTTGCGTACTGGTATACATAAAATGCGTTGTAGAAATGGGGTATCCTTGCCCACTCTATGTCGATATAGTCATCGATGGTTATGTCGTCTCCAAAATAGAGCTTATTAAGGTCATGATATACGGCGGAGAGGTTCTCGCTGTTTAAAGGTGTTCCCTCAGCTGACATCTCATGGGCCTTTTTCTCAAATTCCGCAAACATTGTCTGGCGGAAAAGCGTTCCCCTGAACTGCTCCATGAAATAATTTACAAGATACATCTGTTTTGCGGGGTCCTTTTCTGTTTTGAGCAGATACTCCATAAGAAGGGCCTCGTTGCAGGTGGATGCTACCTCAGCCACGAATATTTTATGGCCGGAATATACGAAGGGCTGGGTCTTCCATGTAAAGTAGCTGTGCAGGGCGTGTCCCATCTCATGGGCTACGGTGAACATGCTGTTTACGGTGTCATTGTGGTTCAAAAGTACATAGGGATGTCCGCCAAAGGCTCCCCATGAGTATGCTCCGCTGCGTTTGCCTTTGTTTTCGTATACGTCTATCCATCCTCCGTCAAAGCCCAGCTGAAGGGCGTCGGTATAATCCTTTCCCATAACTGAGAGAGCTTCCTTTACGGTCTTTTTGGCTTCATCGTAGGTTATTTTCCAGTCGATGTCCTTTACAAGGGGTGCGTAAAGGTCGTACATATGGAGCTCGTCAACGCTAAGTATCTTTTTCCTTAAGGATACATAGCGGTGCATAAGAGGCAGAGCTTCATGTACTGCGTCTATAAGGTTTCCATATACGGAAACGGGGATATTGTCGTCTTCCAGAGCCATTTCCATGGCTGAGGAGTATTTCCTTGTATTGGCATAAAAAATATCCTTTTTGACCGAAGCGTTATAGGTGGCTGCAATGGTGTTTTTCTGTTTGAGATAGGTCTCATAAAGGGTGTCAAAGGCTGATTTCCTTAAAACCCTGTCGCCGCTTTCCAGGTAAGATACATATTTTCCATGGGAGAGGCCCTTTTTGTTTCCGTCCTTGTCCGTGATGTCGGGGAATTCCATATCGGCCTCATTTATCATGGTGAATATGGTCTGTGGAGCCGATGAGATCTCATCCACTGAGGCAAGGAGTTTTTCCTCGGCCTCGGATAATGTGTGCTCCTTCTGGCGGAGTATGTTTTCAAGGAAGTGCCTGTATACTTCAAGTTCGGGGCATTCTTTATAAAAACTGTCCACCTTTTCCCTGGAAAGCTCAGATATCCTGGGCACCATGAATGATGAGAGGGACATCACCTTCACAGCTAATATATCAGCCCTTCCTGAAAGGCTCTGATATTTTGAATTGGTGCTGTCTTCATGGAATTTCATATAGGCATAGACATAGAGCCTGTCAAGTTCCTCAGCCAGTTCATCAAAGAATGAAAGAGCCTTGAAAAGGTCATGTCCGCTGTTTGTCATGGAATCTTTATAATCCTCCACTAGGGGAGCTTTTTTCTCAAGTTCTTTATATTTTTCTTCCCAGTTATCGTCTGTAGGGAATAAATCTTCGGTATGCCACATATATTTTTTGTCGGCATCCTTTCTTAAAGGAATTTTGTTTTCTGACATTAAAATCACCTCATCTGAAGTATACCACATCATTAAGGCAGTGTATACACGGACAGGTATAATTTGCGGCGGTTCTTTTGGGTAAAATGTATAAGAGGGGCGATGATACATTTTGTCCGCGGGTGTACGAAATATAAGAACACCGTTCTTAAATAACGAAGGCTGTCGGATAAATGTGTTGCCATAGATTGGTTTTAAGTGTATTATATAATTATCAAATAAAAAGGAGGCTGCGGACATGAAGCAGGCTGAAAATTTAAAAGTGTTAATCGTATCGTCAGAAGCCGCTCCATTTGTTAAAAGCGGCGGATTGGGAGATGTTGCCGGCTCTCTTCCAAAGGCGTTGAAGGCCCTGGGAGCCGATGTAAGGGTAGTTATACCCAAATATAAAAAGATCAAAACTGAGCATTACATAAATATAGAGTTTCTTGGAAGTTTTAATGTCAAGCTTGGCTGGAGGACCCAGAAGGCCGGTATACTTTTAAAGAACGAAGATGTACCCGTATATTTCGTGGAAAACGACTATTATTTCGGAAGAGACGGACTTTACGGATATGATGATGACAATGAAAGATTCGCATTCTTTTCAAAGGCTGTAATAGATATGCTTCCCTTTGTGGATTTCATACCGGATATAATCCACTGCAATGACTGGCAGACCGGACCCGTATCCATGGTTTTAAAAGAGTCCTATAAAAAAATATCCTATCTCAAAAACATCAAGACCCTTTATACAATACACAATCTGCAGTATCAGGGAAACTTTGATCCCGCCTCACTGGAAATGTTCGACCTTCCGTCATATCTCTATGATAATGGAACGGTGGAATTTTACGGCAGGATGAGTTATATGAAATCCGGCATAGAATATTCCGACGTGGTGAGCACCGTAAGCGAGACCTACGCCAAGGAGATACAGACGGAGGAATACGGCTATGGATTTGACGGCATAATGCGTTCCGTAAGCGGAAGGCTCAAAGGTATAATTAACGGTATCGACTATAAGGAAAACGACCCCGAGACTGATAAGAGGATAGAGGTAAATTTCGGCGTTGATACCATAGAAAAGAAAAAGGAAAACAAAAAACTTCTTCAGAGGAGCCTTGGCCTTGAGGAAAGGGATGTTCCCATGATATGTATGATATCAAGGCTTGCCAACCAGAAGGGCTTTGACATACTGGCAGGAGCCATGGAAACACTGATGCAGAATGATATACAGTTCGTCCTCCTTGGCACCGGCGAGAAGGAATACGAGGATATGTTCAGATACTATGAGGACCGCTGGAAAGGCAGATTCTGTTCTTGTATCATGTTCGATGACGTACTGGCCCAGAGGATATACGCTTCAGGTGATATGTTCCTTATGCCTTCAAGATTTGAGCCCTGCGGACTTGGACAGATGTTCAGCCTGAGATATGGCACGGTGCCCGTTGTAAGAAAGACCGGAGGACTTGCCGATACGGTCACTCATTTTGACCCCGAGACTGGCAAAGGAAACGGATTTTTATTTGAGACCTATGATTCAGGCGGAATAATATGGGCTGTGGGAGAGGCTCTCAAAACCTACGAAAATAAGGACCGCTGGAACAGGCTGGTTAAAAATTGTATGGAAACAAAACTTTCCTGGGAAGACTCCGCTAAAAAGTATATAGCCCTATATAATGAAATGCTGAATAAATGATAAACTGCCCCCATATATTTTTTTGATGGTATGTGGGGGTTTTGCTATTGGATATACTTAAAAAAGCCTGTGTGTTCATAGGCATGGCAGTGGGAGCCGGATTTGCCTCCGGCAGGGAAGTAACGGATTTTTTTCTTGCCTATGGAAGCGGATGGAAGGCAGGGCTTATTTTTGGCGGGATACTGTTTTTTGCCGTATGCAGTGCCACATCGTCCATAGTGAGAAAAAATGGCATCACAGATTATTCCGGATACCTTGATACGGTGCTGGGAGGAAAAATGGCAGCTTTTACCCAATGGGTCTCAGGGCTGTTCTTTTTTATTATGTTTTATGCCATGGTATCGGCGTCAGGAACGGCTGCTGAGCAGTTTTTCAGGGTGCCATATGGTATCGGCGTCATAATATTCATAGCTCTTTGCGCCATTATACTTTTTAATGGAATAAGGGCCATAGAGGGCATAAGTGTTATGCTGGTGCCGCTGCTTATGGCTGGCATGATGGCCATTGCCGGTTCAGCGGGAGGAAAGACAGTGTCCTCCATACCACCAGCTTCTGGAAGTGTATACATATCTGCGGTCATATATGTTTCATATAACGTCATAGCCGCCCCATCCATAATGATAAGCTCAAAAAACTCCAGAAATCTTATGGAGGATATTTTGACCGGCATATTATGCGGAGCGGCGCTTACTGTAATGGGTATAGCAGCCGGAGGAGCCATACTGTCAGAACCGGAAGCCATGAATATGGATTTTCCCCTGGCTCAGACAGCGGCAGGCAGCGGGGCTGTATTCAAGTACTGTTATATGGCGGTTTTTCTCACGGCTGTATTTACTACCGCCGTATGCAACGGTATGGCCGCGGCGGATTTTGCCTGTGAAAAAATACATATAGGAAGGAAAATGGCTGTTTTTCTATTGATCTTAACGGCATTTCCAATGTCATTTGTCAGCTTCACGGATTTTGTGTCAAGGATATATCCGCTCTTTGGCTTTGCGGGGATACTGCAGCTTTCAGCCACTGGGGTATATTTATTAAGAAAATCAAAAAACTGACAAGGTTTACTTTAAATGATTCGGAATATGTAGTATTATTTATACTAAAGAAATTTCGGGAGTTAGATGTATGAGCAGAGAAAAGATCAGTTTCAATAAATACGGATTGTTGATAAAAAGAATAATAATACCCATAGCCATTGCGGCCGTTATCATAGCAGGAGCCATATTCATCGTTAACAGCGGCATCGGCCAAAGCGGCAAGGTCATTTCCTACGGAGCTGACAGCAAAACAGCTTTCCGCATATATGACGGCGGATTTATACAGTATACAAAGGATGGCGCCAATTATTACGGAGGCTCAGGCAGCAAGACATGGAGCGATACATATACCATGACCACACCGGTATCTGTGGAAAGAGGCGATTATACGGCAGTATTTGAAGCCGGCGGCAGGAATGTCAGGGTGTATAACGAAAGCGGACTTGTATATAACGTCCAGACATCTGATACCATAGCGTCAGTGACCCTGGCCGAAAATGGATATTTGGGAGTAATAACGAATGGTGAATCGTATATGGTTTCCGTATACAATGCATCGGGTAATATGCTTTTCCAGAGGATAGAGGCTGACAGCGGGGTATATCCGCTCTGCTGTGATATTTCTCCAAAGGGCAATATAATAGCCATAAGCTATATGGACACATCGGGCATAAGCATAAAGTCAAAGATAGGAATGTTTTATATAAACGCTGATGAGGGAGCGGACTATACGGACAGTATGTTTTCAGCTGTATCCAAGGATGATGAGATAGTATTTGAGATGTATTTTGTGTCTGACAGCGTACTGATCGCCATAGGAGACAGACATATAACATGCATATCTTCAGCGGGCGTGGAGGAAAGCTCCGTTGAGGTAACAAATGAAATAACAGGAGTAGCTCTCTGCGGAAATAAAGTTGCCTTGGCATATGGTGAGGCCATGCCCGATAAGGACGGACAGGAAACAGGAACGATAATGTTCGTATCCTCCAGTGGAAATCTTACGACGGGATATTCCATAGGCTCTGAGGTGGATTACTTTGCGGCATCAAAGGGCGGTGTAGTAGCCGGAAGCGGAACGTCCTATTATGGAATAGATTCAGGCGGAGGACTTAAGTGGAATCTTAATACTTCCGGAAATGTTACCGGTATATATCCCACATCCAATGTAAAGGTATGCGTTTATGCCACCAGGACATGGGCTGTAAAGGAAAATATGTCCGGCTTTGACACCATGGAATATGATCCTAATCTTATAAAGACGACCAACGATACGTCAACAACAGAGGAAAGCCAGGTCGAGACCGTGGCTGACCCCATTGAAGGCGGAACTTCAGATGGAACTGCGGCAGGAGACGGAACAGATGGCACAGCCGCCGCAGGAGGAACAGACAGCACGGGAACAGAGACAGGAAACGGAACTGAAGGAGAAACAGCCTCCGGTGCAGCAGACACATCAGGAACATCAGACACATCAGGCGGAGACAGCACGAGTGCCCAGGACAGCCAGGGCGGTCAAAGCGGTGATACTGGTTCAGCTGCGCAGGCAGGAGAATAAATCCGAACAGGGGGATCTGGATGACAGACATTACTGCAGTTCAATTTACATATCTTGATGCAATAGTTTTAATAGTGATAGCGGCCTTTGCGGTAGCAAACGCAAAAAAAGGCCTGGCTGGAGCACTTTTAAGGTTTATGCCTACTTTTCTTGGCATAATACTTTCGTGGAAGATGAGTTCCAGAGTGATAAAATTTGTCAGGGAAACGCCGCTTTTCGATTTTATAATGAAAAAGATAGAAGGCGGGCTGAATCTTGGAAACATTCTTCCCGACCTGACCCAAAGTGCTCAAAATGATATAATATCTGGAATGAAAATGCCTGATTTTATAAAAAAGGCTCTTATAAACAATAATAATTCTGTAGTATACAGCCTTTTTGACGCTGGTACACTTCAGGATTATATAGCAGGATTCCTTACCAATGTGCTCATAAGCATAGCAGTGGTGGTGCTGCTTTATTTTGCCGGGCTCATAATAGGAAAGGTCATACTTAGGATATTCGATATGGTAAACGATGTTCCGGTGCTGGGACTTTTCAGCAGGGCAGGAGGCTTTGTGGTAGGCCTTGCCAAGGGAATATGCATCATATGGGTGGCAGGAATAATAATAACATTTTTCTGTTATAAACCATGGGCCCAGGGATTTATATCCCTTCTTGAGCATTCACTGGCGGCCGGCTGGCTCTATAGGAACAATATCCTGCTGTATGTAGTTCTCAGTATAATGGGATAGAAATAAATATTTTAAGAAAATATAATAAAAAGTTAAAATATTGTTGACATACTGTGTTTAATATGATAATATATCTAGGCGACTGAATAAGAAATAAATACACAATAAGTCAACAAATGGGGGTTTAGCTCAGTTGGGAGAGCACCTGCCTTGCAAGCAGGGGGTCGCGAGTTCGAATCTCGCAATCTCCACTTGGTCAGCGAAATCAAATATCGTTTGCGCTGACAAAGCACCTTGAAAACTAAACACGGAAAGAAAAAGAGTCAAGAAAAGATATAATCACATCGAGCAATT
>JAHZAW010000056.1 GCA_019423725.1 Clostridiales bacterium
GCAGGGCTATGCCCGCATAAGAAAAACCACCGGCTAGGCCGGTGGATAATTATTTTTTATATTTTATCAGGCCTCGTTTTCAGGCTCTATGACCTCGTCTGCCAGCTTTTTTATTTCGTCCCAGTCATTCCTGTTCATGTGGTCGTAAACAGCCACCACGTGGCATCCTGCGGCCTTTGCCGCCTTTATGGCATAGAGAGCATCCTCATATACCACAGTCTCACTGGGCTCAAATCCCATAAGCTCGCATGTCTTCAAAAATATCTCCGGGCCCCTCTTGGAAAGTCCAAGGGTCTCAGCCGTGAATATCTCATTAAAACATAAGCCTATGCCTGTCCTCTCCATGGCCGCCATGGCAAGCTCCCTGTCTGAGGTGGTCAGTATACACATTTTAGAGCCGCTCTCATATTCCCTCAGCACGAATTTCTTCACACCGGGCTTGAGCTGAAGCTCATTGTAATACTTATCCCTTATGAGGGAAAGTATCTCCTGTACTATGTCCTTGACCGTGCCCTTAAGCCCCAGCCTGTCTATGAAATATTCCGCAGCTTCCTCAAGGGTCTTGTTCTCTATGACCTCTTTCAGGTCAGGGGGAGGAACTATGCCCTTTTTTGTCAGATAGAGGCTTCCCAGGTTCTCCCACATCCCCATGGAATCCAGAAGAGTGCCATCCATATCAAAAATTATATTAGCCATTAGTCCCATTCTTTCTCATTATTTCCGGCAAGATACTTATCTGTTTTCTGGTTGATGGTCAGAACACCGTCATTGGGGTTGAAATCGATCTTGATATAGCTCATAACGCTGGGTGCACCTGCCTCAATGGCAATGTACTGGCACTGTTTAACTATGTCGATGAGCTGGTCAAGTTCGCCCTCGATGGTAGTCTCAAAGGGTGATACGAATGTTTTAAGTCCCTGAGCCTTGATATAATCTATGCACTTATCTACTATACGGCATATTTCATCCTTATCTGTAACACCGGGTAATACCTGAATCGCAACGCTTGCTTTCATTTTTATCTCCTCCTATATTATCAATATGTTTTTACGGCACCTGAAACCTTCCTCTTTTCCCCGCCTTTCATGGCGGCATATATAAAAAACAGCATAAAAATCAGCCCTATCCCTCCAGTGAGAGCCTCGGGGATATCCCTGAAATCATATCCATCCGTACTCCCCAGGATAAGACATCTGTTATGCCTGGTCCCTATGCCTAAGACTATATATAGAATAACACAGTAGTTTTTTAAATTCAATATATGAAAAATCAAATAGTTATATCAGTTAAAAATATCATCGGCCGGCGGGCTTAGATGCCTCTTTTTCCCCTCCCCTTTAGGTCCCTTCTCCACTGCTCTAAGCGCTTATGGTCTTAGTCCTTTCTTTTCCATGGCAGGCTTAGATACCCCCTCTGCCGTCTTTAAGGCCTCTGATGCCCTGTTCCGGCAGCTTATAGCAGTCTAACTCCTTCCTTTTGTCCCAGGCAGGATGCAGGAGCTCCCTCTGCTGCCATTAATGGCCTGACTCCTCCTGCCTTAAACACGTCCTGTCCTGTGCTCTCCTGCACCCCACAGGGGCATAAAAAAACGGCATATCTCTAAAAGATATGCCGTGGATATTTTTAGTTGTTTATGAATCTTGAAAGGAATTCCTTCATCTTTTCTGTCTTGGGATTTCCGAAAAGCTCTTCAGGAGCGCCTTCCTCACATATAACACCGTCGGCCATGAAGACCACGTTGCTGGAAACGTCTCTGGCAAAGGCCATCTCATGGGTAACGATTATCATTGTGTAGCCTTCCTTAGCAAGGGTCCTGATTACTGAGAGGACCTCACCGACCATCTGGGGGTCAAGGGCTGAGGTAGGCTCGTCAAAAAGGATGACTTCAGGCTGCATAGCCAGGGCACGGGCGATGGCCACACGCTGTTTCTGTCCACCTGAGAGCTGTCTGGGTTTAGCGTTTATATAGGGAGCCATTCCTACCTTTTCGAGATAGAACATGGCCAGCTTATGCGCCTCATCCTTGCTCTTTTTAAGCACCTTTATGACGCCGACCATACAGTTTTCAAGTACGGTCATATTATTGAAAAGATTGAAGCTCTGGAATACCATTCCGACCTTAGCTCTATATGCAGACTGGTTGAAATTCTTCTCTGTTATGGGCTCACCGTGGTAGAGTATCTCACCTGTCGTAGGTGTCTCAAGAAGGTTTATGCACCTGAGAAGAGTTGATTTTCCTGAGCCTGACGCACCGATTATACATGTAACGTCTCCGGTATCGACCTTAAAATCGATATCCTTTAATACGACATGGGTACCGAAGGTCTTTCCAAGATGGTTTATTTGAAATACATGATTATCACTCATTACCTTCCCTCCCTGCTGTCGCTGTTGAGATCTCCGACTTTAGCCGCCTTAGCTGCCTTATCGTTATAGCTGTACATTCCGCTGGTATGGGCGAGGGTATCAGTTGTGGCCAGATCAAAGTTATCGGGACCATCCATTTTATTCTCCCAGAGACGAAGAAGTCTCGAGCAGGCGAATGTAAGGATGAAATAAATGATCATAGCGATGGTGAACGCCTCGAAATATGTGTAAAGCGCTCCGGCTATACCCTTTGTCGTATAGAACAGTTCTACGATACCGATTACTGAAAGTACACAAGTATCCTTGATATTGATTATAAGGTTGTTGCCGATCTGGGGCATGATATTTCTCAGAGCCTGGGGAAGTATTACGTTCACCATGGTCTGGAAATGGGTCATACCGATGGCCTTAGCGCCCTCGGTCTGGCCGGGGTCTATGGAGAGGATACCGCCTCTGACGGTCTCAGCCATATAAGCTCCAGTGTTGATGGATACGATAAAGAATGCTGCCTGCCACATTCCAAGGTTTATATTGAATACAGCAGCCATACCAAAGTATATGAACATGGCCTGGGCCATCATAGGTGTTCCTCTGAACACCTCCACATATACATTGAGGATAAATTTGATCACACCCACGACTGCCCATTTTACAGGGTTTTTCTTTCTATCTGTGGGTATGGTCTGGATGATGCCTACTACAAAACCGATAACACATCCGATGAATGTGGATATCAGTGCGATTATCATTGTATTCCAGGCGCCGCGCAGAAAGGATCCGCTGTTGCGCTCCCAGATATACAATACTCGTTCGCCGAACGTTGCGGGCATATTAGCTCTCTCCTTTCTGTTTCAGCGCAAAAATTGTAATGTTATTATTTTATTTGACAGCTAGATTTGATAGCTGGATTTTATTACTCGCTGAGGGGCTGTACTGAAATAGCCTCGTTCATCATTTCTGTGAAGTCATCAGCAGTCATCTGTGAAAGAACTGAGTTGATCTTATCGCAGAGTTCTGTATTTCCCTTCTGAAGTGAGATACCGATGTTGATCTCTTCATCAGAAACCTGGAATGCTCCGTCTGTACCAGAGAAGTCAAGAAGTTTGAAATCAGGATAAGCTACTGTTGCAGCAAGTCCTGTGGGCTGGTCTGTTACAACGAGGTCACATTTTCCTGCGTCAAGGGCAACGAGCATAGCGGGTGCTGATTCCTGAGCGGGAAGGATGTTAGCATCGGGGATCTGGGGAAGACATACGTCATACCATACTGTGTTCTGCTGTGATGTGCATGTAGCTCCTGCAAGGTCAGCAACGCTTGTTGCGTTAGCGTAAGGGCTGTCTGCCTTTGTAAGAGTGATGATTGAAGCATAGTAGTAAGGCTCTGTGAAGTCTACCATTTCTTTTCTTTCTGATGTGATTGACTGGCCTGCGATTACACAGTCAACTGTTCCTGACTGTACAGCGGGAACAAGTGAATCCCAGTCAAGTTTAACGATCTCAAGTTCCATGCCGAGTTCTTCAGCGATGTGTTTAGCCATCATTACATCGTAGCCGTAAGCATAGTCAGGGCTGTCCTTGATCTGAACGGCACCGTTAGCATCTGTGGGCTGTGTCCAGTTGTAGGGAGCGTATCCGCACTCCATGGCTACTGTAAGGACATTATCATTGAGCACTCCGCTCTCTGATGTTTCGCCTTCAGATGATGATCCTGATGAGCAGCCTGTAACTGCCATTGCGCATACCATAGCAAAAGCAGCTATTGATAAAAATTTCTTCTTCATTTTACATACCTTCCTTTATATTTGATTTTTATTATCTTCTGCCCTTAGGCACAGGCGGCGTTTTGCCGCAAAAAAAAGTACCGATCATTCCCTGCGTGAAGATTCGGCACTGATAAAACTGGTTAACGTTTTCTTCGATAGCTCTCCACATAAGTGACAGTATGCTGCATATTCTGCATCATCCCAGCCGAAATATCCGGGCAGATATAACCGGCTTCGGCAAAAAACCCTTTCGCGGAAAACGGCTGCCCGCCTTGGAAGTCATTGTTCCTGTTTTCCGATACTGATGTTTTCTGCGCCTCTATCAGGTTTCTGGTCCAGCCAGAACTTATAGTATTCTACCGTGGATAGTAACACCATTTCTCCGCAAAGTCAATATATACGATATTTTTTTCGCAAACTTCGTCACTTTTGACGTATTTTTGACATTCTGGGGCTGAAATTCCAAAACATTGAACTACGTTGTTTCTTATATATTCCAGGCAGACCTCAAAAGTCTGACTCCCTCTATTATCTTTCCCTCGGAAAGCTGAGCGTATCCCATTAGTACGGTGCTTTTAAACTTATCCGGCACCTCCGATGTGAAATACTGGGATATGGGATATACCTTCACGCCCTTTAATCCGGCCAGTCTTACCATATCTTCCTCATCAAGGCCGTCCTCCAGCTTAAGGGCCAGATGATGCCCGGCGTTTTCTCCGTTTATCCTTATGCCCCTTATGTTCCCCAGCTCCCTGAGGAGCACTGTCCTTTTTTCGCCGTAGAGCTTCCTCATCCTGTTCAGATGCCTTTCGTAATGTCCCTCGTTTATGAATGCCGTAAGTATATTCTGCTCCATCATGGACACAGCCGATGAAAATTTATTGAATCTTTCATTATATATTTCCATGAGACTGTCGGGCAGCACCATATATCCTATCCTTATGGCCGGGGCTATGGTCTTTGAAAACGTCCCCAGGTATATGACCCTGCCATTCACATCTATGCTCTGCACCGCAGGTATGGGTTTGGAATTATACCTGAACTCACTGTCATAGTCGTCCTCTATTATATATCTGTCCTTCCCATCACAGGCCCAGTTGAGCAGCTTGACCCTCCTGCCGGCGGGCATGGTTATGCCTAAGGGGAACTGATGGGATGGGGTGACATAGACCGCTGTCTTTTCCCTGTCTGGAAGTTTATCGGCCATTATGCCCGCATAGTCCACCGGTATGGAGCAGAGACGGTGTCCAAGATATCTGAAAATGGCATAGGCCTCCGAATATACCGGGTTTTCCATGGCTATCATATATTCCTTCCCAAGAAGGCCGCTTATGACGTTTAAAAGGTTGTCCACACCTGCTCCGATTATAACGCTTTCAGCTCCACAGTTTACTCCCCTGGAACGGTATATGTGGGCGGCAACTGCCTTTCTCATTTCCCAGTCGCCTTCGGGAGGAGAGCTTCTCAATATTTTGGGGTTATACTCATTGAAGCAGTTTTTCATAAGTTTTACCCATGTATTATAAGGAAAGTTCTCATAATCCACTCCTTCAGTGGAAAAGTCTATTTTTATCTCCGGTCCGGCCTTAGTTATTTTTTCTGAAGCGGCTGTCTTTCTATCCCTTTTCCCCAGATTAAGCTCATCTATCTGGCAGACAAAATATCCCCTTTTGGGCCTGGCCTCGATGAATCCCTCGGATAAAAGCTGGCTGTAGGCCGTCTCCACGGTATTTATGCTCACTCCCAGGCTTTCGGACAGTTTTCTTTTGGAGCTGAGCCTGTCGCCGGCTTTCAGCCTGCCCTCATGTATCTGGGTCTTTATCTGGCTGTATATTTGAAAATAAAGGGGTCTGCTGTCTTTCTCGTCAAGGGTTATCATTTGTCCGGCCTCTCTTTCTGGTACCATAATTTTTTTATAAACTGGCGGTTTTAATACAGTCAGTTTAATAGTATTATATGGCACATAATATCCATCGTCAATAAGGGGTGAGTTGAAATGAGCCATACATCAACACCAGCTGCAAGGTCAGCACAAATAAGGACACTAACAGTAAACGGCATATCCATAGCCCTTGTATTCATAGCCACGGCCTTTATAAACATAAGGCTTCCCGTGGCGGCAAACGGAGGCCTCATACATCTTGGGAATGTGCCTTTGTTCCTGGCCGCGGCCATATTCGGCAGAAAGACAGGAGCCATATGCGGAGCCTTTGGAATGGCGCTGTTTGATCTTATGTCAGGCTGGGCTTTATGGGCTCCATTTACATTCATCATAGTAGGACTTATGGGATATACCGTGGGCAGGGTAACGGAAAATAAGGACTGTTCGATATTCCGGTACTTGATTGCGGCCCTTCTGGCGCTTATAATAAAAATAATCGGATACTATATCGCCGAAGCGCTCATATACGGAAACTGGACGGCACCCGCCGCCAGCATACCCGGAAATGTCATACAGGTAGGATTTGCGGCCGTGGTATTCCTTATTGCCGTAAAGCCCCTCAGACGACAGCTAAACAGCATTATGATATAAGCATTATTATATAACAGCAAGGAGTTGATACAATGTATAAGATAATGACACCAGGACCTACACAGGTACGAAGCAATGTCCGCGCAGCCAGGAGCCTTATAACGACCAATCCCGATGTGGATGCCGACTTCGTTGAGCATTATAAGCTCACCTGCGATATGATAGGAGAAATAATAGGTTCCACAGGAAATATATATATCCTTTCCGGGGAAGGCATCCTCGGACTTGAGGCAGCCTGCGCCTCCCTTACGGAACAGGGCGACAGGGTGCTCGTAATAGATAACGGCATATACGGCAAGGGCTTTGGAGACTTTGTAAAGATCTACGGCGGCAAGCCCGTATACTACACAAAGAGCTATCATAAACCCATCGACCCTGAGACCCTCAGGGAATTCCTTGAGACAGACCACAATTTCAAATACGCTACCCTTGTTCACTGTGACACACCCAGCGGTATTTTGAATGATATATCCGCCATCTGCCCCATACTTAAGGAATATGGCATACTTACGGTGGTCGATTCCGTATCCGCATCCTTCAGTATGCCTGTAAATGTGGATGAAAGCCGCATAGACATCTGCTGCATGGGATCTCAGAAGGCCCTTTCAGCACCTCCGGGACTTACCATGGTATCCGTAAGTGATGACGCCATGAAGGCCATGGAAGACAGAAAAACTCCCATCGCTTCCTTCTACTGCAATTTACTTACATTCAAGAACTATTACACGGAAAAATGGTTCCCCTACACCATGCCCATCAGTGACATACTTGGATTGAGCAAGGCAGTAAAAAATGTATACTACGACAAAAACATATACAAGAGACACCATATAATCGCCGAGGCCGTAAGAAAGGCTGTAACTGAGGCTGGACTTTCCCTCTATCCTGACACAGGATTTTCCGATACTGTCACAGTCATAAAGGTGCCTGAATGTCTTACGGACAGCCAGATACTCACCACCATGCGTGATGACTACAACATACTCATATCCGGAAGTTTCGATATACTTTCAGGAAAAGTATTCAGGATAGGCCATATGGGTGAGAACGCCAATGTAAGAGACGTGGCTGAGACCCTCCAGGCTCTTGACAAGACCTTTGCTAAACTGGGCTATCCCCTTAAGGCGGAAATGAGCAGTGTATTTATGGAAGAAATAGAGAAAAACGAAAACTTTTAAATATCATAAAGGAGCCTGTGCTAGTGCACAGGCTCCTTTTTTGCTGTTTTTTCATTTATCTACATCCGTCCACATTTCGCTGTTTTCCCCGCTGCGCACATAGTTATGTCCCGAAGCCGCTTCCATCATGGAGCCATAGGCCCAATGGTCTGAGGAAAGATCTGTGAAAGTATTCAAGTCGTTTATATTTTTGGAAATAAAATTCATATCAGCCTCTCGGTTTTCCATACGGTTGATTATGACCGTAACTTCAGCCCTTGTAATATATCTTTCGGGACCGAAGGATCCGTCAGGATAGCCTCCTATCCATCCCATTTGAGAAGCCTTTGCCACAGCACCATAATACCACATATTATCAGATACATCGGTAAATGAGCAGTATGTGCCCTTTCCAGCCTTGGCAAAATTAACCGCCATGGTAACGAATTCTCCTCGGGTAATGGGTGAGTCAGGTCTAAATGTGCCATCGAGATAGCCGTTTACCACTCCCATACCAGCTAATGTTATTACCGCATCGGAATACCACTGATCCGCGGGTACATCTGTAAATGTATTGAGATATCCGCTCTTTTCATCCAAAAGATTGTAGAACATAACTGCCGCTTCCGCACGGGTTATGGTCTTGTCAGGTCCCACTGTGCCATCAGGATAGCCGCTTATATAGGCATTATGTACCTGTGTCTCATCTTCCCATACGGCATAGAGGTTAATCGGCCTGCCCGGCATGCGCAATGTGTCTCCCGGTAAATATTCTACCTTTCCACCTTCTTCAGTGCTCCATCCTGCCAGGGCCTTTCCAAAGGGTGCGTCAAATACATCATCCTTTATCGTAACTCTTTCGCCTTCACCATATTTTCCGTCCTTCACTAGATCATCGTCATTGTGGTAGCGTATATAGTAGGCTTCACTGCTTAAGGAATAGCTGCTTCCGCCGCCTGAGGAAGAGCTGCTGTCGGATTTTTTATCCCAATGTGCCGTAAAATACAAATCTCCAGTAATACTTCCCGCTGAGAGCATTAAGTCCTTTTTAGGCTCGTCCTGGTTTTCATATGTCCATCCGATAAATGAATAGCCAGATTTTGTAGGATTTTTCAGTACAATATCATTCTCAATGGTATAGCTTACGGGATTTGAGCTATCATTCCCTCCTCCGTTAAGTTCATAGCTTATGCTGTATGTAACAGGTGTATAGTCTGCCGTAACGACTATATTGGATGCAGGTTTTACAATATCCTCAGTAATACTCCATACTCCTGTATATCCATTTTTCACTGGAACTTCGGGGAAATCGGCAGCTGCCAGAGTTCCTAATTTTGTAAGGTATTTTACAGCAGCTATATTCCCATCAGCTGTAAATGTAACCGAATATGGATTTTGAATAGTAACTTCTCCCGTCAGTGGAATATTATCTGTGTTTGTCCAGCCCAAACCTGCAAATTCTTCCTCTGACGCTGTCCATACAAATGTATTGTATCCTCCAGGCTCGGAAGAATATGTGCTTCCTTCCTTTAACGCCCAGTCAACGGAAAGATATTCCTCTTCAAGAGTTTCACTTTCTATATAAGTTTCTTCTCCAAATGTCTTATACAGGTATTCCGAAATAAGCTCGTCCGCTGTATCATATACCGTGCTTAACATATATTTGGTGTTATTATTAGCAAAATACTGGTATTCAGACGCATTTATAAATGCCAGATTTTCGGCAGACTGTGTAAGTTTTATTCTGATATAGTACTGCATTCCGGAAGTGGTATAGACGCTTGTATCCCAGTTATATGAAGGTCCTCTGCCACTTACCTTTCTTCCATCTATATCCAGCTGATAATAAGAACTGCCCGATCTTGCGTCGCTTATATCATCTATTCTTAAAGTATTGATCTGCTTGCCGTATTTAAATGCACTTTCGCTATCCCTTGTATCATCAGAGTCGTTCCACTTATACCAAAAAAATATATCACCTTTATTGCTTCCTGCCAAAGGATGCGTAATTTCCGGCACGATATCTACCCTACTATATTCATTTATGGGAATCGTAAGCACCTGGCCGCTTTTCATTGTTAGTGTCTGGAGGTCTCCGTTTTTATGATATGCTTTTATATTAAAAATAACCTGAGGTTCTTCCAGTTCGCCGCCGATTCTTAATGTAGCAGTATCGGAAGTTACTTTGGAATTTACGGTCAGCTCTTTGTCATCCATAATCCATACGCTTGCTTTATATCCAGGCTCAGTGGATGTTCCTCCTGGTATTTCAGGCAGCTCATAGTCAGTATTTATACTCCATACACCTGTGTCAGGGTCCATTTCATACTGGATATACTGATTATATAATTTATGCTCAGTCGTTACTGTGATACTTCCATTTTTGAACTGTACATCTAAAGGGTATGTTACCGCATCTTCAACGTAGCTAAACCCGTTATTATCATTCAGGAAATAATCATAGCTTGCTTTGTCTGCCATTATTATAAGGCACACTTTATCAGGAGCTGCATTATTAACCCATTTGAATGCCGCATAATTATACCCTGTCAGGCCTTCATCAGCTGTTCTTTCCACAACAAACTGGCTGAATCTTATTTCCTTCCCATCGGCATTATAAAACGCCTGGCTTCCAATAGTTTCTACCGATGCGGGTATTGTGACCGCCAATTCTAGTCCCGGCTGGAAAGCATTCTGAAAACACTGGTTTCCTATAAATTTTAACCCATCAGGAAATGTCAAGTCTGTAAAAGTACCTAAATTTCCGTTTTTCTCTGCCTCTTCATACTTTTCTTTTGTTGTGGCGAATCTAAGGTTTGAGCAGCCATAAAATACTGCGCCTGAAGGGTCTCTGCCGTCGAAATCTCCAAGATATTCTAAATTATCCGACCATACAACGCCTTCAAGCTTAGTACAGTTTCCAAAAGCATAGCTTTCTCCAAAGTTCTTTAAGGAATCCGGAAATATGATAATTCCTTCTAAGTCCGTACAGTTATAAAATGCCTGTTTTTCGATAGTTTCAAGATTATCGGCATTTTCCATATCAACAGAAACTACAGAAAATGTACCTATATCCAAATAAGATTTTTTTGTGTCATCCGTCTGCACATACATTGAGCCGTTATCATATTTTTCATTGGCATAGCTGTTGTTAAATGAGTTGAAAGCTATAGTCTTTACAGGCTTTCCGTCTATCTCATCAGGTATAGTTACCGATACATACAGCCTGAAATCACGATTTTCTTCAATATTTTCAATGCCTGTTATCTCTTTCTTTTTCTCTTTATACCATTCCTGGGAAATGCCATAAACAACCCCATTATTAAAAGCCAGGCCATCTTGAGGCACTTCAACTGGGTTATCGGCAGATGTTCCAGGAGCATCAAAATTATATAAACTTAATAAGGCTGTCCCGTCTCCTTTATCTTCTAAATCTTTTTCCTTTTCTTTATATATAACGTCATCTTCCGAGTCTTCTTCTTTTTTATTGTCTTCTATTGTTTCATTATCCTGCACCATACATTTGGTATAGTCCTCTATACACACTGGGCAGTCCTCATTTATGGCCTCCTCCGTACAGAGGGTTTCACAGCTGCATACTGCTTCTTCCCCATCACCATCTCCAGCAAAAGATATGACAGGTGCTGAGCCAAGCATCATACACACAGACATAAATACCGCCAAAAACTGTTTTCTCATTGTTCTCCTCCTTCTTTATCGGCATAAAAGCTCTGAAATCAGTTCACAAAGCACCATTGTGTCTAAGCAAAATATGCTCAAAAAGTGCACATTTTTCCATATTTCCACATTTATAACTTATATCATAAATTATGTACATTTTCAATAGATTTAGCAAATAACTAGAACTATTTACCGTCATTTTTGCATTTTAAAAGCAATGCAAAAATGATAAACCTGTACTTTTGACGATTTATAGCCAAGATATTTGGTAAACTTTGTTTACTATGTAATAAAATTCTGCTTTGCTGATCCAGATAACCATATATTTACATTCGTCATTCTGATACTTTGTTCTGGCAGGAATATTACCGTATTTTATCCACGGCCTTCTCCTTCCTTTTATGGTGTTTTTCTATACCTAGCAAAAAATCACAAAATATTTATAAATAAAGCTGTTAACAATATTTTTATACTTTTTATTTCATAAACAAAAACCCGTCCATACAGATATATTGATCCGCATGGACGGGTTTTTAAAATTATGTTTATATTTTATTCCTTCAAAGCGTTTTCCTCTATGAACTTTTTAAACAGTCTCCATACCTTCTGTTCCAGGGGGTGAGAATAAAACCGTTTTCTGTCTTTCAGCTCGGCTAACCTCTGGACCCTTATTTCCGCCGCCCTCTGTGAGACACCGCAGAAGGAAGCTATATCATCGGAAGAAAATGCCTTAAGGCCGTAAAGCACTACCGCTGGCATGAGCAGGTCCCTGGCAAATATGCCGGCCTCATATTCCGTGGTTTTTCCTATTTTCTTCAGATCATCAGAGAGCAGGCATATGCCTATGCCCTTGGCCATGGAAAATCTCACACTGCCCTTATCCCTATCCGTATCGACAAATACTGTCCTCTCCCCGTTTATCTCCGACACCAATACCCTGTCATTAAGTTTTTCAGGCTTGGCCAGCCCAAGACGGGCTGCCCTTTTAAAGGATATTATTTTTATGCCGCAGGTGTCTGCCACCCTGTCCAGCTCCACGGGAAGGGAGGATATGCCACATCTTATGAGGGTCTCCCATGCCAGGTCTCTGCCCCTTTTATATTCGTCGTAGCTTCCCATATGATTCAGTCCTTAAAGGTCCTGCCGGTGTTTCCGGCTTTGCTCCTACGCTTTTTCTGCCGCAGCCTTACGCCGCTGTTTACGGTATCTTGGATGATGCCACTGTGCTGGTATTCCAGACATCCTGCCTATTTCCGCTCGGCCCTGTTGTTTCATCCGGTCCAGAGGCTCAAAATCATTTGACTTCCAGTTCTGTCCCTCTCCTTTGTCCATCCTGGGCAGCTTTTACTGCTCAGAAAGGGATTCCAGACCGATGAGGGCAGCTCCTATGGCTCCGCAGAGCTGGGCATCCTCGGAAATAAAGAGTTTTTCACCGAGTTTTTCCTCGATGGCCTCAACTATGCCCTTATTTTTAGCCACACCGCCGGTCATGATGTATTCCTTTTCGCCGCCAAGACGTTTCACAAGGGATACGGTCTTTCCAGCTACGGAATTATTAAGTCCATGGATTATATCCGCCGGAGGTGTATCCTGTGCCACCAGGGAAACTACCTCGGATTCGGCAAATACCGTACACATATTTGAGATGACAACATCATTTTTCCACTTAAGCCCAAGCTCTCCCATCTCGTCCAGGGTAAGCTCCATGGTCCTTGCCATCATATCCAGGAAACGTCCCGTTCCTGCGGCACATTTATCGTTCATGACAAAGCTCAGTACAGCTCCATTCTCATCTATCCTTATGGCTTTAGAGTCCTGGCCTCCGATGTCGATGACTGTCCTCGCCCTGGGGTTCAGATAGTGGGCACCCTTGGCATGGCATGTTATTTCCGTTACGGAAGATTCACCAAAGCTGATGTTTTCCCTGCCGTAGCCCGTGGTCACCGTGAGAGTAAGGTCGCTTTCCTCTATGCCTGCCTCTGCCAGGGCTGCTGAAAGTGCCTTTTTAGCTCCGTTGGTGGCTCCTGAGCCGGTGGGAACTATGGCTTTTCCGATTATGTTCCTGTCCTTATCCATTATGATGGCATCCGTACTGGTGGAGCCGCTGTCTATTCCTGCTGTATATATTTTTCCGTCGGTCTTCATGTTTATTTTCCTCCTGTTGACTCCAGCGTTTATGGTCTCCGCAAAGGCCTCCAGTCTTGTGGAAAGCTGGCCCTCGCTCTGGCTGGTGCAGTCAGTCTCTATCTTTAAAAGGGGCACATCAGTCTTGTTTTTAAGGCTCATATACTCAAAACTATAGTAGTCGCAGAATTTCATGGTATGGTAGATTATGCCCGCCGTTCCCGCTGAAAGCCTGTCCCTGCCGGAATTATCATACATCCTCATGCAGGGCGTCTGCTCCAGCAGAGCCGGTGAGTATCCATCTATGAAAGAATCAAGGTCCTTGGGATTTCCCGGCATATCCACCGTCCTGTTGCCCGTGCATGTGTCATCGTTTACGGTTATGGAAAATTTCTCGCTCACGGTCTTATAAAGATATTTTCCGCCATGGGCTCCCAGGATGCTTATGTGCTTTTCATTGTTGTTTTTGGCCGTCTCCGTAAAGGCTGCCATGGCCTTCTTTACGTCAAACTGCCTTCCGCTGTACTTTTCATACTTTTCCGAAAGGTCACTGAGATGCCTCTTGAACATCTCTTCCTCAGCCTTTCCTGTCTTATGGGGGAGCTCAAGAAGATATATGAAATTCATCCTTCCGCTCTCCTCCAGTATATCGTATACCCTCCTTATGACGTCACAGCAGTCCACCAGCACCATCTCTTTTATATCCTTGGCGAACACTTCCTCGATTATGGCCTTTCCATATCCGCACATGTTCGGATGTCCCAGGCTTTCCGCCGTGTCAAAGTTATCGGGCAGAGGCTCCAGCCTCACGCAGTCCCCTCCAAAGCCTTCCAGAAGCTCGATGGGCGTATATTTACATACATAGTATATCATTTCTTCATTTCCTCCAGCATCTCTATAAAAGCGTCAAGTCGTGTAAGTATCTGTCCGTCGCTGGTGTTTCGGCGGTCCCCTCCGTCACCGTTCAATACAAGGGTGGGGAATCCCTTTTCCTCAAGCTTTTTCTTGGCGTTTACAGCAGCTCCCATGGTCTGCTTGCAGCCCCAGTGGCAGAAATATATTATGCCGTCTACCCCAAGCATCTCAGCCACCTCCGCAGCCTTATTTATACGGTTGTCCGAATGTCCGTTGAAACTGCTGAGCACAAGCCTCTTTGCCATGCTCTCATAGGGCTTTTCCGGGTCAGTGTCCACAAAGTTTTCAAAGTTCATATCACAGCTTACTATCTGGCATTTATCATTGAAATTCAGCCTGTCCCTTAAGGGCACCTGGAAATAGGGTATGGTATGCATCCATAAAAGCCTTATGCCGCTCTTTTTAGGGGCGTGCTTCAGGTCCTCCTTGAGCATCTGGGAATATTTGAGCGTTTCCTCAGTTCCAAGGAGTGGATGGGTCAGAAATACCTCGTACATCTCACTGGTTATATCATTGGGTATGGTGGTGTCCTTCTTAAGCTCCAGACATTCCTTGAAGTTATCAATGGTCTCCTTGGTCCTTGCGGCATACTGCTTCAATAGGTCCTCATCAAGTTTTCTGCCTGTATGCTCCTCGATGAATGCTGTCATGTCCCTGAGCTGGTCAGCCACATATTTTATGCTGTCCTCATCGGGTGATGTTGGTATGTCTATATAAAACTGGGGCACATCATAATAGTCAGCCAGTGCCCTGAAAGTCAGGTTATTGGCGTCACATATCATGGATGTGTTGATTATGAATTTAGGTCTTGGAAGTACTCCGGAAAATGCCGCTCCCATAAGTATCTTATGGTATGAGCAGTAGGTCTCGGCTATGCCCGCCGCCTCCGCTGATTCCACAAAGGCCTTTTCCGCATAGGCTCCCGTCATATATCCGGAAAATCCCTCGGCAAATATGGTGTTCATCCCAAAGGCCCTTATTATCTCACATGGCAGAAACACACTTACAAGGGCTGAATTCTGGGCATCGGAAAATGACTTGATATGCTCATTCATACATACATTCGCAAGGTATTTCCTGGCCGGTGAAAGCCTCTTGTCCGGAGCGTATTTCATCTTAAGATTGAAAACCTTATATCCTAAAAGCAGTTCTTTTCTGGCTGCGTCAGGATTTTTTGCTATGGTATTATCGATGTGCTGTCCGAATTTTGTGATTATGTCTGACATTGCAGTCTCTCCTTCTGATATTTATTTATCTGATTTATGTTTGTTTATCTGCATTTTATTTATACTTTCAAAAACTATGGCCACGGGCTCCAGGTCTTATATAAGACCCTACACTGCCCACATTTCTGCCTAGTATATAATATACCAGCAGTTCTGTCAAAGTCAATGCCGCCAAAAAAAGGAACTTATGGTATCATATGTTCCATACATTTTCGCTCTATATTTTTCCCCGGCCGTCATATCCCCTTTTGACATATCCTGCCCATCATCTCCTCCGCCCAAAAGAGCTGCATACGTTAGCCAGCCAGTTCAACGGCATCTTATCCCAAATACTTCACAATCTGCACACTATATATTACAATATAAAGTAAATTTATTTAATCATATATTTTATTTGTTCATTTAAGTTTATAATATTATCAGGTGATGAAAATGGATCTTAAGACAAAACTCGCTAAAGAAAAAAATAAAAAAGAAGAATCCGCATATAAAACCATATATCTTAAAAAGTCCCTCATCGAAAAAGTGGAAAAGCTGGCGGACGAATATGGCCTGAGTTTCAGCAGCGTTGTGGCCAGTATGGTGGAATCCTCCCTGGAGGAGCTGGAAAACAGCAGTAACATGGAAAAAGACGATAAATAATATAAATAATAAGGTAAACAAAATTTTAAGGCTGTCATTGAGACAGCCTTTTTTATTGATATACGTCAGTTATGCCCAAATACGCCGGGCCCGGCTGGCCAATGCCAGATGTCCCTTAGATAAATAGATACACCATGTCAGGGGAACACAACCTGGGAAGTGGGGACAGTGCCGGCACCTGCACCGGATACAGTATACAGTATAAAGTTGTCCTTCAAAGAGCAGTCCAGACCCCATCATAAGCCCCGCCTGTTCTTCTCCCATTTATGCCAAGGGATAGAATAAAGCGGAATAAAAAAGGCGCCTTCGGCGCCCTATATTTTATATCCTTATTTTTTGCAGCTCAAAATATCCTTTACAAGACTGTCCACATTTTCTTCCTTAGTGGCCCAGCTGGTGCATATCCTCACAACGGAGCTTTTCTCGTCATATCTTTCCTGATAGGAGAACACATATTTTTTAGAAAGTTCCTCCAAAACATCATCGGGAAGGATGACGAACTGCTGGTTTGTGGGGCTTTCGGCATATATGCCAAATCCCGCTTCTTTAACGGCATCCCTTATTTTAAATGCCAGTCTGTCGGCGTTTTTGGCAAGGTCGAAATAAAGGCCGTCCCTGAGGAGCTCGCTGAACTGTATGCCTAAAAGCCAGCCCTTGGCAAGCATGCCGCCCCTCTGTTTTATTATGTATCTGAAATCTTCCTTAAGGGCGTCATTGAGTATGACGACAGCCTCTCCGAACATGGCTCCGCCCTTTGTGCCACCGATATAGAACACATCACAGTTATTGGCAAGGGTCTTCATATCTATGTCATTTTCGGGACTGGCCAGGGCATATCCAAGCCTTGCTCCGTCCACAAAAAGATACATTCCGCAATCCCTGCAGGCAGCATATATATCTTCCAGTTCCTTCTTATTATATATGGTGCCTATTTCCGTGGAATCGGATATATACACTAATTTAGGCTGGGCGATATGCTCATGGGAGCCGTCCTCCCAGTGTTTTTTGTATAATTCCCTGATGTCTCCGGCCTTTATTTTTCCGTCATCGGAGGGCACGCCCACTACCTTATGGCCTGTGGCCTCCACCGCGCCGGTCTCATGTACATTTATGTGTCCTGTTGAAGCGCACACTGCACACTGATGGGGCCTTAAGGCCGCTGTTATTACCGTCAGGTTGGTCTGGGTGCCTCCCACAAGGAAATGCACATCAGCATCGGGCCTTCCTATGAGTTTTTTGATGATGTCCGCCGCCTCAAGACAGCATTCATCCTCCCCATAGCCGTTGAACTGGCTGTCCTTTAATTCAGATATTTTTTCGAGTATCCTCTCATGGCATATCTCGCTGTAATCGTTATTGAACCTTATCATATCATTACCTCCGTAAAATACATAATGAAAGTATAACACAAGCCCAAGGTCTTTGTATACCTTGGATATAATTTAATTGCTTTTCGGGCGGAAATATAATAAAATTTACTTAGAACACAAAAAATAACCTATAGCAGGGAGGATAATATATGTATCTCATAACAAACGGAAGAGTAATAACTAGGGACAGCTCAAATCCTTACTATGAGGACGGCGGCGTTGTTGTGGACGGAAACAAAATAGTTGAAGTCGGCGATGACCTTACCCTTAAGCTTAAGTATCCCAGCGCCGAAATAATAGATGCAGAGGGCAATATCATAATGCCCGCCTTCATCAACACCCATACCCACATATACAGCGCCCTTGCCAGAGGGCTCTCCATAAACGGATACAATCCCAGGAATTTTTATGAGGTCCTGGACGGAATGTGGTGGAACATAGACCGAAAACTTGACCTGGAAGGCACCAGGGCATCGGCCTATGCCACATACATCGAATGTATCAAAAACGGTGTAACGACCATATTCGACCATCATGCCAGCTATGGCTATATACCCGGCTCACTTTTTGAGATAGAAGACGCAGCCAAAAAAATGGGCATAAGGAGCTGTCTGTGCTATGAGGTCAGCGACCGTGACGGAGATGTGAAATGCAGCCAGGCCATAAAGGAAAACTATGATTTCATAAAGCATACCAAGGAAGAGCCTGACCCCATGATAAAGGCCATGTTCGGTCTCCATGCGCCCTTCACCCTTTCGGATGCCACCCTTGAAAAATGCGTTGAGGCAAACAACGGCATGACAGGATTCCATATCCATGTATCCGAGGGCATAAACGACGTTCAGGACACATGGGAGAAGTACAAAAAACGTCCCGTTGAGAGGCTCAGGGATATGAACATACTTGGCCCTAAGACCATACTTGGACACTGTATACATGTAAACGACACTGAAATGAACATAATCCGTGAGACAGACACCATGGTGGTGAACAATCCCGAATCCAACATGGGCAATGCCGTAGGCTGCTCACCGGTCTTAAACCTCTATAACAGGGGCATACTCATAGGCCTTGGAACTGACGCCTATACCCATGACATGCTGGAGAGCCTTAAGGCAGCCCTGGCCATACAGCGCCACAATGCCAAGATGCCAAATGTGGGCTGGGCAGAAGCCACAGGAATGCTCTTTAAGAACAATCCTAAGATGTGCGAGAGATATTTCGACGAGCCCCTGGGAGTATTGAAGAAGGGTGCAGCCGCCGACATAATCGTAATGGATTATAAGCCCTACACACCTCTGTCCGATGAAAACATAGACGGACATATGATATTTGGAATGAACGGACGCCAGTGTCTCACCACCGTAGCCAATGGCAAGGTGCTCATGCTCAACCGCCAGCTGGTGGACATTGACGAAGAAAAAATAGATGCTGATATAATGGAGACAGCTAAAAAACTCTGGAAAAACATAAACGGCTGAGGAGATGAATATCATGAGCGAAAGAATGACGCCCATGAGCTTTGAGAAGCTCATTAAATGCGCTGTGGACGAATACAGGGATTCAAAGACCATGTTCGGTGTTCACAGGCCCTATATAAAGAAGGATACAAAGACCCTCTCACTTTTTGGAGAGAAGCTGGAGACGCCCTTTGGCCCCGCTGCCGGCCCTAACACCCAGATGGCCCAGAACATAATCGCGGCCTACTTTGCGGGAAGCAGATTTTTCGAGCTCAAGACCGTGCAGATAATGGACGGAGAGGAACTGGCAGCCTGCATAGCAAGGCCCTGTATACTGGCCAATGATGAAGGATATAACTGTGAGTGGTCAACGGAACTCACCGTGCCCCAGGCTGCTGATGAATATATAAAGGCATGGCTTGCCCTGAAGGTATTTTCCAAGGTCTACTCCCTGGGAGATGAAAACGGCTTTATGTTCAACATGAGCGTAGGCTATGACCTGGAGGGCATAAAGAGCGAAAAAATAGATAAATTCATAGAATCCATGAAGGACGCCTCGATCCTTCCCTGCTGGGAGGAATATAAGGCCGTACTTATGAAATATTTCCCCGATGAGAAGGACTATATCGCCTCCATATCACCCAAAATATGTTCAGGTGTGACCCTTTCCACCCTCCATGGCTGTCCGCCCCAGGAAATAGAGAGGATAGCTTCATATCTCATAACCGAAAAGCATCTTAACACCTTCGTTAAGTGCAACCCCACCATACTGGGCTATGAATACGCCAGAAAGACACTGGATGACATGGGATATGACTATATCGCCTTTGACGACCATCATTTCAGGGAGGACCTGCAGTACTCCGACGCCATACCTATGTTTGAGCGTCTTTTGAAACTGGCTGGGGAAAATGGTCTGGAGTTTGGCTTAAAGCTTTCAAACACCTTCCCCGTGGACGTAAAGGCCGGGGAGCTGCCCTCAGAGGAAATGTATATGAGCGGCAAGTCCCTTTATCCCCTCACCATAGAGATGGCAAACAGGATATCAGCCTCCTTTGACGGAAAGCTCAGGATAAGCTATTCAGGAGGAGCGGACTATTACAATATAGATAAAATATTCGAGGCCGGCATATGGCCCATAACCGTTGCCACCACCATCCTCAAGCCAGGCGGATACCAGAGACTGACCCAGCTGGCTGAGAAATTGGAAAACTGTGAATATAAGGATTTTGATGGAATAGATACGGCCAAGGTGAAGGCTCTTTCCGAGGGCGCTAAAAATGACATACACCATATCAAGCCCATAAAGCCCCTGCCCTCAAGGAAGATAGATAAAAAAGTTCCCCTGGTGGACTGCTTCACATCCCCCTGCAAGGGCGGATGTCCCATAGAGCAGGATATACCGGAATATATAGAGCTGTGCGGAAAGGGAAAATATAAGGAGGCCCTTAAGGTCATAACGGCTAAAAACCCTCTGCCCTTCATAACCGGCACAATCTGTGCCCACAACTGTATGACCAAGTGTACGAGAAACTTCTATGAAGAGCCGGTCATGATACGCGCCACGAAACTTACGGCGGCTGAAAAAGGCTTTGACGAGCTCATAAAGGAGCTCAAGCCCTCGGGTGAGACTAAAAACATCAAGGCAGCCATTATCGGAGGCGGAGCGGCTGGAATGGCAGCGGCATATTTCCTTTGTATACATGGAGCAAAGGCCACTATATTTGAAAAGGAAGCTAAACTTGGCGGCATAGTCCGCAATGTAATCCCCTCATTCAGGATAAGCGATGAGGCCATGGATAAGGATGTGGAGCTCCTTAAATTATCGGGGGCTGAGATAAAGACAAACACCCCTGCTCCTTCCATAGATGAGCTCAAGGCAGAAGGCTATACCCATATACTCGTCTGTGTTGGCGCCCAGAAAAAAGGAAATCTCGACATCGGCGGCAACGTAATAAATGTCATAGACTTCCTTACGGGGCTTAAGTCCGGCAAGGATATGGGCCTTGGCAGTGATGTAATAGTAGTAGGCGGAGGAAACACGGCCATGGATGCTGCAAGGGCTGCAAAGAGAGCAGCCGGCGTTAAAAACGTATCCATACTCTACCGCCGTACAAAGAAATACATGCCCGCCGATGAGGAAGAGCTCATGCTCGCCATCCATGATGGTGTAAACTTCATAGAGCTGGCCGCTCCCATTAGCCATAAGGATGGAGTGCTCACGGCCAGGAAGATGGTTTTAGGTCCTCCCGATGAGAGCGGAAGAAGGAGCCCTGTGGAGACCGATGAATTATTCGACATAAAGGCGGATACGGTCATCGCCGCCGTTGGCGAGAGCGTGGACGCAGGATTTTTCAATGGTCTTGGCATAGAGACAGACAAAAAAGGCCGTCCTGCATTTAAGACGAATATAGAAAACGTATACACAGCGGGAGATTCCCTGAGGGGACCCTGCACCGTTGTTGAATGTATAGCCGATGCGAAGGCATTTGCTGAGGAAGTTTTGGGCATAAAGATAGAGGCTCAGATACCTTCCGAGGCATTACAGACCGATGAGGAATCCATAGCCAAAAAGGGAATACTCAAAATGCCCCTTTCGGATGATTCTGAAAGATGCTTCTCCTGCGGCATAGTATGTGAAAACTGTGTGGACGTATGCCCCAACAGAGCCAACGTGGTCATCAAACCCAATGGCATGGGCAGGCAGATACTCCATATCGATGCCCTGTGCAACGAGTGTGGAAACTGTGAAGTATTCTGCCCCTATGAGAGCGCTCCATATAAGGATAAATTCACACTTTTTGCCAGTGAGGAAGACTTTGCGGACAGCACAAACAGCGGCTTCCTTGCCCTTGGAAATGATATGTACAGGGTGCGTCTGAATGGTGAAGTGAAGGACTATGACCTTTCAAAGGACAATGGTCTGGATAAGGACATTGAAACTATGATACTTACGGTAAAGGACAAATACGGTTATCTTTTATAATTAATAATATTTCATACACGTAGTTAAAGGGGGTATATATATGAAACTGGGCGTAATAGGCGGAGCGGGCCTTCTGGGTTCCACATCAGCATTTTTAGCCGGCATGAAGGGTTATCTTGAGGAGATAAAACTCGTTGATATCAAGGAAAATCTCGTTAAAAACCATGTTTTGGACATGGGCCAGGCTATCTATTCCATGTCAGACACAAAGGTATCCTATGCGGATTACAAGGACCTGGCTGACTGCGGCATGATACTCATAACAGCCAGTCTTCCTGAAAGAAAGGTCGCCAACCGTCTGGAATATCTTTGGGACAACATGAAAATAATCCAGCCCGTATGCGAGAACATAAAGGCTAACTGCCCCGAAACTGTCATAATAAACGCCACTAACCCCGTTGATATATTCAACTATGTCATATGGAAGATACTTGGCTGGGACAGGAAAAAAATAATAGGATTCAACGGAAATGACACCTACCGTCTCAAATGGGCGGCTTCAAAGGTGACAGGCAGGAAATTTGCGGACATAGACGGCTTTGCCATAGGCGAGCACGGAAACGGCCAGATAAACCTCTATGACAAAATGACCTGCAAAAATGAACCCCTCTCCCTCAGTGAAGGGGAAATAAGCGAAATCGAAAATATGACCGCCAACTTCTTCTCGGAATTCAACGCCTTGAACAGTGGAAGGACTTCCGGCTGGACATCGGCCATAAACATCGAAAACCTCATCGAAGCCGTTGCCACGGACTCCGGCAGGGTGCTGGAGTGCTCAGCGGTGCTGGACGGAGAATACGGATTAAAGGACGTTTCCCTTGGCCTTCCCCTGTCCATAGGCTCATCGGGCATAAAGGGATATGAACTCCCTGAGCTGAACGAAAAACAGATGGAAAGGCTCAATTCTGTCAGCGAAGCCCTCAAAAAGACCATAGCTGATGCAGGATTTTAAGGGCAGACACACCGTTTGACAACTCCATCAAAAATGAATAAGGCGGACCCTGAGGGTCCGCCTTTTTTATTCAGCTTTATCCGCTTTATTTAAAATATCGTCCTTATGAGCACCATATAAATCACCGTTGATGCAGCCGTGGTAAGTATGGTATTTTCCTTCTTCCATTGGAGTACGGCGGCAAACACCACAGTAATTATTTCCGCCAGGCCGAAGGGATATTTTGTCATATCCATCTCTCTCAGGCAGTAAAACACCAGTATGGCCATGATGGCTGGAGGAAGGGTCTTTCCCAGATATATGACGGTCTTTGGTATATCCTTTCTGCCGCCAAATATCAAAAATGCCGCCGAACGGCACACCCATGTGGCCAGGGCGATGACTCCTATGGAAAGGGCTGTCATAACTGTATCAGTCATCGGCAATGCCTCCCCTCACCATATCCCTCAAAACTCTGTCCTTAAGCACCACAAGGAGCACAAGGCTAAGTATGAGGGCTGGTATCAAAAAATTATCTCTTCCCATGACCGCCAGCATAAGGGCAGCGCAGGCCGCACCTGTAAGGGCGGGTATTTTTGAGGGGAACCTTTTCCACTGGTCCACCACTATACATACAAAAAATATGGCAGCTGAAAACTCTATGCCCGTGGTATCAAAGGGTATTATCTCACCTGCGGCCGCTCCCAGGGTACAGCTTATTATCCAGAGGATATGGGCCGAAGCCAGCACATAAAGCTCCACTTTATGTCTGTCAAGGTCCTTCGGGCAGTCCAGTGAACAGAGGACCGAATAGGTCTCATCGGTGACAGTGAGCATCATATATAAATATTGAACTCGGCCATTTTTCTTGACTTCCCACAACTCATTTACTGAGCCTATGCCGTAAAAAATATGTCTGCCATTTATGAAAAACGCCATGACCGCCAGTGTCAGAAGCGGCGTTCCTGCCGCAAGGAGGGGCACCATGACTATCTGCATGGACCCGGCATATATGAACGTCCCCGAAAGGAAGGCCCATATGGCCGCATACCCCGAATTTTTGAGCAGCAGCCCGCTGGCTATGCCAACGAATAAATATGAAAATAATACCGGTGCCACCTTTTTAAGGGCAAATCTAAATTCCTTCAATTTCCTTCAATCCCTTATCCTGTTTGTCGCGCTTATCTGACTTATCCTGATTTTATGCTTCTCCTGTTTATCCTGTTTCTCCCCGGCCTGATGATACTGTGTTTATGTTATGTGTTTATGTTATGTATTTCTGTTTTCCAAGGGGTCGATATATCTGTAACTTATTTTTGTCCTTATTATAGCTGGCTGTTATTTTAAGATTATCCTCTTTCCACCGCCATATTCCGTTATCTTTCCTATCCTCTGGGCTGAGGGCACTTTTCCCTTGAGCTCATTAAAGAGAGCGTCGGCATCGGCACTGTCCACTGCCATGAGAAGTCCACCCGATGTCTGGGGGTCAAAGAGCATGTCCTGTATGGCAAGCTTGATATTTCCCACATCAACACTGCTTTCAGCAAAACTTCTGTTCCTGTACATGCCCTCGGGAAGTATGCCCATTTCCGCAAGTTTCATAGACT
Organism: Clostridiales bacterium; assembly: GCA_019423725.1. Lineage (GTDB taxonomy): Bacteria > Bacillota > Clostridia > Lachnospirales > Anaerotignaceae > Metalachnospira. Next base: position 24,762 of record JAHZAW010000056.1, read on the forward strand.
CATCTATGAGGTCTATGCTTCCCGTATCTATGACGGCTCCCATGCCTGAACCCTGTGTCATCTCCAGCAGATGCCCCATGAGCCCAAAGCCCGTGACATCGGTGCAGGCATGCACCCTGTATTTTACCATGATGTCCCTGGCGGTCTTATTGAGGGTCGTCATAACTCCAATGACATATTTGAGCCCCTCATCGGAAGCCAGTCCTGCCTTGGCAGCCGTTGTAAGTATGCCCATTCCTATGGGTTTCGTAAATATGAGCTCGTCCCCGGCCTTGGCTCCGCTGTTGGTCAGTATTTTATCCGGGTGTACGAATCCAGTTACGGCCATGCCGTATTTCGGCTCATCGTCCAGTATGGAATGTCCTCCGGTTATGAGAGCTCCGGCCTCATATACCTTCTCATATCCACCCCTGAGTATGTCATGCACTGTCTCCCTGTCCATGTCTGCGGGCACAGCCATTATATTAAGGGCAAGTTTTGGCTCACCTCCCATGGCGTATACATCGGACATGGCATTGGCCGCCGCTATCTGGCCGAAAATATAGGGATCATCGGCTATGGGCGGGAAAAAGTCCACGGTCTGTACTATGGCCGTCTCATCGTTTATCTTATATACGGAGGCGTCATCGCTTTTATCAAACCCAACCAGAAGATTCGGGTCCTTATGCACCTTTATATCCTCAAGCAGGGAGGCCAGCACCCCTGCCCCCACCTTTGCACCGCAGCCGGCACATTTTGCCAGCTTGGTGAGTTTTACATCATCCTTTATTTCAGCCTTTTGAGCATTATCTATATTTTTTATACTTCCTGTATATTCATTATCCATAGTTATCCTCCTTGATGTTCCCTAATGGGGTCTGGCGGCCTCTATTGGCATTTATGCACATCTGCCTCTACCTGTTTCTAATGTTCTCCAGCGTCCTCCAACGGCCTTCTCTCTTATGCCCTATAGCCTATATGACTTCTAAATGCCTTATAACGCCATCGCTTCCGCCTTTCTGATGCTTTCTGATGCTTTCTGGCATACCCTGCCTGACTGCTTGACTGACTGCTTGTCTGCCTTAGCAGCTCAGTATTACTTTCTCAGCCTCAAAACAGCCTCAAGCACTCCGCCGCCGACGGCAAGGGCCTTATCGGATACGGTGAAACAGTGTTCCACCTTGCATCTGGGGTCCACGTCTCCGCTTTTCATGCCCTTATAGACCGGTGTTTTTTCAGGGAGTATGCCCCTTAAAACTCCGCCTATGAGACACTTTACTTCCTCACCGTCCACATATCCCACGGTCTGTCCAGCTTCAACCACATCTCCTATGGAGCACACGGGGTCAAAGATGCCGTCTTTTACGGCCCTTATTATCCTCTCTGTGGTGTATCCGCCTATGTTTCCGGGTATGCCTGTGTTTTCGGCCGCACTGCCCTCAAGTATGACCCTGCCAAGATAATGTCCCCTCTGGGTCTCCACCACGGCATGGCAGTCCTTTCCCGCCGTGAATCCTGGGCCTACGCCTACCACAACGGGGGCATCGTCAATGGACGTTCCCAGGTTCTTTTTGGCAAGTATGGCGTCTATGACAAAATCCGGTTTTAATGTCTTTATGCACTCCGCCTTTTCGTCTGCAATTACGGCTATGTCCCCTTCCTTTACTATTTTGAGAGCTTCCTCAGGAGTTTGGGCCCTTCTGGCCTTTACATCCTCCACCACGGCTTCCCCATTTACAACAGCCTGGGAAAAACATACGGTACGCCTTATGGCCGTAGGCCTTTCAATATCCGTCATTACTATATCTATTTTAGCATGCTTCAGTCTTAAGGCTATTCCTGAAGCGATGTCTCCAGCTCCTTTTATTACCGCAAACATATGAGATTCCCCTTTCTTATCTCTCCCGCCCATACGGGAATATTCAATCCTTCCGCCACCTCAGCGGCGTTTTCCATATCTTCCAGCGATGCAGCCTGGTTTATGATGAGCACCTGTCCCAGACCTTCTCTTTTTATGACCCTGGATGCCGAATCAGCGTCCGCCTCGTCCTCGATGGACTTTCCGGCAAGGGAGGCATATATATCCGGCCTGTGGCATACATCCTTTATCCTGCCGCCTATGCCGCTTACACCCATTACCTGGATGACCTTCGTGGTACCCGGTGGTATGACGGGCTCATAAAGGCCATGGGCCTTAAGGGGCAGCCCCTTTGAACCGTCAGCCTCACAAAGTACATAATCGGCCAGTTTTTCCAGCCTTTCAAAATCCATATCCGGAGCCGTCAGCTTTCCTTCCCCACAGGCCTTTCCCACACAGATGATGGGATTTTCAGCCAAAGCCTTCTTTATGTCTTCCTCCGAGGGATCTTCCAGTGTTATAATGTGTTCAGGAGGATATATCTTCGTGGAAGATGACACTATCACCCTGCCTTTATTTGAAAGCTCCTGGGCAAGAACATACATCAGCGTAGTTTTTCCGCCGCTTCCGATTATGGAGGTAATACCTTTTTTTATATCAAGCATGTCAGAAATCATTGCCGGTGTCTCCTTTTTTCGTTATACTGTTTAAAGGATAACACCTTTTGGGAGGGTTTACAATGGAAAATGATCTGAAAGCAAAAATACGAATACATCTTTATACAAATGACAAGTGCTTTGGCCCCGGTATATGCACCCTTCTTGAGGAAGTGGAAAAAAACGGCTCCCTGAGGAAGGCGGCCATGAGCATGAATATGGCCTATTCCAAGGCCTGGAAGATGATAAGGCTGTGTGAGGGCAATCTGGGCTTTGAACTCCTTGTCTCCACCACCGGCGGAAAGGGCGGAGGCGGAGCAGTAGTCACCGATGAAGCCAAAAAATTCATGCAGGCATACAGGGAATACTGCCAGGAGATAGAGGACTTTTCAAAAGAGGTATTAAAGAGAAAATTCAGCGGATTTTAAAAATATTTAAAGCGCCGGAAGGGTGTCCTTTCGGCGCTTTTTAAAATAATGAGCCTTTATCCCCGCTCCATCAAGGCCGGGGTTTTGGGCTTTTCCATATATCGATATGCGGTATATGGCCATTTTGCAACCATAAACGTTTTTCCATAACCGAGCCCATAAAAGGCACAGGGCTTAAGCTCTGCCCCATTTAAACGTCCAGATGCGGGTATCTGCCGCTTCTTAAGCCTGACATGGGGATGATGCAGCGGGTTTAAAGAGCTTTGTTAGCCCCTATGGCCTAAGCCCCAAGCCCTGGCTTTATATATGGCATTTAAAAACTTATTTTTTTCTGTCCTTTGGCGGCTCCTTTATGTCGGTGAGACCCAGGATATAGTCCACGGAAGTGTCATAATAGAGCGCAAGTTTTATAAGTATCTGGGTGGGGATATCGTTTTCACCGGTCTCATATTTGGAATATCCTGTCTGGGACATATTAAGTATCTGAGACAGCTGTTTCTGGGACAGGTCCCTGTCCTCCCTAAGGCCACGGATCCTTTTATACATGTGTATCACCTCGCCATAGGAAGATAATATCCTAAAAAAGGCGAAATATAAATATAAAAATACAAAAATCATAATAAAACGAAACCCCTCCGTATTTTTTCTGTATTTATAGGTGAAGGGCCCTTATAGAAAGGAATGACAAATATGACTGACGACCAGATAATCGAATTATTTTTCAGACGTTTGGAAAATGCCATAGATGAAACAGATAAAAAATACGGATCTTACTGCAGGAAAATATCCATGAACATACTTTCAAACCGCGAGGACAGTGAGGAAGCCATAAACGACACATACCTCAAGGCTTGGAACAGCATACCGCCTTCAAAGCCCTACCCCCTTAAAACATATCTGGGGATGCTCACAAGGAGGATATCCCTTAACCGTTATGAGTATTACAGGGCGCAGAAAAGGAACCTGTACTTTGAGACTATACTTTCCGAGGTGGAGCAGATGCTGCCCTCGTCCTCAGTGACCGACAGTGATGAAGGCGAGATAACCAGAGCTGTGAACGAATTTTTAAAGGGCCTTAAAAAGGAAAACCGTATATTTTTTGTCAGAAGGTACTGGCATTCAGATTCCCTGGAAGATATAGCGAAGCTTTGCGGATGCAGTGAATCCAAAGTTAAGTCATCTCTTTTCAGGACAAGAAAAGCTCTCAGAAAATATCTGGAAAAGGAGGGGATCGATATATGAGAAAAGAAGATTTTTACAGACAGCTGGGAAACATAGACCCAGGCTTTATAGAGGAAGCAGAGACTTCCACAGAAACGGTGAAAAAGAGCTTTAAGGCTGCCAGGAAAAAATGGATAGCCATAGCAGCGGCATTTGTAGTCATGGCAGGAGCTGCCAGCCGTTCGGAGGCGGTACAGGCTGCCATCAAAAGGATATTTACATTCATACCGGGCATAGGCATAGAGGAAAGCACAGATACTTCATCAGCTCCGGAAATACTCTATTCCATGGACGGGGACCCTGTCACAAAGTCCAATGATCTGATGAGCATCACCATCGAAAACGCCTATATAAGCGGATACAGTGTGGATATAGTATACAGAGTGCATTTGAATTTTATACCCGATGACTTTATTTCCCGTGAAGAAATGCAGAAAATACTTGATGAAAAGGGAGTATCTTCATATATAGAAATAAGGGATGCCACTGCAGGTTTCGGAGGATATACTTTTCTGGACATAAAACCCGAAGTGACCGTAAACGGCAAGACATATACAGACTTACAGAATTACGGCGGAGGAAGCATTAACGATATGACCTATACCGTAAGGGCTGTATCGGAGGATATAGATGAACTGGGAGAAAACCTGCCAGTATCCTTCTCCATCGGTGATCTGAGCTTTGATCTGAGCTTCAAGCCCATAGAGACCTATGACAGCGTTGACGAGATAGGCCCCACGGCCATGCATAACGGCATATCCGTAACGGCCGTACCCAGATGGGATGGGGATACCCTCTATGTGAAGTTCTACACCCTTAACTACAGTGATTTTGACCAGACCTACGGCTATATTTCCTATGAGGGAGAAGACACCATACTGCCCTATATAACCGTTGGTACCGAAAAAATAAACGCTCAGTATGAAGGCGGAGACGGCACGGAATTTTACTTTGACCTGTCCTCCTACGGCCTTACGGATGAGCAGAAGGCGGAAATAGAGCTCCATGCACCGGTCATAGTCGTAAGAAACAATGAAAACACCGTAATAGAGTTTACGGTAAATGATGACGGCACCATAGACCACCCGGATAAGGTGAGATTGTCCAATTGTGAGCTGGATATTTCCGAAATGAAGGTATCCACTGAAAAGGACTGGGAAAACGGCATAGAAATGAGTTTCACGGCTGTCAATGACGCCGAAAACATAAGATTGAGCTCCATATCCTTTACGGAAGCCAACGGCAGATCCGCAGGCGGAGCAGGCTCCTGGACATATAATGAAGGAAATGAATGGAAAGCAGCCTTTACCGCCGACAACATCAAGAAGGCACAGGATTACAAGAGCATAAAAATATCCTCAGCGGAATACACTCTGACCGACGAGTATGTATTTCCCTCAAGCTGATGCCCCATCGGAAACCAAAGGCATAAAAGCTCAACAAACATAAAGAGACAGCGTAAATTTACGCTGTCTCTTTTTTAGTCCGGGCTATTTGGGGGCTTTTAATCTCCATCAGCCAGGCCTTTGTATACGCTCCAAAGCTCTGTCCCGCTGGTCCTAAGCCTCGATATTTATTTGCAGCTCTGACCTGCTAAACCCTTTGCCAGTCCCAAGTGCTCCCTAAGGCTCCCAATGTCTCTAAGAGGCTCCGAGGGGCTCCATCATTCGGCCATCACTGGGCCATCACAAAAAACGGCTCCATGTCAGTGTGTTCCTTCCATTGGTCAGTGACTCCTTCGTTTTTCAGTTTATCCTTTATCATATCATAAAGGCTGTCCAGCTCATCCTCTGAATAATCATTTATGTCCAGGTCTTCTATTCCCGCATCGCTCAAAAGCGGCTTCTGGCCCTCAAAATCGGAAAATATCTCCTTAGCCTTTGCATAGGCCATTTCCATCTGGAAGGAGAAGAAGTCCTTCTGTATGGCGCTCATGCCAGAAAGGTATTCATCAAGGACAGCCTCCACATCCTGGGCTTTGGTGAGATTTATGAGCGCAGCTCCGGCAGCGGCTTCCTTGAGGCTGGCTCCCGCCGTCCCAAGCTGTACCGAATCGATGGTTATGAGCTTATCCTCGGTTTCTCCGCTGCTTTCAGGGGAGTAAAACCATTCTGTTATATTGGTATCCTCATAATCCACGGCCAATTCATTTTCATTATCCCCCTGGCCTTCGCCAGTCTGTCCTCCAGAAGCTGAGCCCTGGCCATCTCCCTTTGCAGTGTCTTCTGATTGGGTCTCCTGGCTGTTCTGGGCTGTATTCTCCGTGTCCTTTTGACTGTCTTTCCCCTCTCCGGTACATCCAGAGACCGCCAGGGCCCCTGCCACCGAAAGTGCTAAAATATCCATAAATATTTTCATATTACCGCCTCCATTTTAATAAAGCCAATAAAGCCATAAAAGTCATACTTGGCTTTGTCTACATGATAGCCTGCTGTCTCCCAAAGTCAATTTTATTAATGAATATTTAATTTTGTCATACATCTGACGGGGATGATTCGCCCATCTCAGCCGAAAATGTGATTTTTTTGATGTATTTTAACTTCGTCCACTGGCAGATATTGTATTTTATTCTTGTATTCGCGGCGATAAACAGTGCAATTTGTCATATATCGTTTAATTTTTATATTATTATTAACAAAATATATACACATTTGTTTTGATATGTTATAATAAATAGGCATATTTAAACAATAAAAATATCAGGGAGGCTAAGATCATGAGCGTAATGGATATGTTTTCACTTAAAGGCAAAAACGCCCTCGTTATAGGCGGAAGCAAAGGACTTGGCGAAGGTATAGCCAGAGGTCTTGTTGAAGCAGGCGCAGTTGCCGTTGTATCAAGCAGAAACCAGGCTGACTGCGATAAGGCAGCCGCAGGCATAGTTGAAAAAACAGGCGGCCAGTGCTATGGAATATCAGCTGATATATCCACAAAGGAAGGCGTTGACGCCCTTGTAAATAAAGTTATCGAAAAACTTGGACATATTGATATCCTCGTTAACAGCGCAGGCGTTAACATAAGAAAGCCTGCCATCGAATATACAGTTGAAGACTGGGACAAGGTGCAGGACGTACAGCTCAAAGGCGTATTCCTTTCATGCCAGGCCGTTGGCAGGCATATGATCGAAAAGGGCATCAAGGGTAAGATCATCAACATTTCATCCATCAATGCCCGTGTCGTAGCAAGACCCAATATCGTTTCATACGTTGCCGCTAAGGGTGCCGTTATGCAGATGACAAAGGCCCTTGCCGTTGAATGGGCTCAGTACGGAATAAATGTAAATGCCGTTGCTCCCGGATTCTTCGAGACAGCCATGACAAAGGTCCTCTTTGAAGACCCTGCCACAAGGGAAGAAATGTTCAGACATATACCCATGAAACGTTTCGGAAACGCTGACACAGACCTGGCCGGAATGGTAGTTTATTTCGCTTCAGACGCATCAAACTACACAACAGGACAGATAATCTACATCGACGGCGGATATACAAGCATCTAATTGTCATAAAGCCCGCATTTTGCGGGCTTTTTATAGTTAAGGAGGGGTTTTATGACCCTTGCGGAAAAAATAAAACTAAAGGGCCTGGAGCTTGGTTATGCGGCCGTGGGCATAGGGCCGGCGGACAAATTCGCAGAATACATAGACATATTGAAGGAGCGCCATGACAAATATGACTTTTACATATCAAGGCCCATAAAGCCACTGGAAGGTGCTGACCCGAAAAAGCTCTGTCCCGGGGCAGAATCCATCATATCCCTTGCCTGGGATTATTCCGTTTTGGACTTTCCCAAAGAACTCTTGGGAAAGATAGGACGCATTTACATGGCCCGCTGCTACACACCGCAAAAAAACAGTGTCAACGGTGCAAGGCTGGAACTTTTCAAGGCCTTCCTTGAGGAAAACGGCTGCCATATATTAGAGGGAGCATGGATACCCGACAGGGCCGCGGCCGTATGCTCAGGCATAGCCACCTATGGCAAAAACAACTTTGGATACCTGAAGGGCGGCACTTCCTTTGTGGTCTTTACATCCATACTGGTGGATAGGGAGCTGGACTATGATGCTCCGGCAAAAAACTTACGTCCCTGTCCCGAAAACTGCCGTTTATGTATTAATGCCTGCCCCACGAAAGCCATTGAGACCCCTGGAAAACTCGATCCAAAAAGATGTATCGGATATTTAAACTGGTTCACCCAGGAAGGGTGGCTGCCCCCATCAAAGGACGGCACCCCATCCAGCCATATCCCCCAGGAACTGAGGGAAAAAATAGGAGAGCACATCCATGGCTGTGACGTCTGCCAGGAAGTATGCCCCAGGAACAAAAGGGCTCTGGAAGGGCCTAAAATAAAGGACAGATACCTGGATTATCTCTCAAAGGCCATAAGCCTTGAAAGGATACTTTTCATGGACGAGGGATTTTAAAACGTATGTATAAGTCCTATCATGTACAACTACATAGGTGATATACGGTACTTCAGGCGCAATGCAGCCATTGCCATGGGCAACAGCGGTGATAAAAAATACCTGCCCTGCCTCGAAAAAGCCCTGGGGGACAGTGACCCGCTTATAAGGGAATACTCCGCCTGGGCTGTTGGAAGGATAGGCGGAAACAGTGCCCAGCATATACTTAAAACCGCCCTTTTAAAGGAAACGGACAAAAACGTAAAGGACGAAATATGCCGGTGGGTGTAGGATAACTGGGGTCTATATGGGCTCCATCTGGGGCGAGTATAAAAAGTCCCGTCTGTCAGTCCGGATGCCCTTAAAGTCTGGGGTATCATATTTTTAGTGTGCTCGCCTCAATTTAATTAGATAACTAAGTTTGCGTTTTTAAAAACGGAAGGCTGCCCTTTTGCACTCGGGCGTAAACTCCGGCGCGGCCCTCGGTGTGGTCCTTGGTATCAGCTCGTGCGGTCATTTATATCAGCGTAGGTGTAGCCCTTCAGACGGTACTTGGCGCAAGAGTCGTATGTCCCTTGGTGCAGTCCTGGGACCGGCATCTATATGGACTTCAGCCAGTCTCGGCAGGACCTTAGCGCGGTACTTGACCGTCAGTGGAGGTGTGGCCCTCGGTACCATCGTAGGTGCGGCCATTGGTGCAGTTCTTGAGCCAGCGGCGGTATACCCTTTGAGCGACCCTTGAGCTGGGCATCTATATGGACTTCAGCCAGCCTCGGCAGGACCTTCGCACAGTCCTTGGCACAAACCGTCGATGCAGCCCCTAGCGTGGTCCCTAGCATCATCGTCAGCTTCAGTATCAAAACATCACATAAAAACAGCCCCGTCATCCGGGATCTCCCGGACAGCGGGGCTTATTTTAATGTTTTGTATTCTTATATTTACCTCAACTCTGCAGCAATGCTCTCTATGGCTGAGGCGCTGCCATCCTTCAGGGCTGAAATAAGTTCGACTTCATTGCCCGAAATATTTTTGCCGTCAAATATAAGGGCATTCCACAGTTCATGGAGGGCCGCAGCCAGTTCCGTGTCATCACAGTATTGGTAAGCGGCATAAACATTGCTTATCAGCGCTTCCATGGTATCATCTTCGTACTTATCGGAAAGGGCGTCCGCCTTATCCGCGGCTAAGACCATCAAAGAGGAGCATTTTTCAGCTCTGGCCCTCTCCTCCCTGCCTTCCCTGTACTTCGACCCGGCAAAAAAACTTACACCTAAGGCTATTATAAAAACGATTGCTAAGACAGCTTTCTTCATATCCATATCCTCCCCAGTATATCCGCGCCTTTGCGGCTAAAAACAGGCGGCATAAATGCCGCCTGAAATATTTATGTTTTTAAGCCTTTTCAGCAAGTCTCTTATTCATGGTCTTTTCCACGGCATTCAGGATATTTTCATATCCGGTGCATCTGCATAAGTGTCCAGAAAGGAGCTTTCTCAGTTCGTCCCTGGAATAGCGTTTTCCACTCTCCAGTATCTCCACCGCTGACATTATGAATCCCGGTGTGCAGAATCCACACTGTACGGCACCTTCATCGATGAATGCCTGCTGTATGTCGGAAAGTTCTCCATTAGGTCCAAGAAGGCTCTCCAGTGTCCTGATGTTTTTTCCATCGGCCCATACAGCCAGATATATACAGGAGTTGAAACATTCTCCGTCTATGATGACATTGCATGCTCCGCACTCTCCTACTTCACAGCCCTTTTTGACCGATGTGAGCCTATAGTCGTTCCTGAGCATATCCGTCAGAGATGCCCTCACGTCCACCATGGTCTCGGTATATTTTCCGTTAATGGTACATTTTACGAGTTTTCTCTGCATCACAGCTCACCTCCTGCCAGTTTTACTGCCTCTTTCACAGCCCTTGCGGAAAGTTCCTCGATAAGATGGAGCCTCAGTTCCTTTGAAGCCCTCCAGCTGGTCCTGGGGTTGACGTCATTGAGGGTAAGTTTTGCAAACTCAAGGATATTTTCCTCCGTTACAGTCTTTCCCCTTAAAAATTCCTCAGCCGCAGCCGCTCTTACGGGTACGGGAGCCGCAACTCCATAGGCTATCCTTACATCATCAAATGTCTTTTTATCCGCTGAAAGTTTGACATTGGCTGAACATCCCGTTGTGGCTATGTCCATGGCGTTCCTCATGGCATATTTGATATAGTGTCCAAAATATCCTTCGTAGCTTTCCTTCTTAATGAGTATGGACGTGAGCACCTCATTATGTTTCAGGTCTACCTTGCCGGCACTTATATAAAAGTCCTTGATGGGCTCTGTCCTTACTCCATCGGGACCCGTTATCTCCATTACCGCATCATAGGCATGGAGTGTGGAGGCTGAATCCGCCGATGTTACACCGTTACATGTGTTTCCTCCGATGGTTCCGATGTTCCTTATCTGGGGACCGCCTACCTTGTCAACGGCCTCTCCCAGTACATTTATATATTTCTGTATTATCTCATTTTTTGTTATATGTGAAAAACTGGTGAGCGGTCTTATCCTGATGGTGCCGTCTGCCTCAAGGCTTATGCCCCTCAGCTCATCCAGTCCGTATATGCTGACCAGCTCACAGCCCGCCAGCTTTCCTTCTCTCATCTTTATGAGCACGTCGCTTCCGCCGGCTATTATGACAGCCTCCGGATGCTCGGTGAGAAGTTTCACAGCATCTTCCACCGACTGCGCCTCATATAACGCTTTCATATCATACATGCTCGTCCCTCCTCTCAGATAAGTCCTTCTTCCTTAAAACGCACGAAAAGATTATGCGGATTAAGGGGCAGTTTATTGACCGATACTCCGGTTGCATTCAAAATGGCGTTCCTTATGGCAGGAGCTCCCGGCACTGCCGGCGGCTCTCCAAGGGCCTTGGTGCCAAAGGCACTGGTGGGCTCATAGTTCTCCACGAATTCCGCCTCAAGGTCCGGATGGTCCATGGTCGTACACAGCTTATAATCAAGAAGGTTATTATTAAGGGGTTTTCCCGTCTTTTCATCATAGAGCAGCTGCTCGCCCATGGCATAGCCTATGGCCATGCTCATACCGCCATGCACCTGCGCTGCCGCCAGCTGGGGATTGATGAGCTTTCCACAGTCGTGTACGTTCACTATGTCAAGCACAGTTGCCTTGCAGAGGGGTATATCCACCTCGACCTCAGCAAAACAGCATCCCAGTGAATAGGCATTGGTCTTTATCTGATATGTGCTCTCGGCCGTAAGATGCTCACTGTGGGTGAGGCTGTAAAGGGCTTCCGTTGCCAGCTCCTCAAGGCTCATAAGCACCCTGCCGTCCGTGGTCCTTACGATGTTTCCATCGATTATATCAAGGGAGGCCTTCTCCATCCTGGTCATTTCCTGGGCCCTCTCAAGTATTTTGTCCTTAAGGAGGAGGGCTGTCTGTTTGATGGAGAATCCCGCAACATATGTCTGTCTTGAAGCATAGGCTCCGGTACCAAAGGGGGTTACATCCGTATCCTGCACCGTTACCACATGCACATCGTCAAATTTTATCCCCAGTACTTCTGAAGCCATCTGGGCAAATGCCGTATCAGCTCCCTGGCCTATCTCGGTCTCACCGACCTGAAGCTGTATGGAGCCGTCCTGGTTGAGCACCATTCGGCAGGCGCTGGTCTCCAGGGATATGGGCCATACGGCTGTATTATACCAGAATATGGACATACCTACTCCACGGCGTATGGGACCTGTCTGGTTTTTATATTTTTCCAGTTTTTCTTCCCAGTGTATGTATTCCTTGCCCTTATCTATGCACTGGTTAAGGCTGTCAAAGTAGTTCTCATTTTTGGAGAAGTCATCCTTGAAGCCCACTTCCATCATATTTTTACGCCTTATCTCCAAAGAATCTATGCCAAGGGCCTTGGCTATATCCTCCACATGGCTTTCCATGGCGAAGGTTATCTGGGGTATGCCGTAGGCTCTCATGGCTCCCGCAGCTGCCCTGTTGGTATATATGGAATAGGCGTCCGCCTCATAGGCATCACATTTATATATCTGGCTGAAGGCCGTTATGCCCTTAGCGGCTATACTGTGTCCATGGGATGTATATGCTCCCTGGTTGGAGAATGACTCGCATTTTCTGGCAACGAATGTGCCGTCCTTTCTGGCGTATGTTATAAGATGCACCCTTATGGCATGGCGCACCCTGTTGCAGGCGAATGTTTCTTCCCTGGTCATATCTATCTTTACGGGACGTCCTCCCACCTGGGTGGTGAGATATGCGCACAAAGGCTCATATAATGCGTCCTGTTTGTTTCCGAATCCGCCGCCGATGTAGGGCTTTATTATCCTTACCCTGCCCCAGGGGATGCCTAAGGCCTGGCCGACTATCCTTCGTACGATATGGGGTATCTGGGTAGATGATACGACTACAATTTTTCCGCTTTCCTCATAGGCCAAACATATATGGTTCTCCATGTGGCAGTGCTGTACTGTGGGCGTATCATACCAGCCCTCAAATTTTATGAGGCCCTCTTCCTTGATGGCTTCCTCATAATTTCCCTTTTTGAGGGATGTATGGTTGAGGATATTGTTTTTGTACTCCTCATGTATCTGGGGAGCTCCGTCCTTCATGGCCTCTATCTGGTCAAGGACAAAGGGATATTCCTCGTACTCCACCTTGATGGCCTTTAAGGCACGTTTTGCAGCTATTTCATCCTCAGCGATGACAGCAGCCACATCGTCTCCGTAATATCTCACACGGCTGGTGAGAAGGAGCCTGTCAGCCACGTCCTGATGGGCAGGGTCCGTGGACCAGGGATGTCCTGCCGTGGGGAATTTATACTGGGGAACATCAAAACAGGTGACTATTTTGACAACTCCGGGTATTTTTTCCGCCTCGGAGGTATCTATGCTCTTTACTAATCCATTTGCTATGGTCGATCTGAAAACCTTGGCAACAAGACAATTTTTCTCCGCCAGATCATCGGTGAACTTAGCGCGTCCGGTGACTTTATCAAAGGCGTCCTTCCTTTTTTCGCTTACTCCTACTGCCATTTATACCACCTCTCTTTCAAAGATTATGTCTCATCAAAATATATCTTACACTTACATTCTCTGCCCATAAGGCTCTTATAGGCCTCGGAATTAAGGATCTTATCAAAAAAATCTCCCTCCGACTCCCATAAACATTCATATGGATCTGATATTTTTGGTTCTTCCTCATACATCAGCACCAGATGCAGCTGCCAGAATTCATCTTCCTCCTCCAGCTGGAACTGTCTGACAAGGTTGAAATGGTACAGTTTTGTACCTGTAAAACCAAAGGTCCCTGTTTCCCAAAGCATTTCATCCATTTCACAGTCAAATTTACACTTTGAAAACTCCATAAAGGCCGATACCGCCTTTTCAACATCGGGCTTATCCTTGGAAAAACCCTTTTGTTCCAGTATCATTTCAAGGATATTTTGAGAGTCCTTTATATCGTTCATGTTCATTTTGATCATCCCTTCCAATGATTGTCAAAAATGCCAGTGAAACAGTGTATCTTTATCTGTTCATTATAGCATTATTCTGAATATAAATAAATACTTACCTTAAATATGCATTATCCTCAATGAAGAATAGCGCATAATTTCCTATATTCTTGAATTAAATCAGTTATAATGATAACATTAGTATAAGAAGCATAAAGGAAGTGATCTAATGTCTGTATTTATGGTAAATGACGTTTTATATACGGTTACTGAAAATATAAATTTAATGAGATTTTTGAGGGATGAGCTGCATCTCACCTCCGTAAAGGACGGATGTTCAGAGGGTGCCTGCGGAACCTGCACCGTGCTCATAGACGGTAAGGCTCAAAAGGCCTGTGTCCAGAAAACAGACCTGCTGGATGGCAAAAGGATACTGACCACCGAAGGCCTTTCCGACAGGGAAAAGCAGGTCTACAGCTATGCCTTCTCCGAAGCCGGAGCCGTACAGTGCGGTTTCTGCATACCCGGAATGGTCATCTGCGCCAAGGCCCTCATCGACAGCTGCCCCTCACCCACCAGGGACGATGTCAAAAAGGCCATCAAAAACAATCTGTGCCGCTGCACCGGATATAAGAAGATAGAGGATGCCATACTGCTGGCAGCCCGCATATTCAGGGAAAATGAAGAAATAAAAGAACCCGTATACACCGGACTTTTAGGCGAAAACATGCACAGGAGGGATGCCGAAGGCAAGATACTTGGCACTGCTAAATATGCCGACGACTACTATATGGAAAACATGGCCTATGGTTCAGCACTGAGGAGCGAATATCCCAGAGCTGAGATACTTTCCATCGACAAAAGCGAAGCTGAAAAAATGGAAGGTGTCCTCTGTGTAATGACTGCCGAGGACATACCTGGCACCCAGAAGGTGGGCCATCTTAAGCGTGACTGGGACGTTATCGTTCCTGTGGGCGGCATCACCCACTATCTGGGGGACGCCGTTGCCCTTATCGCAGCAGAAACGCCCGAAATACTGGAAAAGGCCAAAAAAGCCATTAAAGTTGAATATAAACCTCTGCCGGGGGTATTTTCACCGGCTGAGTCCATGGCCGAGGGAGCTCCCCTTGTCCACAGCGATGGAAACCTTCTGGCATCGGAACACCTTGTGAGGGGAGACGCTGACAAGGTCATAGCCGAAAGTAAATATGTGGTGACCAACCATTACAGTGTGCCCTTTACGGAGCATGCGTTCATGGAGCCGGAATGTGCCGTAGCCTTTCCCGAGGACGGGGGCATACACATAATAAGCGGCGACCAGGGCATATACCAGACCCAGAGGGAATGTTCCGACGCCACGGGACTGCCTCCTGAGAAGGTAAGAGTATCGGCTGCCATGGTTGGCGGAGGCTTTGGAGGCAAGGAAGACATGAGCGTACAGCACCATGCTGCCCTTCTTGCCCAAAAAACAGGACGACCCGTAAAGGTCAAGCTCACCAGGACTGAGAGCATACTCATCCATCCCAAACGCCATGCCATGGAAATGGATTTCACCACGGCCTGTGATGAAAAGGGACATCTGACGGCCATGAAGGCTGTTATCATATCTGATACGGGAGCATACGCCAGCCTAGGCGGACCTGTACTTCAGAGGGCATGCACCCATGCGGCTGGACCCTACAACTATCAGAACATAGATATAACTGGAAAGGCATATTATACCAACAATCCACCCGCCGGAGCATTCAGGGGCTTTGGAGTTACCCAGAGCTGTTTTGCCACGGAATGTAATCTAAACCAGCTGGCGGAGATGGCAGGCATAACGCCATTTGAGATGAGATATATTAACGCCATACGTCCGGGAGAAGTCCTTCCCAACGGCCAGATAGCCGATGATACCACAGCACTGGTTGAGACACTGGATGCCGTAAGGGATATATGCGAGAAAAATCCCAAGGCGGGCATAGCTTGTGCCCTTAAAAACAGCGGTCTTGGCGTTGGCATACCGGATACGGGCAGATGCCTCATAACGATTAAAGATGGAATGGTACACGTTACATCCAGTGCTGCCTGCATAGGGCAGGGCATGGGAACGGTACAGATACAGATGTTATGCGAAACGACTGGCATCACTCCGGACAAAATAATATACGACACACCAGATACGAAATTTTCACCCAATGCCGGAAACACCACTGCATCCAGGCAGACGCTCTTTACTGGTGAAGCTGTGGTAAGGGCTGCATCAAAGCTTAAGGAAGCCATGGAAAAGGAAGGCTCCCTTGAGGCACTGGAAGGCATGGAATTTTACGGTGAATACACGGGAGTTACGGACAAAATGGGTTCAGATAAGGAAAACCCCGTGAGCCATATAGCCTATGGCTATGCCACCCATGTGGTAGAGCTCAATGAAGACGGCACCATAAAGAGGGTAGTTGCGGCCCATGACATAGGAAATCCCGTAAATCCCAAGGCTTTGGAAGGACAGATCGAAGGCGGAGTAGTTATGAGCCTTGGCTATGCCCTTACGGAGGACTATCCCTTAAAGGAAGGAAAGCCCCAGGCCAAACTTGGCACCCTTGGACTTTTCAGAGCCGACAAGACCCCTGATGTGGAGCCCATCATCATCGGCAAGAAAATACGAAACCTGGCCTATGGAGCCAAGGGAATTGGAGAGATATCATCCATACCTACAGCCCCTGCGGTCCAGCTGGCATACTACAACAGAGATGGTATTTTCAGAAAGAGCCTGCCTTTAGAGGGCACGCCCTATGACAGGAAAAAGAGATAAACATATAAAATAGATGAAGAGAGACACCCCCTATCCATACGGACAGGGGGTGTTTTTATTTTCATCAGTTCCAGGTTTTTCAAGTAGGCTTTCATCTATGCGAGAGGGACCATCTCTAATTGGTTACTTTAGTGAGGGTGTTCAAAGTGGAGGGCAGTTTACGACGGTATAAATTGGGTTATACCTTATCAGTTCCAGGCTTTTCAAGTCGCCTTTCGCCTTTGCGAGAGGGACCATCTTAAATTGCGAAGTCCGAAGGTCCCTCTCGCCCTCTCCC
>JAHZAW010000057.1 GCA_019423725.1 Clostridiales bacterium
AGCGATAGCTTTCTTCATCTTTGAAGCGGGTACATCAACTGTGTCGTGTTTAGCTGTGTTACCGTTTCTTATTCTAGTGAGCATATCTGCGATTGGATCACTCATTGACATGTGTTATATCCTCCTTTCCCTAATTACCAGCTGGCTTTTTTAACTCCCGGTATCTGGCCTTTGTAAGCTAATTCACGGAAGCAAACACGGCATATTCCGTACTTTCTTAAAACAGCATGCGGTCTTCCGCAAATTCTGCAACGTGTATATGCTCTAGTTGAAAACTTAGGGGCTCTCTGCTGCTTGATAATCATTGACTTCTTAGCCATTTGTTTCCCTCCCTTATCTGCTGAATGGCATTCCGAATAATCTTAATAATTCTCTTGCTTCTTCATCTGTATTTGCTGTTGTTACGAACACGATATCCATACCTCTGATTTTATCAACCTTATCATATTCGATTTCAGGGAAGATAAGCTGCTCTTTGATACCCATTGTGTAGTTGCCTCTTCCGTCGAAAGAGTTAGCCTTTACGCCACGGAAGTCACGTACACGGGGAAGAGCGATATTGATTAATCTGTCAGCAAACTCATACATTCTGTCGCCACGGAGTGTAACTTTGCATCCGATGGGCATTCCTGTACGAAGTTTGAAAGCAGCAACTGATTTTTTAGCTTTTGTGATGATGGGCTTCTGACCTGAGATGATTGTAAGGTCTTTAACAGCTCCGTCAAGGACTTTAGCGTTGTCCTTTGCTTCACCTACACCCATGTTGATAACGATCTTTTCAAGCTTGGGTACAGCCATTTTATTTTTATATGAAAACTTTTTAGTCATTGCGTCAACTATTTCTGCATCATAAAACTCTTTAAGTCTGTTCATTAGTTAACCTCCTTTCACAGATTAGTCGATTACTTCGCCGGTCTTTTTAGCGATTCTCTGTTTAACAATTACTTCTTTGCCGTCTTTAACTTCTTTAGTTAATTTGTAACCGATTCTTGTGGGTTTTCCGTTTATTAAATACATAACGTTTGAAGCGTCGATGTAGTTTTCTTTCTTGATGATACCACCCTGCTGGTTAGCGGGACTGGGTTTTGTGTGTTTAGATACCATGTTGATACCTTCAACGATGACTCTGTTTTTCTTTCTGTCAACAAGGAGGATCTTGCCCTCTTTGCCCTTATCTTTACCGGCGATAACAACTACTTTGTCGCCTTTCTTTAACTTCATATTGGCCACTGTCGTTACACCTCCTTAAAGAACTTCCGGTGCGAGAGAGAGAATCTTCATAAACTGTTTTTCTCTTAACTCTCTGGCAACGGGTCCGAAAATACGAGTACCTCTGGGGTTCTTGTCATCTCTGATGATAACTGCAGCGTTTTCATCGAATCTGATGTATGAACCATCGGGTCTGCCTACTCTTGATACAGTTCTTACTACTACTGCCTTAACAACGTCGCCTTTTTTAACAACGCCGCCTGGTGTTGCGTCTTTAACCGCAGCAACTATTATATCTCCAACTCCTGCATATCTTCTGGTTGAACCACCCAGAACTCTGATGCAAAGAAGCTCTTTTGCGCCTGAATTATCTGCTACTTTTAATCTGGTCTCTTGCTGAACCATATTATATGCCTCCTCTCATATCAGGATTCTTTTATTTAGCTTTCTCTACGATTGAAACAAGTCTCCATCTCTTATCCTTTGATAAAGGTCTTGTTTCCATAACTTTTACACGGTCACCGACTCTGCACTCATTGTTCTCGTCATGAGCTTTGAGTTTGTAAGTCTTCTTAACGATTTTTCCGTATAAGGGGTGTTTAACGTTATCCTGAACAGCAACAACGATTGTCTTGTCCATCTTGTCGCTGATTACTTTGCCCACTCTTGTTTTACGAAGATTTCTTTCTTCCACGAGATGTGCCTCCTTTCGCTAATTAGTTAGCTGCTCTCTGTTTCTGTGTAATTATAGTCTGAATTCTTGCTATATTCTTGCGAACCTCTTTGATTCTTGCAGTATTATCCAACTGGTTAGTTGCGTTCTGGAATCTGAGATTGAATAATTCTTTTTTTGCAGCAACAAGGTCATTGCCTAACTCGGCTGCTGATTTGTTCATTAAATCTGAAACGTAGCCTTTAGATTTCACTGCTTATCACCTTCCATTTCCTGCTCCGCACGAGAAACGATCTTGCACTTGATTGGTAACTTATGAGTAGCAAGACGTAAAGCTTCTCTTGCTGTTTCCTCAGGTACACCGCCAAGCTCGAACATAACTCTGCCGGGTTTAACAACTGCTACCCAGTATTCAGGTGAACCTTTTCCTGAACCCATTCGAGTTTCAGCGGGTTTTGCTGTTATAGGTTTGTCAGGGAAGATCTTGATCCATACCTGACCACCACGTTTGATATATCTTGTCATAGCGATACGGGCTGCTTCAATCTGGTTTGATGTGATCCAGCTGGGCTCGAGCGCTACGATACCGTAATCACCGTAAGTAATTTTATTGCCTCTGAGAGCGCGTCCTTTAAGTCTGCCTCTCATCTGTTTACGTCTTTTTACTCTTTTAGGCATTAACATTACTCAGCGCCTCCTTCCTTTTTAGCAGCTTTTACAGGAAGAACTTCTCCCTTGTAGATCCATACTTTAACACCGAGTTTGCCGTATGTTGTGTTTGCTTCTGCAAATCCGTAATCAATGTCAGCTCTTAATGTCTGAAGGGGGATAGTACCATCATGGTAGCTTTCGCTTCTAGCCATTTCAGCACCGCCAAGACGTCCGCTTACTGTTGTCTTGATACCCTTAGCACCGAACTTCATTGTTCTGCCCATAGCCTGTTTCATAGCACGACGGAATGTTACACGTTCCTCAAGCTGAAGAGCGATGTTTTCTGCAACGAGCTGTGCATCAAGCTCAGGTCTCTTGATCTCTTCGATATTGATGCTGACCTTCTGTTTTGAGATCTTCTGAACTTCATTTCTAAGCTCTTCGATAGCCTGGCCGTTCTTTCCGATAACAACACCGGGTTTAGCTGTTCTGATTGTGATTTTAACTTTATCGTTTGTTCTTTCGATACCTATTTTTGAAACGCCTGAAGCGTAAAGTTTTGATTTGATGAACTTTCTGATATTTACGTCCTCAACTAAGTAATCAGCGAAGTCTTTATCAGCATACCATTTAGTATCCCAATCTTTGATAACGCCGACTCTTAAGCCGTGCGGATTAACTTTCTGTCCCACTCTATTCTACCTCCTTATCTCTCATTAAGGATTATGGATATATGACTTGATCTCTTTAAGATTCTATAAGCTCTGCCCTGTGCTCTGGGGCGAATTCTCTTTAATACGGGAGCCTGACCAGCTACCGCGTCTTCAACATATAATTTGCTGACATCCATACCCAAGTTATTTTCTGCATTTGCAACTGCCGATTTTAATACTTTAGCGATAACTGCTGCTGCGTATCTGGGTGAGTACTCCAGCATTGCAGCTGCTGTAGCAACGTCTTTGCCTTTAATCTGGTCTAAAACAATCTTTGCTTTAGAAGCAGGAATGCCTGTGTATTTAACCGATGCATGGGGTCTTTTTTCCTGTGTTGCGATGTTTCTTTCCTTTTTAATCTGGCTTCTGTGTCCTTTTGCCATGAACGAAACCCTCCTTCCAAACCGATTAACGTACTTTAGATTTCTTTTCTGCGTCCTTGCCGTGTCCTCTGTATGTTCTTGTAAGAGCGAACTCACCAAGTTTATGTCCAACCATATCTTCTGTTATATATACAGGAACATGCTTTCTTCCGTCATGTACGGCGATTGTATGTCCGATCATTTCAGGGAAAATAGTAGAACGACGAGACCAAGTTTTGATAACTGTTTTTTCGCCTGCTGCGTTTAATGCATCAACTTTCTTTAAGAGATGCTCGTCAGCGAATGGACCTTTTTTAAGTGATCTGGCCATGTATTTGTCCTCCTTTTACAAATGATTCCGATGACTGTCATCGTTATCGATACTTTCACGAAAGTGAAAAGATAATTATCCGTTTCTTCTGCGAATGATATATTTGTTAGATGTTTTATGTTTCTTTCTTGTCTTGTAGCCCATTGCAGGTTTACCCCAAGGAGTCATAGGACTGGGACGACCAACGGGTGCTCTACCTTCACCACCACCGTGAGGATGGTCGTTAGGGTTCATAACAGAACCACGAACTGTAGGTCTGATACCCATATGACGTTTTCTACCTGCTTTACCGATTGTAACAAGCTCGTTGTCAAGGTTTCCTACCTGACCGATTGTAGCTTTGCAGTCGATGGGAAGAAGTCTCATTTCGCCTGAAGGAAGTTTTACTGTAGCATATTTGCCTTCCTTAGCCATAAGCTGAGCTACGTTGCCAGCAGCACGTACAAGCTGTGCGCCCTTGCCGGGTTTCATTTCGATGTTGTGGATGTTTGCACCAACGGGGATGTTTCTCATGGGAAGAGCGTTTCCTACTCTAACCTCTGCTTCAGCACCACTCATTACTGTGTCGCCAACTTTAAGGCCTACAGGAGCGATGATGTATGATTTAACACCGTCAGCATAAACGATAAGAGCGATATTAGCTGTTCTGTTAGGATCGTACTCGATTCCAACAACCTTTGCGGGGATACCGTCTCTGTTACGTTTGAAATCTACTAATCTATATTTGATCTTAGCACCGCCGCCTTTATGACGAACAGTTATTTTACCCTGAGCATTTCTTCCTGAGTTTTTCTTAAGGTGAACAACTAAGGATTTTTCGGGTGTTTTCTTTGTAATTTCTTCAAAAGTGGACACTGTCATGTGTCTTCTGGATGGTGTATAAGGCTTATATCTCTTGATGCCCATCTTTTACACTCCTTTCAATCCGTTCATACTCTCACACGTTTCCGTGTGTTTCTTTTCTATCTGGTTATAATCACATGCCCTGGAAAATCTCGATATCTTTGCTGTCAGCAGTAAGCTTAACGATAGCTTTCTTTGTCTTAGCTGTTTTTCCGTAAACCATGCCTCTTCTTTTTGTCTTGCCTGCGCAGTTCATAGTGTGAACTGACTCAACCTTTGTACCTTCAAACATCTTTTCAACAGCCTGTTTGATCTGGATCTTGTTTGCATCCGGGTGTACAAGGAAAGTATATTTTTTGCTGTCCATAATAGACATACTGTTTTCTGTAACAACGGGTTTAAGTATAACGTCATAATACTTTAAATCTGCCATTATGCGTACACCTCCTCAATCTTAGCAACAGCTTCTTTTGTTACAACGAGTGTGTTGTACTTAAGAATGTCGTATGTGTTGATTGTGTTAACCGAAGCTGTCTTAACCTCGGGGATATTTCTAGCTGAAAGGATGGCGTTTTTGTTGCTGCCCTCCATAACGATAAGAGCCTTGCCAGCGTTGATATTGCTGAGAACCTTTGCCATTTCCTTTGTCTTAACTTCTGCTAAATCAAGGTTATCAAGAACGATGATCTTTTCTTCAGCAGCCTTAACTGAAAGAGCTGACTGTAAAGCGAGCTTTTTAACTTTCTTGTTAAGTTTGAATGAGTAGCATCTGGGCTTGGGAGCGAATACTACGCCACCGCCTGTCCACTGAGGAGCACGGATTGAGCCCTGTCTTGCACGACCTGTTCCCTTCTGTCTGAAAGGTTTCTTTCCGCCGCCGCTTACTTCTGAACGTGTTCTTGCGCTCTGTGTGCCCTGTCTCTGGTTAGCAAGGTACTGTTTTACCGCAAGATGCATAACGTGTTCATTTATTTCAACACCGAATACCGCATCGCTGAGTTCGATTGTTCCGACCTCTGCTCCGCTCATGTTGTATACTTTAACATTTGCCATGTCTGTTTCCTCCTTTCGTAAAGTTTATCAAGCCTTTACGCTTTCCTTTATTACGAGTATTGCGCCTTTAGGTCCGGGTACAGAGCCTTTGATAAGAAGAAGATTCTTCTCAGCGTCTGCGCGAACGATCTCAACATTCTGGAGTGTTACATTAACAGCACCCATATGTCCGGGCATTCTCTTACCCTTCTTAACGCTTGAAGGTGTAGCTGATGAACCCATTGAACCAACAACTCTGTGAGATTTTGAACCGTGTCCCATGGGACCTCTCTGTGCGTTGTATCTCTTGATTGTACTTGCGTATCCTTTACCTTTGGAAACACCGCTTACATCTACTTTATCGCCTGCTGCGAAGATATCGGCTTTGATCTCTGCGCCGATCTCGTAGTTTGCAGCGTCCTCAAATCTGAATTCCTTAAGATACTTTTTAAGTGAAACGCCAGCTTTTTCAAAATGACCTTTTTTAGGTTTGTTAGCTAACTTTTCTTTCTGATCTACAAATCCGACCTGAACTGCTTCATAGCCGTCATTTTCCATTGTCTTTTTCTGAACTACGGAACAGGGGCCTGCTTCAAGAACTGTAACAGGGATAAGGCGTCCGTCTTCAGTGAAAACCTGTGTCATACCGATTTTCTTAGCCATAATAGCTTTTTTCATTTCTCGCACCTCCTGAAATCTACAGCGGATTGCCCTTCTCACCATAAAGGCTTACGGGTAATCATTCTAGTTTTAATATAAGCTGTTAACAGTTACTTATATAAAAACCAATTTGGATCATTACATAATTTTTAATGTGATATCAACACCAGCAGGTACATCAAGACGTGTTAAGGCATCAACAGTCTTGGGTGTAGGGCTGAGGATATCGATCAGTCTTTTGTGAGTTCTCATCTCGAACTGCTCTCTAGAATCTTTGTACTTATGAACCGCTCTAAGGATAGTAACAACTTCCTTCTTTGTGGGAAGCGGGATAGGTCCGCTGATCTGAGCTCCTGTTTTCTTTGCAGTTTCGATTATCTGAGCTGCACTCTGGTCGATCAATTTGTGATCGTAAGCTTTGAGACTGATTCTGATTTTCTGACTTGCCATAAAAAAAGTCCCCTCCTTTTCGTACTCTTAGTTTCAGCACGACAAGTGGTGACTGCACACTTATCCGGGTGTGTCCGCCCTTTGACAGACACATAAAGAAGCACAAGCTTCCCCATTTATTCAGTACAGTGACCTTGTCGCCCGGTTTCTTGAACTGGACATCGCTCCTCGGAAAAACCCGTCTTTTGTGGGATTGACGGCAACCTTCCGTATCTACACTCTATGTCACAACGATAAGATTATATACTATCGCAAAGTTTTTTGCAATAGTTTTTTTTGATTTTTTCTTAAAAAATCAACGAAATTTTAACATGATTTTAACTCTGTTATGTACACCATGTTCAATTTATACAGCTATAAATTAAAATATAAATTTACGATTTAATTTTTATTATGTATATTAGATAAACCAGACACTTCATATTCGTAAACTTTTGAATGTCACATCCCATTATGGGATATTTTTTCAAAAAATCCGTATTTTATCCCTGCATATACCTATTATAGTTACTTAGGCCTTACCTGTCCTTAAAGGAAGCTTTGCGCTTCTCTAAAAATGCGGTTACTCCCTCCAGCCTGTCTTCGCTTCCAAATACCATGCCAGCTGAATTTATCTCTATCTTTATGCCGTCGGCCAGATCCATATTGAGTCCTGTGTCGATGGCTTCCTTGGCATATCTCAAAGCGACCGCCGAATTGGCCAGTACTTCCTTCATATCCTTAAGGGCTTCATCCATAAGACTGCCGTCTGGCACCACCCTGTTTACCAGTCCTATCCTTTCAGCCTCCGCGGCCTTTATCTTCCTGCCAGTGAATATGAGTTCCTTGGCTCTCCCGCTTCCTATGAGACGAGGAAGTCTCTGGGTGCCTCCGCCGCTGGGTATTATGCCCAAGTTTACCTCTGGCGCAGCAAAGACCGCTGACTCTCCCGCTATCCTCCAGTCACAGCATAAAGACGCTTCCAGTCCTCCGCCCAGAGCGAATCCATTTACCGCAGCAATGACCGGCTTGGTTATATCGGCTATTTTCCCAAAGGCATAGTTGGATGCCCTGCAAAATTCCCTGCCGCCTTCTGCGTCCCTGTCCTTCATCTCAGATATGTCGGCACCAGCCATAAAGGCCCTGCCCTCTCCTGTGAGTATTATACCCCTTACAATACTGTCCTTTTCAAGCTGGTCAAATAATTCTCCAAGCTCCCGGGTCATCTCAGCGTTCAAGGCATTAAGAGCCTTAGGTCTGTTGAATTTTACAATGGCTATATCTTCATTTATTTCTACATTAATAGTGTTGTAATCGTACATGGCGCACCTCCTCAATTATATCCAGTATATCATAAATAACATCTCTGCATGAAAAAATATATATGTATACATCATTTTCTATACTGCCCATAAAAATAGCAGCCGTTTATATGTAAACGGCTGCCCTTGTTCTATTGTCCTAAATATTATATTTTGCTTCTGTATATCCTCTAGTTTTTGTCTGTGCCTCAGTGCTTTCTGGTTCAGCTTCTGCTTTTTCCAATGTGTCCAAGGGAGGTGCAGAAGGATCACTTACTTTATAGTAATCACCGTTGATGATAATATATGCTTCACTGCCCCTGTCTTCATAGGTAAAAGCATCTTCTCCACTGACATTGAATACATAACTTTCCGCACCCTCTGCCGCTTCCGGTTCATCACAGGCAGTCAGCTCCAAGTTATAAAACCAGCTGATAACAGGTGAAGCAGTCAGATCATCGGGGTCATAATCCTCTGGACTGATCTCAAACACCGTTTCTTCTCCTTGGGAATAACGGGTCACTGTCATCTCTGTTGTCGGTTCCGGAAAGGAATACATCTCAGACCCGCTGACTGCTTTCTGGCACCCTGCCAGACTGAGCACACATATCAAAGCCGAAATAAATGCAATACATTTTCTCATAGCGCTGCCCCCTTTATGGCCATGGTCCATTTGCTGTAAAAATAGTAAACTGTTCTTTCTATAGTTATATCATAGCATAGCAGCTGTCATTTGTCTTTTTCAAAAATCCTAAATCGCAGTACTGGGGAAGAGAACATCTTTTATCAGAGTTCAGGCTTATTCCTGAGTCTTGCCGCTGTCAAAGATAAAGCACCGCACCAACTGGGGCTCACTGGGGCTGCTCCTCAGTTTATCCCATAGTTTACGGCAATAAAAAAGGGATACTTAACGTATCCCTTAAAAATGTACTGGCTTTCAGAATCAAAGCTCTGTGTTGTTCTTGGGGCCGGGTGTTGTATTGATGACCTTTTCAGGTGTTATCTCAAGAACTCCCCTTGTGCTCATCTTGCCGTTGAACATTTTTGATGAAACCTCTTTCCATTTGTCAGCATATTTTCCTTCTGCGACAAATTTAGCTGTTCCCTTTATCTGATAACCCACCATTGTTTTTGAACTGCATACTGAAACAGCTATCCTGTTATCCTTCTCAAGGTTTGCAAGTGTTGTATTAAGATGGAGAACTCCAACGATAAGTTTTCCGTCGTCTGCTATTTCTTTAAATCCTACGGGAACTACATTGGGTTCTTCTCCGTTTGTTCCGATCCACCATAATTCTGTTGCGTTAAGCAGTTCTACTACTTTTTCATTAAGTTCTTTCATTATGTATTCCTCCTTGAATATTTTCTTTTCCTTACAAGTGAAATGATAACAAAAACAGACTTAATATTGAAGTAGTTAATAAATTTATGAGGCACTAATAAATTTATTAGTACCCCTTATTTCCTTACATAATAACATTTCGTGCAGAGGGATGGTTTATCTGTATCTCCTCTCCTCATTCTTGACCAAATGCACATATTAACAAGGACAGGTTTAAGGGTCTCCCCCACTTCCGTCAGGGAATATTCCACCCTTGGCGGTATCTCCTCATACTGGGTACGGCATACCAGTTCATCATTTATCATTTCCTTAAGGGTAGCCGCAAGGACTGTATCCGTTATGGGAGCCAGCTCTCTTTTTAACTCGCCATATCTCATGGTCCCATTAAGTCCAAGCATACATATTATTCTCGGCTTCCATTTGCCGCCAAAAAGCTCCATACCGTATTCCAGAGGACACCTTATGTCCTTTTGAGTCTTAGGTTTATACATATAAAGCACCTCCATCTTATTATTTTATCATAACAGAGAAAAAAATAAAACACTCAGGAATTTCTGAGTGCTAAGCATTTTACTATGGCGGCGGGGGATATGCTGCACAAGTTCCTCCTGTTATCAATGTATAAAAAAACCGCTGTTCCTTAGGGAACAGCGGTAAAATACCCGCAGTATCAATGTCGATAGTATAGTTAAAATTACTCAAGAATTTCAACAACTGAGCCAGCGCCAACTGTACGTCCACCTTCACGGATAGCGAAACGAAGACCTTTAGCCATAGCTACGTGTGTGATAAGTTCAACTGTCATTTCAACGTTGTCTCCAGGCATGCACATTTCAACACCTTCGGGAAGGCTGATAACACCTGTAACGTCTGTTGTTCTGAAGTAGAACTGAGGTCTGTAGTTGTTGAAGAAAGGTGTATGACGGCCACCTTCATCTTTGCTTAATACGTAAACCTGAGCTGTGAATTTTGTATGAGGTGTGATTGAACCGGGTTTAGCAAGAACCTGTCCTCTTTCGATCTCGTTTCTCTGAACACCACGAAGAAGGCATCCGATGTTATCACCAGCCTGAGCCTGATCAAGAAGTTTTCTGAACATCTCAACGCCTGTAACAACAACCTTACGGATCTCGTCTGAAAGACCAACGATTTCAACTTCATCAGATACTTTAACAGTACCGCTCTCTACTCTACCTGTAGCAACAGTACCACGGCCTGTGATTGAGAATACGTCCTCTACAGGCATAAGGAAAGGTTTGTCGATGTCACGTTCAGGTGTAGGGATATACTCTTCAATAGCGTTGAAAAGTTCAATGATAGAATCTCCCCATTTTCCGTTGGGATCCTGAAGTGCCTGGTAAGCTGATCCTCTGATTACAGGGATATCATCTCCAGGGAACTCATACTCGCTAAGGAGTTCTCTGATTTCCATTTCTACAAGGTCAAGGAGCTCTTCGTCGTCAACCATATCGCATTTGTTCATGTAAACTACGATGTAGGGAACGCCTACCTGACGAGCAAGAAGGATATGCTCTCTTGTCTGAGCCATGGGACCATCTGTTGCAGCAACAACGAGGATAGCACCATCCATCTGAGCAGCACCTGTGATCATGTTTTTAACGTAGTCAGCATGGCCAGGGCAGTCAACGTGTGCGTAATGTCTGTTGGGTGTTTCGTACTCAACGTGAGCTGTAGAAATTGTGATTCCTCTTTCTCTTTCTTCGGGAGCTTTATCGATGTTGTCGAATGCAACCTGCTCACCTAATCCGTATCTTGCATGAAGAACAGTTGTGATAGCAGCTGTTAAAGTTGTTTTACCGTGGTCAACGTGACCGATTGTACCAATGTTAATATGAGGTTTTGTTCTCTCAAACTTCTGCTTTGCCATTTAAATTTTCCTCCTTAAATTTGTTTTATCCAAGAGTTTGTTAGCATTAAGCCAATCTAAAAGTATTATATAAAATTACTTAAATATTTGCAATATCAAATTTAAACTTAGTTAGCGCGTCTTCCCTCAAGAACCTTTTCCTGAACGCTCTTAGGGCACTGTTCATAGTGGTCAACTTCCATTACGTAGTTACCACGTCCCTGAGTATTTGAACGAAGGTCTGTTGAGTATCCGAACATCTCAGCAAGGGGAACATAAGAATGGATAACCTGAACACCATTTCTTGATTCCATACCTTCGATACGTCCACGTCTTGAGTTGATGTCGCCGATAACGTCACCCATATATTCTTCGGGAACTGTTACAGTAACCTTCATGATGGGCTCGAGGAGAACTGCGTCACCTTTCTTCATAGCTTCCTTGAACGCCATTGAACCAGCGATCTGGTAAGCCATTTCTGATGAGTCGACATCATGATATGATCCGTCGTAAACTTCAGCTTTAACGCCGACTACAGGATATCCGCCTAAGATACCGCTCTGCATAGCTTCCTGGATACCTTTGTCGATGGCGGGGATGTATTCCTTAGGGATAGCACCGCCGACAACGCTATTAACGAATTCATATGAATGTTCGGGATCTGTTCCGATGGGGTAGAATCTTACTTTACAGTGACCATACTGTCCACGGCCGCCTGACTGACGTACGAATTTACCTTCAACGTCAACTTCCTTAAGGAATGTCTCTCTGTAAGCAACCTGAGGTTTACCTACGTTAGCTTCTACCTTAAATTCACGGAGAAGACGGTCAACGATGATCTCCAGATGGAGCTCGCCCATACCTGAAATGATTGTATCGCCTGTCTCTGTATTTGTATATGTCTTGAATGTGGGGTCTTCCTCTGCAAGTTTTGCAAGAGCGATGCCCATCTTATCTCTGCCAGCCTTTGTCTTGGGCTCGATAGCAACTGAGATAACGGGTTCAGGGAATACCATGGACTCAAGAACTACTTCGTGGTCTTCATCACAGATAGTATCACCTGTTGTTGTGAACTTAAGTCCAACAGCAGCTGCGATATCTCCTGAGTAAACTCTGTCGATTTCTTCTCTTTGGTTAGCGTGCATCTGAAGGATACGGCCAACACGTTCTTTCTTGCCCTTTACTGAGTTATATACATATGAACCGGAATCAAGTGTACCGGAGTAAACTCTGAAGAAAGCAAGTTTTCCAACGAAGGGGTCGTTCATGATCTTGAACGCAAGAGCTGCAAAAGGCTCTGTGTCTGAAGAATGTCTTTCAACTTCTTCACCAGTTGCAGGATCTGTACCCTTGATTGAAGGGATATCGATAGGTGCGGGAAGGTAGTCGATGATACCGTCAAGGAGTGCCTGAACACCCTTGTTTCTGTAAGCTGAACCGCAGAATACGGGAACAACTTCACAAGCTATACATCCCTTACGGAGAACTTTCTTGATCTCATCGATTGAAAGTTCTTCTCCGCTGAGGTACTTGTCCATAAGTTCTTCATCAAGTTCTGCTACGCCCTCGATAAGGATTGTTCTGTATTCCTCAGCCTTCTCGAGCATATCAGCGGGGATCTCCTGTTCCTCGATGACCTTTCCTACATCATCTTTATAAATGAGCGCCTTCATATTAAGAAGGTCGATGTTACCGATATAATCCTGTTCTGAACCGATGGGGATTTCGAGTGGAATGGGTGTACAGCCAAGTCTGTCCTTCATCATGTCGATAACATTGTAAAAGTCTGCGCCCATGATGTCCATTTTATTTACGAAAGCCATACGGGGTACATTGTAATTATCTGCCTGACGCCATACTGTCTCTGACTGGGGCTCAACTCCGCCCTTTGCACAGAATACACATACTGCACCGTCAAGTACACGAAGTGAACGCTCAACCTCAACAGTAAAGTCAACGTGTCCCGGTGTATCTATGATGTTTATCCTGTTATTTTTCCAGTGACAAGTAGTAGCGGCAGATGTTATAGTAATACCTCTTTCCTGCTCCTGCTCCATCCAGTCCATTGTTGCTGTACCATCGTGTGTATCACCGATTTTATAGTTACGGCCTGTATAGAACAAAATACGTTCTGTCAGAGTAGTTTTACCTGCATCGATATGTGCCATGATACCAATATTTCTGGTCCTGGCAAGTGGGAACTCTCTGTCTGCCACGTTTATTCCTCCTTCATTTATCAGGCGGCCGCAAAGATCATTTCTTCACGGCAGCCATAATCACGTAATTTTATATTACCATTTGTAATGTGAGAAAGCTTTGTTTGCTTCTGCCATTTTGTGTGTTTCTTCTTTTTTCTTGCAAGCGCCGCCTGCGTTGTTAAGAGCGTCAAGGATTTCTCCTGCGAGACGTTCTTCCATTGTCTTTTCTCCACGTTTTCTGCTGTAGAGTGTGAGCCATCTGAGGCCGAGTGTACGTCTTCTGTCAGGTCTGATATCCATAGGCACCTGATATGTCGCACCACCTACACGACGGGCTTTAACTTCAAGAACGGGCATAATGTTGTTAAGAGCCTCTTCAAATACTTCAAGAGGATCTCTGCCTGTCTTCTCTCCTACTCTTTCAAACGCACCGTATACAATTTTCTCAGCAACACCTTTCTTACCATCAAGCATGATGCTGTTTACAAGCTTTGTAACAAGTGTGCTTTTGTATATAGGATCTGGTAAAACTTCTCTTTTTGCTACATGTCCTTTTCTAGGCACGGTTCTTCCCTCCTTAATAAAAATATTCTCTCATCGGTACTCGCGCATACTGTGTATGAGCGTACATGCCTGATACTCAATATCGTGATGCAATTCGCAGATTGTATTGACTGTATAAGGCATTACATAAATCAAAATTACTTCTTAGCTGCTTTAGGACGTTTAGCGCCGTATTTTGAACGAGCCTGCATTCTGTTAGCAACACCAGCTGTATCGAGTGTACCTCTGATGATATGGTAACGAACACCGGGTAAGTCCTTTACCCTTCCGCCTCTGATAAGAACAACGCTATGTTCCTGAAGGTTATGTCCTTCACCGGGGATGTAAGCTGTAACTTCGATACCGTTTGTAAGACGAACTCTGGCGATCTTTCTTAAAGCTGAGTTAGGCTTTTTAGGTGTAGAAGTTTTAACTGCTGTACAAACTCCACGACGCTGAGGGCATGAAATGTCTGTAGCTTTCTTTTTAAGAGAGTTAAGACCTTTCTGAAGAGCGGGAGCAGTTGATTTTTTCTCTACTGTCTGTCTGCCCTTTCTGACTAACTGGTTAAATGTTGGCATTAAAGTGCACCTCCTTATAGAATTAATACTTTCTGCCATTGCAATAAGTTCTTTTGTATGTCTAATGACATACCAATAAAGTACCTGCACGCAGGCACTTTGTTAGTGTATCATTGAGATATCGCTTTTGTCAATATTTTTTTCGCAATTCAACAAAAATTTACAGTGAATATTGGCTGGTTTTAACAAAATACTATTATTGTCAAAAATCCCAGGGTTTAATCAGCCCTTTGAGCCATATTTTTATATTATTTTTATATTATTTTTATGTTTATCACTGTTTTATGCCAAGGCCTTCCCCGCTGTCATCCATTGTCGATCTGGAATCAAGCGGCACAGGCTGGCCTATAAAAACGCCCCGGGATATCCGGGGCGCTGTTTTTAAAGTTATCAGTCTTCTTTAAAATCAAAATCTGAACCTGAATCAAAATCAAAGTCGAGGTCTTCCTCAGCTTCCTTGTTTTCAAGACCAGTTTCGATCTCGATGTTTCTGTATCTTGCCATACCTGTACCGGCAGGGATAGGTTTACCGATGATAACGTTCTCTTTAAGACCGTTAAGAGGGTCGATCTTTCCTTTGATGGCTGCTTCAGTAAGAACTCTTGTTGTTTCCTGGAATGAAGCGGCTGAAAGGAATGAGTCTGTAGCAAGAGATGCCTTAGTGATACCAAGAAGCACCCTTGTTCCCTTGGCAGGTTCTTTGCCCTGTTCCTCAAGCTCAGCGTTTGTATCCTCAAATGTGAGCCAGTCTACGAGGCTTCCGGGAAGGAAGTCTGTATCTCCGATCTCCTCGATCTTAACTCTCTTGAGCATCTGGCGGACGATTACCTCGATATGCTTATCGTTGATCTCAACACCCTGGAGTCTGTAAACTCTCTGAACTTCCTGGATCATATAGTCCTGAACGCCTCTCAGGCCTTTGATCTTAAGGATATCGTGAGGATTTACTGAACCTTCAGTGATCTCGTCGCCGGCGCCGATAACGTCACCGTCAAATACCTTTATTCTTGAGCCGTAAGGGATAAGATAATCCTTTGACTCTCCTGTTTCTTCATTAAAGATAGTAACTTCACGTTTCTTCTTATTATCTGTAACGGAAACTTTTCCGCCGAATTCTGAAATGATGGCAAGTCCCTTAGGCTTTCTTGCCTCGAAAAGCTCCTCGACACGGGGAAGACCCTGTGTGATGTCGTCTCCGGCGATACCGCCTGTATGGAAGGTACGCATTGTAAGCTGTGTACCGGGCTCACCGATGGACTGAGCAGCGATGATACCAACTGACTCACCGATACGAACTGAACGTCCGCTGGCCATGTTGGCACCGTAGCACTTAGCACAGATACCGATCTTTGAACGGCATGTAAGTACTGTTCTGATAAGAACGCTCTTGATGCCTGCTTTTTCAACCTTTTCAGCCTGGTCAGGAGTGATCATAGTGTCAGCGGGAACTATGACCTCACCAGTTGCAGGATCAACGATATCGTTGATTGACCAGCGTCCTCTAAGTCTGTCCTGAAGACTTTCGATAACTTCATTTCCGTCAACAAAAGCGCTTACCCACAGGCCGGGAACTTCCTTGCCTTCGGGCGTGCAGTCCCACTCACGGATGATGATATCCTGTGAAACGTCAACAAGACGTCTTGTAAGGTAACCAGAGTCGGCTGTACGAAGGGCCGTATCTGTAAGACCTTTACGAGCACCATGGGCTGAAATGAAGTACTCCAGAACTGAAAGACCTTCACGGAAGTTTGACTTGATGGGGAGCTCTATGATACCACCGGAAGGGTTGGCCATAAGTCCACGCATACCGGCAAGCTGTTTGATCTGGCTGTTTGAACCACGGGCTCCTGAGTCAGCCATCATGAAGATGTTGTTATATTTTCCAAGTCCCTTAAGAAGGGCATCTGTAATCTTATCGTTGGCGATGTTCCATGTTTCGATGACTTTGTTATGACGCTCGTCATCTGTCATGAAACCACGTCTATATTTCTTTGTGATCTTTTCAACTGTCTCCTCAGCCTCAGCAAGGTACTGTTTCTTTTCCTTAGGGATCTCCATATCTGAAATGGAAACAGTAAGGGCTGCTCTTGTGGAGTACTTATAACCGAGGGACTTGATCTTGTCAAGCATATCGGCTGTTTCTGTAGCTCCGCGTCTGTTGATGCACTTATTGATGATCTTACCGATCATTTTCTTTGTTACAAGGAAGTCGATCTCATATCTGAACTTCTCTTCATCGTTTGTTCTGTCGATGTAGCCGAGGTTCTGAGGTATAGCCTCATTGAATATGATCCTTCCGACTGTTGTAACTACTACCCTGCTTTCCTCTACACCGTCAAATGTAAGAGTCCTTCTTACCTTTACGGGCTCATGGAGAGATACTTCTCTGTTCTCGTATGCAAGGATAGCTTCCCTCTCATCCCTGTAGATCTTATATACGGGGTGCATGATGGGGTTTCCGTCACCGTCAAGTACAGGGTTTCCATCGGCATCTGTTTCGGGTACCTGTTTAACAAGTTCATCCTTGCAGAGTGTAAGGTAGTACATACCAAGGATCATATCCTGTGTGGGAACGGTTACGGGCGCTCCGTCTGAAGGTTTCAGAAGGTTGTTAGGTGAGAGCAGAAGGAATCTGCACTCTGCCTGTGCCTCTACTGAAAGAGGTACATGGACAGCCATCTGGTCACCATCGAAGTCGGCATTGTATGCTGTACAAACAAGAGGATGGAGTTTTATGGCACGGCCCTCAACGAGTACGGGCTCAAATGCCTGGATACCAAGTCTATGAAGTGTAGGAGCACGGTTGAGCATAACGGGATGCTCTTTGATAACGTCCTCCAGCACGTCCCATACCTCTGTCTGAAGTCTTTCGATCATTCTCTTAGCTGATTTTACGTTGTGGGCCAGTCCCTTTTCAACGAGTTTTTTCATAACGAATGGCTTGAAAAGCTCGATGGCCATTTCCTTGGGAAGACCGCACTGATATATTTTAAGCTCAGGACCTACGACGATAACTGAACGTCCTGAATAGTCAACACGTTTACCAAGAAGGTTCTGACGGAAACGTCCCTGCTTGCCTTTAAGCATATCAGAAAGAGATTTAAGAGGTCTGTTGCCGGGGCCTGTTACGGGTCTGCCGCGGCGGCCGTTGTCGATAAGGGCGTCAACGGCTTCCTGGAGCATCCTCTTTTCGTTTCTAACGATGATATCAGGAGCGCCCAGCTCAAGAAGTCTCTTAAGACGGTTATTTCTGTTTATTACTCGTCTGTAAAGGTCGTTAAGGTCACTTGTGGCGAAACGTCCACCATCAAGCTGTACCATGGGACGGATATCAGGAGGGATTACCGGGATGGCATCAAGTATCATCCATTCGGGTTTATTTCCTGAAAGTCTGAAGGATTCAACGACCTCAAGACGTTTGATTATCCTTATTTTCTTCTGGCCTGTGGTGTTCACAAGCTGTTTTTTGAGTTCTTCGGACTCTTTTTCCAGGTCGATGGCGCAAAGGAGCTCTTTGATGGCTTCGGCACCCATTCCTACTCTGAATGTGTCGCCGTATTTTTC
This sequence comes from Clostridiales bacterium, assembly GCA_019423725.1. Lineage (GTDB taxonomy): Bacteria > Bacillota > Clostridia > Lachnospirales > Anaerotignaceae > Metalachnospira. Next base: position 18,300 of record JAHZAW010000057.1, read on the forward strand.
GAGCATATCCTTATACTCTCTCTCTGAAAGAAGGTCTTTCTGGTGAAGGTTAGTCTCACCGGGATCAAGGACGTTGTAGCTTCCGAAATAAAGCACCTTTTCAAGGGCCTTGGGAGACATTGAAAGTATAAGTCCCATACGGCTGGGGATTCCCTTGAAGTACCAGATGTGTGAAACGGGAGCTGCAAGTTCGATATGTCCCATACGCTCACGTCTTACCTTTGCCTTTGTTACCTCAACGCCGCATCGGTCGCAGACTACGCCTTTATATCTGATTCTTTTATATTTACCACAATGGCACTCCCAGTCCTTTGTGGGTCCGAATATCCTTTCGCAGAAAAGACCGTCCCTCTCGGGTTTGAGTGTTCTGTAGTTGATAGTTTCAGGTTTCTTTACTTCACCATGACTCCATTCACGAATTTTTTCCGGAGAAGCCAGGCCGATCTTGATCGAATCGAATACTATGCCCTGCTCTGTGTTCTGCTGCATTTAACATTCTCCCTTCTTATTCTTCGTCGTCATAGTTATCTGTGTAATCGTCACCGAATTTGAAATCGTCTTCGCCTTCGGAGTCGTTTCCGAATATCATATCTATGGCATCGTTTAAGCTGCCCTCTTCCTCGGAATATCCCTCATGGTTCTTATCAAGGTCGTTGATGACCTGCATGTCGATGTTCTCGCCCATATCGTCATCATCGATGGATTCCTTAATCTCGACCTCTGTGGAGTCAGCTCTGAGCACCTTGATATCAAGAGCCAGTGACTGAAGTTCCTTAAGGAGTACCTTGAATGATTCAGGAACACCGGGTTCAGGTATGTTCTCACCCTTAACGATGGCCTCATAGGTCTTTACACGTCCTACGATATCGTCGGACTTAACAGTAAGGATCTCCTGAAGGGTATAGGCTGCGCCGTATGCCTCAAGAGCCCAAACCTCCATCTCACCGAAACGCTGTCCGCCGAACTGTGCTT
>JAHZAW010000058.1:0-32397 GCA_019423725.1 Clostridiales bacterium
GGCCTGATCGAGACTTATGATGATTCTGTTGCTGAAAAGGTAATAGACATAGAAGATGAAGTCGATAAGGTTGAGGACAGGCTTGGTTCATACCTTGTTCAGATAAGCGGTAAAAACCTCAGCATAGAGGAAGGACATACAGTATCAATGCTTCTTCATTCACTTAATGACTTTGAGAGGATATCAGACCATGCGGTAAATATCCTTGAGGCTGCCAAGGAACTTAATGATAAGGGACTTTCGTTCAGCAATAAGGGACTTAATGAATTAAGAGTTTATTCTGAGGCTGTAAAAGAAATACTTGACATTACAATGAAAGCGTTTGAAAATATGGATAAGGAAATTGCCAAAACCGTTGAACCGCTTGAAGATGTAATAGACGATCTTAATATTGAGATCAAGGAAAAACATATTAAACGACTTAGAAGTGGAGAATGTACTACAGAACTTGGATTTATACTTTCGGATATGACAACAAGTTTTGAGAGAGTTGCGGACCACTGTTCAAACATCGCCATATATGTTCTGCAGGCGGATCAGGAGGAAATGGACCCCCATAATTTCCTGCTTCAGCATGGAATGGAAGGAAACAAAAAATTCCAGGAGAAATATATGGAGTATAAGAGTAAATATACTATTGAATAATCAGAGGTGTTTGCAATGGCGCTTATTTATATTGTCGAGGATGATGCCAATATCTGCGAGATAGAGGCGATAGCATTAAAAAACAGCGGCCACACGGTGGAGACGTTTGAAAACGGAAGATCATTTTATGATAAACTTTCCGCCAACAGGCCGGATCTTACTATCCTTGACATTATGCTTCCGGATGAGGATGGTTTGGAGATATTAAGAAAAATACGCTCAAAACCTGATACCAGAAGGATACCTGTCATACTTATAAGTGCTAAGTCCACAGAGCTGGACAGGGTAAGGGGACTGGAAATAGGCGCTGATGATTATATAACTAAACCCTTTGGTGTAATGGAGCTCATAGCCAGGGTAAAGGCTCTTTTAAGGCGTACGGAAGAGGAAAGACGCATAGCTGGAAAGGAAAAGTATATACGTCTTGGAGACATTTTCATAGACGACTTCAGAAGGGTAGTATTTGTTGCTGACGAAAAATGTGAGCTTACCTATAAGGAATATGAACTGCTCAAGCTTCTTGTGCTTAATGAGGGCATAGTGCTCACCAGAGACATAATAATGGAAAAGGTCTGGGGAGTAGAGTTTGAAAGCGAATCAAGGACAGTTGATATGCACATAAAAACTCTGAGACAGAAGCTTGGAGAGGCCGGAAATATAATAAAGACCGTTAGAAATGTCGGCTATGTGGCTGAACTATAAGAAAGCGGTGATAGTCTTTGAAAAGAAAAATAAATATGTATATGATAGCCGTTGCCATAATTGCCGTTTTGGCAACGGCTTTATTAATATCATCAGTATTCAGCGGCATAATAAGAAAGCAGATAAATGATGACCTAAAGAGTGCCTGTGCCATTATAGCATCGGTGGACATAGATTCGGACGCTGATCTTGGACGGCTGGATTATGGAAGGATCAGTGCTGTATGGACCGATGAAAATGGAAAAGTTATACTTGATAATGCCGATAACGGCATTTATGGAGAAGATATTTCAGAATATCCGGAAATAGCTGATGCCATTGATAATGGTGAGGGTCAGTCAGTAGGAAAGGTCCAAAACAGCAGCAGGATAATTTACAGTTATGCAAAAAAACTAGAAAATGGAAATATATTAAGGGTATCTGCCACATCTGACAGCATCTATACAATGTTTGGAGAGATAGTGCCGTTTATCGCAGGAATAATCGTTATAATGGCTGTTTTATGTATAATCATAACAAGGGTGCTGGCTAGGAAAATAATAAATCCCATAAAGAAAATGGCCGATGACATAAGTTTTAAGGAACAGCCGGAATATGAGGAGCTCATACCGGTCATGAATGTCTTAAAGGAACAGCACGAGAATATCCTTAATAATGCCCGTGTCAGACAGGAATTTTCGGCAAATGTATCCCACGAGTTAAAGACGCCCCTCACTATCATATCCGGTTATGCCGAACTTATAGAAAATAAGATGGTAGACGAGGCTTCGGTGGTAAGATTTGCTGGAGAGATACATCATCATTCAGACAGGCTTTTGAGCCTTATAAATGATATAATAAAGCTCTCAGAGCTGGATTCCGAAAGCGTAGAAGTCGTATATGAGAATGTAGATCTGTCAGAGGTAGTAAATGAATGTATGAGGATGCTGAAGGAAAACGCCATGCAGCACAGCATAACCCTTGAGACTGACTGCGACAGATGTGCAGTTATAAACGGCAGCAGGTCAATGCTTGAGGAACTGGTGACAAACCTTGTAAATAATGCCATCAGCTATAATAAGCCAGGCGGCAACGTATGGGTAAGCGTAAAGAAAAACGATGAAGGAAGGATAGTGCTTACCGTAAAGGATAACGGAATAGGAATACCCGAAGAACATCAGGAAAGGGTATTTGAAAGATTTTACCGTGTGGATAAGAGCCGTTCAAAGAGAAGCGGCGGTACTGGACTGGGACTTGCCATAGTCAAACATATAGCTGCCAGCCATAACGCTGTTATAACCCTTGAAAGTGAAGTTGGAAAAGGGACAACTGTAAAGGTAAAATTTTAAAATAGACTTAAGTGCGCTTTAAATGCGCACTTTTTTTATGAAAAAAATCTATCATTTGATTGAAAATAACTATTGAATTAATGTAGGCCAGAACTTTTCACTTTTTTCAGCAACGAAATCATAGAATGACTTGACTACCGGCGGCATGTAAATTCTACTATCATTTACCATGTATATTTTCCTCTCACTCTCAATATCAACTATGGGTATTATTTTAACATTGAGACGTATGATGAGTTCCGAATATGAGACTATGGCGATACCAAAATTCTTAGCCACAAGACCTGCCACGATACGGTCTTCCTCCACCTCGTAGGCCACCTTGGGCGATGCACCAATGCTTTCAAATATGCTGTCGGTAAGAGCCCTCATCCCTGAGCCCTTAGTGAAATAAACATATGGATAGTCGAGGGTCTCTCTCAGTGTTACCGTATATCTGCTGGCAAGGGGATGCTTGGGAGAAACTATAAGAACGAGGTTTTCCTTTATTATAGGTATCGATGTCAGCCCGAGTTCATCGGCTGGCTTTGAGCAGAATACCAGGTCATATTTTTTGGTCATCAGCCCCTTAATGAGGGTCTCAGTTATGCCGTTTCCAAAGGAGAATTTTATGTCTTTTCCGGCATTTTCCTCAAGATAGACAGAAGCCATCTCAGGTATGAATTTTACACCAAGGGGGAGTATGAATCCAAGGCGTATGAGACCTTCTCCACTGGCGCTTTTTTTAATGGCCAAAAGCCCCTCATCTATGTCTGACAATGCCTTCTGAGCATATCCTAAAAACTGTTCTCCAAACCTGGTCAGGGTGATATTACGTCCGTCTTTTTCAAAGAGAGGAACACCAAGTTCACTCTCCAGCTGAGCTATAGCGTGGCTCAAACTGGGCTGAGTTATGCATAAATTCTTAGCTGCTTTTGTATAATGACGGGTATTTACAAGTTCAACAAAATATCTTAAATGTGTCAAATTCATGAAGTTTTTCCTCCTTGAAGATTAAGAACTATTATATATATTAACACAAATATATAGAGAAAATCTATTAAAATATTAAAATATTTAATTTGTTATTTGTAAAATCGTATGTTACATTGAACAAGTAATGAGGCATTAATATATGCCAAAATATATTTATTATATAAATTTATTTTGCTTATTTAATAGTCAGGAGGGAGTATAATAATATGGAGAAAAGAAAAACGATAATACCGGAATTCGGACCTTTTTCAGGAATGAGAGTTATATCTGCTGGATCATTGGTAGCAATGCCCCACGCAGGAGCTATGCTGGCTGATTTTGGTGCCGAAGTAATACATATAGAGCGTCCCGGAGTTGGAGACACATTCAGAGTACTTTCACCTTTCTCAGAAAAATCAGAAAAGCCCTTAAGTACATCTTGGGCACAGGAAGGAAGAAACAGACTCAGCCTTACCCTTGAGCTTGATCTTCATGATCCCGATGTAAAGAAACTGTTTTATAAACTCATAGAAGAATCTGATATATTTATGGAGAACCTGGTATGGCTCGATAAACTTGGAATAAGCGACGAGGAACTTCTTAAGGTAAACCCCAGACTTGTTATAGCCCATGTAAGCGGCTACGGCAGACCTGAGTTTGGCGGCGACCCTGAGATATGCAACAGAGCATCATACGATATGATAGGCCAGGCATTCAGCGGTTATATGTATCTTAACGGCGACCCTGAGAATCCTACACCTTCAGTAACAAAACCTTGGATGAACGACTATGTTGCAGGTCTCCACTGTCTGTTTGGCGTACTTGCTGCATATATGAACGTACTTAAGACAGGAAAGGGCCAGGTAGTCGATGTAGCACAGTTTGAAGCATGCGCAAGGATCATGTGTGACACATTCGTTACATATTCAGAAAACCATAAGGTTGCATATAGAAGCGGTTCCAAGTCACTGGCATTCCAGCCCTATGGAATTTTCCTTGATAAGGATGGAGCTTATGTTGCCATCGGAGCCTTCGGAGCATCTGTTTATAAGAGATTTATCCAGGCAGTTGGCTGGGATATAAATTATTATGATTTCAAGAGCTGCTCATCAGGACAGGCAGCAATCCAGTCAGAAAAAGGACAGGAACTGGATAGAAAGATAGTTCAGTGGTGTGCCGAGAGAACAGCTGATGAGATAGTTGAACAGCTGTCCAAGTTCAAAGTTCCCTGCTCAAAGGTAAACAATGCAGAAGACTGCTTCAACAGCAAACATTTCAGAGACAGAGACGACTTTGTAACATATGTTGACCAGACAAAGGGCAGTGAAGTAACAGCATTCGGTATATGTCCTAAACTCAGTGAGACACCCGGTAAAGTATGGAGAGGCGCTCCTGTTATAGGCCAGGATACAGACACTATCCTTAAGGAAATTGCTGGTTACTCAGATGAAGAGATCAAGAATTTAAGAGACAAACATCTTATTTAATTATATAATCGTTAATATAGAATCCAGAAAGGGGTATGATGAACATGGGATATGTACTTACAGATGAACAGAAAGATTTAAAATCAATGGTAGCTAATTTTATGTCAAAAGAGGTAAAACCTCGTCTTCATGAAATAGACGCAAGCGGAGAATTCCCCGTTGATATATATAAACAGGCATTTGATATGGGACTTCATATGCTGGAGATCCCTGAAGAATTTGGCGGAAGCGGCCTTGACCATCAGACCGTTGGAATCCTTCTTGAGGAAATGGGATATTATGATCCTGGATTTGCCATCACAATGCTTTGCAGTGCACTTGCATTAAAATGTGTTCTTATCGGCGGCACCGATGAACAGAAGGCAAGGGTAGCACAGCTCATTGGTGACGGCGGATTTGGAGCATTCTGCCTTACAGAAGCTGATGCCGGTTCAGATGCAGCCAGCCTTAAAACATCATATAAAGAGGATGAAAACGGCTATGTTATCGATGGCAGCAAATGCTTTGTAACAAATGGACAGTATGCCGATGTATATATCGTTTTCGCTACAAAGGATAAAAAACTTGGACCTAAGGGAATCTCAGCATTTATCGTTGAGAAAGACCGTGAAGGTGTTATGATAGGAGCCCATGAGGATAAGATGGGACTTAGACTTTCAAATACTTGTGATGTAGCTTTCCAGGAAGTACATGTTCCCAAGGAGAACCTTCTTGGAGTAGAGGGCAAAGGATTCAATATTGCCATGGCTGGACTTGATGAAGGACGTCTTCACAATGCATGTATTTCAACAGGAATCTGCCAGGCTGCCCTTGATGAAGCTGTTAAATACGCAAAAGAGCGTAAAACATTTGGTGTTCCCATTATCAAACACCAGGCTATACAGATGATGCTTGCGGATATGGCCATCAGCACAGAGGCCGCAAGACAGCTTGTAAGAAGCGGAATGTATGCCCTTGATATGGATCTTCCCACAACAAAGATCGCATCTATGGCAAAGACATTCTGTGCTGATTCAGCTGTAAAGGTAACCACAGACGCCGTTCAGGTATTAGGCGGATATGGATACAGTAGAGATTACCCCGTTGAGAAAATGATGAGAGACGCTAAGATCTTCCAGATCTTTGAGGGAACAAATCAGATCCAGCGTATGGTAATCGCTAGGGAATTATCAAGATAACAAGTTATTAATATATATTGTTTTATTTAACTTCGCTCCCCATATATTCTTTTTAACGTCCTTTAATAGGATGATGCCAAAGGATTTTTATAAGCTGTAAAAAAACCTAGCTCCAAATTAAAAACAGAACAGGCTTTTAAAGCCGGTTCTGTTTTTACTAATCAGAGTATGGATAAATAAGCAGACATAAAAGCCGAAAGCATCATGCTTAAGGGCGTTTTTTATGTCCGATTTTAATTTTATAATCTTATCTGTCCCGGTATATTGTTATTTTCCGATTCTTCCGGTGTAAGGGAAGCTCCAGATGATGTAAGTTTCTTTGTCCTGTATCTCTCAATGTCACCACTTATGAAATCAGCAGCATTGAACATACGGGTAATAAAGCTTTTCTTTTTCATGGTGAATACCTGTACTCCTCCGGATGTCTTATTGACGTTGAGGGGGATAAGTTCTGTATTGAAAAGAAGAGCCTTATCAGTATCCCTGATGAGCACTATGTCACAGTCCTCGCTGGAGAATGTCATTCCGATGACCGGTGATTTTGAGGAATAGGCATTTACAAGTTTCTTTCTATTGGTCTTTGTGGCATAGGCATCAAGGTTTACCTTGGATACCTTTCCGTTTTCAAAGGCAAATATCATATATCCGGAATAGTCCATAGTCGCGGTAAAATAGATTATTTTCTCATTTTCCTCAAGGCTCAGTATATTTGCAAGATATTCGCCAAAGCTTGAGGCCTTGCAGTCAGCGATGTCATTGGCCTTGAGCTTATATACATTGTGCTTATCTGAGAAAAATACTATGTCCATACGGTTCGTTGCCTCACATTCACAAAGTATGCTGTCCTCTTCCTTAAGTTTCTGCTCAGGGCTTGTCCTGAGGGAGGTGAGGGGTATCTTTTTGAAGTAATTGTGTACTGTGAGGAAAAGTTTGATGCCGTAATCTTCAATAAGATCCTCGGCCTGTATTTTTTCCGTATCCACATCAGATATTATGGATGTCCTTCTGGGTGTTCCGTATTTTTTTGCTACATTTTTAAGTTCCTTTGAAATTATCCTCTTTACCTTTGTATCACTGGATAGTATATCGTTCAGGTCAGCTATGCTGTCCACTAATTCACTTATTTCCTGTATACGGTTGAGGATATATTCCTTATTTATGTTCCTGAGCTTTATTTCAGCCACATATTCAGCCTGTTTCTGGTCGATGTCAAATCCTGTTATAAGGTTAGGAATTACCATTGCATCAACTTCAGTGTTTCTGATTATGTCGATGGCCTTGTCTATATCCAGGAGTATTTTTGAAAGTCCCTGGAGAAGATGGAGCTTTGCGCTCTTTTTATCCAGATCATATTTAAGACGGCGTTTAACACATTCCATACGGAAGTTTACCCATTCAGCCATAACTCCCTTTATGCCCAGGGTCTGGGGCCTGCCTTTTATGAGCAGGTTAAAGTTGCAGCTGAAGGAGTCACACAGGGTAGTAAGGCTGTAAAGTTTAGCCATGAGCATGTCAGGATCAGAATTTCGTTTTATGTCTATGGCGATCTTGAGGCCTTTAAGGTCGGTCTCGTCACGCACATCCGTTATATCCCTGATTTTTCCGCTCTTTACAAGCAGTATTATTTTGTCGATTATGGTCTCAACGTTTGTGGTGTAGGGTATCTCATAAATTTCTATACAGCTGTTTTTCTTATCATATCTATATTTAGCCCTAACCTTGAAACTGCCTCGTCCGCTTTCGTATATGGCGTTCATTTCCTCGGGGTTATAAATGAGCTCTCCGCCTCCGGGAAAATCCGGACCCTTTATATAACTTGTGAGATCACAGTCAGGATTTGATATAAAGGCAGATGTGGCCTCGCATATCTCCACAAGATTGAAGCTGCAGAATGAACTTGCCATACCTACGGCTATACCCTGATTTGGATTTACCAGTATATTAGGGAAGCTGGTGGGAAGCAGAACAGGTTCCTTGTCCGTGGCATCAAAGTTATCGACAAAGTCTACTGAGTTTTTGTCTATATCTCCGAATATCTCGTTGCAGATGGGAGCCAGCTTGGCCTCCGTATACCTGGGAGCAGCATAGGCCATATCCCTGGAATACTGTTTTCCAAAGTTTCCCTTGGAATCGATGAAGGGGATAAGAAGGGAACCGTTTCCCTCTGTGAGCCTTACCATTGTCTCGTATATGGCAGCATCACCATGGGGGTTGAGATGCATGGTCTGTCCAACGATGTTGGATGACTTGGTTCTTCCTCCGTTTTGGAGTCCCATTTTATACATGGTGTAGAGAAGTTTCCTGTGGGATGGCTTGAACCCGTCTATCTCTGGTATAGCTCGCGACACAATGACACTCATGGCATAGGGCATATAGTTGACCTCCAGGGTGTCGGTTATCTTTTGTTCAGTTATTATTATATTTTCATTATCGTTTGTGTCTTTAGTTTTTCTGGCCATTTTTTACCTCTTTATCGGTCTGCATCAATACCTTATAACCTGTAGAATATATTAGGATATGTCCGCAAGGTCAAGGTATTTGTAACCGTCACTTTCAATAAACTCTTTTCGTCCCTTGAGATTTTCCCCAAGAAGGAGCTCAAATTTGTCCTTGGTAAGCTCTGCGATGTCCGGAGTTACCATGATGAGCCTGCGGGTCTTGGGATTCATGGTGGTCTCCCACATCATTTCCGGCTGGTTTTCACCAAGTCCCTTTGAACGCTGTATTTTGTACTTACCCTTTATTTTTGAAAGTATCTTTGCTTTTTCGTTTTCAGAATAGGCAAAATAAGTGTCTTTGCCGGCGTTTATCTCATAAAGAGGTGACTCGGCGATAAATACCTTCCTTTCTGAAATGAGGGTAGGGACCAGCCTGTAGAGCATGGTGAGAACCAGGGTCCTTATCTGATAGCCGTCCACATCGGCATCGGTGCAGATTATTATTTTGTTCCACTTAAGCTGGTTTATATCAAATGAATTTATATTTGAGCTGTGTTTGCTCTTTATTTCTACTCCACATCCAAGGACCTTGAGCAGGTCTGTGATTATATCGTTTTTAAATATTTTTTCATAATCAGACTTAAGACAGTTCAGTATCTTTCCTCTGATGGGGATAATAGCCTGAAATTCAGCGTCCCTTCCAAGTTTACAGGAACCAAGGGCCGAATCACCCTCGACTATATAAAGCTCTCTGCGGCTTATATCCTTTGTCCTGCAGTTCACGAACTTATCGACACGGTTATTCATATCGATATTTCCTGTGAGCTTTTTCCTTATGTTCACACGGGTATTTTCAGCGGTCTCACGGCTCCTTTTATTAACAAGGACCTGATTGGCTATTTTATCCGCTTCCATCTTATTTTCGATGAAATATATTTCAAGCTGCTGTTTAAGGAAGTCTGTCATGGCTTCCTGTATGAACTTATTGGTTATGGATTTTTTAGTCTGGTTTTCGTAGCTCGTTATGGTCGAAAATGAATTTATAACGATTATAAGGCTGTCTTCAACATCACTGAATGTTATCTTTTTTTCGTTCTTTTTATAAAGAGCGTTGTTTTTGATGTATTTATCTATGGCGGTAACAAATGCGCTCCTTACAGCCTTATCCGGAGAACCACCATGCTCAAGATATGAGCTGTTGTGATAGTACTGCAGGGAATTGATTTCATTGTTGAAACAGAAGGCTGCCTCAAATTTGAGTTTATATTCCGGCTTGTCCTCACGATCCCTGCCGCGGGTCTCATTTTCCAGATAACATATATCCGTAAATCCTTTGCCGTCATTTAATTCCTTTATATAATCCCTGATGCCGTTCTCATATACAAATGATTCAGTTTCTCCAGTTTCCTCATCGAAATACTCAAAGGTCAGCCCGGCATTTACTATGGCCTGGCGCTTAAGCACATCCTTGAAATATTCTGAGGGTATGTTTATATCAGTAAATACATCGGTATCCGGACGCCATTTTATGTCCGTACCAGTTATTTTGGAAGTTGTTTCTTCTTTTATAAGGCCGGATATGTTTTCGCCTTTTTCAAAATGCAGTGTATATTTATAGCCGTCACGGTATATGACAGCATCCATATATTCCGATGAATACTGGGTAGCGCAAGTTCCAAGACCGTTAAGTCCAAGGCTGAACTCATAGTTTTCACCGGAATTATTGTTATATTTTCCTCCGGCATAAAGCTCACAGAATACCAGTTCCCAGTTATATCTTTCCTCTTTGGCGTTATAGTCAACGGGTATGCCTCGGCCATAGTCCCTTATCCTTACGGAGCGGTCCTTATATCTGTATACTTCGATCTTTTTGCCGAAACCTTCCCTTGCTTCATCGATGGAGTTGCTCAATATCTCAAAAACCGTATGTTCACAGCCCTCAAGACCGTCGGAACCAAAAATAACGCTTGGTCTAAGACGTACTCTGTCAGCACCCTTTAGTGATGATATGCTTTCGTCATTATATTGTTTTTTTGAATTTCCGTTAACCATATATACACCTGCTAAAATTTTTCTACATATTAATAATCAAAATCATAACTCTTTAATCATAAATGAAATTTTTGGCTTTGTCAAGGATATACGAATATATGTTTGCTGTTTTGGACGGTTTATGTCTACTTATGACTTGTTTTACAAGATAATGGGTATATTGTTTAATGATTTTTTGTGTGTTATAATAATAGAACAATATTAAACAGGAGAGATAAAAGAATGGAAAAATCAAAAGTATATTTCACTGACTTCAGAGCTAAACCAGGAATGAATCTCTTGAAAAAACTTGATAAACTCATAAGAGAAGCCGGAATTGAAAAAATAGACTTCAAAAATAAGTTTGTCGCAATTAAGATTCATTTCGGTGAACCTGGCAACCTTGCGTTTTTAAGACCTAATTATGCAAAGGTAGTTGCAGATATCGTTAAGGAGCTGGGCGGATATCCCTTCCTTACTGACTGCAATACCCTTTATGTTGGAAGACGTAAAAATGCCCTTGAACATATTGATGCTGCCTATGAAAACGGTTTTACACCTTTTTCAACAGGATGCAACGTTATTATTGCCGATGGCATCAAAGGCCTCAGCGAGGAATATGTTCCCGTAAGAAACGGAGAACTCTGCGAAAAGGCCATAATCGGAAAAGAGATAATGGAAGCTGATATAGTTATTTCACTTACTCACTTCAAGGGACATGAAATGACAGGATTTGGCGGCACACTTAAAAATATCGGTATGGGAAGCGGCTCCCGTGCAGGAAAGATGGATATGCACTCATCCAGCGGCCCCAGAGTTAACACTGATGTATGCGTAGGCTGTGGATCATGTAAGAAAAACTGTGCCCATGACGCCATTACAATAGTTGATAAAAAGGCTGTTATCGACAAGGACAAATGTGCCGGTTGCGGAAGATGTATCGGAGCCTGTCCATTTGATGCCATGGCATCAGTTGACGACAACTCAAGCGAGATATTAAATAAGAAGATCGCAGAGTACTCCATGGCTGTACTTGACGGCAGACCCAACTTCCATATAAGCATCGTAAACAATGTATCACCTTTCTGTGACTGTCATTCAGAAAATGATGTTCCCATCGTTCCTGATGTAGGTATGTTCGCTTCATTTGACCCTGTTGCCATTGATGTTGCCTGTGCCGACGCTGTAAATGCACAGCCCATTATGCCTAACAGTGTCCTTGCTGACAGAGAGCACTGCCACCACGACCATTTCACAGATACACATCCTGTAACAGACTGGAAATTCTGTGTTGACCATGCTGAAAAGATCGGTTTAGGCTCAAAGGAATATGAACTTATTAAAATTTGATTGAATTAAAAAAGAGGGATCGAATGATCCCTCTTTTTTTATTTTTATTTTACTGATAGAGCCATCCTATATTGGGAAATCCCTTGGATATGCTTACAAAGGGCAGACCGGGTTTTCCGCTGAATACCTCTCCGGTATATTTATTTACCATAAGGGGCAGACCTTCAAATCCCTTGAGGTGGTAAACATAATATCTGCCCATATCGCCTATATATTTGATATCAGCAGGGTCATAGTCAGGATCTATGTCACTGAATGTCCTGCCTGTTTCCGTTAAGTAGCTTTTTACATATTCGTAGGTTTCCTTTGAAAGTCCAATGAGTGTTTCAAGGCCTTCTTCTACGGTATATACCTTTTCATGGTCAGAGGGCATTTCGACTATGACAATATTGACCGCCGCATCATACTTGCCTTTGCTGCCATCTCCAAAGGTTTTTACAAAGTCTGAAACATATTCAACGCTTCCGCCAAGGACTTCTATTACCTGCCTTAATGGAACATATATGTCCTCATCTTTGCCATTATAGTTATACAGTGAGGTATATAATATATCATTATCCATTCTTATGCCATTTACAGTGATGGAACGTGAGTTATTATTTATCTCTAAAGTATTTTCTCCGATCTTAAATGTAAATATATTATCCTTATTAGTGGCTGAGCTGGAATCGCCGCCTATAAGCTCATAGAGTTTATCAACTGAAATGTATACGGTGCCATTTGATGTGAGAAGTCCGGGTGAGGGGACAAAACCTCCATTAACCATAAGGGCATAAATACTGCCGTTTACTGATTTTTCGTAAAATGTTACTGGCTGATTTTCTCCAGGACCGTATATATTAATATTGTAAAGCCCGTCAAAATCTGTAAGATACACCTGCATATCAGCGTTATTTTCTGCATAGGCAGCTGCCTTGACTTCAGAAGGTACTGATGTTTCTGCTGATACAGCTGTTTCTGATACTGACGAAACTGCTGTATTCCCTGTATACGCTGTATCTGCTCCGAATGCAGTGAATATCATGGAAGATGTAAGCAGAAGGGCAGTTATGACCGTAAATTTCTTTTTTAACATGAAATCACTCCTTTCAATATCCGTTAATAAATAAGCACGGCCAAAGATCTATATACCTTTGAAGCCGTGCTTTATATGCGCCGTCTTATTTTACAAGTTCAAATTTCACAGCGTCTGTATTAAAAGTATTCTTTATTAAAGTATTGAGTTCATCAGCTGAGGAAACGGCTGCAAGTTCTTCTGATTTTACAAAGCCTGCGGATATGCTTACGACATTTTTTTCCTGGGGCATATATGAAACTATTGCTGAGTAACCGTTGTCATATACGAATATGTATAACTGGCTTTCATCAACTCCTTCAATATATGATGCTGTGCTGGCTGAAACAAGGGTCAAAGCCGCAATGGATTCAACTCCATCCTTAGCGTTGAGCTGTGAGGGAATGGAAGCAAGGAGCCTGTCATCTATGAGAGATCTTATGTCCTCATCAAACATATCTATGGGTGCTCCCATGGCTGCTGGAACTGTTCCTTCAGGAACGGCTGCTTTATATACTGCCTTAGGTGTTGTATAGTCGCCTGCAGCGATTTCATCTAAAATAGTTTTAAAGTCCTGCTGTGCTGAAACGGAGTCTATGTATTCCTTTGATTCAGCGAGCTTATCCATCTTTGAGATAAGATCAAGTCCTTTAGCGGCAAGGGGGTCCTTTGTATAATCTATAACCTTTGTGTTATCTGTAATTATAACGGCATGGTCACTGGCAGGAGCCTTTTCGCTGTTGTCCTGAAGTTTAAATCCTGTTGAGAATACTGAAAGTGCTAGTGCTGAACATAAAGTAAGTGCTAAAAATTTCTTCATAGAAATACCTCCCATATAATTTATAAATTAAGTATAGCATATTTTTTAATTTAATGGTGAAAACATAAAAAATTCATAAATTTTTAAGAATTTAATGTATAAATATATGTACTTTTACCTGTTGGAGAATATACAGGGATGAATGGGAAGGGGAGGGGATGATATAAAAGCAATAAAAAAGGGAAGTCTGATAAATCAGACTTCCCTAAATATATCCTTATAGGTTTTAAAGGAACCTTTAAGCTTAGAGATTACTCACCAGCAAGTCTCTTGTAGCTTTCAAGTCTTTCCTTAGCATACTGCTCTGTCTTATCAAAGAGTTCCTGAGCGATTTCAGGGAATGTTCTCTGAAGTGAGCTGTAACGAACTTCGTTCTTGATGAATGCCTGGAAGTCGCCTGTAGGATCTTTAGAATCAAGTGTGAAAGGATTCTTTCCTTCTTCTTTAAGAAGGGGATTGAATCTGTACATATGCCAGTATCCACACTCAACAGCTTTCTTGATCTCTGTCTGAGCACCGCTCATACCGCCCTTGATACCGTGGTTGATACAAGGAGCATATGCGATGATAAGTGAAGGTCCGGGATATGCTTCAGCTTCTTTAAGAGCCTTAACAAGCTGTGCCTGGTTAGCACCCATAGCAACCTGTGCTACATATACATAACCATAGCTCATAGCCATCATACCGAGGTCTTTTTTCTTAACTCTCTTTCCGCTTGCAGCGAACTGAGCAACAGCGCCGGCAGGTGTTGATTTTGAAGCCTGTCCGCCTGTGTTAGAATATACCTCTGTATCGAATACGAATACGTTTACATCTTCGCCAGAAGCGAGTACGTGGTCAACTCCGCCGTATCCGATATCGTATGCCCAGCCGTCTCCACCGAAGATCCACTGGCTCTTCTTAACGAGCTGGTCTTTGTTTTCAAGAACATAATCTATAATAGCCTTAGCTTCGCTGTTTTCTGTCTTGAAGCCTTCAAGTTTCTCAACGAGTTCAGCTGAAGCTGCTTTTGACTCTTCGCCGAGGTTCATTGTTGCGATCCATTTATCGATTGCAGCAGCAAGCTCGTCGCAAGCCATAGGCTTAAGTGTTTCAAGTTTCTGTTTGATGCCTGCTCTCATCTGTTTTACAGCCATAGCCATACCAAGACCAAACTCAGCATTATCTTCGAAGAGTGAGTTGCTCCATGCGGGGCCTTTACCTTCTCTGTTTGTTGTGTAAGGTGATGTGGGAGCTGAGCCGCCCCAGATTGATGAGCATCCTGTAGCGTTTGCGATGTACATTCTGTCACCGAAAAGCTGTGTTATAAGTTTAGCGTAAGGTGTTTCACCACAGCCTGCGCAAGCTCCTGAGAACTCAAGTAAAGGCTGTTCGAACTGGCTGCCCTTAACTGAATCTTTACCCATGGGGTTAGGTTTAGCTGAAAGTGACATAGCGTACTCCCAGTTAGCAGCTTCTTTCTCCTGTGTAGCAAGAGGTTTCATTGTGATTGCTTTCTCTTTAGCAGGGCATACGTTTACGCAGCTTCCGCATCCAAGACAGTCAAGAGCTGAAACCTGCATAGCGAACTTAAGACCTGCAAATGCAGCGCCACCCTTAGCATCTGTCATCTTGAAGCCAGCGGGAGCATTAGCAGCTTCCTCAGCGTTAAGAAGGAAAGGACGGATTGTTGCATGAGGGCAAACGTATGAACACTGGTTACACTGGATACATTTTGTAGGATCCCATTCAGGTACGTTTACTGCAGCGCCTCTCTTCTCGTAAGCAGCTGTTCCAAGAGGTGTTGTACCATCTTCGATGCCTTTGAATGCGCTTACAGGAAGTGTGTCACCCTTACGAGTGTTAACAGCTGTAACGATTGTCTTAACATATTCAGGCTCGTCCTTAGCTGCGGGAGCTTCTGCATCAACAGCGTTAGCCCATTCAGCGGGAACTTTAACTTCTACGACACCTTCTACACCCTTATCAACAGCAGCGTAGTTCATGTTAAGGATATCGTCACCCTTCTTGCCGTATGATTTCTTGATTGCAGCCTTCATATATCCAACAGCGTCATCGATAGGGATGATGTTTGCAAGTTTGAAGAATGCAGCCTGAAGAACTGTGTTGATCCTGTTTCCAAGACCGATCTCAGCAGCGATGTCTGTACCATTGATGATATAGAACTTAATGTTGTGCTGAGCAAGATATCTCTTCATTGATGCAGGAAGGTTAGCATCAAGCTCTTCGGGAGCCCATTCTGTGTTAAGAAGGAATGTGCCGCCGTCTTTAAGGTCTGAAAGCATATCATACATATGTACATAAGACTGTTTGTGGCAAGCAACAAAGTCAGCCTTGTTTACAAGGTATGTTGAGCGGATAGGTTTGTCACCGAAACGAAGATGTGACTGTGTGATACCGCCTGATTTCTTTGAGTCATAGTCGAAATATGCCTGAGCATATTTGTCTGTATGGTCACCAATGATCTTGATGGAGTTTTTGTTAGCACCTACAGTACCGTCAGCACCAAGTCCCCAGAATTTGCACTGGATTGTTCCATCACCAGCTGTAACGTCAACGGGGTCACCGATCTCAAGTGAGTGGAATGTAACGTCATCAACGATACCAAGTGTGAAGTGGTTCTTGGGCTCAGCAGCTTTGAGGTTGTCATAAACTGCGATGATCTGAGCAGGTGTTGTATCCTTTGAACCTAAGCCGTAACGTCCTGCAACGATAACAGGTCTGTCAGCCTTGTCAAAGAGTGCTGTACATACATCCTGGTATAAAGGCTCGCCCTGAGCACCGGGCTCTTTTGTTCTATCAAGAACAGCGATCTTCTTGCAAGTCTTGGGGATTGCACCAAGGAAATGCTCTACTGAGAAAGGTCTGTAAAGATGAACCTTAACAAGACCAACCTTCTCGCCTTTAGCCATGAGGTAATCGATTGTTTCTTCAATTGTCTCGCATGCTGAACCCATAGCGATGATTACTCTGTCAGCATCGGGAGCGCCGTAGTAGTTGAATAACTGATAATCTCTTCCTGTGATACGGCTGATTTCTTTCATATAGTCTTCGCAAACACCTACGATGTTTTCATAGTAAGGGTTGCAAGCTTCTCTTGCCTGGAAGAATATATCAGGGTTCTGAGCTGTACCTCTTAATACGGGGTGCTCAGGGTTAAGAGCTCTTCTTCTGAATGCATTAACTGCGTCCATATCGATGATTTTAGCAAGTTCATCATAATCGATGCACTCAACCTTCTGGATTTCGTGAGATGTACGGAAACCATCGAAGAAATGAAGGAAAGGAACTCTTCCTTTAATAGCTGAAAGATGAGCAACACATGCTAAGTCCATAACTTCCTGAACGGAGTTAGAGCAGAGCATAGCGAAGCCTGTCTGACGGCAAGCCATAACGTCTGAGTGATCACCAAAGATTGAAAGAGCATGGCTTGCAAGAGCTCTGGCACTTACATGGAATACACCGGGGAGGAGTTCTCCGGCAATCTTGTACATATTGGGAATCATAAGAAGAAGTCCCTGGCTGGCTGTATATGTTGTTGTTAAAGCACCAGCTGCAAGTGAGCCGTGTACTGTACCTGCGGCACCTGCCTCTGACTGCATTTCAATAACCTTTACAGTCTGGCCGAAGAGGTTTTTCTTTCCGTTGGCAGCCCAGTCATCTGTGTGCTCTGCCATAGGAGATGACGGTGTGATGGGGAAAATACCCGCAACTTCTGTAAACGCATATGAAGCGTAAGCAGCAGCCTCGTTACCGTCCATAGTTTTCATTACTTTAGACATTTGCATATCCTCCTTAATTTTAACTACCATTGTAAGTTGATTAAAATTGTTAAACAAATTTGTACAAATAAATTATAGCAAAGTAATCAATTCATATCAACCTTGAAGGAAAATTTTTGTTGTCATACAACACAGGGAGAAACCGTGTGTTTATGCGGTTTTTTTAAAGGATTTTATGTCGAAATGACTAATTGGGACAGTCAAATTTGCAAAAAAAAATAAATTTTTCGTAAAATTGTTTTTGGAAATAAAAAACGACAAACTTTGGCCGCTAATATGATAATAAATTGGTCAAAATTAAAATGGAAAAAAGGGCTGGATATATATCTTTAAAAGAAAAACTTTTAAATTTCGGCAAATTTGATTAAAAAAATGATGCGTTTGTTGTCATACAAGATATGAGATTATATGTTATGTAAGTCCGCAGAGAAAAACACATCCGCGGACCATAAAAAATGCGTATAGTAAGAGAACAAATGTGCATTGTCAGCGTATTACGAATCTTATGTTTTTTCTTGATGACGGCTGATAATCTGAGGTGTTTGAAAAATTTGAGGATGGATCGTCATTGTGGTCGAACATTTTTGCCTTAGAGGATGTTTTTATTAAAGTTCCTGTGTAATAATCTCTGTAGGGAGATCTGAGTTCTATTTTTTCGGTAATGAGTCTCATATGGATATTCCTTTGACATTTTTATAAATTATATGAGAACGAACGGGCAGTGTTGCACAATAATAACTTGTAAGAAAAATTTTACAGTAAAAAAATTGAGTATATCTGTATTTGTGATATAATTATTTTATTAATCTGGGAGGTAAAAATATGGAAGATAAAAAAATAAATTTTACCCATCTGCATGTCCATACGGAATACAGCCTCTGGGACGGACCAGCGAAAATAGGAGAGCTCGTCAAAAGAGCCAAAGAGCTTGGAATGAATAACCTCGCCATAACCGATCATGGCGCGATGTTTGGCGTCATCGATTTTTATAAAGCTTGTAAAGATGAGGACATAAAGCCGATAATCGGCTGTGAAGTATATGTGGCGCCACAGAGCAGGTTTGACAAAAACAGCAGGGAAAGCGTCAGCTATTACCACCTTGTGCTGCTGGCTGAAAACAATGAAGGCTATCAGAACCTTATAAAGCTGGTATCACTTGGATACACAGAGGGATTTTATTATAAACCCAGGGTGGATGAGGAACTGCTCAGAAAATACCATACAGGCATAATAGCTGCCAGTGCATGCCTTGCTGGGCCGGTGGCAAGGACTCTGCTTAATGGGTCATATGATATGGCAAAGGATATGGCGCTTAAATATTTAGATATATTTGGCGAGGGCAACTTTTTTCTGGAGCTCCAGAACCACGGCATACCGGAGCAGAAAACGGTAAATGCCGGGCTTATTAAAATGAGCCAGGAAACCGGCATACCTCTTATATGCACCAACGATGTGCACTATATAAGACAGGAAGACTGGGAAGCCCATGATATACTTTTGTGCATACAGACAGGCAAGACTGTCAATGATGAGAACAGGATGAGATATGAAGGAAACTGTTATCATCTTAAAAGTGCTGAGGAAATGTATGAACTTTTTTCATATATTCCCGAAGCCATTGAAAATACTGAGAAAATAGCGGAAAGATGTAATGTGGAATTTACATTCCATGAACTTAAGCTTCCTAAATATGATGTTCCGGAAGGTTATACGGCTGAGGAGTTCCTTAAAAAAATAACCTATGATGGATTTTTGAAGAGATATCCTGATGCCGATGAAGAGCTTAAAAAAAGGCTGGAATATGAACTGGATACCATCGTCAGGATGGGATATGTGGATTATTTCCTTATTGTGTGGGACTATATAAAATTTGCCAAGGATAACGGCATAGCCGTTGGACCTGGAAGGGGAAGCGCGGCAGGAAGCGTTGTTGCCTATTCTCTGGAAATAACGACCATAGACCCCATAAAATATGATCTTATATTTGAAAGATTTTTGAATCCTGAGCGTGTCAGCATGCCAGATATAGATGTGGACTTTTCTGATGAAAGACGACAGGAAGTCATTGATTATGTAACAAGGAAATATGGCTCCGATAAGGTGGCCCAGATAATAACCTTTGGAACCATGGCAGCCAGGGCGGCCATTAAAGATGTGGGAAGGGCTTTGGATGTGCCCTATGCCGATGCGGACAGGATCTCAAAGATGATACCCTCTGAGCTCAATATGACCATTGATAAAGCTCTTGCGATGAATATTGAACTTAAAAATGAGTATGAGAATGATGAGGACACAAGAAAGCTCATTGATATGAGCCGTAAGCTTGAGGGACTGCCAAGACATGCATCCACCCATGCAGCTGGAGTCGTAATATGCGGAAAGCCGGTTGTGGATTATGTTCCTTTATATATGTCAGATAAAGGAACTTCAACGCAGTTTACCATGACTACCCTTGAGGAACTGGGAATACTTAAAATGGACTTCCTTGGCCTCAGGACCCTTACGGTCGTGGAAAACGCTGTAAAGGAAATAAAGAGAAACTATGGGATAGATATAAATATCGATGAGATAGGCGATGATGATCCCCAGGTTTACGAACTCATAGCCCAGGGAAAGACCGAGGGTGTGTTCCAGCTGGAAAGCGGCGGCATGAAGCAGTTCATGAAGGAACTTAAGCCAAACAGGCTGGAGGATCTCATAGCGGGAATATCCTTGTATAGACCCGGCCCCATGGATTTCATACCAAAGTATGTAAAGGGCAAAAACAGCGGCGAGGAGATACAGTATACATCACCTAAACTTGAGCCTATACTTAAAAATACCTATGGCTGTATAGTATATCAGGAGCAGGTAATGCAGATAGTGCGTGAACTTGCCGGATACAGTCTGGGAAGAAGCGACCTGGTAAGAAGGGCCATGAGCAAGAAAAAGGCCAAGGTAATGGCCGAAGAAAGGAAAAACTTCATTTATGGCATAGAAGGAGAGGTCCCTGGATGTCTGGCCAATGGCATACCGGTAAAGACAGCTGAAAAGATATTTGATGAAATGACTGACTTTGCCAAATATGCCTTTAATAAGAGCCACGCGGCCTGCTATGCTGTGGTGGCCTATCAGACAGCCTGGCTGAAATACCATTATCCCGTGGAATTTATGGCAGCTCTTATGACATCGGTAATGGATAATACGCCTAAGGTGGCAGGATATATAAATGACTGCAAAAATATGGGCATTGAACTTCTTCCACCTGATATAAATGAGGGGTTTGCAGGATTTTCAGTATCAGGAAATAAGATAAGGTTTGGACTTGCTGCCATTAAAAGCGTTGGAAAGCCTGGAGTCAAAGCCATAGTTGAAGAAAGGGAGAAAAACGGAAACTATAAGGGACTGACAGATTTCTGCAATAGGCTTACCGGCCAGGAAATTAATAAAAGAATGGTAGAAAATCTTATATATGCCGGAGCCTTTGACTCATTCGGAGGCACAAGAAGGCAGTATATAAGCGTTTATAAATCAGTTATGGATGGACTTATCCAGTCTAAACGAAATAATATCGAAGGACAGCTCAATCTTTTTGATATGGATAATGGCGGAGAAAATTCTGCTGTGGAGGATAATTTTGCTCCTGTTGAGGAATTTCCTGAGAAGGAAAGACTTGAAAATGAGAAAGTCGTTCTCGGCATATATATAAGCGGACATCCCCTTGCTGAGTTTATAGATGTTCTTGATAAAAAAGTCAGCGTTCATTGTTCCGACTTCCTTGAAAGCAACGTTGAGGAAGGCTTAAGTGACATACGTGATGGACAGAAGGTCAAAATAGGCGGATTTATTTCCGATAAAAGTGTTAAATTCACAAAGAATAATGCACAGATGGCTTTCATAAGGCTGGAGGATATGACGGGAAGCGCTGAAGTCATAATTTTCCCCAAAACCTATGATAAATTCGGTAAATATCTTTATGAAGACAAGGTTATAATAGTAGAGGGCCGAGCTTCCATATCAGAGGGTGAGGAGCCAAAGATAGTGGGAGAAAATATAATACCCTTCGATAAAATAGAGGAAAAACCTAAACCTGTGAGTATAGGGATTGTTTTGGAAAATGGAGTTTCCTTTGACAGTGTAAGGCACATAATCGAGGAGAATCACGGCAGTGTGCCTTTATATATAAATGATAAGGCCAGCGGAAAAAAATATCGTACAGATGAAAACTACTGGCTCAATGTCAATGATGGCACCCTTAAAAAATTAAAGGCGTGTCTCGGAGATGAAAATGTTGTTACTAAATACAGATAGGGAGGCAGTTTTATGGAAAACGGACAGCTTAAAATAGGAATACTTACCAGCGGCGGAGATGCTCCGGGAATGAACGCGGCCATAAGAGCCGTAGTCAGGACAGGCATTAATAAAAACTGCAGGGTAATAGGAATACACAAGGGATATATCGGCCTTATAAACGGAGATATAACAGAGCTCAAGTCAAAGGACGTTTCAGACATAATGAACAGAGGCGGTACTATTTTACATACTGCCCGCTGTCCTGAAATGATGACTGAAGAAGGAGTTTCAAGGGCTGCAGCCATTTACAATATTCTTGGTCTTGACGGCCTTGTGGTAATTGGCGGAGACGGTTCGTTCAGAGGATGCCAGGCGCTTTCCGAAAGGGGAGTCACCACCATAGGCATACCCGGCCCCATCGACCTGGCTATATCATGTAGTGAATATCCCATTGGATTTGATACGGCAGTAAATACCGGACTTGACGCCATTAGAAAACTCCGCGATACATCAAGCTCCCATGAGAGATGTTCGGTTGTGGAAATGATGGGCAGGGATGCAGGATATCTTGCTATATGGTGTGCCATGACAGGCGGAGCTGAAGAAGTTCTCATACCTGAAAGCAAGGGTGTTATCACAGAAGATATGGTGATCGAACAGATCCTTATGAACCGAAGCAGAGGAAAGAGACATAATCTCGTTGTAGTTGCAGAAGGAGTAGGAGGAACTGTTAAGCTTGCTAAAAAGATACAGGATATAACAGGAATACAGACAAGAGCAACTGTACTTGGACATTTACAGAGGGGCGGAATACCCACAGCTGTTGACTGTATGCATGCTTCTATGATGGGATATC
Source organism: Clostridiales bacterium (assembly GCA_019423725.1). Taxonomy (GTDB): domain Bacteria; phylum Bacillota; class Clostridia; order Lachnospirales; family Anaerotignaceae; genus Metalachnospira. The sequence goes on from JAHZAW010000058.1 coordinate 22,898, forward strand.
TTGCGGTAAAGGAGATCCTTGATGGAGGAAAAAATAAAATAATCGCATATAACAGAGGAAGATACGAGGCTCTGGATATAAATGAAGCTCTTAATATGAAAAAGAAGATCGACAGCGAATATTATGATGTAATCAAACTTCTTTCGATCTGATATGTTTAAATGGCGGCGCACCTTTGGTGTGCCGCTGTTTTTTATAAATATGATATGTTCTCTTTAAAAATTTACCTTACTTATCTTATCAAGATCATCATTAACTGAAATTTTGACTGGTTTTGTTCTTTATTATTTGACAGTGTTCTTATTTTAGTTTATGTTTATATTATTAACGGGGATAATATATGGAGGTAAATTATGGAGGAACAATTTAATATTCTGCTTAATCAGATGTTTGTATTTTTTACGCTTATAGCCATAGGCTTTGCCGCCCAGAGGATAAAGCTGCTCAATGATATGACCATTGATGCGCTCTCATCACTGGTAGTAAGGCTGATACTGCCCTGCATGGTATGCACTACCGTTGTTAATGGCGCTACTATTGAGGGAGTGCTTGATAAAATACCATTTTTTTTATGCTCATTTTTGATGATAGCAATACTTTTATGCATCGCTTTTGTGAGCAGTAAACTTATGAGGATGCAGCCGCCCACCAGCTATATAAATATGGCTGTCATCGGTTTTCCAAATACGGGTTTTATCGGATATCCGCTGCTTCTGGCAATGTTTCCAGAGACAGGAGCTCTGGCTGTGGCAGTATATGTCATAGTGGATCAAGTGACGTTCTGGTCAATCGTTCCAGTGCTTACTAAGCCCCAGATATCACTTAGGGATATAAGTCTTAAAAAACTTATAAACCCTCCGTTTATTTCTCTTATTGTGGGGCTGGTACTTATAGCATTAAATATACATCCATCAAATACAGCCTGGAATACTGTGACTGATGTCGGCTCCACCAGCAAATATTTTGCGCTTATATACATAGGTGCCGATATAGGAAGGAAAGGCTTCAAATCTATCATAAAGAGGCCTAAAATATTCCTCACCATACCAATAAAGCTGATAATTGCGCCTATTGTTGTATTCTTTATATTAAAGGCCATAGGCGTTCTTACAGCAGAGGAACTCATTATGATAACAACATTTTCAATGCTTCCTTCCATGGTCGTTGTATGTATGCTGGCGGCGCAGAATAAATCAGATGATGAGTATGCGACGGCAGGACTTATCGTTACTACCCTTTGCAGTATGGTCACCATGCCGCTGGTCATGAAGTTTGTGACTGGGTTTATTTAAGCAGGTATTTACATCAGTGTGTTAAAGCGCTATAATATAAAAAATTTAACTTTGGAGGTTGGCAAATGGTAAAATTATATGACAGCGGTGTTTTTCTTGTTGACGGAAAAACGATTATAGAAGATAACGCAAATGCTGAAGCGGCTCTTAAGGCAGCAAAAGGAAGAGCGGTTTCAAAAGAAGAAGGCTCTAAAAATACAATGGCCTATAATATTTTGAATAAGCATAACACATCGGGAAATATGGATAAACTCAAGATAAAATTTGACGCCATGGCTTCCCATGATATTACATATGTTGGAATAATCCAGACAGCCAGAGCAAGTGGTCTTGAGAAATTCCCTGTACCCTATGTGCTTACCAACTGCCATAACAGCCTCTGTGCCGTTGGCGGAACAATAAATGAAGATGACCATCTTTTTGGTCTTTCCTGTGCAAAGAAATATGGTGGAATCTATGTTCCTGCCCATCAGGCCGTCATCCATCAGTATATGCGTGAGATGATGTCAGGAGTAGGCAAGATGATATTAGGTTCTGACAGCCATACACGTTATGGCGCCCTTGGAACCATGGCCATGGGAGAAGGCGGCCCCGAGCTTGTAAAACAGCTTTTGAACAAGACCTATGATATAGACAGACCCCAGGTAATAGGTGTATATCTCACAGGAAAACCTGAAGCTGGAGTAGGCCCTCAGGACGTGGCACTTGCCATTATCGGAGCTGTATTTGACAATGGATATGTTAAAAACAAAGTTATGGAATTTGTCGGCGACGGCATCTCAGGACTTTCCGTTGACTACAGAAACGGTATCGATGTTATGACAACTGAGACTACATGTCTTTCATCCGTATGGTGTACAGATTCCAAGGTAAAGGAATGGTATGATATCCACGGAAGAAGCGGCGATTTCAAAGAACAGGCTCCCGGTGAAATAACATATTATGATGGAATGATATACATAGACCTTTCGACCATCAAGCCCATGATAGCTATGCCTTTCCACCCCAGCAACATTTATACCATAGATGAGCTCAATTCAAACCTTCTTGATATACTTGACGAGGTAGAAAAGACAGGAGCAAAACAGCTTGATAATGATACGATAAAATTCTCATTAAAGGATAAAGTTAAAAACGGCAGACTTGTGGTAGAACAGGGTGTTATTGCCGGATGTGCCGGCGGTACATATGAAAATATATGTGACGCTGCGGATATCATAAAGGGCAACTCCATAGGCGATGGAGAATTCGCTCTCAGCGTATATCCTTCAAGCCAGCCCGTATTCCTTTCACTGGTCGAAAATGGAAAGATCGCAGATATTATGATGTCAGGAGCTACCGTAAGGTCAGCATTTTGCGGCCCCTGCTTCGGAGCAGGAGACGTCCCTGCAAATAACTGCCTGAGCATAAGACATTCCACAAGGAACTTCCCTAACCGTGAAGGTTCAAAGATAACAAGCGGACAGATAGCATCAGTTGCCCTTATGGATGCACGTTCCATAGCTGCTACAGCCATAAATAAGGGTGTTGTTACTCCTGCCACTGATTTGGATGTAAATTATACAAAACCTAAATACTTCTTCAACGGAGATGTATATAAAAACAGATGTTATGACGGATATGGAAAAGCAGATCCTTCCGTTGAACTGAGATTTGGTCCCAACATAACAGACTGGCCCGCAATGAGTGCTTTGACTAATGATATCGTACTTAAGGTCGTTTCACTCATAACAGACCCTGTAACAACGACTGATGAGCTCATACCTTCAGGAGAGACTTCATCATACCGTTCAAATCCTCTTAAGCTGGCTGAGTTTGCCCTTTCAAGAAAGGACCCTGCTTATGTTGGAAAGGCTAAAGAGGTTCAGAAGGCTGAAAAGGCAAGACTTGACGGAAAAGACCCCATTGAGGCCCTTGGAGAACTTAAGGCTGTAAATGACGCCATAAAGAGTGCATATCCTGATTTTGATATAAATAAGACAGGAATCGGAAGCACCATTTATGCTGTAAAACCCGGTGACGGTTCCGCCAGAGAGCAGGCTGCCAGCTGCCAGAAGGTACTTGGAGGCTGGGCAAACATAGCTAAGGAATATGCCACAAAGAGATATCGTTCAAACCTTATCAACTGGGGTATGCTTCCCTTCATATTTGAGGAGGAGCCTCCCTTTGAGAACGGAGATTACATATTCGTTCCTGAGATAAAGAAAGCCATTGAGGAAAAGAAATCAGAGATACCAGCTTATATAGTAAAGGATGGAAAGCTTGTTCCATTCGTGCTCAAGATGGGCGATATCACTGATGATGAAAGACAGATAATACTTGATGGATGTCTCATAAATTATTATGCTGAAAAATAATAGTAAAAAAACTATTGACAAAGAATGAAATTAATAGTATCCTATCACCTATATTATTTCATTGTTTGAAAGGAGTGACTCAGATGAAAAATTTCCGAATGTGCATGTATGTGAATATTAATAGAACAATTCATATACAGTGTCATTGCGTTCGGAAATAGTAGGTCTGTGTCGTACTATATATTTTTTAGTTAAACAGAATTATATTATTTGATATTAAGGCAGTGTCTGTATAGACACTGCCTTTTTATATTCTTTTTTAAATTTTAAATTGGAGAGGAGAATTTTATGAGCAGTTATAAACTCGGAACAAAATGTATACAGTCAGGATATGAGCCCAAAAATGGAGAACCCAGGGTGCTTCCAATATATCAGAGCACTACCTACGCCTATGATTCAGCGGACACCCTTGGAGATCTCTTTGACCTAAAATGTGACGGCCACATGTACTCAAGGATATCAAATCCTACGGTTGCCTGTGTGGAAGCTAAGATAGCTGACCTTGAAGGCGGAGTTGGGGCACTTTGTACATCATCAGGACAGGCAGCATCACTGCTTTCAATATTCAACATCTGCCAGGAAGGCCAGAATTTCCTTGCTTCATCGACTATATATGGCGGTACAGTAAATCTTTTTGCGGTGACAATGAAAAGAATGGGCATAGAGGTGAGGTTTTTTACTCCAGAGATGAGTGATGAAGAGGTTGAAGGACTTATAGACGAGAACACAAGGCTTATATTTGGTGAGACCCTCGCTAATCCGGCTCTTGTAGTTTTTGATATTGAGAGGTACGCGGCCATTGCCCATAAGAACAGAATACCTCTTGTAATAGATAATACATTTGCGACACCCATATACTGCAGGCCATTTGAGTTTGGTTGTGATATAGTCATACATTCAACGACGAAATATATGGACGGACATGCAGCTGTGGTCGGCGGGGTTATCGTTGACAGTGGAAAGTTTGATTGGGAAGCATCCGGAAAATTCCCAGAACTTACAGAGCCGGATGAGTCCTATCACGGAGTAGTGTATACAAAAGAATTTAAGAAAGCGGCATATATAACCAAGGCAAGGGTACAGCTGATGAGAGACTTTGGTTCAACACCTCAGCCTATTGCGGCATACATACTCAATCTTGGTCTTGAGACCCTTGCCCTCAGGATGGAAAGACATTTTTCAAACGCCCTTAAGACAGCTGAATTTTTAAAGAACAATGAAAAAATAGCCTGGGTAAATTATCCGTTTTTACAGGATTCTGACCAATATGAGATGGCTAAAAAATATCTTTCAGGCGGATGCGGTGTTATATCCTTTGGGATAAAGGGAGGCAGAGAAGCAGCTGTAAAATTCATGGACTCTCTTAAACTTATAAGGATAGTGGTACATGTTGCAGATTCAAGGACAAGCGTTCTTCACCCTGCCAGCACTACCCATAGGCAGCTCAATGCAAAGCAGCTTGAAGATGCGGGAATTGGGGAGGATCTTATAAGGCTTTCAGTTGGAACAGAAGACATCGACGACATAATAAAGGACATCAATGATGCTCTTGAAAATATTTAACAGAGGGGAGGGGATAACATGCCGATAAAAATACCTAACAATCTTCCGGCAGCGGACACATTAAGGGAGGAAAACATATTTGTTATGACAGAAACACGAGCCATATCTCAGGACATAAGACCTTTAAAAATATTGTTTTTGAACCTTATGCCTACAAAAATAGCAACTGAAACTCAGTTTTGCAGGCTGTTCAGCAATACACCGATACAGATAGAGCTTGAGCTTATACATACGGCCTCGCATGAATCGAAAAATATTTCTGCCGAACATATACTTTCGTTTTATAAGACATTTGACGACATAAGGGAAAATAATTACGATGGGATGATAATAACAGGAGCTCCTGTAGAGCTTATGGACTTTGAAGAAGTGGAGTACTGGAATGAGATAAAGGAGATATTGGAGTGGACCAAAAGCCATGTTACAAGTACGGTACATGTTTGCTGGGGAGCACAGGCAGCCCTTTATTATCACTATGGCATAAATAAAGTGAGACTTCCTCAAAAACTTTCCGGAGTGTATCTTCATAAAAAAGAGGATACAAAGAATGAGCTCTTGAGGGGGATGGATGACGAATTTTATATCCCTCATTCAAGAAATACAACAGTTCTGAAGGAAGATATTGAAAGAACAGGGGGCATTGATATACTCGCAGAAAGCGATGAAGCCGGAGTATTTGCCCTCGAAGCCGGTGATGGAAAACAGATATTTTTGATGGGACATCCTGAATATGATACAGAGACACTTAATAATGAGTTTTTGAGGGATTTAAAAGCCGGATTAAATCCTGAAATACCGGCTAATTACTATCCCGATAATGATTATCACAAAAAGCCTATAAATAAATGGAGAAGCCAGGCAAGTCTTATATACATTAACTGGATAAACCATGTATACCAGGTTACACCCTATGATCTGAATGAAATAGGAAAATGCTGACCGGCATAGGATCGAACTTATTTATTATTTTAATTATTATTTAAGCCGGCCATATTAAGGCCGGCTATTCAACTGCTGCTTTTGGATGATCTTCTGTAAGAAAGAGGGGTTACACCCGTTTTGTTTTTAAATTTTTCTATATAATAGCTAGTGCTTCCAAAGCCGTATTCGTAAGCTATCTGGCTTATGGACATATCCGGTCTGTTAATCAGCGGCTGGGTGCTCTGCATCAGCCTGTAGTCATTTATATATTCAAATATGGTTCTGTTCATTTTCTTTTTGAAATATCTGCAGCATTCGCTTGGGCATAGATGTACTTCATTTGAAAGTTCAGCCAGGGATATTTTTTCACTGTAATGGTCATGGATATATTTTAATATTTGTTTCAAACGGATATATGCCTCATTTTCAACGGCTGGCTGTGAAGATATCCTGTTTTGGAGCAGTTCCTTCCAGCAGAGGATAAGCAGGGCAGAGGTCTCCATTTCATAGCCAAAGGATTTTTTCTTATTAATATCATAAATTTTTCGGAGCCATTCAAGCATCTGGCCGCCATCTTCAAATACTTCATATAACATAGAAGGATCATCTATAAAGGGCAGTATATATTTTTTCTCCATTATGCTTCCGTTAAAGCCGCCTATAAGTGAAGGTGAAGCATCAATACACACATACGCGGCATCATCAGTCAGAGGCCTGGAAGTATGCATTATACCGCTGTTTATAAAAATAACACTATCTTTTTCAAGAATGGCCGAGAAGGAATTTACGGTAAACTGCACCCTGCCTGATGTTATGAAGCAGAACTGAAGCTCACTGTGCCAGTGCCAGTCAACAAAGCCAAGAATATTTTTTTTAAGCACGGTCTCATATATGGCTATTGGAAATTCATCTGTTCCATGGGAGGTAGTCTCCATTTTGTTTTCATTTATGTTTATATTATATACCTGCAAAGAAAACACCTCAAAATAATTATATTTTATGCTTATATTATTATATTTTTATGATAAAAAATCAATATAATCTTATATAAAGGAGGTTTTATTATGGATATGACTAATTATGAAGATAAATTGATAGCCTTTGCACAGGAGGCCGTAAGAACAAGAAGCTACTCAGATGAGGAAGGCGCTTTTGCTGAACTTATAAAGAAGACCATGGAAGAACTCAACTATGATGAAGTTTTGATAGATTCCGTTGGCAATGTTGTAGGCAGGATAGGAAATGGAAAAAAGATAATACACTTTGACAGCCATATGGATACTGTAAAGGTAAATGATGCTGATCTTTGGCAGGTACCGCCGTTCTCAGGTGAAATAAAGGATGGAGCACTCTGGGGAAGAGGTTCTGTTGATATGAAATCAGCCCTTTGTGCATCAGTTTATGCGGCTGCATTAGCCAGGGATAAGGGATATACTGAAGGAAAAACCATATATGTAACAGGTACCGTATGTGAGGAATACTGCGATGGAGAAAATCTTAAACATTTCTATAAGGAATTTAATATTAAGCCGGATTACTGCATCATATGTGAACCCTGCGACAATACCATTACCCTTGGACATAAGGGAAAAGCACAGATAAGGATAATAACAAACGGAATATCTGCCCACGGTTCAGCACCGGAAAAGGGTAAAAACGCAGTTTATGAGATGGCTGAGATCATACAGAGAGTCGATGAACTCAATAAAAAATTGTCAGCTGAAGGTGACGTTCACGGAACCATAGTATTATCAGATATAAGCTGTGTAAGCGCTTCTCTTAATGCTGTTCCCAGTGAGTGCAGCATATATCTGGATAGAAGACTTGTCCTTGGTGAGACCCTTGATAAGGTAAAAAAAGAAATGGATGAACTTATTAAAGGAAAGGATGCCAGATGGAAAGTTGGAACCCTTTACCATACTACATGGAATGGAGGAAAGCTCGTATATGAGCCCATGCATGACCCTTGGAAGATAGATGAGGACGCTCCTCTTACACAGGCGCTTAAAGATGCCTATAAGACCATATATGGAAGCTATCCTGATAAATATGATTTCTGGGATTTTGGAACAAATGCCATCACTCCCGTTGCCATGGGTGTACCAACCATAGGTTTTGGACCTGGTGAATATAAGCTTGCCCATATGAGGGACGAACACTGTGAGGTTAAAAAAATTAAGGAAGCAATGGCTGTTTATACCGAATTAATCAATAATTTGTGATATGTAATTTTAATTTTTTCTTGAACTCCGGCCCGAAAAATGATAAAATATTTTGTAATTTAAAATTTCTAGGGGGTAACTTTAATGTCCGGACATTCAAAGTTTGCTAATATTAAGCATAAAAAAGAAAAAAATGATGCGGCTAAAGGTAAAGTATTTACCATGATCGGCCGTGAGATCGCAGTTGCTGTTAAGGCAGGCGGTCCCGATCCTAATAACAACGGAAAACTCCGTGAGGTTATTGCTAAAGCAAAGGCAAATAATATGCCTAATGATACAATTGAAAGAAGTATTAAGAAAGCTGCCGGCGGCGGGGATGGAGTAACATATGAATCAATAACATATGAAGGATACGGCCCCAACGGCGTTGCTGTTATCGTTGAAGTTCTTACAGATAACAGAAACAGAGCTGCTGCAAATGTAAGAAACGCATTTACAAAGGGCGGCGGAAACATGGGTACTTCAGGATGCGTATCATTTATGTTCGATGAAAAGGGTCTTATCGTTATTGATAAGGAAGAAGTTGAAATGGATGAGGACGAGCTTATGATGCTCGTTGTTGAAGCAGGAGCTGAAGATTTCGGAGTTGAAGAGGACAGCTATGAAATAACAACAGCACCTGATGATTTTGAGGCAGTCAGAGAGGCTGTTGAAAATGCTGGAATACCTATGGTAAGTGCTGAAATAACAATGATCCCTCAGACATATACAGTCCTTAATAATGAAGAGGATATCAAAAAGATGAATAAGCTTCTTGATATGCTTGATGATGACGATGACGTCAAGAACGTGTACAATAACTGGGATGAGTGATCAAAATAGATGACATAGCCGCAAAGCCAGTAAAATCAAGGCTTCCAGCGGTTTTTGAGGGCGGTTTTCAAAGCCCCAAAAATTCGAATTTTATAGATGACATAGCGTTTTTGGAGTCAAAAAACGATTTTCGGGCAGTGAGATGAAAAGAAATCTCACTGCCTTTTTCAATTTTCAGAACTTAACAAAAAAGCGATTTTCAAAATTACAATCCTTTTTTGAAAAAAATTTAAAAAAGTTTTTGAAAAGTGTGAAAATTATGATGAAAAATGTTGAAAAAGTATAAAAAATAAATTTGTATAATCAAACTGAATATTAAACGATGGAAAAGA
>JAHZAW010000058.1:32407-46368 GCA_019423725.1 Clostridiales bacterium
AAATTAAAAAATTTTTAAGGAGGTGAGAAACATGAAGAAAAGCGTCATAAAAGTATTAAAAGTAAATCCACATGAACATCCTGAAGTGTATATGCTGAAAAATACATTGGAAGCAATGCAGAAAGCCGTGGAAAGTTGCACTGGCATCATGGAACTGGATGACTATTTTGTATCCTATGAAAGGATAAGAAAAACAAAAGGGGAAATAAACGCTATAATCGTTTTCAGTCTCCATTATAGAAGCTATTATGTGACATCTTTTACAAAGGTTATTTCATACTTTAGATATGATTAGAGTTCTTGATTATTCATAAAAGCTTGAATTTCTAAAGGAAAAATCCCATTTTTATATTCTTCTAAAGTGATATTTGTAATCGTTATAATATCAACATTAGGATTAGACGCAAAAATATCTATACAGAAGCTGGATGGATCGTATATATCAGCTGAACTCTCTTGATAGCATAAGTAAGCACCATCAGGTAATGTCAAAACTTCAGGGTGGTCAATATTATAAGGCATTAGTTCTACTGTGATATAAATATTTACATTATCTTTTTGGCGTTCTATCATTAATCCTATGGGAAAGTTATATATAGGAAAGAGGCCATTATTTTCTGCCTTTATAAATAGATCTTTTGCCTGGCTTTTAAAAACCATTTCATCATTTGGCTTTTTAAGAGGAGTACGTAGTATATAACGTTTGTTTATATGACGTTTATATAAGTTATCCTTATTTTGATATTTTTTATTTTCTCCTATGGCGTTAATAGAAGACTCCAGACGCTTCATTGTAATACTTAAACGCATAAATTTTTCATTTATTTTTTCTCTTCCGTCACTATATAACTTCAGTATATTCAATGTTCCATCTTCATTTTTGTAATTAACAGCATTCTTTAGAGGTATTCCCAATTCCAAACACATCAGTATCGTATCTAAATCCACCAGCTGTTCTATTTTATAGTATCTGTATTTTGTTTTGGGATCAGTATATGCGGGAACCAGAGCACCTATCCTTTCATAATATCTTAAAGATTTACGATCTACATTACGTAATTTTGCAAATTCTCCGATGGTTAAATATGTGTCCATTTTTCCCCCTCCAATAAAAATTAAACGGTTGACATTCCCATTATGGGATAGTTTAACATAATTATAAAACATTAAAGAAAATAGAGCAATGACATACTAAGTAATTTGATTTCTAAATGTAAGGAAGAAAGAGTGGAGTAAAAATGGAAAATGATCTTTTATTAGCCAGAAAGAACAAGCTGGACTATATAATCGAAAATCATGTCAATCCCTATCCCGATAGGTTTGATGTGAATGAACAGATAAAGGATGCCATAAAATTGGCGGATGGAACGAAAGACATCCGCATTGCTGGAAGAATCATATTAATGCGTAAAATGGGCAATCTTTCTTTTGCAAGGATCAGTGATGTTGAAGGAAGCATTCAAATCGCAGTTAAAAAAGATGTGCTTGGAAATGGGGAATATGACTTTTTTAAAAAGGCTTTTGATATAGGTGATTTCATAGGTGTTAGCGGTGAAATGTTTACTACAAAAACTGGAGAAAAAACCATACGTGCTCATAAAATTACATTCCTCGGAAAAGCTCTTAGACCGCTTCCAGAGAAATATCATGGCATCACAGATACGGACAGCCGTTTCCGACAGAGATATTTAGATTTGATTATGAACGAGGATGTGCAGAAAAAATTTATTATGAAATTTGCATTTATCCGTGAAGTTCGAAGATATCTTGAGGATCATGGATATATAGAGATTGAAACGCCTGTATTACTCGATAAGCCTTCTGGTGCGTCTGCCAGACCTTTTATATCACATCATAATGCACTGAACATGGATGTATATTTAAGGATCGCGCCCGAAACCTATTTAAAAAGAGCTATTGTCGGCGGATTTACAAAAGTATTTGAATTTGCCAGATGTTTTAGAAATGAAGGCATTGATTCATCACATCTTCAAGATTTTACGATGTTGGAATGTTATTGTGCTTACTACAATTATAAAGATAATATGTTTTTTTTACAGAATATGTTATGTTCGGTTGTAAAAAAATTGTTTGGAAAAACAAAACTAAAGATAGAGGGAACTACAGTTGATTTTGCAGGTAAGTGGTCAATTGTGACATTTAGAGAATTGATACTGCGTGATTCAGGCATAGATATTGACCAATATCAAACCTCAGAGGAGCTTCTGAATGCAATAAAAGCAAAAAATATTAAGTTAGAGTCAGAAACAGAAATTTCTTTACTTGGTCGTGGCAATTTGATCGACCTACTGTACAAAAAAGTAAGCAGGCCAAAGTTAATTTCACCTACATTTTTGGTGGAACATCCAAAGGCCTTATCCCCATTGGCAAGAGCAAATGATGAAAACCCTGAAATTGTAGATAGATTTCAGCTGGTAATCAATGGTGCAGAAGTTATCAACGCATATTCGGAACTTGTAGATCCAATTGATCAGAAAAAACGCTTGATGGAACAGGCAAGATTAAAAGCTTCTGGGGATGAAGAGGCAATGATGATGGATGAGGACTACGTTAGAGCTATGGAATATGGTATGCCGCCTATTTCAGGATGGGGTATGGGAATTGACAGGATCTTACAGGTCATACTGGGAGAAAATAACATCAAAGAACTAATTTTATTTCCGCTGATGCGTCCTACGGAATAAACACAAGGAGGATTTTTTTAAATGGAACATGAAGAAAGATTACGGCCTAGACTGCTGATCGCAGTCTTATCAGTAAGTTTATTAATTTTATGCGGTCTATTGACTGAAACAGCAACTAATATTGCTTTTCCTACCCTTATGGAGGAATATGGGGTAAGCGCATCATCTGTACAATGGCTGACAACAGGAAAAATGCTTGTTGTTGCCATGATAACTCCAATATCTGCATATTTGAAGAAACGATTTCTGACAAAGAAGTTATTTTTGTTTTCAGGAATAACTTTTTTGATCGGGTGCCTCATGGGTTCACTTGCATGGAATTTTGAAGCACTCGTAACATCTGCAATTATTCAAGGTATTGGCATTGGTGTATCACTGCCAATGGTGTTTAACATTATTTTGGAACAGGTTCCTTCTTCAAAAATAGGTACAGTGATGGGAATTGCTTCCCTAATCATGTCTGCTGGTCCTGCTTTAGGACCAACTTTTGGCGGAATCGTAATTACTATGCTTGGATGGAGAATGATATTTTCTATTATGATTCCATTTACAATTATTTCTCTGCTTGCGGGAGGTTTTACGATAGAACAGAAAACGGCACCTTCTAAACTGCGTTTGGATATCGCAGGCGCATTACTTGTTATGGCAGGATTTTTCTTTTTGATATATGGCATTACAGGCTTAGATTCTTTTTCAGAAAATCCCTTAAAGGTAGTGCTGTGTTTGATTCTTGGTGTTTTAGCTTTAGTCGTGTTCTCTCTGCATGCAAAACGAAAAGAAGAGCCTTTAATTAGACTGGTTGTTTTTAAAAGTGCTGTATTTAACTGCCATCTGTTCTCATACATATTTATGCAGATCGTATTTTTAGGATTTTCGTTTGTTCTTTCGAATTATCTTCAAATCGTATGCCAAAAAAGTGCTTTTATTACAGGCCTGTGTCTTCTTCCCGGTGCTATGGGGCAGGCAGTACTTTCTGTTTGCAGCGGTATGATATTAGATAAATATGGGGCGAAAAAGCCGATATATTTTGGAAGTATACTTGCCATCATTGGCTCATGTTTGTTTTTCGTAACTGGAGTTTACATGGAAGCGGCTATGGTCGTTGTGTTTTACATTATTATGGAAGTGGGTTTGGGATGTACATACGGCAACACACTTACTCATGCTCTGCAAAATATATCACCAAAAGATAATTCCGACGGAAACGCCGTTTTTAATACGTTTGGCCAATTGGCAGGATCAATGGGTACATCTGTTTCAGCAGTAATATTGACAGTATTCCAGAAAAATGCTGATTCTTCGACTTTAGCAGATGCTACTGCTGCTGGTATTCATTGGATTTTTGCTGTTTTTCTGGCACTATTGGTATTAAATTTTGTATTGCAGGTTGCTGCATTTCGTAAGGCAGAAGTAAAATAAACACTTATAAGAATGGAGTAAAGAAATGATATACAAAACAAAGGGTACTTGTTCTGAACAAATCGATATTGAAATTAAAAACGGCTTCATTAAGTCAGTAAAATTTGTAAAGGGATGTCCAGGATTTACTCAGGCATTAGAAAAAATGTTATCTGGACTTAGTGTGGATGAAGTTATATCAAAATTAGATGGGATACAATGCCTTGATAAAGGTACATCCTGCCCAGATCAATTGGTAAAAGCATTAAAGCAGTATAAAAATGAAAAAGGAGAGTAAGGTATATGTCTGTAAGCATATATGATTCAGTGGATATAAAAAATATACATTTAAAAAACAGAATATATGTTACCCCCATGGTAACAAGGTTCAGTAAAATCGATACAGGAAAAGTGGAACCAGAAACAGTAGAGCACTATAGACGATTGGCAATGGGCGGACCAGGGCTTATCATACAGGAAGCAACCTGCATTAACAAGGATGGACGTCTCATGGATCGTCAGTTAGGCGTTTGGGACGACGACCATATAGAGGGTCTTAGTAAGATTACAGAAGCCGTTCACGAGCAAAACTGTGCTGTTTTTTTACAGATCCATCATGCTGGGGTAGTAGGTATTTCTGGACATCCTCTATGCCCAGATAACTACAGCTATATGCAGGAAAACGGAACGATGAAAATTGGGAAACGCATGACATTGGATGAGATCCATAAAATTCAGTCTGATTTTGTATCAGCATCTGTCCGTGCGTATCAGGCTGGCTACGATGGTATTGAATTACATGGCTGTCATCAGTATTTGATATGCCAGTTTTTAAATAAGAGAGTCAATCAAAGACAAGATCAATATGGTGATGATCCTCTTCTTTTCGTAAAGGAAATTCTTATAGAAATCCGTGAAAGAGTGCCTGAAAATTTCGTAATAGGCATACGTCTTGGTGGATTTGAGCCAACAATAGAAGATTCAGTGCAGCATGCAATAAAATTAGAACAAATGGGCATAGACTTCATTGATGTGTCTTATGGCTTCCAGATGGAACAAGAGCCATATTCCCCAGAAGGCTATCCTTTTTTGGATATTATTTATGCAGCTGAAAAAATAAAACAGGCTGTAAATATTCCTGTTTTTGCTGCCAATGGTATTACATCACCTGAAATGGCGCAGAATGTTATGGAACAAACAAAAGCTGATTTAATTGGCATAGGCCGTGGCTTTATTGTAAATCCTAACTGGATGACAGATGCAATAAATAAAAGAAATACAGGAAAATGTTTACATTGTAAAGTATGCAGGCTGTATGATGCACCGGAAAAATGCCCAGGAAAGATAATTTTCAATAGACAAAGTCAGAATGAGGAATAAAGCATTATTAATATTAAGTTGTCAATGAAGGACTGGTATTTATATTATATTGTGTTTTTTGGGAGAATCGTCATACAACAAGGGACATCTAGATTCTTTAATCATAATTTTTATCAGATTATGATGGGACGAGTAAAAACGACAAAAATTGAGTTTTTTTTGATAGTAAAAAACAAAATAATACAGCTTTTTACAAAAGCGATTTCATGAAAATGAAGTCGCTTTTTTATTGCTTTTAAATAGAATTTTGATTTAAGTACAGCATGATATTTGTCAAAAATTGCTATTTCACGATAAGAACGAAAGTTACATACTTATTTTATAATTCACTATGTAGACAATACAAAACAGATGAAAAATGGGGATTTATATGTAGCTTTGTTAAATAAAATAAGAGGGTAATATATCAAGCAAAAAGGAATATGTGAAAGTGAAAAAAGCTGAGAGTGCTGCATATTACCGTGTCAGTACAGCCAAAGAAGAGTTAAGTCATAAACAAAGAAAATGAGGAAAAACAAAGAAGAGCTGAGGAAAGGAGTAAAGAACGAAATTGGCTGGAACGCAAAATATAATGCAGAATATGTTTTGACAAATGTTTTTTGGCAGTGCGGCAGACCATACCACAGGTAGGTGTGGAAAACAAAAGTGGTATGGAGATATAGGAACATGCTGAAAAATGGAACCATGTATTGTCAAAATTCGCCTGCCATCAATTAAAAGAATTTATAAAGAAACATTTATTTGATAAACTGAATTGGAATTGTGGAATTAATGTTTTATTGAATACGTTCAAATATTGTATCAATCAATACATTGCAGATTGTTAAATTCCTAAGCAGAACAATTTGAATAGTTATGATTTATTCTTGATATGGTAAAATAATATGTAAGACATTATAAAAACAAAGAAAAGAGGCGAATACTTATGATGTTGCGGCAGATACAGCATTTCCAAACAATCGTACAGGAAAATAGTTTCACTGAGGCAGCGGAACTTTGCCATATTTCACAATCTGGCATTTCACAGTCCATCAAAGCATTAGAGGATGAAATTGGAGTGAAACTCCTAATACGTAAGAACAGGAAGTTTGTGCTTACAGAAGCAGGCAAGTATTTCTATAAAAAGAGTCTTGTGATAACAGCAGATCTGGAACAGCTTTGCCGTGATACGGTTCGTATCGACCGCAAAGACACAGAAGAGCTTTCACTTGGATTCCTTTCTACATATAGTGGTGATGAGTTTAACCGTGCAATAGCGGCATTTTCAGCAAAGTTTCCTGCTGTAGAACTTACAGTGACAAGTGGCAATCATGAAGATTTGTATGATGGTCTGCGTTTTGGAAAAATCGATCTTGCACTGAATGATCAAAGAAGAGCTTTTTCTGATACTTATGAGAATCTTGTGCTGATTGAAACGAACTGTTATGTAGAAATTGCAGCGCATAATCCTTTAGCGAAACTTGATGTGGTGGATGTTGATGATTTAAAGAACACACCATGTATTCTTGTTGCGTCAAAAGAACAACAGGAAGAGGAGAAACGGTTTTATAGAGACATCATAGGATTTAATGGAGAGTTTCTTTTTGCGGAAACACTTCAGACGGCACGCATGATGGTGATATCAAATCGCGGTGTGATGCCTGTGGAAGGTGCCAATAGTGGCTCTTTGTTTGGTGCAATATTGAAAAGGATACCTCTGACCAGAGAAGGGGTACAGACCAAGAGAACTTATTGTGCTTTTTGGAAAAAAGGCAATAACGGTCATTATGTAAAGGAATTTGCAGATATATTAAAGTCCATGTATTGATTTCGCATTACTAATACTTATTTGAAAACCTCTTATTTTAAATTGATTGATTTATCTGAGAGTTTTAGAATAGATTCAAACAAAGGAAATTAACGGTTAGGGAACCATTGATCGAAACAGGAGGTTTTTATTATGAGCAGAACATGGCTTATTACAGGTGTCAGCAGTGGTTTTGGAAATGAGATGACAAAGCAGCTTTTGGAAAAGGGTGATATCGTAATTGGTACGGTAAGAAATACAAAGAAGGTTGATGAGCTTATCAAGAAATACCCTGATACTTTTGATTGTCAGATTCTGGATGTAACAGATGTTGAGAGAATCCATAGTTTTATACCAGAGATGTTTGAAAGACACGGAAGAATTGATGTGATTGTAAATAACGCAGGCTATGGGCTTTTCGGTGCAGCTGAGGAGCTGGATTATGAGAATATCCAAAAGATTCTGACTACGAACCTGACTGGTCCTATTATGGTGATCCATGACAGCCTTCCCTACTTAAGAAAGCAGGGTGGCGGCCGCATCATTCAGCTTTCTTCTTACGGCGGACAGGTTGCATATGCAGCTAATTCTATGTATCACGCTACCAAGTTTGGCATTGAGGGTTTCTGTGAGTCGGTTGCACAGGAAGTGGAAAAGTACAATATTGGCATTACCATCGTGGAACCGGGTGGAGCAAGAACGGAGTTTAGGTATGGCAGTGCACATGTTGCAAAGCTGATGCCAGAATACGACCATGTACATGGATTCCTCGACATGCTTGATCCTACAAAGGGTCTGGCTCCTGGCGATCCTGCAAAGATGGCAGCAAGAATGATTGAGAGTGTGGATATTACGCCTGCTCCCCTTCGTCAGGTGTATGGCTCACAGGCACTTGCCGCTACTATCCAGCGTTTGGAAGAAAGATTGGCTGATTACAAGACACAAACAGAACTTGCAGCATCTACAGACGTAACGGAGGAATAAACCATGGCGATTACGGAATTTTCAAAAGCATATCATGAAAAGATGTTTCCAGGATATGTATCAGATTTCTTAAGGACTGATCCGGAGTTCATAGAAAGATTTGATAACTTTGCGTTTGATGAGGTGATCAATCAGAAAGGACAGGCGTTGGACGATAAGACAAGATTCATAGCGATTCTGGCGACATTATTGGGCTGCCAAGGGATTGACGAGTTCAGGGCAATGGTTCCAGCAGCACTGAATTTTGGTGTGACACCTGTCGAGATCAAAGAGATTACCTATCAGGCAGTGGCTTACCTTGGTATCGGAAGAATATTTCCGTTTTTAAAAGCGGTAAATACTATTTTTGAGGAAAATGGTATTTCGCTTCCTTTGGAAGGACAGGCCATGACTACAACTGCAAACCGCCGAGAAATGGGCACCCAGGCACAGGTGGATATTTTCGGTGAGGAAATGAAGAACTTCTGGAAGTCAGGTCCAGAGGAATCAAAGCATATTAACTACTGGCTTACGGACAATTGCTTTGGCGATTACTATACAAGAACTGGTCTTTCATATACACAGAGAGAGATGATTACGTTCTGTTTTCTTGCGGTGCAAGGTGGCTGCGAACCGCAACTGACAAGTCATGCGGCAGCCAATATGAAAGTGGGAAATGATAAAGCATTTTTGATCCGTGTGATCAGCCAGTGTCTGCCTTATATCGGCTATCCAAGAAGTCTAAACGCATTAGCATGTGTGAATAAAGCAGCAGAATAAAAACATAAAATCGAAAGATGTATAAGTGATTTGCAAAAATCTATAGGAATTGTGCGCAAGTATATTGTTGATGAAATGATAAAGTTGACTGACTCGAAAGTGGAAGAGCTGCGTAAGTTGAATATAGGTAAAGAATGTTGTAATCCAGAAGCATACGGTATAGAAGAGATGCTTCTTTCTGTAGCTGAAATACACAAGATATAAATATTTGTACAGGAGGAATAGTATATGGCAAAAAATATAATTATCTATTATTCTAGAAAAGGGCAGAACTATGTGAACGGTCACATCAAAAATCTGTCGAAGGGTAACACAGAGATCTGTGCAGAGTTTATTCAAAAGGCGGTTGGCGGTGATCTCTTTGAGGTGGACACTGTTAAGCCCTATTCGGAGGACTATATGACTTGTACAAAAGAAGCAAGGGAAGAGCTTAAGAATAATGCCAGACCAGAGCTGAAAGAAATGCTTTCGGATATTTCACAGTATGATAATGTGTTTATCTGTGGTCCCTGTTGGTGTGGAACTTATCCTTGTGCTATTTTCACGCAGCTGGAGGCTCTCGACTTTTCTGGGAAAAATGTATTTCCTTTGATGACGCATGAAGGCAGCGGTCTTTCAGGAGCACCTGCTGCATTGAAGAAATACTGCAAAGGTGCGAAGGTTGGAAAAGGTCTTGCCATTCATGGAGCAGATGCTTCACATTCAGAGGAAGAAGTGGCTTCATGGGCTAAATCACTGGTGTAAGCCTATGAATGAGGAAGAAAGAATCAGGCGGCTTTATCAGGATATGTATACTGCCATGATCAATAAAGACGAAGCGGAACTTGACCGGCTGCATGATGATTCCTTTGTGTTGATTCACATGACTGGAATACACCAGGGAAAAAGAGACTATATTCGATCCATCATGGGTGGAACATTGAATTATTATTCATCCGAAAAAGAAAGTCTTGATATATTTTTAAATGGAGATAATGCTAAAGTAGTCGGCCGTAGTCGAGTGACTGCGGCTGTTTTTGGAGGCGGAAAACATACATGGCGGCTGGAACTTACTTTTGATTTGAAAAAGATAGATGAAGGGTGGAAGTTTTATAGAGCCAGTGCATCAACATATTGAAGAACCTGTCAGGAGAGCCGAAAGGAAGAAGATAGGTAAGACATTATAACATTATAAGAGTTTGATGTGATATAATTTTTGCATAGAAGAATTTAGACGTAAAGATAATTCGTTTACAGTAAACAGAGAGTATAAATAAACAGTGAAAAAGGATCTGGAGTGGAAAGAATTAATCATTAATTTCAGATTCTTTTGTTTCCACTATTTAAGAAAAACAAAAAGGAACATTTTTTGAAAAATAACCCTACACCAAGGAAAAACCAGCCTCGTCCGGCATACTTTTTCTCCTATCACGATGGGACGCTCAGGAGTAATATAATATTTTAGAAAAGCAAATCCGGTAAAATCAAGGCTTCCATCGGTTTTTGAGGTGATTTTCAAAACCTCAAAATTTGAATTTTATAGAGACAAAAGCGTTTTTAAGCCACAAACGCTATTAGGCAGTGAGATAAGTAAATCTTACTGCCTTTTTTGTTTTTGAAAATTGATCCAAATTGGTTTACAAATGAAAGAAAGAACTGCTATCTTTTAAAAAAGGAAACATATTTAAAAAATATGCTGTATATCTAAAGCAGGAAAATGAAAAATCTTCGGATTGGCGTAGAGTTTTAGTATATTGCATATCGTGATATAACAAAAATCCATAACTGAAAAATTGCGATGAGAATGTATATTGCCTTTCTATGAAGAAGTCAAAAAATGGCGGAATAACGGGATTTTTTAGTGATTTCAGTTATATTGTATATTGCCAAAAGGAAGAAAAACAAAACATCATGTATTGAAAAAATAGATGCTTGAATGAATAAAATATCTGTGCAAATGTCCGTGGGCATCACCTATTTTAGGGGGTCAAATGGGTGATAGAAATTGATTTTTTGTTATAGTATAATATGTATCATGATTTTGTTATTTTATTTCACATTGCTTACGAACAAGCAACAAGTGGTGATTTCAGCGGCGGTTAAAAGCCTTTCAAAAGAAATACCGCAGCAGGGAGATGGAATTTGAGAACAAAGGTACACTGGAACTTTGTACTGACAAAAGCCCCGAAAAAGGGGCAAAGGAATATGACGGGAGAAAATCTCGCGATAGAATAAACGAAAGATGTGAAGAAAAGGACGGGAGGACACAATATGAAACCAAAAAGGAAAATACTAAGGTTACTGCTTGCCATCTGCCTTGTTGTGGGGCTGTTGCCGACGGCGGCCTTTGCGGCGGACAGCGACAAGACCATCATGCTGGGGGCAAGCGGAATGAAAGACCCAACGGAAAACACAGACACCAAGGGAAAATTCTACACACCGAACGGTTATATCTATTTTGGCGTGAACGGGTCAGACCCCATCAAATGGCGAGTGCTAGACGCAGACAGTGCAAATGACAACCATACGGACGGAATGTTTTTGCTTTCGGAGTATCTGTTAGAAAGTGGCGTTTATTTTCAGCAGTCCTATCATTTGGGCAGCGATAACTATACCGAACATAAAGGCAGAGCACCTTCTGATGGCGACCACTCGAATTGCCAGATGGCCAACGATTGGCAGGGCAGCGACGCGCAAGCATGGTGTGAAAACTTTGCGTCCAATTCGTCAAACTTTTCCACAGCGGAGCAAAGTGCCATGCTAGGTGTTGCAAAGACGGATCGTGATGAGAGACTGTATAAGATAAACTGGGGCGAAAGTAGGCTGACAACGGACGACAAGATGTTTTTCCTTTCTTTACAGGAGCTTGCTAATTATATTGGAGATTATGACTCCGCTCCCGGGCTGACGGCGACATTCGTTGACGGCAGCGCCGATATGTGGTGTTCTCGCTCGCCTTACGCTCACACTGCGATTGATGTGGGCGTTGTCCACGACAATGGTATTGTGAAAATCAGATACACGTACCTTGCCCTGGCTTCTCGTCCCGCTTTTAATCTAGATCTGAATTCTCTCATCTTCACCTCTGCCGCTGTCGGCGGCAAATCCGCTAGCGGCATGGACAGTGAATTAACGGCAGTAGACAACTATGACGGCAACGAATGGAAATTGACGCTGTTAGATGAAAGCCGCAGCTTTGCGATTTCGGACCTTGTGATGAACAGCAGCGGCGACAAACTCGCATTTTTCTACTCCGGCGCTCAGACAGGGGAAAATGAATATATTTCTGCTGTGATCGAAGACAACGGTGTGATTACCCATTACGGACGTATTTTGCAGCTGGACGGTACGACCAATGGCACAAACGGAACGGTAAGTCTTACGCTCCCTGCAGGTATAACCTTAGACAACGATACAAAGCTTTATGTATTCAACGAGCAGTACAACGGCGGGAAAAACGACGATACCAAACTGACAGACTACGGCAGTAAACCGATTGAAGTTGACACCATCGCCCCGACTTTGAGCAATGGCAACGCGACACGCACCAGCGAAACCACCGCAACGGTGAAGTTTACCAGCGACGAGGCTGGCAGCTATTACTATGCAGTCGTGGAAAGCGGCGCAGAGGAGCCAACCATCGACACCACTGGGGAAGGAACTGCCTGCAACAGCGGTGAGAATAGCATTTCCCTTACGACCCTTTCGGGTATGGGTGCAAAGGAACTTTACATCGTGGCAAAAGACGCAATGGGAAATGTCAGCGATACACTGAAAATCTCCATCCCTGTCATTTATACCCTTACCGTAAATCTGAATGGCGGTAATGGCGCCACAACAGATGGCGAATATATAGAGGATAAGGAAATCAGCATTGACGCAGGAATAAAGTCAGGCTATCGTTTTACCGGCTGGACTTCCTCCAACGGCGGCACATTTGCCGACGCTTCCAGCGCAAGCACCATATTTACCATGCCAGCAAACGATACAACAATTACAGCAAACTGGAAGAAGGAACCCTCCGTAATCAGCCTGCCTTACTCTTATGCCGTTACATTTGACACCAATGGCGGCAAGGATATGGATAAACTGGTAAAAGAGGAATATACCAGAATAGATCTGGATGATTATGTACCTGAAAAAGAAGGATACAAATTTGTCGGCTGGTATGCTGATGAAGACATGACAAAGGAAATAGATGAGGTATATCTGACAAAGAATATTACCGTTTATGCAAAATGGGAGAAGATAGAGGAAGGAATCAAAACACCTGAGACAACTTCCTTTACTGATGTACAGAAAAGCTATTGGTTCTATGATGCAGTATCCTATGCTGTGGGAAACGGTATCATGAGTGGTATGGGTGACGGAACATTCTCTCCTAATACTCATTTGACCAGAGAAATGATGGCAGTCATTCTCTGGAATTTGGAAGACAATCCGGAATCGAAAGATGTAGCGCCTTTCTTGGATGTGACCAGTGATAAATACTATGCAAATGCCATTGCCTGGGCAAGTGAAAACGGTATTGTGGCAGGCTATGGCGATACCTTTGGCGTGGGAGATTTCATCACAAGAGAGCAATTCGCCGTGATGCTTCATAACTACGCACAATATCAGTGTTATGATGTTTCTGTTGGGGAGAATATAAATATCCTTTCTTACACAGATGCCTTTGATATCAGCGATTACGCATATCCTGCTATGCAGTGGGCTTGCGGTGCAGGCATCATAAATGGTATGGGTGATGGTACACTGGCACCACAGGGACAGACTACCAGAGCCGAGGCGGCTACTATGCTTATGAATTTCTGTGAGAATATTGTGTAAAAATAAAATTCATTTCAAACATAAAAAGGCAGTGAGATGCGAAAACCTCACTGCTTTTTGTTTACAGAAAAACCCCCAGATAGTCTGGGGGTGAGAAAAAGCTTAAGCGGAGTGATAATGAAAAGCTCCGTGTTAGAATA
>JAHZAW010000006.1:0-7345 GCA_019423725.1 Clostridiales bacterium
AGAGCGGGCGGTTGTTAAAGGCTGCTATGCAGCCTTCGACACTAAAGTAATAATACTAAAAACGGCTAAAACCTAAGGTTTTAGCCGTTTTTATAAGAGCCAAAACGTGACTCGAACACGCGACCGCTGGTCGGGATAAGGACTGATAGATATTTATTTTTTTATATGTCTACAAAATTCTCCCTATCAAAACAAGAATATTTTTATAAAAATCAAAAAATAATCTATGCCTAAATTTAAACTTAAAAACGGTTAGATTTTAAATTCTAACCGTTTTTAATCATGATATTGAAAAATATATTGTTAAATTTAATATTGCATATCAAAAAAATAGTACTATTGAAATTATCAATATTGGACAGCAAATTAAAATAATATACATTATTAACTCTAAAAAATGCAATATCGGAAAAATTATATATTCCCAATGTGAAATTTCTTTTTTCAATTTTTTCCTTGTTAAATAATAATCATAGTTCGTTCTCAATTCCATAGAATCTACTATCTCGTGATATCTATTTATGTAACGAAAAAAATCTTTCTTATTTATTATATGTTTTGCTTGTAGCTCTTTTTTTAGTCGCTTTAATAAATCAATTGATTGTATAATCCTTGTTTCACGTGCTGAATAATTTGCCATTGATACTGATAAAGATGCTACCAAAAGAATTATCGAAATTACTACTGAACAGAAGTCCAAAATATTTTTTATTGCTTCTTCATATATAAAATATTTAGGTAAAATGGTATATAAAATAGCAATAACACTATAATATACTATCAAAAACTTTGTTATTGTATTTCTTCTATGCAATCTATCATACATATTCGCATAATTCGTAGATGTAGCGAGCAAGTCTTTCTCTAAAATTTCTTTATAATTCATATTTCCCATTTTTATCACCAATATAATATGTCTGATGTTAAATTTCTATTTGATATATATAAGGTTTTTTTAAAATAATTTTTCAGGCTATCCTCAACAGCTCTTTCAAATTCATCTTTATCATATTCATCATATTTTAACCCTTTTTTTATATCTACCATACTTAAATTACATGTAATTTTGTACATTTTTTCATCATCCTGTTCGATCACATCTCTGTCTAGTACATAATTATAACAATTCTTGTTGTAATAAAAGTTTATAAATGTCATATAAAATGATTTGATATTATGCTGTTCTTTAAAATTCTCATCCTGTAAATAATTCTTCAATAAAAAGCTTACATATTTATCAAGCTCTTTTAATTTATCTAAATTCGTTAAATAACATGGTAATGATGTTAGTACCCATCCATATTTAGCAAAAGATTCATCTTTTTCCCTTTTATAAAAATATCCAGTAATTAATAAATTCAGTTTTTCTACTAAAGTTTCCTGAAGTCTTTTTGTTGTTACATCATATTTTGTCACATTTCGACTTACATCAAAAGAACCATCATGAGATATTTTTGTATACCACTTAAATAATTCAATTAATTGTTGCTTCACCCTATTCATCTGTTTATCAGATATAGAAACTTTTCTATGTTCAAATTTAGTTCCTAAAAATTCAAAATCATCATTATTAATATTGCCAGATTTCATCTTATCTTCATTAAGCTCTAATCCATATTTAGAGTATAATTCGAAAATTATTTTTTGTTTAACTTCTTCTAAATATGTAGTATCTCCCACCAAAATTAAAATATCATCTACATATCTAAGTATTTTAACTTCCGTTTTTTTGCTTTCAAATTGCTTATCAAAATCATTTAAATATCGTTCTGCAAAAATAGAGGACACCGAAATCCCCTGCGGTATTCCATAACCATTTGGCTTTTCCTTAGACATATCCATCGTTAAAAAAAGATTATCGACTAAAGCTAAAAATACATCGTCTTGGCAATCATTATATATCTGCTTTTTCAACAAGTACCTATTTATTGAATCATAATAAGATCTAATATCTAAGCGTATATAACCATTATATAAAAATTCATCAGAATCATTTTTCTGAATAATCAATTTGGAAATTTCTTGTAGTATATAATATCTTGATTTAGATATACCCGAAGAAACACCTTTTTGTTCATAAATGCTTTTCAGATACTCATACATCAATTTAGCAACATATCTATCTCTAATAGTCGATTTAAAAATTAACCTAGGTAACTGATAATGCTTTTTAGTTTTTAATATAGTTTCAAATCTTGTAAATTTATAAGTTTTATTACTAATTTTCTTCTTAATTGATATCGAGGTCTCTTTAAAATCTTCTTTGAATTTTTTAAATGTGACTTTATCTTTTCCAGGCTTAGAACGACTACATACCTCATTAAGAATTTTTGTGGATAAATCTTCATCTTCAAAAATTTTTATAAAACACATAATTTTCTCTCCTTAAAAATGCAGGGAGAAAATCGATCGATATCTCCGATATAAACCAGAATAGAGCTGTCAAAAGAAAAATTCAAACTATAACTTGCTGAATATATCCAGCATAATGCTATCTCCCTGCATTTTAAATTATACTAAATATTACAAAAATAATCAAATTTTTCTAAACACAAACAGATATTCATGTGCTATTAACAAAAAATTGTATTTGACACTATTGGTTTTCCAATACCCTGTAGCTCTACAATTATGCTGTTCCTTGATTATAAGTTCTTTCAATTTAAATCCTACATTTTCAAAAATACGCATTACTTCAAATGACATCGGGATCATATGCCCCTTCTGACGAGTATCTCCCATAAGTATTGCACAAAATTTGTCTTTTTTTAGTACTCTATAGCATTCTTTCGCCACGCTCTCCATTTCCACTAAAAATTCATTTATTTTTAATAAAGATAGGTCTTCTGGAATATCTTCGCTATATTTAATAATATTTGCATAAGGTGGATGAGTGCAAATAAGATCAATGCTCGCATCTTTAATAAAATTCAAATTTCTCGCATCTCCCTTGCAAATATGTACTTTACCATCTGCACCTTCGTGATTAAAATTAATTTTTTCTTTGCATCTCTCTAATGCAACTTCATTTATATCAATACCAATAATATTTCTGTTCAACAATTTTGCTTCAACCAAAGTGGTGCCGCCTCCAGCAAATTGATCAAGAACCAAATCTCCTTCTTTGGAGTAACGTAACAAAATATTTCTTGGAATATATGGTGACCAATTTCCACGCCACTTAGCATCATGCGTTGCCCAATCACCACGTTTTGGAAATGACCAATGTGTTGTCATTTCTAAAGCAAAATTTTCAGGTTCCCATTTCGTTATCTTTTTTTTCATAAAAATCTCCATCACTACTCAACAAACTTATACAATATTTCAAAAGAAAATATGGTTAAATAACATAATCAGTAAACACATATTTCTGCCAGAAGGTCAATTTATAAAAACAGAGCAACTAAAAAATCCATAGTTTTCCCTCTATTCAATTACATTTTTATCGTTTATTCATCAAATAACACAATAAAAAGCCTCAATGTGTAAGAATTCTGCTTATTGAAAAATAGATATCATCACATTTTCCTCTAAATCTTGAATGTTGTAAATGTGTCTCATCACATCAAAGGTTTCTTCCAGATTATGTCTCGCATTCATCCATCCTTTGCCATCTGTAAACCAAACAAATGTGAAGCCATCAATGGTATCAGATTCTAAAGCAAGTGTCTTATAACTACGAGCAGTTTCATTTAACTTACTACCTCCGCTTCCATAAAAGTTTGTTTCAATACCATATATCATAGACGGAGTTTTCACTACAAAATCGAATCGTTTTTCTGCCTTTCCTTGGTTAGAAATTGCAGAAAGATCTATCCCCCACTTATCAGTAATTTGTGAAATTGTCATTTCTTTAAAATAATTCATTTCTTTTGTAAATCCAGCTTTTTGAATGAACGTTTCCACCAAATTTTCCATTAAATGTCCACCACGATTTTTTCTCCCATTAGAGTCTAATCCTGTTTCAACTCCAGTTACATAGTCAACAAGATTATGTACTATGTGTTTCGACAACAGTTCAAATAAACCCGTCTTTCTCATAAATATTTTATATTGGTCTATTGGAAGATTTTTTTGTTTGAATTGATATATAAATGCACCATCTCCATCAATAGCATAGATTTCACTAGCTCTTACTGCTAGAAGAAGAGGAATACATTTCAAAACTTCTGGATATTTATCTAATAATTCTTCGAAATCTTTCTCTATATCATCAGAACCAATTAAAGTATTTAAAAGATTCAATTCTATTTTTATTGCGTTAACATTACGATACACTTTTTCAAAATCTATATAATAACTATAATCAGCAATACTGTCACGAAAGCTTGATAACCACACTGAAAAATCTCTTTTTTTCATTATACTTACCTCCAAATCTATTTTTTAAAATTTGATATTAAAAGTTCTTTGATTTTTCCTCTAGCCGAACTATTACTATTTATCATTCTGGTTGCATCAACTCGTCTAATAATATGTGTTGAATAAATATCGTCAAAAAAATTATCTTCTTCGTTAGTATTTTTGGGATCAGAATTACTTACTACGATTTTTGCACCTTTTTTATCCAAAAGGTTCACAAATTGTGCAAGTTCTCTTTGCGCTTCATCATTAAATTGATTTTCAGTATAAGATGTAAAATTAGCAGTTTCTGTAAGAGGTCTATATGGCGGATCGAAATATACAAATGTATGTTCATCAATAAAGTCATATGATTTTCTATAATCTCCACAAACAATCTGAACATTTTGCAAACATTTTGATACCAAACGTAAATTTGGTTCATCACATATCAAGGGATTTTTATAAGCTCCCATTGGAACATTAAATTCACCCTTTTTATTTACTCGATACAATCCATTAAAACATGTCTTATTTAAAAAAATCATAAGTGCAGCTTTTTCGACACAATTTTGCCTATTATTATATATCTTTAAAACATTAAACCTCTCTCGTTTATTTAAATAATAGGTTTTTCTATCTTCTTTTGTAAGTGGCAGATATTCTGATTGATATATACTAAGCTCTTCCACTAACTCGTCAATACTATCACGTATTATTTTATATGTATGAATAAGCTCTGCATTTATATCACTGATATAAATCTCATTAATTTTATAAGTGTTCAAAATATCAAACAAAACTGCGCCTCCACCTACAAAAGGCTCTGCATATTTCGTAATAAAATCATCTTGAAATGGATAATATTTCTCGATCTCTTTAAGTAATTGTCCTTTTCCCCCAGCCCATTTTAAAAATGGCTTAAGCCGATTTCCTTCTGCTTTATGAGAACGGATACCTCTTGCATCAATAGGTTTCTCCGCTGTTTTAGGAATTAGCCACATTTTTCCACACATAGTAACACCTTCAATGCGATTTTCTGTACAAAGAACAGCAACTCTCCTTTGAGATATTCCCCACTTCTCAGCTGCTTCTTTTGCAGACATGTATTCCATAAAACTCCTCCTAACACTAATTTTCTTTTCAAATTATATTCTAAATCTAGAATAATGGCAAGATCGTATTTTTAACAACTACTATTATTCTTTTCTTACAAACTAAGTCCATAACCATTTTACACGATTTATATTTTTTAAAATTAATCTTATAGTTCACAAAATCAATCTGCCTTAATACACCAAAAATCAGCTGACCATTTTCAACGATCAGCTGATTCCCATTTCATTCCCTTTTCACTCTACTGCAGTCCCCACGAACTTATAGTAAATCTCCACTTTCTGTGTCTTATTTCCATCCTCATCTACGACCTTTTCATGGACGACAATCCTTTCGATGAGCTCATTGAGTATGTAGGCATTCAGTTCCTGTATATCCGTATATTTCTTGATGAGAGGAATGAACTTCTCCACATTCTGGAACACTTCCTGGGGTTTTCTCCCACTGCTCTTTCAGCGTTTCCTTCTTGCTTTTCAGTTCTCTTTCCTCTCGGTCAAGCCCCTGATACATATCCTCATATCGTTAATCGCTGATTCTGCCCAAGGCGAGGTCTTCATATAATCGTTTGATGACTGCCGTGATTTCTGATAATCTTCTTTCAACTCGCTGCAATTCCACTTTGATTTTCGTCCCATCCTGTTTCTGCTGGTCTGTTTTCATCTTCACCAGCATTTCCAGATACTGTTCTTCCGCATTTTGTGCTCTACTTACATGGCGGCGGATATCCTCCAGAACGATTTGGTACAACGCTTTCCAGTTGATGTAATGTGAGGTACATCGATCCTTACCATAGTTTCTATAGACCCAGCAGCTGAAGCCTGTATAGGTACCTCGTTTTGCATCATAGCTGACATTCAGCGAGGAACTGCAGTCAGCACACTTCACCAATCCTGCGAAGGGCTGCAATTCCCCTCTGACGTTTGGTCTCCTCTTGGCTTGCATCATCTGATGCACCGTGTCCCAACGTTCTTCGGAAATGATAGCCTGATGCGCATTATTATATACGATCCAATCTTTTTCCGGCGTTTCCTCTCTTCTTTTATCGAAAAATCCCTTTGTTCTTGTCCTGCCAAACACTGCCTTTCCCAGATAGACCGGATTATTCAGAATGGAACGTATGGTTGATGCGTGCCAGTCAAAATCCTGTCTCCAGTAATCGCTTTCATAATAATCGGGATGGTTCCGATTGAAATATGCCTGAGGATTCAAGATTTTTCGCTCTCGCAATATCTTTGTCATCTTCCCATATCCGATGCCATCGACGAAAAGTCTGAATATCATTTGCACCACTTCAGCTGCCGGCGGATCGACAATGAGTTTATGTCTATTCTGTGGATCTTTGTCGTAACCGAATGGTGCATGGGCACCAATGTACATCACTTCCTTTGCTCTAGCTCTATGAGCAGCTTTTGTTTTGGCTGACACCTGTCTGGTATAATAGGAATTTTTAACATTCGTGAACGGAACGACTAGGTTATCCGAACCATTTTTTGAGTCATAATTTTCTGCGATGGAGATGAAGCGGACACCCTTCTCCTCGAAGTAATGTTCGATATAAAGCCCCATCTGGGCATACTCTCTGCCGAATCTGGAGAGGTCTTTGACGATGACCACATTGATTTTTCCAGCTTCAATGTCCTCCATCATCTGTTTGAACTGGGGTCTTTCGAAGTTTGTTCCGCTCCATCCATCATCACAATAAACACCTGCAATGGGGATTCTGATTTCCGCACAGTACTGTTTAAACAGTGCTTTCTATGTCTAGATACTGTTGGATTCTCTGGCGTTGCCGTCATCCTGGCTGAGTCTGCAGTAAATTGCAGAAGCGATATTTTCCATAAAATCATCTCCTTTCAGCCAAACATCATATCCCTACATAGCCGGTGAA
>JAHZAW010000006.1:7355-28176 GCA_019423725.1 Clostridiales bacterium
GTTCGTCATATGCACCAGATTCAAAATCTTTTTTGATCCTATCCGCTACTTTTTCGGTGATATCTTTGTCCCCATTGAAGCAACTTTCCACATGAAATTTGATCACTCTGATTTCTTTGGTACTCATTACCCTTGATACCTTTCTCATAAAGCACCTCCTGCATTACCCCATTTTCATGCCATGGGCTTCTTTTTTCTCCTGAATTTTCTGTCGCAGTTTACGGTCTACGGTATGGATGACCGCATCCTGTTTTTCATAATCTTCCACAACGATGTTGCTGACTTCTTTCAATAGCCGTATCAAATGATTCCTGATGATCTCATTTTGTATCCGATTTTGCTTTTGATGCTGGTTTCCCATCTGCTTATTGCTGATTTCCAATGCCATTTTCAACACCAGATTTTTTATGTTCCGAAACTCCGGCTCCTCAGAGAAAGAATGTCTGGCGTAGCCTTTGCCGTCATAAAAAGATATGACCTCGTCTTTCAAATCCAGCCATGACTGGTAAAGGGAATCTATCTTTTAATCCTTACTGATTTCAGAAACGATTTCATCCACAAGCAATTTATTTTCTTTGGCAAGACAACCGTAGACTTTTTTATGCTTTGCTGTCTGCAAGCTCTTTGCCAAGGTAAATAGCAATGCCTGTGCATAAGGATTTTCTTTGTGTTCCAAAGACAAGGAACGCTCCAAAAGGTTTCTGCATTACTCCCGAATCCATTTCCGCATCTCATCTTTTTGCTCATAGAGATGGTAAAATTCATCATGGAAAATCTCATGAGCAAAGGCACTTCTCAAATTTTCAATGCCTTTTTTCGTCAGATAGCCCTCCTTTGGGTCTTTGGAATAGCACATGATATGGATATGTGGATGATGACCTTCGTTATGAAAAGCACCATACCAAACAAGATTTTCCGGCTTGATACGCATTTCTTTTGCCATGGCTAATGACTTTTGAATAACAAGATTTCTCCATGTTTTTGCATTATCATATCCCAGCCTTTGGGCATCTTCTCGTTTTAGTGAAACAACAAAATTCCATATACGACCTTGATATTCCGCTGCTTCATTTTGTACTTTTCGCAAATTAATTTTTTCGTCTTTGTCATTCCACAGTGCATGCCCCTGCTCTGTAAACTCTGCACGAGGGCGTTTAGCAAGGTATTCCACATAATTTTTAATATCATTTCCATGATAAATATTCACTTCTGCAATTTTACGAATGAAGTTTTCTGCTGTTTTACAGCTTGGGTTTTCTTCATATGCCTGATATTCTTCGGCACATTCCTGTCTAAGTTTTGGAGATTTTTTAAGCTCTTTTGCTATCCAATTACTTTGAAGCTCTGAAACTTCGTCCAAAATAGTTTGAGAATATTTTTCTGAATTCGGTCTGGTGGCAATATATTTCACATAGTTTTTTATCTGCCCCTTTGAAATGTTCTTTACATATCTTGCAGTAAAAATAATTTTTGCCATACTTTGCCACCGTCCTTTCATCAATTTTTACGCTTTATCATATCCTCAATAGAGAAAACACCGTTTATATTTTTAACCTCTTTTTCGCATATGTTATGGATTTCAATAAGTGTTTCTTTATCAATTTGATAATACAAAGCATTTATCATTTGCAGCTTTGCCAGCTCCACTGCTATTCTAAATGTCTGATTTGATATTCTGCGTTCAGAAGATTTCACCGATGACTCAACAAGTTTTTGAATTTGCTCACCTAAAACCAATTTATTTTTATCTGCTGAAAGGTATCCAGCGTAGTATTTTATGGCTTTTTCAATAAATTCGTTTCGGCTTCGGCAGTCATCTATTGCCATGCCAGATTTGCAAAGCTTGACTGTTTCTTCTGAAAGCCTGACAGTAAATGAATGTTTTTCACTATTATTTTTCAATATTCATCACTTCCTTCAAATACTCTTTGATATCTGTACCGACGTCAGGCACAAAGCCCGTGTTTTCTAAGGCAAAATGCAGTTTTTACAGCTACAAAGAGCCGCTTTTGATGTCTACAACTTATTTATGACACCATTTCTTTATGGGCTATAAATCTCCGCACTGCGGTGATTTGAGGAAACCGTGGCGGAACAAGACACCGCCACTTTAACCTGCAATCTTTTTTCATCTAAAAAAATGCCCTCAAAAGCTGAAATTCTCGGAATTTATAAAGCTTTTCAACGGTTTCCCAAAAATCCCCTTATGCCTTCTTTTTTCTCCTTGGCGATTAATAATCCCACATTGATTTTTAAGTGCCACACAGGCGGTCACAGTGCCCCAAAAAGCCTTTATACTCTCTGACAGGGTCAGCAGGGTCAGTTATTTTGCCCCTCCCCTAAAAACCGTCACTACCGTCACTTTTTAATATTTTATTTATTTGGTAAAGTCCAATTCTCCTTGATTTTAAAGGCTTTTCAAATAATTTGTGCTTTTCTGTAACAGGGTCAGTAGAAATATTTTTCATATGCAACCGTCACTGTCAGGGTCAGTAGAACTGTTTTTTCATATGCAACCGTCACTGATTTATTTCTTCCATGCACTTGATTTTTGAAATCTCCATAATTCTTTTGCCGTCACTTCTTCTGATATGAAAAACATAACCAATACGCAGAAGCTCCGCAGAGCTTTTCTTCAGTCGTTTTAAAAGAGTCAGATGGGAAATTGCTTTTCCAGAGTCCCTACTTAAAATTTCAGAGAGCATACTTGGTTCACCAGAAAGGAAATCATATTTTTTCATACAACTATCAACAATAGAAACTATTTCGTCTGTTGGCTCATTTTCCAATGAATCTTCTTCCTTTATCCAAACATTGTTTTCATCTCTTTCAAGTTTCAACTCCCTTGGCTCTATATCTCTGCCCACAACAGATAGTTTTACTGAACCGCTGCCTCTTGTGTTTTCAGTCATAACCAAAATGCTGTCAGCTGCACCCTGCAAACCTGTTGTGCCAGAAATCATATGGAATGAATCTTTGCTTTCCTGTTTTCTCAAGTGATGAATTAAAAGTATGGTGATTTGAAATTCATCGGCTATTTTTTTCAACGATTGAATTTCCTTGTAGTCCATTCCATAGCTATAATCAAGGCTTTGTTTTCTTATACACTGCAAAGTATCAATAACAATAAGCACTGTGTCTTTATTATTCCAAATAAAATTTTTAATCTGTTCTTCCAGACCGTCACCAAGTCTATTTGCTTCCCAACAAAAAAACAGATTGGCAGGTGCGTCATCTGTTATGGTAAGAATTCTGTTTTGCAGGCGGATTGCATTGTCCTCCAAACAGAGATATAAAACTGTTCCTTGTTGTGTTTCATAGTTCCAAACACATTCGCCCTTTGCAACACAAAGACAAAGCCACAGTGCAAAAAATGACTTTCCTGTCTTTGGTGCTCCAGCAAGTATGGCAAGTCCCTGGGGAAGAAATTCTCTGACTGCAAACTTGATGGGTTTGTAATCCATATCCATGAGTTCTTCGCCACTCATGACCTGAAGCGGTTTCGTCATAACACCATAACACCTCCTCTCCTATGAAATTTTTATGGGAATCTGATATGGGCATTGGAACACCACCTCCTCATTCATATCTCAAAAATATTTAGACTTATCAAAAATATTATTTTTATAAGTCTATAACTAAAATTTAACATGCCATTGCTTTTTGTCAGGACATATTTATAATAATATTATAGTTCTGTCTAATTTTTATTTTGAAAGGAAAATGACCATGGCTGATGATCTACAATATAAAGTCTATCTTTTAGAGGGACAGGAAAACTTCGTAACAGAAACAAAAGAATATGCGCTGAAAAAAGAATATCTGTTTCCTGATAGTCTGATCGATTTTCTGTATGTGGATTTCCAACCCCTTATGGGTGCATTTGAACAACTGGGACGGGATATTGAAAATCTCTACCAGAAAAAAGATGCCCAATACACCAGAAGCGTTTTGGACTTTCTCCATGACATGGCAGAGGTACACCCCTATTTCGAAATCACATACCATGTTTGGAAAAAGAGATTCCGTCAGGCAGAAGAACAGGAATTCAAAAACATCATTGACCTGCTGCCGAGAAAACAACTGACTTGGATTCCTTCGGAGGCAGTGGAGATACAGCGTCAGATCAGAGATATTTTCGACAACTGTTTGGACAGAGATTTATCTCAAGGGACTGTCAACGAACGGCTAACAAGCCATTTCAAGAAATATCAGGATGATTCTTTGAAGCTGTTCCGCTTCCAGAAATTGAATATCAAATATGAAATGGTGGAAGATCGGGCTTTTACAGATGTGCTTTATCCAGAAAGCATTTATGATGTCATTGATTATATCCTGCGGGAATGCATCAAAAGAGAACAGCCCATCAGAAAATGCAAGAACTGCCAGAAATATTTTGCCATCCGTGGGCGAACCGATACGGAATACTGCTCCCGCCCCATTGATGACATGGGCAGGACATGCAGAGATTTGGGGGCGTCCTATCTTTGGGAAAGAAAGAAAAAGGATGATGAGATATTCAAAGTTTACAGACGGGAATATAAGAAGCGTTTCGCATGGATCAAGAGCAAAAAAATCTCTCAGGAGGATTTTTACGCATGGTCTGAGAAAGCAAGGCAGCAGAAGGAATTGTGTGATCGTGGGGAGATGACACTGGAGGAATTTAAGGACTGGCTGAAGAAATAATGCAAAATTAAGGGGGAAAACAATTATGCTGATGATTCTTTGGATTGCAGGGATAATTTCAGGTTTTGCGTTTCCATTATTTCTTATCTCAGCAGTGAAATCAAAGGATAAAGAAAACGAAGTAATGACATATACCTTTCTGTCCTGTTTGACTTTCGGAATTTGTATGCTTTCTATTTTGGTGACACTCGTATATTCCTAATGACTACAGAATTATTTGATTCAAAGAAATAAAATTCTCGGCTCAAGTAAAAGCAGGATTTCTGGATGAATGATGTAGGTGTGGAGAGATGACATGAAAAATGAAATGGCTAGCAAAACATCAAAGGGGGGGACTCTGTATGAAAAAACCATTAACAATCATCGCTATCATTATCTTACTGATATTGGGCGCCTATTACATCGGTCTTGGTTTTTTGCCAAGAACAGATGTAGTAGTAGCGGATTTTGAAGTATCAGAACAGGAAGATGAAATGACCATCTATACTTACATTTTAAGTTCTGCTGGCTATTCCAGAACTGTAAAAAATGTATCTGATGATCCAGAAAAAATGATGTTAAAATTCTATTCAGCTTTTGGAGGCGTCAACGGCTCCATTGGAGCAAAAAGTGAATTTGATCTTCCCCTCTCTCCTGAATGTAAGGAAATCTATGTTTTACTATATGATGATTATAGATTGACCCTTGCGAAAAATCCAACTACTGAAGAATGGGAACGAATCAAATAACAGGCTATTGGGAAAAATCGTATCTTGAAATCACTTGACTTCTGATTCCATAAGAGTTTATATACCACAAAGCATATTACATTCTTAAAGGTGGTTATCTTATGGATATTTTCGAAGCATATCTCTCCTCACCTAACGAAAGCATACCGACATTTTCCGCATTCTTTCAGTCAGCACAAGACCTAAAGGAAAGCCTTGGGACGAAGGGATACCTGCTGGATCATTATCTTTCTCTCTGCTTCCGTTTGATTGCACAGATTGATTTTGTCAGCATACAGGATGAAGTTTCGGAAGCTATGATTTCCATAATGTGGAGCATTTCTGACGCAGAAGCAGAAAAAGCATTTGCCTGTCAGGAAGTTCATAAAGACAAATGCTCTGGCTGATATCTCATGCAGACGCCTTATTGGAGCAGGCATATCATGACTTCATACAGGACAAGACACTTTCCTCTGAAACTAGTGTGGACATCATAGACCTCAGGCAAACAGAGGAAAAAATAAAAGTTCTCATTGGACAGGAGAAACTAGAATCTTTCCAAAGGACGTTCCTTCATCGTTTTCTGTTTTCTTCTGTGGCACAGCTCTTTTTACAGGGTATGACCACAGAGTTTATCAGAAGATTTCTGACCACCGATATAGAATCCGGGGGCGAGGTTTTCCGAATCCATCTGAAAAATTTTGGACATGAAAAAAACGGCTAAAACCTAAGGTTTTAACCGTTTTTTTGCAAAGAGCCGAAAACGTGACTCGAACACGCGACCTGCTGATTACGAATCAGCTGCTCTACCGACTGAGCTATTTCGGCAAACTAT
The DNA here is from genome assembly GCA_019423725.1 of Clostridiales bacterium. Classification (GTDB taxonomy): domain Bacteria; phylum Bacillota; class Clostridia; order Lachnospirales; family Anaerotignaceae; genus Metalachnospira. The sequence goes on from JAHZAW010000006.1 coordinate 13,584, forward strand.
TGATTTTTTGACAGTAATGATTTATATTACCTTAATAAATCATCATTAAATTTCTATCCATAAGATACAGAAATTTACCTAACAAGCAAAATTTATATTATCATATTTCCATATAAAAATCAATAAAAAATTGAAAGAGTGATACCAGTGAAAAAAGATGAAAAATACATGCATTTGACCCGCACATTCGGACCATTATATGATAAAAACTCAGAGATACTTATTCTTGGATCATTTCCTTCAGTGAAGTCCAGAGAAGTGGATTTTTTCTACGGACATCCACAAAACCGCTTTTGGAAGGTCATAAGCTCAATTTATAACTGTCCCCTGCCTGAGACCATAGAGGAAAAGAAGGAATTCGCATTAAAGAACAAAATAGCACTGTGGGATACCATTGACAGCTGCGATATAATGGGGTCCGATGACAGCAGTATAAAGAATGCCGTTCCAACAGATATAAATCTCATTTTATCATCTGCTGACATAAAGGCTGTTTTTTGTAATGGTGCAGTGTCCCATAAGCTTTATATGAAACTCAGCTATCCTAAAACTGGAGTTTCTGCCATAAAACTTCCGTCCACAAGTCCGGCAAACGCTGCATATTCCCTTGATAAACTTATAACCATATGGTCAGAAGAAATCAAAAAATATGTTGATATTAAATGAAATGATATGGCGGCTCATAAATAAATAGGAGCCGCCATTAAATATTTTTATTATCACTTCGATGTACTGCTCGATGTGCTGCTTTTAAGGGGACTTATCCTTACCTGGCTCTCGCTCATTCCAGTTTTTCTTGTTACAATATCCATGATCTGGGCAAGTTCAGTATCGGAAAGCTCACTTTTATTTACTACAACATCAACTGTGTCATCGTCTATCCTTACATATGCCTCACTGAAGCCCTTAGACTCTATCATGGCTTCAGCAGCTGTTTCCTTTTCTATCCTCTGCTGTATCTCTAAAAGATTGTCAGCGCATTCCTGCTTTTTTGCTTCATCTACATTTGAATTATTTATCATTTCCGTAAGCATATCTTTCTGGCTTGCTCTGGACTGTTCTCTTTCAAGCTTTGCCTGTACAAAATATGTATCCGGTGTGGCACTTACATATACAGCTGCACCTGTATCATCATATACCTGAGCTGTTTCACCGTCTTCTGATGGATTTTCTCCAAGGGCAACTTCCAGCCCGTCACTGTCCTCATCATCGGCAAGGGTGGAAATGGAGCCGTCATCATTAAGAAGAGCTTCATAACTAGTTGGGTCATTCAGATCTACACTGGCTATATCTCCCGATGACTTACTTTCAGTAAAATTAAGATACCCGGCGGCTGCTATCATAACAGCCAGCGCCGTAACTACAACCTGATTTCTCTTAACAGCAAACATATTAGAAACCTCCCGCTTTATCCCATTTTAAATACTTCGACCTTATTGGCCGGTACATCAAACAGAGCCTGTGCAGCTCTTATCAACGCATCTTTTACAATTACATCGTCACCACCCTCCGCTACGATAACAATGCCTGATATTTCCGCTGTCATCTCTTTTATCACTACCGGCGACGTGCTTCCGTCACCGTTATTTACAGTTACGACTGTGTTTTCCTCAGTTTCAGAATTAATGCCCCTCATATCACCCTGGGATGCACTTTCATCTGTCTGGGAAGAACTCTTTTTGTTTTCCTGTGCATAAACAGATTCACCTGAATCGTTCAAAGTTATCATGACTTCCACATTTCCAGCTCCTGACACCTTAGACAAAAGCGCCTCTGTTTTGTCTTCAAGGCTGGATATATAGCTGTTGCCTGCCTCTGACGGCTGTTCAACTGCTTCTTCCTTATCCGCTTTAGTGCCAGAACCAGTGAGCATATCCCCGGCCAGTATTAACAGTACTCCAAATAATACCGCCGTAAGGACACTTTTCATAAGATTTCCCTTTTTATCAGCAAGCAGCTTTTTAAGTTCCACGCAAACCACTTCCCCATTAGTATTTTAATTAAATGGAGATACTCTCTCCACTTTTATTCCTAAACCATCGTTATTTTCATCTATATCATCCACTTTATCACCATTCATCTCATCATACAGTATATTTGTTATCCTGCTTTTGATGTCATAGGTTTCCTCTGTATCTACACTGCCATAGTTATCAACGCTTAAAGCAGGAATTGAAATGTCCTGTTGAGTGATTAAGCCCATCAATGAAAATATTTTTCCTCCCACAGCGAAAATCATTGCTATGCCAATGGCGACTAATACATATTTCTTTATTTTCGCGTCTGGTACAGTCATCTCGGCAAGTACCGCCAAAAGCATAATCAACGCTATATTTTTTATATATGCTCCTATTACCTCAAACATACCTATTCCCCTTCATATGTGTTCTATACCGCAAGCATAAGAGCTGTGACAGTTATGAACATTATCTCTGCGGTAAATACAACACCCGTAAGAACGGCTGTATAATCAGCGGCCTTTGATATGCACTTTACTATCCTCTTTGAGGCCACCGGCTCAGTTACAGCCGCCGTAAGCTTATATATTATCATTATGGCTGCCAGTCTTATGACCGGTGCTATGCTTGCCAAAACTATGAAAACCATAACAGCCGCCGTTACGGAATTTCCTATGGATGAAACAAGTCCAGCCGCTGTTTCCGCCGCTGATGCCATAAGTCCGCCTACCACAGGTACAGCACTAGCCGCTGTTTTAATGGATTTTCCGGCAATGACAGCCACATCCGGTGTACCTATTTTTATGAGGGACATAATAAAAACAAATGCTCCGGCACATATCCTTACTCCCCATTTACATAAGGTGCTCATTAGATCAGCCAGTTCCAGAAGCATATCCCTTTCAGACATACTGTTTATAAATGTAATAAGTGCTGATAAAAGAATCGCCGGAACCACAAATTTTTTAACGGCAAAGTTTATAAATGCTGCAGCTGCATACAATACTGGAACAGCCGCTGACATTTCAGCAGCCCTTCCATTGGCTGTCATGATAAGCATATATAATGGCTGAAGGGTGGTCGATATACCGCTTATGGTATCCACTGCATCTGTGGCTGCCTGTGCCGCATATGAAAAAGACTGCATTACTGTCACGATTATGACAGCTGTACAAATATACTGCCCGAGTTTGCTTACCCCGTCAGATGAAAACGATGAAGCAAGTGTTTCAAGCATAGCCGATAAAAGCACAAGGATAACTATCCTTTTCATTATGTAAATGACATCAGCAGCCTGTCCCGCTATGAGTCCCAAAATCTTTTCTAAAATATCCGAAAGACTGAACTCATATTCACCGGAAAGCATATCCACCACTGTGTCCTTCAGGCTGAAATCATCTATGCCATTTTCTCTGCCTATATTTTTCAGGCCGCTGTCTGCCTCATCTATGCCATACATATCCACCGCCTCTTCGATGGTAAGTCCTGTCATTTCAGTGGAACTGCCTATTGTCTGCCCTGGCTGTTCCTCCTCGGCGTATACCATATGCGGAAATAGCATAAAACATATCATTACGGCCGTTATAACGGCTTTTTTTATCATTTGGACCACCTCATATCGTAAGGTTTGTTATGAGACTGAACAGGTTTTCAATTATTGGCAATGACGCTGCAAGTATAAGTATCCTTCCCGCCAGCTCAATTTTTGAACCTATGGCTTTTTCTCCGGCATCGGCACAAAACTGCACCGCAAATTCACATATATATGAAATTATTATCACCTTTACGATGATAGATACATATTCCCCGCTTATGCCCGCAGCCACCACCATTGCCGCAAACAGATCCCTTATCCTGCCTATGCTGTCCAGCAAAAGACCGATTATTACTATGCCGCTTCCTATACCTATAAAAAGCGCAAATTCCTTTTTGTATTCCTTTACAGTCACCGCAAGGACCGCACCGATTATCCCAGCAGCGGCTATCTTTATAATAATATCCACCGTCTATCCCACCCCGGCGTCAAAAGTAAAACATCGTCTGTATAGTATTGAATAACTCGTTTATGTACCCTATCACCCAGTAAAGCACGACTATAAGTCCGGCAAGGGTCGTAAGCATAGCCTGGTCATCCCTTCCAGCCCTGGCAAGCACCTGATTTAGCACAGCTATAAGTATGCCGACTGCGGCGATCCTGAAAACAATATTAATATCCATGCGCTATCCCCTTCTTAAAAAAACACGACAACTATCAGTATCCCGCATAAAACTCCGGCACTTCTGAATAGTCTCCCGTCTTTTGAGTATTTTTTCATGAGCTCGTCTGATTTCATATCTATATATTCAACGGCCATATCTATATTTGCCAGCTGGCACTTTCTGTCGTTTCCTCCCAGGTTATGGCCAAAGGCAGTAAACGCCTCCATATCATTTTTTCTGAAAAATGTACGGCTTTTTCTATCCTTTAGGGTCCTTTCCCAGGCTTCTGAGGCCGATGAAACTTTCCTGGATTTCAGAAGCCTTCCCGAGTCCTCAAAGATCTCAGACACCGCTCCCTCAAGTCTTTCACTTATGTCTATGAGCGCCTCATAAAGCGGCCTTGATGAATAATCTATCTCACTTTTTAAAAGCATAAGCCCCCTTTTCATCTCCCGAAGCTCGTCCGCCCTGAATTTATCCCTGGATGCTAAAAACATACCAGCGGCTGTACAGGAAAGGAATACTATTATCGAACCTATAAGCTTCACTGCCATAAAAGTTCACCCCCTCTGCCATATACTGCCCTTATATTTCCCGGACAGTTCCTCCCTTCAAGAAATACATATCTGTCAAATATATCTGTATCTACGAATCTCTTTTTTATGCTTTCGATATCGTTTCCATGGGCTGTACATATGACATATGAGCCGCAGAGCCCAGCCTGCCTTATGGCCCTTATGTCATCTTCACTGCCTATCTCATCGGCAGCTACTATATCAGGTGACATGGTCCTTATAAGCATGGAAAGTCCTTCAGCCTTTGGGCAGCAGTCTAAAACATCTGTCCTTTCTCCCACATCCAGCTGAGGTATGCCCATATAACAGGCGGCGATTTCTCCCCTCTCGTCTGATATGCCAACGGTATATCCGCTGTCACTCAGTATCCTTAAAATATCCCTGAGCATGGTCGTCTTTCCTCCGCATACTGGAGAGACAATAAGGGTATTTTTTAACCCGTCTGAAAACAGCCTTTTTACGAGCTCTTTGGCACAGCCCTTCCTTTCTGATGCTATCCTAAGAGAAATAGATGAGATATTTTTTATGGTAGTTATCCCTTCCTTTCCTATGACAGCACTTCCGGCAACAGCAGCCCTGTGTCCTCCGGGAACGGTTATGAATCCCTCTTTCAGCTGGCTTGTGAAGGCGTAAAGTGAATAGTCGCTTATCATATTTATGATCTCATCGATATCTGACTTTTCTGCTCTCAATGCCTTTTTAAACTCAGTGGTCATTTTCCCTGCACTATCCATGTACAGCTCTTTTCCGCCGCTTCTGAGTATCAATGCCCTTCCTGTCCTTATCCTTATTTCATTTATGTTTTTCCAGTCTACCCTTTGGAGAAGCTCCCTCAGTCTTTCCCCAAAACAGTTGAGTACATCTTCCTTTATCATGGCTTATCCTCCGTTCTAAATTAATAGTATTTATGTTTCTGCGGTTTAATTACCTAAATGCTTGTTTTTAAAATGACATTTTTCTCACTTTAACGCTTTGCATCTCGAAAATAATTGTTGATTTTATTCCTTAATTGAGCTATCATAATACTTAATTTAATATATTCGGAAATGGAGGAGAAAACATTGATCATAGTAATGAAACCGAAATTTTCTGAGGAAAACCTCAGGAATGTAATAAATACCATAGAGGGACTTGGGCTTACGGCTCATCTTTCAAGGGGTGAAAACACCACCCTTGTAGGTGTAGTCGGAGACAAGATGAAACTCATCGAGAAAAATCCTGAGCTTCTTCCCGATGTCGACAGGGTAATACAGGTCAGTGAGACCTATAAGCTCGCCAACAAAAAGTTTAAGACCGAACCCACAGTTATAGATGTGGATGGTGTAAAGATAGGTGGAGATAATTTTGTGATAATGGCAGGTCCCTGCGCTGTTGAAAGCCATGACCAGCTTATGGAAACAGCCATTGCCGCAAAAAACGGCGGTGCCCAGATATTAAGGGGCGGAGCATATAAACCCCGTACTTCTCCCTACTCATTCCAGGGTCTTGAGGTGGAAGGCCTTAAATATATGGCAGAAGCAAGAGAAGCTACAGGCCTTAAGATAATCACTGAAGTAACAAGCGAACATGCCCTTGAGGCAGCTGTAAACTATGTGGATATAATCCAGATAGGCGCAAGGAATATGCAGAACTTTGAGCTCCTTAAGGAAGCTGGAAAGATAAATAAGCCTGTAATGCTCAAAAGAGGTCTTGCAGCTACCATAGATGAGTGGCTCAACGCTGCTGAATATATAATGAGTGAAGGAAATGAAGATGTTATACTTTGTGAAAGAGGTATAAGGACATTTGAGACCAGCACAAGAAACACCCTTGATATAAGTGCTGTTCCCGTAATAAAGAGCAAATCACACCTTCCTATAATCGTAGACCCCAGCCACGCTTCCGGCGTAAGGGCTTATATCGAGCCCCTGAGCAAGGCCGCTGTGGCTGTTGGAGCCGACGGACTTATGATAGAAGTTCATCCCTGCCCTGAAAAAGCACTTTCTGACGGTGCACAGAGCCTTAATCCTGATGACTTCAAGAAACTTACGGCTGATCTTCGTCCGTTCATATCTCTTGTTGGGAGGAAATTCTAATGTATAAAAAAGCCGGTATTGTAGGTCTTGGGCTCATAGGCGGTTCCCTTTGCAAGGCTCTCAGGAACAGATACGGTATAGAAAAAATAGTTGCGTCCAACAGAAGTGAGGATGTTTTAAAAGAAGCTCTCTCAGAGGGCTTTATAGATGAGTATTCACTGGAAATAAATGATATGTTCAAAGGATGCGATGTAGTATTTATATGTACTCCCGTTGACCTCATATATCATTATGCCTGCCTGCTGGCTCCCATCGTTGGAAATAAATGCATCATTTCCGATGTGGGAAGCACAAAGGGGCATATTTATGATGAAATGAAGACTCTTGGCGACTCCATTACATATATAGGCGGACACCCCATGGCAGGTTCAGAGCGTTTCAGATACAATGCTTCCAAAGAACACTTATTTGAAAACGCTTACTACATCATCACACCGGCAGAGGGCGTTCCCAATGAAAAAACCATGGAGTTTAAGGAAATGGTGGAAAAAATAGGAGCCATACCCGTAATTGTATCTCCCTATGAGCACGATTACGCCGTAGCTGCCATAAGCCATGTTCCCCATATAATCGCCGCAGCCCTTGTAAATAATGTTAAAAAGCTGGATTCAGAGAAGGAATATATGCACCTTCTGGCTGCTGGAGGATTTAAGGATATAACCAGGATAGCCTCATCCAGTGCTGATATGTGGGAGAGCATAATGTTTGAAAATAAGGAGGACATCCTTTCTGTGCTTGATTCCCTTTCGGGTGTCATATCAGATGTGAAAAAGGCCATCATCGATAATGACAGGAAAGATGTATATGATTATTTTCTGAATGCCCAGCAGTACAGGAACACATTCAACAATGCTACTCCTAAGGCCTTTGTAAAACGCTATGAAATTGACGTTGATGTGCTCGACCGTCCAGGAAGCATTGCAATAATTGCCGTTCTTTTCTCAAGCAACGGAATAAATATAAAAAATATGGGTATCGTCAACAGCCGTGAAAACAACAGCGGCGCCCTTACATTTGCCTTTGATTCTGAAGAAGACCGTATGCGCAGTGTGAAACTTCTCAGAGATATGAACTACGACGTTACCGTAAAGGAATGATAAAATGAATGCAGTAATAAATCCATCAAAGAAAATGAGAGGAACTATAAAGGTCCCCGGTGATAAATCCATATCCCACAGAAGTGTTATGCTTGGTTCCATAGCCAGCGGAGACACAAGGGTAAGCGGATTTCTTACGGGTGAGGACTGCCTCTCAACCATAGACTGTTTCAAAAAGCTTGGAATAGACATAGAAGTAAATGGAACTGATGTTATAGTCCATGGCAAAGGCCTCAGGGGGCTTTCAGCTCCAAAGGAGACCCTTGATGTGGGAAACAGCGGAACGACCCTCAGGCTTATGAGCGGACTGCTTTCAGCTCAGCCTTTTACAAGCCATATAACAGGCGACAGCTCCATACAGAAAAGGCCCATGGGACGTGTAGCTGTGCCCCTTGGCCTGATGGGTGCAAAAATAACATCAGAGAGCGAAAAAATGACAGCGCCCCTTACCATTGAGGGCACCAGTCTTAAGGGTATCGACTATACTCTTCCCGTTGCCAGTGCCCAGGTAAAAAGCGCCATCATCCTTGCCGGCCTTTATGCCGACGGCATAACTAGGATAACAGAGCCCGAGGCAACAAGGGATCATACGGAAATAATGCTCCGATACCTTGGAGCTGACATTAAAAAAGAAGGAAACACTATAATAGTTACTCCTGTTAAAGAGCTCACAGGAAAGGACATAAGTGTTCCTGGTGACATATCATCAGCGGCCTACTTCATAGCTGCTGCTTTGATAACCAAAGATTCAGATGTCATCATAGAAAATGTAGGCATCAACCCTACCCGTACAGGAATAATAACAGCCTTTGAGGCCATGGGTGCAGATATTGAGCTTTTGAATGAAAGGACAGTATGCGGTGAGCCTGTGGCTGACATAAGAGCAAAGACCAGCAGTCTCCATGGCACAGTCATAAAGGGAGATATAATACCAAAACTTATCGATGAAATACCAGTTATCGCTGCCGTCGCCTGCTATGCAGAAGGTACGACTGTCATTGCCGACGCCCAGGAATTAAAGGTAAAGGAATCTGACAGGATAAAGACCATGGCAACTGAACTTGGAAGGATGGGAGCTGACATCACTCCCACCGATGACGGCATGATAATAAATGGCGGAAAGGCCCTTAATGGTGCCGTATGCGAGAGCTATAAGGATCACCGTGTGGCCATGAGCATAGCTGTTGCCGCCCTTGGAGCAGAGGGTGAGACACAGATAAAGGAGCCTGAATGTGCTGATATATCATTCCCTGGATATTATGACCTTCTTTTATCCCTCAGGGAGGAATGAAAAATGAAGGATCTAATGATCATGTGCTTTGGAGACAGCATAACCTATGGTTATTGCGCCGAATATGGAACGGACTATGTATCACTTTTTAAGAAAAAAGTATCAGAGGACTTTGCCGGTGAAAACATAACCATAAGGAACAGAGGGGTAAACGGTGAAAGTTCCAGAGACGGTCTTGCCAGGATCGATAATGAACTGGAGTCCTACTCCCCTGACCTGGTAATAATGCTTTTTGGCTCCAATGACAGTGCCTATAGTTCATGGTATCATGTTGGGTATGAAGAGTTTTCCCACAACTATGATCTTATAATATCTAAAATAAAATCCGAAGGAGCGGAAATAATACTTATAACACCCCCTCCGGTAATAGAAGATAATGATGTGCCGTTTATTGAAAATTCAGTTCTTGAGGGCTACTGTGATATAATAAAGGAAAAGGCCGACAAATTTGGCCTTTCCCTCATTGATATGAACAAAGCCTTTAAGGAACATGGTGCCCTGCCCGAGCTGCTTCAATGGGATGGTATCCATATAAGCACAGAAGGCTACAGGCTGTTTTTTGATACAGTCTATAAAACGGCCAGACCAATTATTGAAAATATGCTGAAAAACTAAAACAGCTGCCGGGATCCCGGCAGCTGTTTACATTTTGTTATTTTATTTCTAATGAAAAATCAATATTTTCATAGTATACTGTATATTAATTTGATTACAGGCGGTGAAGCAAATGGATAAAAATATCGAAGCTGATAACTCAAATATACTTGTTGAGTCAGACTCAAAAACGACAAGATCATCTAAAGGCATTATTGCGGTCCTATCAATACTTCTTATTATCGTAACTGGCCTTCTTGTATTCGTTGTTTATGAAAATTATGATTATCTCGTTTTTAAGACGATACTCACCCAAGGTTATGTATATGAGGACAGTCTCCAGGATGTAATTGACGATGAACTGGATCAAAGCGACAGTAATGTTTTAGACTATTTCGACGATGCTGTCATAAATGTTTTTATGAGCAGGCTATATGAAGAAAGCGGAGATAAATACACCCATCTTTATCTTCCGGCACAGTATACGGCAAAACTGGAAAATGAACAGGAAGTCGGCAACAGTTCTCAGTGGTTCCAATTTACCGATGATACTACTTACCTCTATATAACCAACTTCACCGAGGAATCCGCTTCCTATGTGGAGGAAAACGCCTCTGAAATAAACCAGTTTGACAATCTCATACTTGACCTCAGGGGAAATCCGGGAGGATATGTAGCGGCGGCGGATCAGATAGCTGATATGTTCCTTGAAAAGGGTGATGTCATATCCGTGGAAAATGCTGTATTTGATTTTCTCTCCCAGACCAGCGTGTCTAAAAATGACCCTGTGTTTGATTTTAAAAAGATAATCATACTTCAGGATGGAAATACAGCCTCAGCCGCTGAAATACTCATAGGAGCCCTCAGGGACAACCTTGATAATGTGGTCATACTCGGAGACACGACCTTTGGAAAGGGCATCGGACAGTATACGGTACCCCTTAAAAACGGATATTATTTCATAGCGACCATGTTCACTTGGGAAACTCCGAATGGTGATACGATACATCAGAAAGGTATACCTGCTGATAAGGAATTTGCCATCGATACCTTGTCAGAAGAACTTGGAGTTGAACTCAAAGTCAAAGAAAATTCATAACATAAAAATGCCGGATCCTAGATCCGGCATTTTTATTATTTATTCAAAAGTTTGAGGGCTTCATCTAAAACTATATCAGAGAATATATCATATATTTTCTCTCCTGTCTCAGCTGTTCCCATCCTAGGGTCACCAAGATAAGCTAAAGGAGCACCTAAATCAATAAAGTTATGTATGCCTGCCTCAAGCTTTTCATAGAATGTTTTTCCATTCCAGTTAGGCTCAAGTTTGCTGAGGGCTTCAAGGTCAACTAAATCAGGGCACCTGTTTAACATAAGTCCTGTTTCGATCTCTCCGGCATGTATATCATATTCAGGAAATTCTTCTTTGCATACACCTTTCATCTTGGGCATTCCAATGGAAAGCCACTCTGAAACAAATCCGTCTATCTTATCATTTTTAGCCATTGCATTTTTAACGCCTTCATTGATGGCCTGAACGTTTTCTGCCTCTCCATGTCCGCATACAACAATGATCTTTGTAAAGTCCCATTTAGCAAGACTTATGCATATATCCTCAATTAGAGCTGCCACTGTCTCATATCTCAATGTCGTATTGCCAACAAAAACATTAGCAACATCAGCCAGACAGTAATTAACAGGAGGGGCAATAAGACATTCGATGCCCTGCTTCTTAAGCTTTACAGCTGCCCTCTCCACCATATCACAGGCGCTTTCCACATCTGTACACATGGGAAGATGCTGAGCATGGACCTCTGTAGGGCCTACAGGGATAAACGCAAGCTTTGTCTTTTTCTGAAGTTCTTTTACCTGATTAGTGTTCATGTCTGATAATTTGTTAAGTTTCATAATATTGACCTCCTTGATAAATGTTTATTATTTTTTAAGACTCCTTATAAATACTACAAATATTCCACCAACTATGGATACCACAGCTGAAACGATAAATGCCATTGTCCATCCAGCACTGTCAACGATTCCTCCAAATATTATCGTCGAAAGGAATGTTCCGATAAACTGGCCTGTGGTAAGAATTCCTATGGAAAGTCCAATGGTCTCCGGGTTCTTATCTATGTATGTTATGGCCGAAAATATTACTGACGGTACCATATTGGCGAAAAAGCCTATAAGAAGAACTATTATAAGTGCTGCCGATGCTCCTGTATATGGTGTGGCCGCATATATGATTCCACACACGATCATAAGAATGACCGACATCCACTTTCTAGTGTTAAGCTTGTCGGAAATGGTTCCTGATACAACAAGAGCGATACATCCAACGATTCCCTGTGCTCCAACTATCCTTGTGGCATAGGCACTGTCAAGTCCAACGACTTCTGTAAAATATGTGGAAAGGAAATTGATAACTCCCTGTAAGGCGATCATAAATAATATGAATGATATGGTTATGAACCACACATCAGCATTTTTTATGACTGTCATTACAGAGCCACTGCTTATTTCGTCTTTTTTAACCTCTTTTTTTACTTCTTTTTCAGTTTTCACAGATTCTTTGTCATCTTTGATGAATACTATCCAAAGTATGAGGACTACAGCCGAATATATGGCTGTGAACCACCATAAGCTTTTCCATCCGCCAAAGGCTCCTGTTATAGTAGGCGCGATATTGAATACCACCGTCTGTCCAAGGGCTATATAACAGAGGAATAATCCCATGGCCTTTCCTCTTTTTTCAGGAGCAAAAGCCCTTGTAACTATATTGGGACCGACGGTCGCCAGCAGGGTCATGGCTACACCTTCAATGATCCTGCTGATGATAAGTCCGCCGTATGAGGAGGAAATTATTCCTGCTGCTGAGCCAACAATAAGACAAATGAGCGCTACAATGCCAAGTTTTCTATTGCCGAATTTGTTTACTATCATACCTACTGGTATGGCAAGGAAAATAGGAACTAAGGAGAATACCGAAAATATAAATCCTCCTTCTGTTGAAGTGATCCCAAGTTCATTCTGTATGTCCGTCAGCACGGTCGATACTTTGAACATAGCCAGCGGCGCTGCCGTTGCGGCTAAAAGCACGATTATCATAATGAACCAGGAATTATACGATCGTTCTATATTTTTGCTCATAAAATCACCCTTCATTTTTTAATAACCTGTTTTTTTGTTGATATCCCGGTTACCTCTCGCTTCTGATAACCTTTTTAATAGAAAATGAGCCGGCTTCATCGATCTATTTGGGATCCTATTTAATATACCGGTATACCGGTATATTTATATACTAAAAATAGCATAACAATCCCAGCTCGTCAAGGCATTTTTGCATTTTTCTTATTTTTTTTAATCTTGAATATGGTGATTTATTATAGTATACTTGCTACATACGATTTTTTATTGTGAATTTATATATGTATTTGGGACGTGATCTTATTTCTGGATTTTTAAAAGATGAGGCATATAACGGCCTTTTAAAGATGATAAACGATGGCAAAATTAAATATGGAGAAACTTATTCCTTAAATAAAATAGCTGCTCAGCTGAATATGTCACGAACTCCGGTCAGGGACGCCATCCAGCGTCTATGCGATGAAGCCAGGATCGACCTTCTGCCCAGCAGAGGATTCCGGCTCCATAAAATAAATGATAGTGAAATACTTCATATGTATCATTTCAGCAATGCCATAGAGGGTTACTGCGTTTACTGTCTTGCAAACGCTCAAAAAAACGGCCAAAAAAAAGAATATATAGATAAGCTTAAAGAACTCCTCGATAAAATGAAGGAAAGTTATGCATCTTCAGCATCATTTGAGGAATTTTATGAATTGGATAACGAATTTCACCGGGTTATAATAGGCTCCATAGAAGATGACTTTTTCTATGTACTGAGTGATTCCAAAAGAGGATTTTATAACCACATTGAGCTCCACCTTACTCCAGACCCCATCGACAGGGAAACTATTATCAGGTTTCACCAGAATATCCTTGATGCGATACTAGATGGAGACTCTTCAAGGGCATATATTTCTATGATAGAACACGCTGACTATATGTATGATAACTATATCAGCCAGAGTGCTGATGTATAATATTATTATTGCTATTAGGCGGTTTATTATATTAATTCACGCAAAAATAAAGCACAGTCTTTTCAGACTGTGCCTTTTCTCATTTACTCCCAGTCGAATGCTACCCTGTCCCTGCAGTAGTCCTTTGTGAGTGCTTTATGTCTTTCATGCTGTGGATGTGTCTGATAGGCGTTCAGGTCCTCAACGCTCTCAAACTCACAGTATAACCCCACCTCCGGCATACCTTTGACTATATTAAATGCCGGTTCCATTTTTATAAGTCCTTTTATATCCGATTCAGCCATGGTTTTTACTGACTGAGATATTATATTTTTTACTTCTTCCCTGTTGCTGTCATTTACCTTATCTGTAAAATAAAACATTACCAGATGTTTTACCATATTTCTCCCCCTTAATTAAGAAGCATCCTATCTGTTGCAAATACCTGTTTTTTCTTAAGTGAATAGAGATTGAGAAGGTCATCCAGGCTCATCTTATCCCTTTCTTCACCGGACACATCAAGTATGATTTCCCCTGAATCCATCATTATTGTCCTATTTCCCGTTTTAAGGGCTGAATTCATATTATGGGTTATCATCATTGTAGTTATATTATTTCTCTTAACTATCTTATTTGTTATCTCCATGACCTTTTCAGCCGTGGCAGGGTCAAGGGCTGCCGTATGCTCATCCAGCAGAAGCAGTTTCGGTGTCACAAGG
>JAHZAW010000006.1:28186-31949 GCA_019423725.1 Clostridiales bacterium
TCTCTGGCCTCCTGAAAGCAGGCCTACCTTATTTTTCATCCTGTCCTCAAGTCCCATGCCAAACTCTGCAAGCGCTTCCCTGAACAGCTCCTTATCCTGTTTCCTTACGGCTGCTCCAAAGGGGCCGCTTCTGCTTCTTGAATAGGCAAGGGCAAGATTTTCCTCAATGGACATATTGGGTGCTGTTCCCTTCATGGGGTCCTGAAATACCCTTCCAATAAAGGCCGCTCTCTTATGCTCCCTCATAAATGTTATGTCTTTATTGTCCACAACTATTTTCCCGCTGTCCAGAAGGAAATTTCCACATATGGCATTGAAAAGCGTGGATTTTCCCGCTCCATTTGATCCTACTATGGTAACGAAGTCCCCTTCATCCAGATGTATGCTCAAATTGTTCAAAGCTTTATGCTCATTTGGAGTTCCCGGTGAAAATACTTTTACCGCATTATTTATATCAAGCATTTTTACGCGCCTCCTTTTTTATCTTTGAAAGAGCCATACTCTGTTTTATGGCCGGTATTGAAAGAGCAATGGCTACTATAACGGCTGAAACAAGCTTCAGGGCAAAGGCAGGGAAAACATGGCTTGCCGTTGCAAGAGCTATTATATATCTATATATTATGGAGCCGACAACAGCGGAAATTATTCCGATGGTAACTCCCCTCTTACCCATTACTACCTCACCGATGATAACCGATGCAAGGCCTACAACGAGTATGCCGACCGATGAATTTATATCGGCAAATCCCTGATACTGAGCGAGAAGGCCTCCTGAAAGACCTACACATCCATTTGATATGGCCAGGGATATGACCTTTGTGGCATCAACATTTATGGATGATGATGAAACCATGGCTTCATTATCTCCCGTCGCCCTTATGCACAGTCCAAGGTGGGTCTTAAAAAATAATATTATAAGTACGCATACGACCGCAGCAAATATAAATGAAACTATGCATTTTACTGAGTCTTTGCTCATTCCCTCAAGGGCGTTTATGAATGTTGTAAATATCTCGTCTTTTCCTATGAGAGATACGTTTACGGCGTTTTTCATTACCGCAAGATTGACCGTATAAAGTCCGCTCATGGTTATGATGCCTGAAAGTATAGGGTGTATACGGCATTTAGTCTGAAGGAATCCAGTTATAATTCCAGCGAGAGCCCCCGCAAATATCGAAAGTATTATACCAAGCACATAGTGGCCGGCAATGGCACACATGGCTGATGTGGCAACGCCAAATGTAAAACTTCCTTCAGTTGTAAGGTCAGGTACATTCAGTATCCTGAATGATATGTATATGCCAATGGCAAGTATCCCATACAGCAGTCCAAGCTGCAGAGAACCAAGAAACAGTGTCATAACAAACCTCCGTTAATATCCGTTTAATATCGTTAGAGGGCTGCCGATATACGGCACGCCCTCATAAAGTTATCAGTCTTCTACAAAAGTTATTCCATCTGTATTTTCAATGGCTACACCGATGGCATCCATTGTTGTCTTATTTACTACTGTTGCTGTTGCGGGAACTACTACTGAAGGTACTTCAGCGGCTGTCAATCCTCCAAGTATCTCAACAGCCATATCAGCACTTGCTGCGCCTATTTCTTCATCGCTTATGGCTATTGTTGCGAATGCTCCCTCATCTACCATAACTGCTGAGCTGCCGTATACGGGTACCTTTGCTTCCCTGGCTGCCGCTGTAACTACGGGCATTGCACTCTGGATAACTGAATCATTGGGAACGAATATAGCGTCACACTCTGAGCAGAGCTGCTGAGCTGCCTGCTGAACTTCTGATGAGTTTGTTACTACGATCTCTTCATATGCTATACCCATTAAATCAAGATATTCTTTAGCGCTTTTAGCTGTATTTACTGCGTTTACCTCTCCTGATGTATAAAGGATTCCGTATTTTTCAATGCCGGGTGTAAGTTCATTGGCAAGTTCAAAAATATCATCTACAGGTATTGCATTTGATGTTCCTGTTGCATTATTATCGGGAGCCTCCATATCTGTGAGTATGCCTGCTCCAACGGGGTCAGAAACAGAAATGAATACCACGGGTATGTCACTCTTCATATTTACCATTGCCTGTGTTGCAGGTGTTGCTATCGTAGCAACAAGGTCAACTCCGTCAGATACCATCTGCTGGCAGATGGTGTTCAGGTTTGATGCATCTCCCTGGGCGTTTTTATAAATAAATTCTGTGTTGCTGTCGTCGTATCCTTTGGCGTTCATCTCAGCTATAAAGCCCTCTCTCATATCTGTGAACGCTCCGTTATCAGCCATCTGTATGATTCCTATCTGTGTTTTTTCCTCTGTTGTACCGCCATTTGAAGATTCTTCCGACGAACTTGAGCAGGCTGTCATTCCTACTGTCATTGCTGCAACTGCCATTAATGTGAATACTTTTCTTAAATTCTTTTTCATTTTGAACCGCTCCTTTTCATTAATTAGATTTAATGTGTTCTTTTGTCGGTCATCTACCATCAGCGGCATAAAAAAAGCCTCGACAAGCTGATGCTTATCGAGGACGAATATTATCGTGGTGCCACCTCGTTTTACAGGCTGAAGCCTGCCTCTGTCAGATACCAACATATCCTAACCTTTAACGCAGGTATACGTCCTAAACTACTCGCTGTGCTTTCGCAAAGGCATCTCCCAAATCCATTCCCTGATAACTTCGGTACCGGACTCGCACCATCGCCGGCTCTCTGAAACCATTGTACCTCAGGTACTATTTTTGTTCGCTGAATTTAATGAGATGTTACCACACTTGAATTTCATTGTCAATAGCTTTATACTTAATTTATTAAATTATTTTTGACTTTTATTAAAAATAACCGTATAATCATTTTATGATTTATATTAGAAAGAGGAGATCAAATGCCCGCTTCAAAACGTCCTATTATGACGATGAAACATCAAATTTATCAGATATTAAAAAAAGAGATCTGCGATGGCAGCTTTCCCCCTGGACAGTGGCTTCAGGAAAAGGAACTGGCCGAAAAACTCAATGTCAGCAGAAGCCCCGTCAGAGAAGCCCTGAAACAGCTTGTAGACGAAGGTCTTGCCATAGAGTATCCTAATAAGGGTGTGTTTGTAAAAGAATTCACAGTAAAGGATATAGAGGAAATTTACGAGGTCAGGATTCTCCTTGAAAGCTATGCCATCAAAAATTCCGTTAAGACCATTACCAGCTCCAATATAAAAGAGCTCATGGAAATGCTCCAAAAACTTAGCCGCTATTATGAAAACAATGATCTGGCCAGCTACATTGAGACTGATACTCTCCTGCACCAGTACATAATAACCCTTGGTGGAAACAGCATCGTAAGTGATATTTACAAACGTATATATTCACAGTCACAGCAGTTCAGGATATACTCCCTCACCACTCAGAGACGTTTTGATGACTCGGTAACTGAACATAAAAATATAGTTGAAAATCTGTGCGCAGGCAACTGGAAAGAAGCTGACCGTATCAACAGGATACATCTTTCTCTTGCCAGAGAGGAAATAATTCAGCACTTTGAGGCTAACAAAAAGCCTGCTGGAGAAACTCCCGAAGATGATGGAGAAGAATAATTATTACGGCCGCCTTTTAAGGCGGTCTTTTTTTACGTAAATAGTAAAAGGCCGGCCCATTGGGGCCGGCCTTTATTTTGGCGGATACGCCTATATATATTTTTAGATAGGAAATTATCAGATAACGGGTCCAAGACACTGGATATCGATGGATGTAACGTACTGGATAGCCTC
>JAHZAW010000007.1:0-6839 GCA_019423725.1 Clostridiales bacterium
TTATGATGCAATATCCATCAATAAAAGGCCTGACTTTTCTTGGTAAAAATAAATATTATAAAGCCACAGTATACAAAAAGCCGCTTTTAAAAGCGGCTTTTTCTTAACTGATATTATTTTAAGATCAGATCTCGATTTTAGCTCCCATAAGTTTTACAAACTCAGCAACAATGGCAGCGTCTCCAGGCCATGCGGGTGCTGTAACAAGATTTCCGTCAACAACAGCCTGTGATGCGTCAACTTCTACGTATGTTCCGCCAGCAAGAGTGATATCAGGTCCTACTGCAGGATAAGCTGTAGCCTTTTTGCCTTTAAGAACATTAGCTGCTGTAAGGATCTGAGGTCCATGGCAGATAGCTGCAACAGGGATGTTGTTGTTCATAAAGTACTGAACGATCTCAATAACTCTGGGATATAATCTCAGGTATTCAGGTGAACGTCCGCCTGTAATGAAGAGGCCTGCGTACTCATTTTCATCTACAGCATCAAAATCTGCAGTGAGTGCGAAGTTATGTCCTCTTTTTTCTGAATATGTCTGCTCTCCCTCAAAGTCATGGATCGCTGTTCTTATTATATCGCCAGCTTTTTTCTCAGGGCATACAACATCTACCTGATATCCGAGCATCTGAAGTGCCTGGAAAGGTACCATTGTCTCATAATCCTCTGTAAAGTCGCCAGCTATCATTAAAACTTTTTTTGCCATAACATTTCCTCCTCTTAATAAAAAATAAGTTCTTGTACTAATTATAGAACAAGAACCTGTTTTTGTCATTAAATTTATTTAAAATCTATATGTATTTCTAAATTTATTATATTATATAATGTAGAAAACCGTATCGATGAGTATTGCTGTCAGCAGAACAGCAAACAATATATTCTTTCTTGCTGAATTGAGCTTAACAACAGCAGCCTCAAATAATGGCTGAAGTATATACAAAAATACGATTCCTCCAAGGCCAAACCTTATGGATGGTGAAAGCGCTATCCTTGCCTGAAAGTTGATCTTATAATCAGCATAGGTCTGCCACGGCCAGCTGCCTATGGTGTATTCTAACAGGTATGTAGCAGCCAGTTCTATGGCTGTAGCTATCAGTGCCGAACAAAGAAATACCGGGATTATCATTTTAAGCCTTGTTTTCCTGTCTTTATTTTCTATAAGCTTATACACAGTAGCTATAAGAACAAGGGCGCCAACCCCATATATGGGACAATATGGCCCAAATAATATGCCTCTGTTGGAAAATCCCCATCTGTATATGGCAACTTCAAGAAATACTTCATATAACCATCCAATAATGGAGTACATCATAAAATATAAAAAGTTGTTTTTTATCTTTTCTCTTCTATAAGTATCCATAACGCATTATTTTTTCAGTTTGGCATCTGTCTTATTCTGGAACTTGACATCATCAACAATGAATCTTTCATGCTCACAGCTGCCGATTTCTCCACATTCATCCATCGCCGTTATCTTAAAGACAAGCTTTCTTCCTTCAACTGCTGTAAGTTCACTTTCGCAGTATACCTTCATACCGATGGGAGTTGAAGCTGTATGGCTCAAATTAAGTTTTGTTCCAACGGTGCACTGGCCTTCCTCAAGATATGGAGCAACGCTTTTCCATGCTGTCTTTTCCATAAGAGCTGCCATTGATGGTGTGGCAAATACTTTCAGCGTTCCGCTGCCCATTACAACAGCGCTGTTTTCATCGCAAACAATTGTTTCTTCTTTTCCTTTTATGCCTATTTCGATCATAAGTGCCTCCTGTTTTTTGATGATTAATATAAAAAACAGGGTAATCATCATTACCCTGTTTTACTCACCTATTTTAACACATATATCTGAAATTCGTCAATATTATTCATAAAGAGGATATTTCTTTGTAAGAGCGTCAACTCTTCTTATGGCCTCATCCTTAAATCCGTCAAAGTTTCTGAGAGTTCCTGCTATAATCGCAGCTATCTCCCTCATATCTTCCTCTTTCATTCCCCTTGTAGTGACAGCGGGTGTACCAAGTCTTATACCGCTTGTAACAAAGGGTGACTGGGGATCAAAGGGAATAGTATTTTTATTGCAAGTTATCCTTACTTCATCAAGGAGCTTCTCAGCTTCCTTACCTGTGATGTCTGCCTTTCTCAGGTCGACGAGCATAAGGTGATTATCTGTTCCGCCTGAAACGATATCAAGACCTTCGTCCATAAGTCCCTGAGCAAGGGCTTTGGCATTTTTAACTACCTGTCTGATATATTCCTTATATTCATCGGAAAGGGCTTCTTTAAAGCATACAGCCTTTGCAGCGATTATATGCATAAGAGGGCCTCCCTGTGTTCCGGGGAATATGGCCTTATCTATCTGAGCCGCATATTCAGCCTTGCACATGATCATGCCGCCTCTGGGGCCTCTGAGAGTCTTATGTGTTGTTGTTGTAACAAAATCAGCATAGGGAACGGGTGAAGGATGCACACCTGCAGCAACAAGTCCGGCAATGTGTGCTATATCTACCATAAGATATGCGCCAACGGATTTTGCTATTTTTGATATCCTCTCAAAATCGATCACTCTGGCATAGGCACTGGCTCCAGCTACAATCATCTTAGGCTTACATTCCTTAGCTATCTTCTCAAAATCGTCATAATCTATAAATCCGGTCTCATCTACTCCGTAGGGAACAACGTTGAAATATTTACCAGAAAGATTTACAGGTGATCCATGTGTCAAATGTCCGCCATGACTGAGGTTCATACCAAGGATCGTGTCCCCGGGATTAAGCATTGCAAAGTATACAGCAATATTAGCCTGGCTGCCTGAATGAGGCTGAACATTTACATGATCACAGCCAAAAAGCTGTTTCGCTCTGTCTCTGGCGAGATTTTCAACAACATCTACGTTTACGCATCCGCCGTAATAGCGTTTGCCAGGATATCCCTCAGCATATTTATTTGTCAGGTGTGTTCCCATGGCATCCATAACTGCTGGAGATACAAAGTTCTCAGAAGCAATAAGCTCTATATTGTCCCTCTGTCTTTTAAGTTCTGCCTCCATGGCAGCTGCTATTTCCGGATCTTCCTGGGCAATTCTTGAAAAGTCAAGTATGTTCATGTCGTTGTCCTCCTTATAAATACATTTATCCACCTACGGTGTATCAACTATGATTATATACTATAAATCTCTCCCTGTCATTAATGTTTTTTAAAAAAATTGTTATTTGTAAAATTAGTGGTATGCTTCAAATAAATATTTATTTTTTTTGTTGACTTTTAGCAAATAAAGTTAAATAATATTTATCGTAAGTGAAAACTTACGAACAATATATACTATCTTTGAAAAATAATATACCAATATATTGTTTTTATATATCAAAATATAGTTTTTTACAAAAGGAGTGCTTAAAATTGGACAACAAAAGCGTCCTTGAGTTCGCCGTGACCACCGGTGAACGAATGCTCGCAAACGGATGTGGAACCCATCGAATCGAAGGATTGATAAATAAGATCCTTAAACCCTGTAACTTTAAGAACTACGAGATATTTGTGACCACCACAGGCATAGTGGTAACGGTCGTATCTGAAACAGGCGGCGTCACTACACTTGTAAAACAGGTGCCTAAAAAGAAAATGCATACCGAACATGTTTCTCTCATAGAGGATATCGTAAATTCCTTCATAAGAGGTGAATTAACTGCCGAAGGTGCCATTGAGGAACTTAAAAACGTAGAGTCTAAAGCTACATATCCATACTGGGTCACTATCCTTGCCTTTGGAATGGCCGGAGCCTTCAGAACCCTTATGTTCGGAGGCCAGATAATAGACGGTATTGCTTCCGTTATAGCCGGAATATGCATGGGTATATTCGTTCAGGCACTAAATTCCAATAATACATTTACTTTTCTTGTCAACTGCTGCGGCGGTTTCATAGCCGGCTTTATGGCTGTGCTTCTTATGAATTTCGGAATAGGATCAACACTCGATAAAATAATAATAGGAACTCTTATGCCCATAGCTCCCGGAGTACCATTTGTACACTCAGTAAATGATATACTTCATGGAGACTATACATCCGGAACTACCAGAGCCTATGAGCCTCTTCTTACGGCTTCCACCATGAGCACGGGTTTAGCCTTAGCAATGATTATTTGGAAGGCGCTGGGAGGTGTTTCCCTGTGAATACCATAATTATAGAAATGATAATGGCATTTATGGCATGCTTCTTCTTTGCCATAGTGTATAACACTCCTAAAAAAGAACTTATTTTCTGCGGCATATTCGGAGGACTCGGATACGGCATATATTATATCCTTATAAACCACTATGGTTTTGGGACATCAGCCAACTTCTTCGGCGCCCTTCTCATCGCTTTTTTAGCCCGCATAACATCCATGAGGAGACATATCCCAGTAATGGTATATGTTCTTCCATCGGTATTCCCCCTCTCTCCTGGAGGAAATATGTATAATGCAGCCTATGCCGTAATAATATCTGATATGTATAACGCTGTAGACCAGACAATGATATGTATCAAAATAGTAGGTGTATGTGTAATCGCCATTCTTCTGGTATTATCACTCCCTGAATTTATTTTTAAACCATTTGATAAAAAGCAGGAAGCTCAAAACAAAACCGCCGTATAAACGGCGGTTTTTATTTATATGTCTGAAAATCCTTTTCCCTCAACTTCCTTCACAGAGTTTACTATGACAAATGATTTCGGGTCTATGGACTTTGCTATCCTTTCAGCCTTAAGTAGCTGTCCGCTTGATACGACCGTAAGGACTATGTTGCATCTCTCTCCCATATATCCAGTCTCACCGTATAATACAGTGACACCTCTGCCTATTTTCTCCATAATAGCATGCTTTATCTCATCGGATTTTTCGCTTATTATCTGAAGCTGCACCCTTTGTTTTCCAAGGACTATCATCTTATCCAGCACAAGGGAATTTATCATAATAAGAACTATTCCATAGAGTATCTTTTCAGTATCCCTGAAGGTCAGCTGCAAAGCAAGTATTATACATCCAAAAACATACATGGCTCCCGATACGGATATGCCAAAGTATTTATTTATAACTATGGGCGGTATGTCCATTCCACCCGTTGATGCTCCAGCTCTTACTACTATTCCCAGTGAAAGGCCCATAAGCAGTCCGGCAAAAAATGTGTTCAAAAATATATCATCCGTTGCTGAGTAGCTTCCTATGACATTTTGGAAAACGCCCAGTATGAACGGATAATAAAATGTACTTATTGCTGTGGTTATGGCAAATTTCTTTCCTAAAAGAGCCGCTCCTATTACAAACATTATTATATTAAAAATCAATACAAAGACAGAAATAGGTATATTGAAAAAATGATTTACTATTAATGAAATACCCGTTCCGCCTCCCATGGCAAGACCATTTGGAAGTATAAAAAATGCTACCGCAAAGGCATTAAGAGTGTTTCCGAATATTACCCAAAAAATATCTTTGAACTTCGTATTCATATTTATCCTCCCTCTATTTACAAAATTACCCTCTGTTATCAGTATAAACAGAGGGTAACATATTAACCATCCACGGTCAATTTATTTTATGCCTTTATTCTCTTACAAATACCTTAAGAAATCTCATCATAAAACACATTGAGTATTCCTTTATAATTTTCCTTCCAGGGCTTATTCTCGCCGTAATAGTGGATTATAACAGAGTTCTTTCTGACCCAGTCCAAGTCTATTACATCATTTATTATGGGGTTCATATTGTTCATATATATAAGCCTGTCGCTCAGGTTATATATAAATGTATCGATTATACGCACCCGTTCTCCATACAGGGCCGTTATAACGTCCTGGTCCGGCAGAACAAAAAACTTTCCACGTTTTTTCACATACTCTATGACCTCTTTCATGGTCTGTTCTTTTCTCAGCAGCTCCAGGTTCATCATCATTACCCCAGAATTTATATATGGAGCCTCATTATTTATGCCAAGCCTAAGACGGTTGAGCTCGGTGAGCACAGCCTTCGTATGACTGCAGGCAATATAATAATTACCATCAAAATCCATATTATAGAGACTGTCAAGGGGATTGATGACTACTATATCCGGGTCAAGATACAGCACCCTGTCTATATTTTCCGGAAGGATAGAGGCTGCGAATATCCTGTAATATACCACCTTTGAATACCTTCCTGTCTCAGGGAATTTTTTAAAGAGTATATCATCGACTTCTATAAGATGAGCCCTTGCGTTCTGTTTTTTGTCTATGTCTTCCGCCAGTTTTCTGAAGCTCTCATCTATATGGTCCGTGAGTATATAGATATCCCAGCCTTCCTTTACAGGAAATCTCATAATAGATTTTATACATACCTTAAGATGAGGTATATAATTCGAGTCTAAAGTGAACATCAGGTTCATGGAAGTTTACACCGCCTCATTTTTGCTGTTCAATATCTTCATAAATTCATCACCGGTTATGGTCTCATTCTCGTAAAGGAACTTAGCGATCTCATGAAGCTTTCCTATATTATCCTGTATGAGCTTCTTAGCCTTTTCATACTGTTCATCAACTATTTTTACCACCAGTTCATCTATTTTTGTATGGGTCTCCTCTGAGCAGGCAAGGGATGTATCCCCTCCAAGATATTTATTGGTGACATTCTCCATGGCCACCATTCCAAACTCATCAGCCATACCAAACCTTGATACCATGGCCCTGGCAAGCTTTGTAGCCTGTTCGATATCGTTTGATGCTCCTGTGGTTATGTCCTTGAAGATGATTTCCTCTGCGGCACGTCCTCCGGTGTATGTGGCTATCTTATTTTCAATTTCAGTCTTTGTCATAAGATAATGCTCGCCCTCATCCA
>JAHZAW010000007.1:6849-28653 GCA_019423725.1 Clostridiales bacterium
ATGGTAATTTTCTGTACGGGAGCTGACTGAGTCTGAAGAGCTGCCACAAGAGCATGGCCGACTTCATGGTATGATACGATAAGTTTTTCCTTATCTGATAATATTTTATTCTTTTTCTGGTAACCTGCTATTACAACTTCAACACTTTCCATAAGATCCTGCTGCTGGACCTTTTTACGTCCTTGTCTTACGGCCCTAAGTGCTGCTTCATTTACTATATTGGCAAGTTCTGCTCCTGATGCTCCGGCCGCTGCCCTTGCTATCTCAGAATAGTCTATGCCGTTATCCATCTTGACTTTTGCTCCGTGTACCTTAAGTATGTCTATCCTTCCCTGAAGGTCAGGAAGCTCAACGGGTATCCTTCGGTCAAATCTTCCGGGTCTTAAAAGCGCAGGGTCCAGGGATTCCGGTCTGTTGGTAGCCGCAAGTATTACAACTCCGTTATTACCGTCAAATCCGTCCATTTCCGTAAGCAGCTGGTTGAGTGTCTGCTCTCTTTCGTCGTTACCGCCTATCTGGCCGTCCCTCTTTTTACCAATGGTATCGATCTCATCTATGAAAACTATACAGGGTGCCTTTTCCTTTGCCTGTTTAAAAAGATCCCTTACCTTTGCCGCTCCCATACCAACGAACATCTGAACGAATTCAGAACCTGATATGGAGAAGAAAGGTACATCAGCTTCACCAGCTACGGCTTTGGCAAGGAGAGTCTTACCTGTTCCCGGAGGGCCCACAAGCAGTGCACCTTTAGGAAGTGATGCTCCTATTTCAGTGTACCTCTGGGGATCGTGAAGATAATCTACTATTTCCTGAAGCAGCTCCTTTGCCTCCTCTTCACCTGCAACATCACTGAATTTTATTCCGTTATCGCTCTTAACATATACTTTTGCGGCATTTCCGCCATTTCCCATTCCAAACTGCATCATCATTGGATTATTGCCAAGTTTATCGGCCATTTTTTTGGATAAGAAACGTGAAAGCAGCACCATAAGGGCAATTGGCACTATCAAACTAAAGAAATAGTATAAAAGAGGATTCATCTGGTCTACTACCTCTTTATCAAACTTTGCTCCTGACTCATAGAGCCTGTCAACGAGCTGTGGATCATCCATATTTCCTGTCTGATACACTTTTGTTTCGTCTTTATTGGTAAATACAATCTCATCATTGTTTACCATTACAGAGCCTATATCTTTATCCTCCATCATGGTCATAAATGTGCCATAATCAACACTCTGCACCTCTTTTTTAAAAGCTAAGGGGAATACAAATGTATTAAGCACGATCAATATAACCAGTGCTATAAGCCAGTAAAAATACAGCGGCTTTTTATTCGGTTTTAATTCCTGCATAAAAATTCTCTCCTTTTAAAATGTTACACTTGTCACTTTATTTGTATATGTATTATAATATTATTATGTTGGCTGTTCAATTGGATTTTAATTAAAAATAAATTTGTAAATATTTAGAAAGGTTTGATATTTATGAAAGACATTACGAAAGACAGCATAATCGAAGCTCTAATATTCCTAATATCCCAAAAGGATTATGAAAAAATAACTGTTACGGACATCACTAAAAAGGCCGGTGTGTCAAGAATGAGTTTTTATAGAAATTATAAAAAGATCGATGATCTGCTAATTGATGCCATTGATAAATTATTTGAGGATTTTCAAAAAGAAATAGATGAATATAAGTTCATGGATCTGAGACACTTTGCCGAAAAATATTTTGAGAAACTGGAGGAAAACAAAAAATTTATAGAAGTTGTAAAAAAGTCAGGCTGCTACGAAAAGCTCTTTAATATAATACTTAAATACAACAGACTTATGATGGAAAAACAGCTTGGCAAGACTGAGCTTACAAAGGAAGAGACCCTTATACTTTATTATCACAGCGGCGGCATGTATGAGTTAATAAAATTCTGTTCAGATATTGATTTCAGTATACCTGTGCCGCAGATAATAGAGATCTTGAAAAAGACCTATACCTATGCTGAGAAAAATATATAATTAAAAAGGTCCTGAAAACGTAAGTTTTCAGGACCTTTTATGTGATCTAATTTTTAATTGGTTAATCTGACCATTACCCTGGAGTCTATATCAAGGGAATCTTCTCCTGCTATGCAGTCATAGGCCAGAACATTCACACCGTTCTTTGAAGCATTTATAAGTTCAGAGGCAAACTCAGGATCAGTGGCATAATTCGGTTCAAATGCGGTGATGCCCTTCATTTGGATAACAAAAAGCACTGAGCACTCATAGCCTTCCTTTACAGCCTTGGCCAGCTCTCTGAGATGTTTTGCTCCCCTCTGGGTTGGAGCATCAGGAAATCTTGCTGTGGAATCATCATCAAGGGTGACTCCCTTGACTTCAACGAATCCTTTCCTTCCGTCCTTCTCATAATAAAGATCGAATCTGGAATCACCGTATTTTACTTCTCTCTTTACCATATCAGGTTTTCCTATCTCAGTTATCCTGCCTTCGGACAATGCCTCATATGCCGCTGCGTTAGGGGCTTGGGAGTCTATATTGACGAGCTCATTTCCCTTTTTCACGGCTGTGATAGAATATCTGGTCTTTCTTTCGGGATTCCTGCCTTCTTCGAGTATTACCGCAGTTCCATCAATAAGCAGCTCCCTCAGCCTGCCGGTATTTTTTATATGTACCTTTTCAGGTTCACCGTCGATAAGTACATCGGCTGAAAACCTGTTGTTTCTTTTTAAAAAAACAGCTTCTTTCGTATTTTCATATCTCATATCAGTACACACTCTTTATATCAGCAAGTTCAAATCTGTATTTCTGCTTTACATCGGGATACTTTTTGTGGTCTACCTCAGACATAAACATATCGTATGGTCTTATATAAAGCTGCTGGTCACCATACAGAGCCCTGTAAACCACATATTTCTCACCGGTCTCACTATGAATGGCCGTATCTTCCACAAAATAAAGGTTTCCCTTAAAATGTCTATATATCTTCTTAAGCTGAAGTTCCACTAAAATACCCCCTGTTATTACTGCACCGCAGTTTTCTGCTAATTATCACTGATGATATGTGCTCAGGAAGTCCTTGAGCTCTGAGCAGGCAAACTCAAGCTGGTCGACCTCGGGAAGATATACTATCCTGAAATGGTCAGGTTCAGGCCAGTGGAAGCCTCTTCCGTGGGTAACGAGTATCTTTTTCTTCTTAAGGAAGTCAAGGGCAAACTGCTCATCATCGGTGATGTTAAATTTCTCAACATCAAGTTTAGGGAAAATATAAAATGCTGCCTTAGGCTTTACAACGCTTATTCCGGGTATATCCTTAAGGGCATTGTATATACATTCCCTCTGTTCATATATCCTTCCGCCGGGCATAATATACTCATCTGAAGTCTGTATGCCCCCTATTGCTGTCTGGATTATTGCCTGTCCGGGAACGTTTGAGCACAGACGCATGGATGAGAGCATATTAAGGCCTTCTATATATCCCTTTGCTCTGCTCTTATCGCCGCTCAATGCCATCCAGCCTATCCTCCAGCCTGCTACCCTGTGGGACTTTGAAAGTCCGTTAAGGTTTACACATAAAAGGTCAGGACAGAGAGAACCAAGGGCAACATGTTTAAGTCCATCCATAACGAGTCTGTCATATATCTCATCAGCAAATATTATAAGTTCGTTTTCCCTAGCCACCTGAACTATTTCCTCAAGTACTTCTTTAGGATAAAGGGCTCCTGTGGGGTTATTGGGATTTATTACTACGATACCCTTTGTTCTGGGTGTTACCTTGCTTCTTATGTCATCAATGTCAGGATACCATTCAGCCTGCTCATCACACATATAGTGTACAGCTTTTCCTCCTGCAAGCGTTACAGATGCTGTCCAGAGAGGATAGTCAGGCATGGGAACAAGTATCTCATCTCCGCTATTTAAAAGACCCTGCATACACATAGTTATAAGTTCACTGACACCGTTTCCTGTATATATGTCAGGAATATCCACATTGGGTATATTTTTGAGTTGGCAGTACTGCATGATTGCCTTTCTTGCCGAGAACATACCCTTTGAATCGGAATATCCCTCTGTATCCCTTATGTTATATATCATATCTCTTATCATTTCGTCAGGAGCAGTAAAGCGGAATGGTGCGGGGTTTCCGATATTGAGCTTAAGTATCCTCATACCCATGGCTTCCATTCTGTTTGCTTCGTCCATTACTGGACCTCTTATATCATAGCTTACGTTATCAAGTTTCGTTGACTTATCAAACTTTCTCATTCATTAACACTCCTTTTTATTCAGCGGCAAAAAAAACGCCCTGAGCAATATATGCTCAGGGCGAACTATTGTCCGTGTTACCACCTAAATTCAGGATAAACCTGCACTCTGCCGGTACATACATACCGCTTCCCTGTAACGTGAGAATCACGTTGAAGCCTACTTACGCGCGCTGCTTTCGGTCCAAAGCTCAGAGACTGCTTCGCCCTATCCGCATAAAGACTTGCACCCTCCGTCTTCTCTCTTAAATGCCGCAATAAGGTTACTCCTTCTCATCACTGCCTGTATACAGTATTTATTTATAACGATATTATAACTCGCTTTTTAATAATGTCAACACCAAATTTATAAAGATACTTCTTCAAAAATACCGTCTTTAAGTACCACAGCTGTCTTAAAACCGCTGTTAACGGCTATTTTACGGGCATTTTCAAAGTCAAAACACAGCCCGTCAGTACTATGCGCATCTCCAGAAAAAATTATCCTTCCTCCAAGCTTTCTCCACTTCACAAGGATATCTTCAGACGGGTATGGCGTTTTTCTATAACCTCTTGATATGGCTCCCGTATTTATTTCAAGTATCTTATCCGCCGCTGCCAGCCTATAGAGCGCCTCATTGACCGCTGATACATATTTTTTATTAGCAGTATCAAATATACAGTCATTTTCATTGAACTTCGTGACCAGGTCAATATGGCCAATTATGGACACATCTTTGTCATCAGCAAAGTATGCTGCTTCCTTGAAATAATCACAGCAGAAGGCGCAGTAATCCCATCCGTAGTATTCTGATACATTTTTCTTAAATAAGTCTGCGCTTTCATCTACCGGAAGATAACAGCCATCCTTTAATACATAGTGTACAGAGCCTATGACATAGTCGAACCTGTCCATATCAGTCATATCCGTGAATCTGTCCTTTTCAATGCCAAGATATACCTCTATGTTCTCCTTATTTTTCTTTTTGAGCATAAGTACTTCCCTTATATATTTTTCGGTATCCTCCCTGCTCATACAGTAAGACTCATCAAAGGACGTATGGGAATGGCCGGAAAATCCAATGGCTGTCATTCCCTTTTCTACAGCAGCATCATACATTTCCTCTATGGTGTTTTTTCCGTCACAGTATGTGGTGTGGGTGTGAAAATCAGCCTTTATCATTTGGTCATTTTCTCCTGCTTTACCTTATGGTCTATTACATGGCGGCTGGCAAGCTCCTTGGTGATGTCATCGATGGAAATTCCCATCTCTATCATCATTACCATTACATGATAACAGAGGTCAGCTACCTCATATATTGTCTCTTTCTTATCATCTGCCTTGGCTGCGATTATTACCTCAGTTGATTCCTCACCGACTTTTTTAAGTATCTTATCGATGCCCTTTTCAAAGAGGTATGTTGTGTATGAGCCCTCTTTTTTATGGATCTTTCTGCCTTCGATAAGTTTCATAAGGCCTTCATATGAAAAATAATTTACATCATCATTTTTATATACAAGGTCGTTGAAGCATGAATCAGTTCCAAGATGGCAGGCAGGGCCGTCTTTCTTTACCATTACCGTAAGGGCATCCCTGTCACAGTCAGCTGTTATGCTTACGATGTGCTGGTAATTTCCTGATGTTTCTCCCTTTCTCCAAAGTTCCTGTCTTGAACGTGACCAGAAACATGTTTTTCCTTCCTTCATGCTTATTTCAAGGCTCTCCCTATTCATATAAGCCACTGTGAGCACGTCTTTGCTCTCCGCATCAACGACCACAGCGGGGATAAGTCCTTTTTCATCAAATTTGAGTTCATTTATGTCAAGCATAATAATTCTCCTTATATATTTATATCCTTACATTTATGCCCTCATTTCTAAGGGTCTCCTTTAAATTCTTTATATCTGCCTCTCCAAAGTGGAATATGGACGCAGCAAGTCCAGCGTCTACCTTGGGTATAGCTTTAAACAGCTTCGTAAAGTCGTCTATACAGCCGGCTCCGCCTGAAGCTATCACGGGTACAGATACGACATCACATACGGCCTCAAGCATTTCCAGGTCAAATCCGCCCTTAACTCCGTCGGTGTCTATGCTGTTAACAACTATTTCACCTGCACCATCGGCAGTGCATTTCTTTATCCACTCTATGGCATCCATTCCAGTATTGTCTCTTCCGCCCCTGGCAAAGACAGTAAATTTTCCATCTACTCTCTTTACGTCGACAGAAAGTACAACACACTGGTCTCCGTATTTTTTAGCCGCTTCAGATATGAGGGATGGATTTTTTATGGCTCCTGAGTTTACGCTGACCTTATCCGCTCCACATTTAAGCACCCTGTCAAAGTCATCAACGGTATTTATGCCGCCTCCAACAGTTAAGGGTATAAATATCTTTTCCGCAGCCTCGGTGAGTATGTCAGTAAAAAGCTTTCTTCCCTCAGCCGATGCGGTTATATCATAAAATACAAGCTCATCAGCTCCGCTTTTGCTGTAAAAGTCGGCCAGAGATACTGGAGATGAAACATCATTAAGTCCCTCAAAATTTACTCCCTTTACTACCCTGCCGTTTTTTACGTCAAGGCAGGGGATTATCCTTTTTGTTATCATTTTTCTGTCCTCCTGGCTGTCTCAACTGCTTCCTTAAGATCAACTGTGCCTTCATAAAGTGCCTTGCCAAGAATGGCTCCGTATATGTTGAGCTCAGAAAGCTTCTTGATGTCATCTAAAGAAGAAACTCCTCCGGAAGCTATTATATTAAGGTCAAACATATCGTTGAGCTTTTTATACAGCTCCACATTCGTTCCTCCAAGCATTCCGTCCTTGGATATATCCGTACAGATTATGGTCTTTACTCCGACTCTCTCGAGGCCTCTGCAAAAATCAAAGCATTTTAACTCCGTTACCTCAAGCCAGCCCTTGATAGCCACATAATCATCTTTAATATCCACACCTACGGCGATCTTATCCCCATAGTTCCTTACGGATCTTTCCAAAAACAGGCTGTCCATTACCGCTCCTGTACCAAGTATTACCCTTGATACTCCAGCATCTATATATTTTCTTATGACGGCATCGGTCCTGATACCTCCGCCTATCTCAACTTTCATATCTGTCTTGTCTATGATGGCCTTTACTGTGTCAAAATTCGCTGTTGTACCGTCCTTAGCTCCTTCCAGGTCAACGACATGGAGAAATTCAGCGCCGCTTTTCTGGAATTTTTCCGCAAATTCCGGAGGATTGTTGCTGTAAACGGTCATATTGTTATAATCGCCCTTTGAAAGACGTACGGCAGAGCCGTTATATAAATCTATAGCAGGTAATATATACATAATTATCCTCCTTTATATCTCACAAAAAGCCTTCAGTATGCCAAGCCCTACAGTTCCGCTCTTTTCAGGATGGAACTGGGCTCCATAAACACATCCGTTCTGAACCGAAGCGGTCAACATAGCTCCGTATTCAGCCACCGCTGTAATGCTCTCATCACAGTCCGCCGCATAATATGAATGAACAAAATATACGAAGTCTCCCTCATTGGTATATTTATAAAGAGGGCTCTTTTCATTATTTTTGGGGAATATGAGGGCATTCCAGCCAATATGAGGTATTTTAAGATCTTTACCAACCACATCAGCTATGGGCTTTACATTTCCCTTTATCAGCCCAAGTCCTTCATGTTCACCATATTCATAGCTTTTATCAAAAAGCAGCTGCATTCCAAGGCAGATGCCAAGTATGGGTTTACCCTTTGCCGCTTCTTTTTTCACAACGTCACCAAGGCCGCTGTCCTTAAGCTTCTTTGCCGCGTCGGAAAAGGCTCCGACACCGGGAAGGATTATTCTGTCACATTTTTCGATGACAGCAGGATCGCCCGTCACTACAGCCTCTTTATTTATAAAAGCAAAAGAGCTCTTTAAAGAAAACAGGTTACCTACTCCATAATCAATTATCGCTATCATCACAGCACCCCTTTTGTCGACGGAATCTCATCCGCAAATCTTCTG
This sequence comes from Clostridiales bacterium, assembly GCA_019423725.1. Taxonomy (GTDB): domain Bacteria; phylum Bacillota; class Clostridia; order Lachnospirales; family Anaerotignaceae; genus Metalachnospira. The sequence continues at coordinate 15,092 of JAHZAW010000007.1, forward strand.
TCAGTATCGATGGCACTGGCTAAAGCCCTTCCAAAGGCTTTAAATGTGCCCTCTATTATATGATGTGAGTTTTTTCCTTCCAGCTGTTTTATATGCAGAGTTATGGGGAAATTTCTCACAAAGGCCTGGAAAAACTCCTCAGCCAGTTCAGTATCGAATGTTCCGACCTTTTCCGTCGGTATGTCAAGGTCAAAATTGAGATATGACCTTCCGCTTATATCGATGGCACACATTATCAGAGCCTCATCCATGGGAAGTATTATATCACCATATCTTTTTATGCCCCTCAGATCACCAGCAGCACTGTTAAAAGCCTTTCCAAGGCATATACCTATATCCTCAACGCTGTGGTGGTCATCTATATCCACATCGCCTCTGCAAACCACCTTAAGATCAAATCTTCCGTGGCGTGAAAACAGAGTGAGCATATGATCTAAAAATCCAACACCTGTATTGATCTCGCCCTTTCCGCTTCCATCAATGTTCAATATAACTTCGATGTCGGTCTCGGCCGTTTTTCTTTTTATCTCGGCTGTTCTCACTTTGACCGCTCCTCTCTTTCAAGTATATATCTGGCTTCGGATACAAAGGCTTTCATCTGCTCATATGTACCTATGGTAACTCTGATATAATCCTTGATCCTTTCCTTATTGAAATGCCTTACAAGTATGCCATTTTCCTTCAGTTTCTCATAAAACATCTCTCCTGATATCATAGGATGTCTTGTGAAAAGAAAATTTGTGACCGAGGGAAGTGTCTCAAAGCCCATTTTCTCAAGCTCATTTCTTGTATATTCCCTGTTCATTATTATTTTTGCACAGTTTTCCTTATAATAATTCTGGTCATAAAGGCTTGCCTCTCCCGCAAGGAGTGTGAGCCTGTTTATGTTATAGGGGTTTGTTGAAAACTTTATTTTTCTGAGGTCAGATGTTATCTCCTTTGAACCGATGGAAAATCCAAGTCTTCCTCCGGCCAGGGAGCGGGATTTTGAATATGTTCTAACTATAAGTATATTATCATATTTCCTTACAAGGTCCAGGCAGCTTTTGCCGCCAAAATCCACATAAGCCTCATCTATGACTACCACATTGTCCGGATTTGACTTGACTATTTTTTCTATATCCTCAACGGGGAGTATCTTTCCTGTGGGAGCGTTGGGGTTTGCGATAAATACCGTCTTTCCTATGCCCACATAATCATCTGGATCGATTGAAAAATCATCCTTAATGGGTATTATATCTGCGTCAATGCCATAGAGGTCTGCGAAAACCTCATAAAAACCATAGGTTATATCGGCAAAGGCAGCCCCTTTCTGACAGAATGACATGAACGCAAAGTTCAGTATCTCATCGGAACCATTTCCTACAAATATATTATCTTTATCAAATCCATAAATATCCGCAAGTTTTCCTATAAGCGCCTTACACTCAGGGTCAGGGTAAAGCTCAAGCTTATCGATCTCCTGCCTTGTAATGGCCTGGGCTACCAGCGGTGAAGGAGGAAACGGCGATTCATTAGTATTAAGCTTTATATACTGCATATCCGTGGGCTGTTCGCCGGGAACATATTCTTCAAGGGAAGAATATTTTTCATCCATAAATCTGCTCATTATTATTCCCCCTTAAATTCCAGCTTTATCAAACCTTACAAGCGCTGACCTGGCATGTCCGCTCAGTCCTTCCTTCTCCGCAAAACATGCTATATCATCGCATACCTTCGAGAGCGCATCCCTTGTATAATATGTGAATGCTGACTTCTTAACAAAATCATCCACTGACAGCGGACTTGAAAACTTCGCTGTTCCACTGGTGGGAAGAGTATGGTTTGGTCCGGCAAAGTAGTCTCCAAGGGCTTCTGGACAGTTTTTGCCCAGGAATATGGAGCCTGCATTTTTTATCTTATCCAGATAATCAAAGGGATTATCAACACATACTTCCAAATGCTCCGGAGCTATTTCGTTGGCTATTTCTATTGCCTGTAATATGGATTCAGCAATTATTATTTTTCCGTTATTCTCAATTGAAGGTCCTGCTATCTCACGTCTAGGCAGAAGTTTCAGCTGCCTGTCTATCTCAAGGGCTGTTCTTTCAGCAAGTTCTCTACTGTCAGTAACAAGGACCGCACTGGCAAGCTTATCATGTTCTGCCTGGGAGAGCATATCAGCAGCCACAGTCTTAGGATCACACGTTCCATCGGCTATAACGAGTATCTCACTGGGTCCAGCGATCATATCTATATCCACAAGTCCGAATACCTGCTTCTTTGCCTCAGCAACAAAGGCGTTGCCAGGTCCAACTATCTTGTCCACCCTGGGGATGGATTCCGTTCCATAGGCTAAAGCAGCAATGGCCTGGGCACCTCCAGCCTTGAATATCCTGTCAGCTCCGGCGATCTTTGCTGCCGCAAGTATTACGGGATTTATTTTTCCTTCCTTAGCCGGTGATGTCATTATTATTTCCTTTACACCAGCTATTTTAGCGGGAACTATATTCATAAGCACCGTTGAAGGATATGCAGCTGTACCTCCGGGAACATATATGCCAGCTCTCTCAAGGGGCGTTACCTTCTGTCCAAGGACAACACCTTCCTTTTCAGCTATGATAAAGCTGTTCCTTACCTGATGTTTATGATAATCATAAATATTTTCCCTTGCCTTTTTCATTACTTCGATAAGGTCTTTATCAACTAACTCAAAGGCTTCATCTATTTCTTCCTTTGTAACTTCCAGGTTGTCAGTTACAGTATTATCAAATTTTTCACAGTATTTAAAAAGAGCCTTATCTCCGTTTTCCTTAATATCAGCAATGATTTCGGCAACGGTCTCCTCCACACCTGTGGCATTAATACCTCTTGCGAATATTTCATCACTGCTGGTGCTTGAATAGTCCATTATCTTAATCATCATTCATCACCTCTGCTGCATATATCATTTATCCTGTCACAAAGTTCCATTATCTCGTTGTTTTTAAATTTATAGCTTACTTTATTGGCAATGAGCCTTGCACTTATGGGAAGTATCTCCTCAAGGACTTCCAGATTATTTTCCCTGAGCGTCGTTCCAGTCTCAACTATATCAACTATAACATCACTCATTCTGAGTATGGGTGCCAGCTCTATGGAGCCATTGAGTTTTATTATATCTATCTGCCTGCTTTTCTTGGCGTAATATTCCCTGGCTATATTGGGGAATTTTGTTGCTACCCTCAATGTCCTTGCTGTGTTGTCCCTGAATCCCTTATGGCCCGCAACACACATCCTGCATTTTCCCATATTAAGGTCCGCAAGCTCAAATACATCAGGCTCATACTCAAGTATTATATCCTTTCCCGCTACTCCCACATCTGCGGCTCCTCTTTCAACATAAATAGCCACATCTGAGGGTTTTACCCAGAAATATCTTACTTTATTTTCTTCATTTTCAAATATAAGCTTTCTATTCGTTTCCAGTATGGATGGGCAGCTGTATCCTGCCTCATCAAATATTTTATAAACATTCTCTCCAAGACGGCCCTTGGGAAGCGCAACATCAATCCACTGTTTCAACGTCTTCAAGCCCCCTCTCTGTCACACGCACGATTCTTTTATATTTTCCGTTTACGGGCATCTCATTGAGAACACTTACACTCTCTCCACCCTGGGTTATCTCCTCAGCGGCAGCCGCTGTTTTTTCAGGAGAAACGGATTTATCATATAAAAGCAGTACATCTGCGTCATATTCGTCATCTTCGATATTGAGCATATCCAGCATGTCCAGATAAAGGGCAAAGCCAATGGCTCCTGCGTTCTTTCCAAGCTTATGGAGAAGTTTATCATATCTTCCTCCTGAAAGTATATTGGTCGGTATGCCTGCCACATAGCCTTTAAATACTATTCCGTTATAGTAGCTCATATTGTTTATTATGGAAAAGTCTATGTTTATATTTTTGCCGCAGCCATATATTTTTAACATCCTGTATATGCCTTCAAGCTCATCTATGACCTCATCAGTCTTATTATTTATGCTGAGTTTCCTAAGCTCTCCGATGACATCTTCAAATGAACCATAAAGAGAAGCCAGCTTAACGGCTTTATCAGTGAGGCTTACGCCTAAACCAAATTTAGCGCAGGCCCTTTTGATGCCCACGGGATTTTTTGCGTTAACAAAACTCAGAAGTATCTCTCTCTTATCCTCTGATATATCCTTGAAAAGTTCAGATACAAAACCTGTATGGGATATGTCGATTATATAATTATCTGATATTTCCTCAAGGCTCTTGGCAGCAAGCATGAGCACCTCACCCACTGAGTACTGGTCTATATCTCCCATGCACTCAAGGCCGGTCTGCATTATTTCCTTGAACTCATTTCCACCCTTTCTGGCTCTGTATACATTTTCACTGTAATACAGTTTCTGTATGCCCTCGGTGTCCTTTACATTTTTTGCTATGGACAGGGTAACGTCAGGCTTTAAAGCCATAAGTTTTCCGTTCAGGTCCGTAAAGGTTATTATATTGCTATTCATAAGGAAATTCTTGTTTTCAGCATATAGGTCGTATTCCTCGAATTTGCTCATCTTATACTGCTTATAGCCGTATTGTTTATAAAGGTTTTTGAAACGGAGCACCGCTTCTTCATCATTTCTGATATTTTTTATTTTTTCCATAGTCATATCTCCCATTATTTAATGGAATTAATTATAATACACTTTAGTGTGGTAGTCAAGTAAAGTGTATATAATTATATTTTTTATGATCTGCCTAGTCAGGCACCTTAATTATATCAAACAATGCCTGTTTTGTTAATCAAATAAATATTTTAAATGCTTATGTACAAATTATTGATAATTAAGGATTTTAACATTATAATGTTACTTATTCTATGGGGATTTTTAATGGAAAGGATGAGATAAATGGAAACTATAAAAAGAGCTCTTGTCGTCTATGTAGCCTTTGCTTTTATATTCGTTGTGCTTGGAATATGTTTTATCGCCTGGCCCCAGACATCTCTGCGCATTGTCTGCTATGCCTTCGGAGCCGCTGTGCTCATTCTTGGCATCGTCCGTCTGAGTCAGTTTATGAAAAATAAAGAAAACAACAAAACCATAAGGTTTCAGTTCAACCTGGTGCTTGGAGTGCTTTTTATAATAGGCGGAGGACTGCTGCTGATATTTCCGAATATAATCATGCCGGTATTTCCTGTGGTGATCGGAATAGCCATAACTGCTGACGGTATACACAAAATAAAAGTGTCCTTTGACGCCAAAGCCATGGGGCTTAACAAGTGGGGTCTTATTCTTCTTTTTGCTCTGCTTACAATTGTATTTGGCGTTTCTCTCATGTTAAATTCAGCAAATATCACAACGGTAATAATACTCCTTCTGGGAGTTTCTCTTCTCATAGACGGTATACAAAATATAGTTACCATTATTACAACATTCAAGCTTATGAGCACCCTCGTTCTAAAGGAAGACGCAGCCAATGCTGAATTTAAAGACGAAGACATTCCAACAGCTCCCGATACCGATGTCAAAACGGAGTCCATTAGACCTGAAGATATGATAATAGAAGATAAGGAAGATAAAGAAGATAACGAAGATAATTAAACTCAACATAAAAAGCAGTCCAGAGGACTGCTTTTTTTATACTCATATAAATGTTTATTCCACATTATTTTCAGTCAGTGTATATACATCCGATCTTCTCTGTTTCAGTACAGGTATCTGGTCCCTTACCTCAAGTATGTAGTCGAGATCTATATCAGTGCTGAACATACCTTCCTTTTCATCAGCCTGATGCACAACCCTTCCCCAGGGGTCCGTTACGATGCTGTGTCCCCATGACTGATATGATGCTGAAGGGTCCCTTGAAGGAGCCGTTCCAACGGCGTATACCTGGTTATTCAATGCCTGGGATCTGAAAAGCAGTTCCCAGTGCGCCGGACCAGTGGTCATATTAAAGGCAGCCGGCACAAGTATTACCTGAGCTCCCTTTAAAGCCATCAGTCTGGACAGTTCAGGAAATCTGAAATCATAGCAGACACAGATGCCAAAAATACCAAACTCCGTTTCAAATGTGGTAACGGTATTTCCAGCAGTAAGGGTGTCAGATTCCATAAAATACTGGCCGTCTTTTACATTTATATCGAAAAGATGCATTTTTCTGTGTTTAGCTATGCATTTGCCCTGTCTGTCAAAAACATAGGCTGTGTTATATATTTTTCCATTTTCGTCCCTTTCAGGCATGGTACCAGCTGAAAGATATATATTATATTTCCTGGCAAGGTCTGAACATACCTGCCACATTTCTCCGCCTTCCTTCTCAGCGTATACAGGGAAATTGTCAACATGATAGGGACAGCAGAACATTTCCGGAAGGGTTACAATATCAGAATTTTCAGAAGCCTTTTTAACGGCTTCACTTATATACTTTACAGTGTCTTTTTTGTCGTTGAATACAGGCATTTGTATCTGTGTTATTCTTACTTTTCTCATTGTAGTCCTCCTTTTTTTATCGTTCATTAAATATCATAGAGCTGTGTTGTTTTCCTTTGCCGCTCTCATATTTTTCAGTGTTTTTCTGAAATATCTTGTAAACAGTGTGGCCGTTGTTATTACCGCTATGGTATCAGCCACCGGCTCAGCAAGATATACCGCCATAGCCTTATCTGCAAAAATATTAGGAAGGATATATATAAACGGTATAAGAAGTATTATCTTTCTGAATACAGCAAGGAAAAGTGACGTTTTTGCGTTTCCTATGGCAATGAATGTCTGCTGGCAGGCTATCTGTATGCCAAATATTCCGGAAACAGCAAAATATATCCTCATGGCCCATGAGCCATAGCTTACCAGTTCAGGATCAGAGTTGAACATAAGCACGAATTTATCCGGCAGGAGCATTATAGCTATCCATAAAAGCATGGAATATGTAAAGCATGCTATCAAAAGCATTTTGAAAGATGCTTTTACCCTGTCAGGATTTCCTGCTCCGTAATTATAGCTGGTTATGGGCTGGGCTCCCTGTGTAAGTCCCTGCAGAGGCAGCATTGAAAACTGCATAACAGTGGATAATACCGTCATTGCTCCTACAGCCACATCCCCGCCGTATTTGAGCAGTGATGAATTGAAACATACATTTATAACGCTCTCCGTTGCCTGCATTATGAAAGGTGAAACTCCAAGTGCCAGGCAGGGGAGAAGTATTTTTAAATCAATCTTAAAATTCTTCTTCTGAAGGCGTATGCCGCTTCTTTTGCCGGCAAGGAATCCTACGACCCATACAGCTGATACTGCCTGGGAAATTATTGTGGCAAGGGCTGCACCCTTGACACCCATATCCAGAGCAAAAATAAGTATGGGATCAAGTACTATGTTGAGCACTGCTCCAATAATTACTGAGAGCATACTTATTATTGTAAATCCCTGGCATGTTATGAACATATTCATACCAAGGGCAAGCTGTACAAATAATGTACCTATGACATATATTTTCATATAGTCAACGGCATATTCGATGGTGTTCTGGCTGGCTCCAAATATGAGCAGCAGCCTTTCGCCGAATATATATAAAACCGCCGTGAGCACTATGCTTATGAATATAAGGAACACAAAACAGTTGCCCATTATTTTTTCGGCTGTTTTATAATCCTTCTTACCCATGTATATGGATACCTGTGGTGCTCCGCCCATTCCTACCAAAGCGGCGAAAGCAGATACGATAAGTATCACCGGCATACATACGCCAACACCCGTAAGAGCCAGGCTTCCCACTTTTTCCATATGTCCAATATATACCCTGTCGACCATATTATAAAGCAGGTTTACAAGCTGAGCCACAACCGAAGGCAGTGCCAGCTTAAATAACAGTTTGCTTACCTTTTCAGTTCCTAAAAATTCCTTGTCTGCCAATTTAAACTTCCCCTTTTATTACTTTTTCAGCAATCTTTTCCTAGAATACATATAAGCCGTTATTATCACAGTGACCTCAACTGCTACTGCCACCCAAAAAGCCGGCGACCTGAAATCAAGTTCCCTGCCGAATATGGTAACACATATCATTCCCGGAGCGATCGCTATAAAACTGCTGACTGCATATCTGATATATGGCATTTTTAAAAATCCGAATATAAGCCCCAATATTTCCGTTGAAAGCCCAAGGGCGTGGAGTATATAGCACACAAGGAAAGAGTTTTCCTCACACCGGTTGAAATATCTCTTTATCTTTGGATATTTATTGAGCTTCTTAAACAATGCCTCATTTTTTGTAAAATAACCCATAATATACGAAATCGTAAGGCAGATCAACGTTCCTGCAGAATTTACCAGCAGTGCCGTTGGAAGGTCAAATATATACCCTGTGAGTGCCACCAAAAGACTGTAATAAATAATGACCGTAACACTTTTGACAGCGTAAAGAAGCAGTATTATCACCAGAGCTTCCGTCCTATTGTTCATTATAAAATCATAAACGTCTTCAAAGGACAGATCATTGATGATAACAAAAGCAGCCGCACTTATTATGCAGATGATCATTATTACGATCGGAATACTTCCTTTCTACGTTTCCTTACTTTCGGGTTTCATTTCTTTGCGCTTCAATTCTTATGCTATATCCCTGTGGTAAAATTTACTTCTCTGTTTTTCTTATGCCGCAGGCAGCATCATATTTACACTTCTGTCTCAAAGACTACAGCCACAGGCTTGTTTTCCATATATTTTCAATTTACCGCTTATAAAAAATACCGCAGGAGCAAAATTATTATTTATTTCACTCCCGCGGCTTATGCCCACTATTAAGAAATTACTTTTCAAAAGGCTCAACTTTTACGCTGTTATCAACATCACTGTCAGTACAGCAGCACTCATCGTCACAACAGCACTCATCATCGTCGTCCCATTCATCGTCCCAGTCGTCATAGTATTCTTCTTCACTTTTCTTTTTAAGAAGATATACGATTACGGCTGCAAGAAGAGCTATGATAACAGAACCTGCTACAACAAGTCCTATAAGTTTGTTTCTATTTTCTTCCTCTCTGAGTCCGGCAATGTATGCCCTGAGTTCTGAGCTGTTTTCACTTAAAGTCTTCATAGTAAATTCTCCTTTCGTAAGCTAATTATTATTGTATCCCTTAAGGATCACATTTCTAGGCGTTATCCCCTCAGCTTTTTTCAACTCTGCGTACTCAAAAAACGCTCTTTTAAGCATCTGTCTTTCATCATTGAACTTAAGCAGATGGTATGCCTCATGGAACTTGTAAAACCCTGCGTCTGCGAAAAATTCTTCGCTTTGCGGCTTGCAGTAGAAAGAATCAGCCGACATAAGATACCAGTGCACTGATTTGCTCACCATATCATCATTGCCACGGAAAACATACTGTGTTTTTCCTATATATTTTATGACATGGCCATTGGCTCCTGATTCTTCGTTGACCTCTCTAAGTGCTGTCTCTTTAAAGCTTTCTCCTTCTTCAACAGTACCTTTAGGTAATACCCAGCCCATATAGCGTCCGTTCTGATTCTTATACAGCAGAAGTATTTTCCACCTGCAGATCACAACGCCTCCGCAACTGACTGCTTCTATCACCTGATTACCTCCGTACAGTTTATAGTGTATCTGTCAATTGATATAAGTATACCGCTTTTTTGTATTCTTTTCAACCTATTAGTTAAATTTTAATTGGGTACGCTAATCTGGGCAAAAAAAATGGACAAACCCTTTTACTTTAAGTTTGTCCCCGTCACTTGTTTACTATTACAAGCTGGTGTCCATATTCATCTGTATACTGACCGGGAACGGCATCTCCGCCGTTCCCGTTATTTTCAGTATTATCTGTGTTTCCACTATTTCCGCCGCTTCCACTCTCTCCTGTGTCGCCCGGACTTGATGGATTATTCGTATCAGTTCCATTATCCTGTCCAGTATTTTCAGAGGGTCCTTCCGTACCACCCTGTTCAGGGGCAGTTGTATCGTTTTCTCCATTTTCAGATCCAGGGAGCTGGTCGCTTCCGATTACATAATCATCCTCAGGAGCTACAACATCTTCTACGATGTCTGTATCACTGTTTACATCGTCTCCATTATCAGGTTCAGCCTCTGCAGGAGGATTATATGTATAATTGTTGTTATCTATGTCTCCATTATGCTTCTTATCAAGCACTGCCTGCATAAGCTTTCCGCCTATGGGCGTAGCTCTGGCAGAACCGCTGACATTCTCAAGTATTACAGCTACAGCTACCTCAGGCTGGTCGGTCGAGGCAAATCCTACAAACCAGCTGTGGTCATTTTCATTCTCATTTTCAGCTGTTCCTGTTTTGCCCGCTGCCTGGTATCCTCTCAGTGACGCCGCTGTTCCTGTACCTCTGTTTACTACTTCCGTAAGCATCTCTGTAAGTCTGTTAGCCTCTTCAGCTGTCATTACTGTATCATATACTTTTGGTATGGTAGTTTCCTTTGTATTTCCATTGGAATAAGTTACCTTCTCTATCATATAGGGCTGCATCATAACTCCATCATTTGCCACCGCCGATATAAGCATGGCCATATAAAGCGGAGTTACAAGGGTCCTGCCCTGTCCTATGGATGTTTCCGCCAGTTCACTCGTTCCGGAAAATCTCGTAAGTGAAACTATTGTATCCGAAATAGGAAGATCAAATGTTATTTCAGAATTCATATGTAGTGCGTCTGCTGTTTCCCTAAGCTTCGCTGCCCCTATCTCCTCACCAAGGGATGAGAAAGTACAGTTACATGAGTAGGCCATGGCATCATCTATGGACAATACACCGTGTACCTTTGAGTTAAAGCAGTGGATTATCTTATCCCCAAGCTCTACCTGGCCTTCACAGTCAAATACAAAGTCGTCAAGATCATCGATATTTCTCATTGCCGCCAGGGCGGTAACTATTTTAAACGTAGATCCAGGAGGATAAAGTCCCTGGGTAGCTCTGTTAAGCATAGGGCTGTCCTCATCGGTGGAAAGCTCGCTCCAGTCCTCACTTACCGTATTCGGGTCAAATGAAGGTGTGGAAGCCATGGCTATTATGCTTCCCGTTGTGGGGTCCATTACAACAGCCGCTCCCTTATTATCTCCAAGGAGGTCATAGGCCAGTTTTTGAATATCCATGTCTATGGTAAGGTAAACATCGTCACCCGTAAGCTCTGAGCCTGAAAACAGCTGTTTTACCCTCTGGCTTATTTCGTTGTCCAGTCCAAGCAGCTCATAGTTTTTCACTGCCTCTATACCTGCGGCTCCAGCTCCTATATAGCCAGTTATATTAGCAGCCGCTTCACCGTACGGATATGTCCTTTCATATCCTCCGTCAGAGGATTTAACGCTTTCAGCCATTACATTTCCGTTTGTATCGTAAATACTGCCCCTCTTGAAGTCTTCGTTTTCATATCCAAGTCTGGAATTGTAACTATTTGAGGCAATTTTTTGTCTGTCAAAGGCCACAAGTTTAAACATAGTTCCGATAACAAGGAAAAAGAGCACTACCAATATCCAAAATACCCTTTTCATACTTGATTTCATACCATTGTGCATAACATCACCTCAATTATTGAGATTTCCTTTTCAACAGGTTAAGCTTAGGAAGTTTATGCTCAAGGGGTTCCTCGAGGTCATCTTCCTTTGACAATTTCTCAACGGGCGTTCCATTGGCCCACTGGAGAAGTCCCATCAAAGCCACACTTACAAGTACTGAGCTTCCTCCGTAGCTGACGAATGGAAGAGTTACTCCCGTAAGTGGTATGAGCTTTATTACTCCTCCCAGTATCAAAAATGTCTGGAAAGAGAACATAATAACTATTCCTGCTGAAAGGATGCTGTAAAATCTTCTTTTTGCCCTCACAGCTATGAACATTCCCCTGAGGAAAAGAAGTATATATATACAAACTACGCCCATGGCAAATATGGTGCCCATCTCCTCACATATAGCTGAAAAAATGAAGTCCCTTTCCACAACGGGTATCTTGCCGGGCATACCCCTTGTAAGTCCGCTGCCAAGGAATCCCCAAGTCGTTATGGCAAACAGTGACTGGGTTATCTGGTATCCCGTATCTCCAGCATCGGTCCAGGGATCGAGCCAGGTGGAAACACGGACCCTTACATGTCCAAACAGCTTATACGCTAAAAGCGACGCAAGCGCCATTGCTCCAAAGCCTGACAGCAGAAGAAGTATATTGCTTGTGGTTATGTATAAAAGAAGTATATATGTTACGGAGAATATAAGCGCTCCTCCAAGGTCCTTCTGAAGTACCAGGCAGAGAACTATAAACGCCGCAAATCCTGTTATTATACATAGTTTTCTGAAATCCAGAGGTTTTCTGAATACACAGGCTATATATAGCAGGAAAAGGAATTTTACTATTTCCGAAGGCTGGAAACCTATTCCCTTTATGCTTATCCAGTTGAGGGAACCATACTCCTCATTTCCAAATATAAATGGCAGAAGGATAAGCACAACGGCAAGTATGAGATAAAACATCTCAAACTTTTCAAGCTTCGGCATTATCTTAAGGAATGGAGGTATTATCATTATTACCACCGCACTTACAGTCATCCATATAAGCTGTTTTGCCGCAAGTTCCGGATTCAGCCTCTGAAGCATTATAAGTCCTATATCCATAAGGAAATACATACAGTTCCATATGAGCGGACAGCCATGCTTATATATCTTGCGCAGAAGAAACGACGAAACAAACAAGTATACCAGAGCTCCGGCTCCGGATATTATGACTTTTATATCCGGCAGGTTCGTTTCAGTATCCCAGCAGAGTATAGCATAGGCCGTAATGTGCATAAGTATTATCATGGTCCTTTGTGATGCGACGGCCCTTGGAAGGTTTTCCGGATTCCCGCTCCTTTCTCCGACCACGAAAACAAGGCCCCAGATAATAAATACCGCTATATAAATTACAAATAAATATCTGCTTATTAAAATCAAAAAATCATACATCGAGCCATTACTCAACTCCTCTGAAGAAGTGGCCTTTTGTTACAGCCCTCTTTGACATTTTATTCAAAAGCGATTTTGCAGCGGGACCGGGATGATAGGCATCATCCACCATCTCAAGGTACGCCCTTATTATATCGGCTGTTTCTCCAGATGTTTCCCTGGTGAAATCAAGTCTGACATATCCCGTCGGTGTCTCAAGTATCTCATCAAAGAACTTAAGGGTAAACAGCGGTTTACTGTTAAGTATCTGGCATACGCACTGATTACAGTCAGGAAGCAGCGGGAATGCCACGTCCTTTCTGTCCTTGAGCACATATGATGCCTTTGAAAACCTCTCTGAACAGTATATGCCTGCCTTCTTGCCGCCGGCGTAATTTCCTATGGGACACTGGACCGTTGGCATCAGCGGAAGATATCCATATACAAGCATCTCACAGTCATCATCAGCCGCTGCATTAAGCTCTTTTATGTTCATCTCCACTGACATCGTTATCCTGTCAGCTCCCCTGTGTTTAAAATATTCCACAGCTTCGTTATTGAATACATTCATATTATAATCTATGACAGCTTTTTTGCCCATTGACCTTACTTTGTCAAACTGTCCGACGGACGTTACTAAAAATCCATCTAT
>JAHZAW010000007.1:28663-55013 GCA_019423725.1 Clostridiales bacterium
ATACTGTTAGAAAGTTTCGATATAAGGTCTGAATATATCTCTTCTGTTCTTTCCCTGTATATTCTCGGGAAAGCTGCAAATATCTCTATTCCTCTGTCGTGGGCCTTTTCAATTATCTTCTCAAAGTTATCATCAAGGTCCTCTGACATTTCAAAATATATGGTGTTCACACCCTCACAGGCAGCAGCTGCATTGAACTGATCCATGGTGCGTACCTTTACATTGAGCTTTTTATTTTTCTTTATGCCGCTTACGCTGGTCTCAGGGAAGGCTACGAACTCCGGCTCCCCATGCTTATTTTTAGAAACTATTTTTTCTTCCAGCATCTCGCAGGCACTTCTTCTCAGCTCATTCAGGGATTTTATATCGACATATAATCCATCATCAAGGACTATATCCAGATTTTTAAGGACAAAGGGCGTAGAACCCATTTTGCCTATCTGCTTTTCAAGTACTTCCTTTGTCACAGGCCTGTTTTCCGCCTTATCGGGCACTGGGCCTTCAACGGCTATGCTTATGCCCTTTTCAAGCCACAGGCTGAGTTTTACCGGCATATTTTCCTTAACTGTGAGCTTGCCATAAATATCAGTCTTTCTTGTATCCTTGTCATAGGTCTTTTTCATGGAATCCATAAGCGCCTTATCATAGGTTTTATAGACAACGTCATTTTTCTCTATATCGCCCTTTATCATAACGCTTATTACCTGTCCTGCCCTTGACGGTTTGGATATGCCGCAGCCCACATGGGGTTCTTTTTTAGTCCATACCTCTATGCCGTCTCCTGGCACCAGGGGCTCCCTCGTCCTTATGGATACCCTTCCATATTTTGAGTCATATACATCCACTATTCCTGTTTTGAGTCCCCAGGCCTTAGGCCTTTCTATGCTCATCATATCAGCCCCAGAAGGTATTGTGAAATATCCGTTGGTAAATCCGCCCCTATTGAACAGCTGAAGCAGTATCTTCAGATCTTCCTTATCCACCTTATAACCGGCAGGATCCTCAAAATACATATCGATATATTTTCTGTATATGGCAGTAACTCCGGCCACATACTCGGGATTTTTCATTCTTCCCTCTATCTTGAAGGAATTTATGCCAGCCTCTATGAGCTGGGGCAGTATCTCCAAAGTCTCTACGTCCTTGGGGCTCATAAGATAGCCATCAGCAACCTTTTCATAATCCCTGTGCAGTTCATAGGGCAGCCTGCATGTCTGGGCACAGCATCCTCTGTTGCCGCTTCTTCCTCCCAGTATGCTGCTCATTATGCACTGGCCTGAAAATGATACACACAGCGCACCATGAACGAAACATTCGATCTCAGCTTCTGTATTTTTTCTTATGTTCCTAATTTCATCGATGGAAAGCTCCCTGCTGAGCATGACCTTGTCAAATCCGTTCTTATAAAGGAAATTCACGTCTTCAACAGTATTTGCCGTAAGCTGTGTGCTGGCATTGAGTTTCATATCGGGAAATGACCTCTTTATGAGATTTGCAGCTCCCAGGTCCTGTACTATAAGAGCGTCAACGCCTGCCATATACATTTCCTTCACAAAATCGATGAATTTCTTTAATTCTGTGTCTTTGTACAGGGTATTTACGGTGACATAAACCTTTGCTCCCCTAAGGTGGCAGTAATCACAGGCTTCACCTATTTCCTCTATGGAAAAATTTCCGGCGTATTTTCTTGCGCTGAAGTCCTTTCCTCCCAGGTACACCGCATCGGCTCCATTATTTATGGCCGCTTTAAGTGATTCCATGGTACCACAGGGTGAAAGCAGTTCTGGTTTTAACATAGGATTTTCCTCCAAAATACTCAAATAGGGCGGGATATAATACTCTCATAAAACCATTGTCTTTAAGAGATATATGACCCCCGCCCCGTATACTCATTGCTTGTTTTTGTTCTTATTTGTTATGTTTTTGCTGGCATCAAGGGCTACAAAATATTCATCAAGCTGGTCTTCAACCTGCGCCTTTTCCTCAGCCAGCATATTCATATCGTCCTTTAAGATATAAATATCCCGGTTAAGCTGCTCTATTTCCTTTTTTGCCTCTTCAAGTTCCTTGTTACAGTTTTCAAGTTTTTCTTTAAGCTCAGAAATCTCTGTTTCAAGACTGCTGTTCTTTTCCTTTTCCTTGAAATAGTCATCAGCAACATTAATTGAAGTGAGTATTGACGCCATGGCCACATTCATCCGCCGTCCGTTTTCACCGGAACGTAATTCTTTATTTTTTTCCTCTATGTACTCGGCTACGCTTTTCATATATTCCGGAGTTTCCGTTCCCACAAGGGTCATCATTTTGCCCTCGATCATAACCTGTACATGATTTTTTTCAGCCATCTGCCGTTCACCTCAAACTACTCATTTTAATAGAACAAGTATATCATAGTAACTAAAATTTCTCCATAATTTTTAGAAAAAATTAAGAGAATTTAGCTGACACCTTATCATAGCATGGAGTCGGTATGCCATACTGTTTTCCAAGCCTTGAAACTCCAAAAATAAGTGTATCTATCTCTGAATTTTTACCGGCTTCCAAGTCCCTCTGAAGGGAAGTTTTGATATCATCTCCAAAGGAATCCACAGTTGCCATGTCTTCCTCAAAAAGGGTAGGGCTGACATTTACCTTCATTGCCTTTCCAACCTCTATTATTTCCCTTACCAGTGACTTATAAAACTCTCTGACTTCTCCTTCCCTATGTATGGCTCCAGCGTCAACATCATAGTAGGCACCAGCAGCCGCAAAGGCGGATATGAAAGAAAATTTCTTAAATGTATCCCTAAGTATATCATCGGAAATATCAGATATGACTCCCGCTGACTTAAGGTCTGAAACCACTTGCTCCATAAGTCCTGCCTTGACATCCTCATTATAGGGATTTCCGAAAAATACCTTAAATGTCTCTCCAGCATGGACTATCTTTCCAGGTCCATCGATATAAGCGCTTATATATATACATCCCTCAAGGAATTTTACCCCGGGAAGATACTCCTTAAGTTTTGCTCCGGTCTTAAACATATTTAAAATAGGTATAACTATGGTATCGGCAGAAGAAGCCCTTTCAATAACCGGTACTATATCCTCAAGGGAATAGCTCTTTACGCATACGAATATGACATCGTATTTTTCATTTATGTCCTTGCCTTCAAGAGCTTTGACATTTTTTATTTCCATATGTCCCTTAAGGCCGGATTCAACTAAAAGTCCGTTATTTTTCATGGCCTCAAGATGCACTCCCCTGGCTACGAATGTAACGTCCTTTCCCTCTGACGCCAGAAATGCTCCTATGGCTCCGCCTGTTCCTCCGGTACCGATTATCAAATATTTCATTAAATTCCCTCCTTCTATAAAACAAGCTGCTCCCGTAAATCCAAGAGCAGCTTTAAATTCGCCGATGGTTATGATCTATTTACATTTTTTTCCTTCTAAGGAAGCTGGGGATATCTATATCAAGATCGACCTTTTCGCCGTTATTATCGATATATGATACGACTTCAGGCTGGCTTTCTGTTTTTTCTTCTTTCTCCTCAGCAGGCTTCTCTTCAGCTTCTTTTGTTGTTTCAGCCTTTGCCTCAGGCTTTTTATCTGCGTTATCATCATTGAATCCAGCATAGTCGATTCCTGTGGCGATAACAGTAACGATAACTTTGTCCTCAAGTTCTTCGTTAAGAGTTGTACCAAATATGATCTCAGCATTGGGATCGATGGCTTCAGAAATAAGGCTCGCAGCCTCTCCTGCCTCAAGAAGTCCAAGGTTAGCGTCACCACAGATGTTGATGAGCACATATTTAGCTCCGGCAATGGTAGTCTCAAGAAGAGGGCTGGAGATAGCAGCTTTAGCAGCCATTTCTGCCTTGTTCTCGCCTGTTCCGATACCAATACCCATATGAGCGATACCCTTATCAGACATAATAGTCCTTACGTCAGCAAAGTCAAGGTTGATGATTCCAGGGCTTGAAATAAGATCAGTTATACCTGAAACACCCTGTCTGAGTATTTCATCGGCCTTTCTGAAAGCTTCAACCATTGTTGTTTTCTTATCTATGATGCTTAAAAGTTTCTGGTTAGGAATAATTACAAGAGTATCAACGTTTTTCTTAAGCTGTGCAATGCCCATTTCGGCATTTGACATTCTTTTCTTTCCCTCAAAAAGGAAGGGTTTTGTTACAACACCGACCGTAAGTTTTCCCATTTCCTTTGCGATTCCAGCAACCTTGGGAGCTGCTCCGGTACCTGTTCCGCCGCCCATACCTGCTGTTACGAATACCATATCAGCATCTTTAAAAGCATTGGCGATCTCTTCTCTTGTCTCATCTACGCTCTTTTCTCCTACCTCAGGATTTCCGCCGGCACCAAGTCCCCTTGTAAGTTTCTCGCCGATCTGGATCTTTGTCTGGGCAAGTGATCTGTCGAGCTGCTGTTTATCTGTATTAATAGAAATGAAATCCACTCCGGTCATATTGTCGGCGATCATTCTGTCAACCGCATTGTTTCCGCCGCCGCCTACACCTACAACCTTTATCTGCGCAACATTAGTGTTATTCATATCAAATTCTATTCCGGCCATTGTAATCCTCCTAAACTTTCTCCAGTATATGTAAAATTTTTATTATCAAGCTGGTAAACATAATTATTCATTCTCGAATTCTCATATTACATTGTATATTGTTTTTGTCTAATATTCAATAAAAAATTTAATTTTTAAAGAAATTTTTAAGGTCTGTATAAATTACGTTGAGTATTTGAAAATTATGGGCTTGCTCAGATCCTGGAGGTCAAGGGTGCCCATATCTCCCTCTGGTATTTCGGCTACAGCTTCAGACATGGTCTTTATTTTTTCTTCCATTCTCGATGTATCCCCCAGAAGGACTTTTATATTATCCACATAGGCGTATATATTCTCACTGTCAGCCACATTTATGCTGACTTTCTTATCCAGCACATCATACTTTGACATGGCCTTCGATATGACAAGGGCCGCTTCAAAGGATTCCTGATTCTCAACCTGCATAACTTCCCCAACAGTAAAAGAACTGAACTTTAATCCTTCTATTATTGGAAGGTTTTCCGATGTTTCGCTCTTTACATCTATTACCCTGCCCTCACGGTCAAGATACAGATAGTTTCCAAGATAATTTATATATCCGCAGATCCTGTTTTCATCTACGGTTATTACCATGGTATCAGGAAATCTGAATGATATATCGACGCTTGATATATATTTATCGCTCTCCAGTATCTTTTCAGCCCTTCCCTTATTGAAAAATACTCCATTATCACCGTTCTCCAGTCCTATCCTGGAACATATATCTTCCTTGGTAAAATACTGGAGTTCATTTATTTCTATGTTTTGAACAGCAAAAACAGGTGAAGCCAGTATAACTGTTCCAACAGCCGCCAATACAGCCGCTGCTCCTATGACCTTCACCAGTATTCTTCCTTTTCTCCTGCCCCTGACGGCCTGCTTTTTTAAAGGCTGTTTATTCGAAGGCTTTTTTCTTTTCTTCCCCTTCTTAGCCATGCCCTCATCGTAAAGCCCATCATCATCTTCATCGGAAAAGCTGTCATCTGAATATACAGGCCCATTTTCATCATCGGATGTTTCTTCTTCATCCAGCTCCTCATCTTCATCAGCATATTCGTAATGATCGTCATACTCATCATTATCATCATTATTTTCCTGGATTTCCCCGTTATCATCCAGGTCTTCGTTAAAAAATTCTTTTATGTACTGCCTGTATTCCGATAGATCTATTACTTCAGCTTCTTTGCCCTCATTTTTTCCCCCGTTGTCTTCATCGAATGAAAATTTTATTTCTTTCATTAATATATCACCTGACTTTTTGGGAATTTATCTGCCTAATTTATCTGTCCAATTAATATAGTATAATGGTTTGTCCGCCTCCGTGTCAATAAAATAAACTTTTTTCACTCACCTATTGAAAAAATCCTCATATTATATAGCATATAAAATATATGGGAGGCATTGGATATGTCTTGCTGTGAATCAAATTATAACTGCTCAGCTCAGTCTAATGCAGCTACAGAAGATTGTATTATAGCTTATAAAATTTTTGATCAGTGTCGTAAACAGATTTGTTTAACACCTTGTCTGCTCGGTCCGGCCCGCTGCGCAAGGAACACATCTTCCTGCAATGAAATACTTCAGGAAGGCGACATCATAGTTCCTCCTATGAATGCCGCTTCAGTTTCAATCGATGACCTCTGTCTTTGCAAAATACTCATCACAAAGAAAAAAGAAAACGCTTTCAGAACTGGCTACTGGGATGTTGAGATCAAATTCGTATTCTCATACACCATTACTTTCAGAGATTCTGACTGCAACTTCATCACCTGCAAGAGAGCCACAAGTGTATATACTATGCAGGTAACTCTCTTTGGTTCTGTTGGAAGCGACACAGCCATGGCAACTGACCTTGTCAACGCTGAGGGTATCTCTGCTTCATCAGGCCCCTTCGTATCAGTTGAAGCTAAGGCTGCTGGCCTTGCCGCTGAACTCAGACTTACTCCTAAATGCAATTGTGACTGCAACTGTGGATGCGGATGTGGATGCGATGATTCTGTTACAGAAGTTCCCACAGCTGTATGTGTTACCATTGGACTGTTTGCCATCATAAGACTTTTCCGCCCTGTAAATATGCTCGTACGCAACTACGGATGCTGCATACCCGAGGACTGCTCAGGTGCTGAAAGTTCAGAAAACGTATGTGACTTCTTCAACAGTCTTTCATTCCCTTCAGATATGTTCTGCCCGCCCACGCTCAGCGAACTGGAAAGCGGATGCGGATGTTCAAACAATAACAACAGCGGCTCATGCAGTTCCTGCGGAAGCTGCTCATCATGCAGATAAATCTGCTGATAAAACTGTGATTTAGAGCCGGAGGATGATCCACCGGCTGACAACAGATGATATCCGCCATTAAAAAAGCTCATAAGGCCTGCCAGTCAGGCTTTATGAGCTTTATTTACATTTATATTACTTGAGCTTAAGGAAATCCATGGTCACATAGGTTTTTTTATCCGATGAGCTCACATACATTCCTATTCCCACATTATCCATATAGTCCGTCAGAAGATTGCTCCTGCTTCCGGGATTGTTCATCCATGTTATGTATACCTCAACGGCTTTTCCATCCACCTTGGCAATGTTTTCCGAAGCCATTATATATTGAAGATCCTTATTATCAAATCTTTCAAATGGGCTTGTACCGTCACGATTGGTATAATCCGAATAGTTCCAGTATCCCATGCTCATTGAGTGTAGCTTGGCCGCCGCGGCCACAGTGGAATTTATCGTAAATTCACTCAGTCCTCTTTTTACCCTTTCTCCGTTTATCATATCATAAAGAAGACTGATATCTTTGTCCAAGGCAGCTGAATTGATCTTATGGACATCTTCTGTATTATGCACTGAAGCATACACATAGCTTATTTTATTATCTGATGAAAATGCTCCTATCTCAACGGTTCCATATCCATCATTATATGTGGCCTTATTGCCATCTATCCTGGCCCTGGCGCCAAAGTCTATTTCGCTGGTGCTGCTTCCGGAGGATATGCCTCTGTATACGAATGAACTGCCATTTGAGAATATCTCAGAGGCTTTGCCATCACTGAAGGAAATATAAAAAAAGTTTTTCATATCGTTTTTATATACCCAGAGGCTTATGCCATTGGCTGTATCATCGATCTTATAGGAAGGTTCTCCGAAGGTCTGACGTATTTTTTCCTCCGTATCGCCAAGGGACATCTGCTTTCCATTGATGGTTATTTTTGAAAGCATGAGCTGATAGTATGCCTCGACCATCATGGAGGCCGCCTGCTCATAGGTTATGTATGACTGTGGATAGTAATATCCGTCATATCCTTTGACTACGTCTATTCCGGTAAGATAGCTTATATCATCCAAATATTCATCGGAAATGTCTGCCCTGTCCCTATATGAAAGTGTAAAATCCTTTTCCGGTTCGATTATATTTGCTCCGCAGGCCTTTATGGCATTTACCAGCACATCCGCTGCCTCCTGTCTGGAAACGTAATAATCCGGGGCAAAGGTCACTTCACCAATACCCTTTATTATACCGTTTTCATAACAGAATGCGACCTCATTGGCGTCACAGTCGAAAAACGGACTGTCCGATAAGGTTATACCTGTCCCGCCGGTGGAAGCCCTGTAAAACCTTACGATCATCCTGCACAGATTTTTTCTTGTGACAACATCGCTTTTTTCCATATTATCATCTATTATTCCCAGCTGAGACGCAGCTGTCATGGTGTCCGTTACTGATGAGCCAAGCAAAAACGGCTTTCCGGCAGACTCAGCGGCAAAAGCGTTCAGCGCTGATAACAAGGAAAATACAACGGCAAATATAAATACCTTTATTCTTTTCATGTTTTATACCCCACCTTGCAGGATAAGAACTTCATATAAAATGAAACACTTATTTAATATTTGCGCAATATCATTTTACCATATTTTTCTGATTAATCAACCTTTTTATTATTAAAGTGGTGGAAAAAGCCCATATTTCACCTTAAATTTTAATATTTTTTTATTTTTTTGCCATATTTTTATAAAAAGTGGTGGAAGATTACATTATTAAACTATTTTAAGTTTGTGCACTCATAAAACTGGCCGTAAAATTTTTATAATAATTTTTAACAAAAAAGCAGGCTCCTTAAAAGGAGCCCGCTTAAATTACTGTTTATCCTATCTCTCAGTAAGCATTATGAGAACAACATCATTGCCGTATGTATAACCAGTAACATTATATTTACTTGTATTCATAGCCGTAGCAAGATTTGTCTGCTCATATGTCTTAGGACCAGTCTTAACATAGCACTGAACGTCTTCGCTTACGTTGTACTTCTTGCTTCCGCTTGAAGCTGTACCATAGCTGATGTTATTGAGTGATACAGAAGTAAGTCTTCCTACATAAATGAGTTTTTCATTTCTGAACTGGAAGTATGCTGCACCACTGTCGCCGCCAAAGTCATTTCCTGAAACAGTGGCAGTTCCTGACTTGCCGTTGATGATATAGTTATAAATGGTCTCTGTAGGCTCATCAGCCATTCCATCTGAACCAAAGACTTCCTGTTTGCTTACAACTATACCAAACTGCTTGCCGTCGCTGGTCACATCATAAAGTATCATGTCGGTGATCTCTCCGCTGCCGTTTGTTACATAGTACAATACGTTGTCGCTGAGGATCTCTTTGCCGGCAAGTTTTGATGTATATGTCACAGCAGCTGAGTAATCCTGGTTAACATTGATGATGTTGCAGTTTGAAGCAACGGGATGTGTTCCGAGTTTTGTTCCATCGGCGTTGAATGTTCCGTTGATCCTCTTGACTGCCTGTTTCTGTACTGTGTTGTTTCTTCCGTCAAATGATATTGATACAACATCTCCAACTTTGAACTTATCAGTATCAGTCTGGTATTTCCTTACGACACCATCTGTACATGTTACATTAACAACACTTTCAATGATCTTAGCTCCTGCCTCATTTGTGTAAGAATCAGAACCAATGCTTGATACGATTCCAACATAGCTTCCGCTGAAGCGTGATGTAGATACAACATCAACAACAGTACCATCTTTACCAAGAAGAAGTGTAACTGTATCTCCGATGGTGTATGAACCAAGGTCTGAAAGTTTATATGAAGCTGTGCTCTCAAGGTTGTATGTGTTTCCTGCAACAGTAGCGCTTGTGGGGTTAGCAGTTGAAGGTGATGCTGCTGTGTATGTTCCCGTAACGCTGTTAGCATAGATCCATATGGTCTTAAGTGATTCATTATAGTAGTATACATCATAGATCTGGATGGCTGAAGGTGTACTGAGAACACCATTTCTATAAATAACAGCATCCACAGCTGCGAAAGGTATATTGGAGAATATACTTCCGGATTCGTATACATAGGGACCTTTAAGGTCGCTTGCAACAAGTGATGAATAGCTGATATTTCCTGATGCATCCACTGTGTATCCAAGTTTTGTAGCGTATACCTGTCCATCGGCTGTCTTAGCCTTAAGGGCATTATAGAAAATATATACGCAGTCGTTTCTTGTCAGGTACTGTCCCTTCTGAAGTGTAAGATTATCATCTATTCCAAGGGCCTGGAATTTTGATATCTGAGCCGAAGGGAATACTCCGGCAAATGTTGAAGGGTCATATCCCAGAAGTTTGAGAACGGCTGTAGCCGCTTCCTCATATTTTATCTTATTGTCGGGTTTGAATGAACCGTCAGAATATCCGGTCATCCATCCGTTGTCAACAGCAACTCTTATGTACTCAACTGCCCAGTAATTCATCTTTACATCTTTATAAAGTGAGCTTGCTGACTCGTCTCCCATCTCGTCCTTATAAACAGATGCTGAAACAAGCATTCTGGCAAATTCAGCTCGTGTAACGGTACTGGTTAAATTCATATTTCCGGCACCGTCTCCATTCATAATGCCGAGCGCTTTGACAGTCTCAATGGCTGTCTGGCTGGTGGCAGCGAAAACCGGCGTCACAAAAGCTGATACAGTACGAACCGCCGCACAAATAAGACTTGCAAATCTTTTAAGTCTTTTCATGGTCTTCCTCCTTTAATAATGCATTACTATTTATACAGATCAATCATATCTTAAAGCATCGATGGGGTTAAGTCTTGCTGCCTTCTTTGCCGGCATATATCCGAAGAATATACCTATGGCAGCTGATATTCCAAATGACGCCATAACTGAGAAGAATGACGGTAAAACAGTAAAGCTTTGTGAATAAATCACGGAAATGACCCTTGTAACGGCAAAACATAATATGTAGCCTAGAATTATACCGATCACTCCGCCCAGTGCACTGGTGGCGGCTGCCTCTATGACAAACTGGCTCATAATATATTTTTCCTTGGCTCCAAGAGCTTTCCTTATACCTATCTCCCTCGTTCGTTCAGTTACTGAAACGAGCATGATGTTCATAATTCCGATACCGCCTACAACCAATGATATTCCGGCTATGAGGGTAAGCACTGTGATTATCAGATTTGTCATCTGATTCATCATATCAAGCAGTTCAGCCATACTGTTTATATAATACGCATCAGTGTCACCATTGAAGTATTTTGTCAGGCCGTCCTCTAGGGCTTTCTTGGCATTAGCGGAATCTTCCTCATTTTTAAATGTTATGATAAAGTCGCTTACGTCCCTTATATTCATCATTCTGCTTACGGTGCTGTAGGGTACATATACAGCATCATCCGATGAGTATTCCTCACTCTTGGCTTTTTCCTCAAGCACTCCTATAACAGTGAAATTCCTGCCATTGAGCTTGATCGAATCTCCAAGTCCTTTGCCTCCGAAATATTTTTTATTTACATAAGAACCTATTATACAGACACTATTTCTGTTTTTAATATCCATATACTGTATATTTCGGCCTTCTGTAAGATCATAGTCCTTTATCTCAAGGAACTGCTCACTTACACCGCTCACATTGGTTGAATTAAGGTTGTCAGTTCCGACTTTTTTGGAACCCTGAAACGATATGGTCGGCGTCATTTTATCAAGGTATTCAGAGTTTTCATCTACAACGACCTGCATATCCTCGACCGTCATTTTCTGATTACCTCTTCCGATTATATATACTGAAAGAGTATTTGTTCCCATGCTGGCAAACTGGTCTTTCATATATTTTTCCATACCATTTCCTATACCCGTTATAACTATAACGGCTGCAACACCGATGATAATACCAAGCATTGTAAGAATGGATCTGGTCTTGCTTGACTTGATGTTTTTCATCGCCATTGAAAAGGATTCATAAATGTTCATTCATTTCCTCCTTCCCCGATGTCATCATCGTCTAATTTGAATGTGGGCTGTACAAAAGCCTTTGGATCACTTGTTGGTCCGTCATACACTTTTCTTCCATCCTCCAGCCTTATGACTCTTTCAGCCGTGGCCGCTATGGAGTTGTCATGGGTGATGAGAACTACAGTATTTCCCTGTTTGTGCAGCTTCTGAAGTATTTTCAGAACCTCTCGTCCCGTTCTTGAGTCAAGGGCTCCGGTAGGCTCATCGGCAAGTATGACCGATGGATTTCCTACCAGTGCTCTGGCTATGGATACCCTCTGCTGCTGTCCTCCGGAAAGCTGGCTTGGTAAGTGCTTCTCCTTTTCAAGGAGTCCAACGCTCTTCAATGCCTTTCTGGCACGCTCGCGCCTCTCAGACCTCGAAACTCCGGCATACATCAGAGGTATCTCAACATTTTCCACTATATTGAGCTTCGGAAGGAGATTATACTGCTGGAATATAAAGCCCAGCATTTCATTTCTTATCTCAGCAAGCTGGTTTTTATTCATCTCGCCAACATTATGGCCTCCCAGGAAATATTCACCCTCTGAGGGCACATCAAGACATCCGATAATGTTCATACAGGTAGATTTACCTGAACCAGACTGTCCTACTATGGCGATAAATTCTCCTTCATAAATGGTAAAGCTGATATGGTCAGCAGCCCTTACCACACTGTCTCCCATGTTATATATCTTGGAGACATCTCTAAACTCGATCAGAGGAGTCATATCAATCCCCTCCTTTTTAGCCTACCCCAACGGCCATTTCACCGTCAGGTCCATATCCGCCATACATATCCATATTAGCTGATGAGCTGTATATGTATGCGATCTGGTCGCCTTCTTTTATGCCGCTCTTGATCTCAACATACTGATCATTGCTTACTCCCGTTTCAACATCCACATATTCATATCCAGCAGGGATAGAAGGATCATCAGATGAAGCTCCTGTATTTACAAGCACCTTGTCGCCTCTTACTACAGCGCCAACGGGTATTGCAACTACATCTTCAACCTGGTTTACAACTATTTCCGTGCTTACGTTCATTCCGGGAAGAAGTTCATCACTGCCATCGATCTGCACCTGAACAGGATAGGTCGTAACTCCGTTTGTAGTCGTACCAGCCATATTGATCTTAGTTACCTTTCCTGTAAATGTCTTTCCCTTTACAGCGTCGGCTGTTACCGTTACTGTCTGTCCTACCTTTACCTTGCTGATATCCAGCTCATCGATGTTCATTGTCATCTTAAGGTATGAAAGGTCATAGATCGTGCAGAGCTCAGCATTGGAATCAATGGTATCTCCGGCTTTTTTCTTCTTTTCAATTACTGTTCCCTTGATTGGTGACTTGATAGTATAATCCTCAAGGCTCTCATACTGGTTTTCAAGGCTGAGACGTGCGTCCTTTACGCTGTCTGCAGCAGCCTGAACTGAATTTGTAACGCTGTCGCTCTGAAGTCTTATGATGGTGCTTCCGCTTGATACTTCAGCTCCTTCATCATTTACTATGGCAACTACTTCGCCGCTTACCTCAGCTGTTACACTCTTGTTTTCGTTATATTTGAACTTTCCGCTCTGTGTTGAGCCTGAAGTTCCTACCTCGGCAGTCGCGATCTGTGTCTCAGAAATGGCTCCGGGGTTTTGAACACTTATGGTTACATTCTTTACGATCTTATTTCCTGCCTCTACCTCTGTAGCTCCGCTCACGGACTCGACCTTTCCGCTGAGGGTCTCAAAAGATCCGTAAAGTGTTACCTGAGCGCTCTGGCCAATATAAAACTTATCAGCTTCATCAGCAGGGAATGGAAGCTCTATTGTCATTGTTGCAGAATCCCTTACCTTTGCGACTTCCTGTCCTGCGCTTACATTGTCTCCAACTTCAACAAGGACATCTGTTACAACGCCGCCGACCTTAGTCTTAACATTAAGGTTGTCAAGGTCTTTTACAGCTGTTTCATAGCTTCTCTGTGCTGAAGATGCTGAAATTTCAGCTCTCTCTATGGTTGTCTGCATATCTGTTGAGTCTATCTGATATAATACCTGGCCCTCTTCAACAACGTCACCTTCCTGAAATGAATCCGAAAGGATATCACCTTTAAGAAGTGTGTTAACCGTATATTTGTCAGCGGGTTCGAGAGTTCCCGTTCCGGACAGGCTTTCAATGATACTTGTTTTAACAGCTGTATCAAATGTATATGTAGAAGTATTTTCTGCGGTTTTCTTTCCTCCGCAGGATTTTACCGCCGCCGCTATGACGACGATAACCACAATAAGCGCTATTATTTTTTTCTTTTTTGATGCACCCGAAATCTTTTTCTTGAATTTCTTAACACTGCTTTTTTTATCCTCCACAGTATTATCAGCTTCGGGAATATCTGTCTGTTCGTCAGTATTTGTTAATTTTTCATTATCCATACTATATTATTCCTTTCATTTTAGCTGAAAACTTTCAGTACTTGCCTATACTTTTTGATTCTACCCTCCTTTAAATTATTATACAGCAGGCATTTTATACCATATACATTTATACTATTTAGAATGGTATGAAAAGTCAATTAAGACAAAATGAATTTATCTTAAAAATACCTTAAATTTATTATACCTTTTCATATTTCACTATTTTATGGTAAAAGTTATAAAAGATAACAATTATACTTTCTTTTACCTTATCATTCTTCTGAGAGTCTTTCAAGCTCTTCTCCGGATACCCTGTAAACAGTCCATTCATCCATTGCTTTGGCGCCCAATGACAAATAGAAATCAATGCTCGGTTTATTCCAGTCAAGACACCACCATTCAAGCCTTCCGCATTTTCTTTCCCTGGCAATGCGGGCAAGTTCTTTGAAAACAGCCCTGCCATATCCCCTGCCGCGGTACTCCTCAAGTATTATGACATCCTCAATATAAATACCGCTCCTGCCAAGGAATGTGGAAAAATTATGGAAAAACAACGCCATTTCCTTGCCGTTTAATACAGCAAATAGCACTTCCGCACCATTTTTATTAAAAATCGTCTCCCTTAGAAGCTCTTCATCACATACAACTTCATTAGACATTTTTTCGTATTCAGCAAGTATTTTAATAAAACTAAGGATCTTTCCGGCATCATTTTCTACAGCAAAACGAAAAGAACATTCATCCATCATATTCCATACCTTTCCTTTATCTCAGCCAGCTTATCCTTGTATTTGTCATTAATAAGCACCGTCTCGCTTTTTCCTACTCCCAGCACACTGTTCCATTTGGGAGCGTCTTTTTTAAGCGAATCCTTTATCTCCTGCTGCCAGTTTTTCATAAGCTCGTCAAGTTCTTCCTGATATTCCTTACACCATCCCATAAATTACCTCCTTATATCTCATCAAGTATCTCTTTTTTCTTGTTTTCATACTCTTCATCGGTAATGAGTCCCTTGTCATGCATGCTTTTTAAAGTCTCAAGGCGGTGCTCATTTTCTTCTGCGTTATCTTCATAATTTTCCTCTTCGTTATCCTCAATCTTTATTTCATGGGATACGAGCCCCTTATCCGAAAAAAGATTGTACAGATTCATTATTATCATAACACCGACTATTGCCGTCCATAAAAACCCGAAGGGGCCGAAACTCGGTATGACTATAAATATACCGATCAGAAGAAATATCACTCCTACGGCTACGCTTGCAGCTGACTGTGTTTTGCCCGGTCTGACCCATATTTTCCTTTTCATAATGCCTCCTCCTATTTCCTTGAATTTATAAGATGGATTATTATTCCAATAACAAACATAGCTATGGAAACGCACAGGTATATATACGCATGATTGATTATAAAAGAAAGAAGAAAACCTATACCAAGGTATATCGCCAGATTTCCAAACTGTTTCATTTCTATCCTCCTTACGGCTTTGAGAAAAAGAACTGCTTCTCAGAGCTTGAATAATGTGTTTTTATATTAAATATTTTCTCGAATACGTTTTCATCGTATATCTTTTCCGGTTTGCCTGAGCATACTACCCTGCCCTTATTCATGGCTATTATCTTATCAGAGCATGTCATAGCCAGGTTAAGGTCATGGATGACCATAACTACAGTCTTTCCCTTGTTTTTCATCTGCTTTATCATTTCCATGAGCTCAAGCTGATAATTTATATCCAGAAATGTCACAGGCTCATCCAGAAATACCACATCCGTATCCTGGGCCAGTATCATGGCGATATATGCCTTCTGCTGCTGCCCCCCTGAAAGCGCTGACAGGCTCTGGTCGGCTATTTCATATACACCAGCAGTTTTCATGGCGTTTTCTACGATCTCAATATCTTTTTCTGTATACCTTCTAGGATAGCCAAGATATGGGAACCTGCCATGGAACACCAGTGCCCTTACGGTAAGTGTACCTGGATTCTTCTGCTGGGAAAGAACAGATATTATGCAGGCTCTCTTTTTAGCCTTCATTTTATGGACATCCTCACCGTTTACAAGAACACTTCCGGCAAGGGGCTGCATAAGTCCGGACGCGGTCTCCAGCAGAGTGGATTTACCGCATCCATTGGGACCTACTATGGACGTTATCTCCCCGCCGTTCATCGTTTCGTTTATATCAAAAAGCACCTGCTTTTTTCCATATCCGCTGTTTATGTTTTTAAGCTCTATCACCGTGGCGGCCTCCTTTCTTTTTCATAATGAGGTAAATAAAGAAAGGCACACCTATGTATGATACGACTATTCCAAGCTGTATCTCATAGGGCGCAAACAATACCCTTGAAAGCATATCACAAAATGTCACAAAGGCTGCTCCCAAAAGTGCTGAAGCCGGTATGAGCCTCCTATTTCCGCTTTTTATAAAATGTCTTGCTATGTGTGGGATTATAAGGCCGATAAAACTAAGCAGGCCAGCAAAACTTACAGCGGCTCCGGCTAAAAGTGCCGCTGAAAAAAGAAGAGCGAACCTGACCGCCTTTACATTCATACCAAGGCTTTTGGCTGTTCTGTCTCCAAGCGCAAGTATATCCAGCTCATGGCTTAAAAGCATTGCTAAAATAATGCCAGCGCATATATATATCCAGGCAGGATGGAGTTTTGCAAGGGAAGTCCCCATTACTCCGCCTATTTTGAAATCAGTTATACCATTTAAAGAATCTGGAAAAAATGTCGTTATGGTGTCTATTCCAGCACTTAAAAGATTGCTGACCGCTACACCAGCCAGCACAAGGGTTATTTTTGAAGCTCCGTTTTTCACTGCTATAAGATAAACTACCATTACCGTAAGCACCGCACCTATGAATGCCGCAGCTGGTACGGCTGAAGGCGTATTTGGAAAAATCGCCATGGCAAGCACTGCCGCAAATCCAGCTCCAGAGTTTACTCCGATTATACTTGGCGCTGCTAAGGGATTTTCAAGTACCGACTGTATTATTACACCGGATACCGCCAAAGCTCCACCAGCAAGTATGGACGCAGCCACGCGGGGCACCCTGGCAAAAAGTATTATCCGGGCATTTACTGAGTTGCTTCCTGAAAATACAGCGGCAAAAAATTCGCCGGCTGATATGCTTACAGATCCGAAGCATACGCCCATTACCGCTGAAACAATAACGCAGATAAAACATATAAAAATAAATAATTTTTCCGCTCTGTCCCTTTGTTTTGAAACCGTTGAAAAATTCACACATTTCACTCCAATTCACCAAAAATCAATCATTTTACATTATATCAGATTAATTATTGCTTGGCTATATTATGACTCTGCGGAACGTGGATTGTTTTTATTTCAAAATCAATATACAATAATGTTCATAAAAGAGAACTGAAATATCACGATCATTCTCAGTTATAAAATGGAGGTTAAAAAATGGATTGTATTAAAACCGGCCGGCTCATAGCCAGGCTCAGAAAAGAAAAAGGCCTGACTCAAAAAAATATAGCCGATTCCCTTGGAATAAGCAGCAAGACCGTATCTAAATGGGAGACAGGCCTCGGATTTCCTGATCTTTCACTCTGGCCCGATCTTTCAACAATACTTGGTGCGGAAATTTCTCAGCTTATGGAAGGTGAGATAGTTCCCAATAAACCTGATAATGGCAATATGCTCAAGGTAAAATTTTATGTATGCCCTGACTGTGGAAATATACTTTTCAGCACCGGAAGTGCTTCTGTTTTCTGCTGCGGCAAAAAGCTAGAGGCTCTACAGGTATCTGGCAGCACTATAAATTTCAACGCTGAGCTTTCTGACACGGAATACTACATTACCCTTGACCATGAAATGACCAAAGAACACTACATCTCATTTGCAGCACTGGTAAAGAGCGACAGAGTATATATGCTCCGTCTCTATCCGGAACAGAATCCATCATTCAGGCTTCCTGCCATAAAGGGAGCCAGGCTTTTTCTCTACTGCGTAAAGCATGGCCTTATGCAGTTCAATAAAATAATGTAATACTGCTGCCGCCGGCAGTCCCGGCGGCCTTATTTCATTATTGAAATCCCATAGGGCATTTTAAAAACTATATGGCATAACAGTGACGCTCCTGGAGTCCGTGAAATAAAGCTGATAAAATTGATTTGAAACCATCTAAAAATTTATTCAAAAGGCGGCAGCATATTATGAACTATAAAAAATATGACAAGGTATTGCTTATCACTGGCGAAACAGCTTTTATAGTCGAAGTCTTGGGAAACGGTGATGTTTTTGTGGCTGATATTGAAAAATCCAGCGGAACAGATACTGCCTTTATATATAAAAAAGATATAAAACAAAAGCTCAGCTGATTTTCCGTATTATAATAATATGGTTAATATGACGCTGTTCTCTCCCATAATATATTTCACGGATAACTTTAATGAATACAGAAATATATGAATAATAACAGTTATTTTATTATTTATATAATATATCCCGTGCAGAGGTATGAAAAATTTATCTTCCGCACGGGATATTTATTAAATTCCATTTACTTTTTTTCTGTCAATTCCACTGCTTTTTTAAAGAAATCCACACTTCCGAAGTTTCCTGATTTAAGGACCACCCTGAGTTCCCTTCTTTCAGTCGGTGTCATCACCGGAACTCCAGGATCAACGGAACTTCCGATTATATAAGAGTCAAATCCGAGTTTTTTCATTACAGCTCCTGAAGTTTCTCCTCCGGCAACTATTATCCTCGTATAACCATTCATAACAGCCACTTCAGCCAGCTCAGCCATGGCCGTCTCAAGGCTTTCTGATATGGCTTCAGCTCCATGTCTTTGGTTATACTTTACATTTTCAGGCGTGTCAGAGCTATATACTATTACAGTTTCATCTCCATACTCACTGACAAAATTCCACAGATCCCCAACGGTCTGTTTCTCATAAAGAAGGCGTATTGCATCTATTTTAAAGGCTTTTCCTCCGTCATCGATGTATTTTTCCACCTGACTCCTTGTAGCCGCTGAACAGCTTCCCGCAAGTATTAATGCTTTTCCTTCCGTTCCGTCCTGTTTTTCGTTTTTCTCAATATTTTTTCCGGACATTTCAGCCAGATGCTCAATTATACCTGAACCTCCGGTCAAAAATTTCAGATGTCCAAAAAGATCTGTTATCCTTACGGCATCCTTTTCCTCAGCATAATCAGGGACTATAAAATATTTTCCCGAAATGCTCTCAAATGCATTAAGTCGGTTCCATACCTCAGCGTCCTCTTCCTCCATTTCCTCAAGATCTACATTTATACATGGATATCTGCACTGAGGTCTCATAAGCTCACATATCTCACTATCCCACATGGGATTTATCGGATGGTTTTTCATTGGGCTTTCATCAAGAGGGACTCCATCAACATAAAGCCTGCCCTTTATTACCGTGCGCTTATTCACTGGAAGAGCCGGACATAATATCGTCTTAGTCTCATCCAGAGCGTCCATTATGGCCTGGGCAACGGGTCCGATGTTTCCCCTGGGTGTTGAATCAAAGGTCGAACAGTATTTGAAATAAAACTGTTTCGATCCTATTTTCTGTAAATACTCCAAAGCTTCAAGAGCGTATTTTACAGCGTCATTCCTATCTATGCTCCTGATCTTGAGCGCAATCACCACAGCTTTTACATCTTCATCCAAGACTGTACCTTCCAATGGTATGCCATTATATAAAACAGTCTTCAGTCCGCCCTTTTCAAAAAACGACGCAGCATCAGAGGCTCCCGTAAAATCATCCGCTATACATCCCCAAAGTATATCCTTACCCATAGTACACCCCCTAATTTACTTAAATCCTACAGATATAAGGTTTCTTCAATGCTGTCAATATTATGTGATATTATTTGAACTTTCCGTACTTCAAATAAACAATTCGTTTTTCTTTCGTCCCTCAAAGGCCTTTTCCATCTTTTTAGCAACAGCCGCCAGCATTTCCGGATTTAAAGCCCTGGCGTTTTTAGGGCATATGTAAACACAGCGCATACATGATATACATATATCAACATCTGTTTCAGCCGGGTTATTATCCGGTATAGCATTTACAGGACACATAGCGGCACATAAACCACATTTTATACAGTCGCTTGAGCCCTTAGGCTTGAATGGAACACCATTATATTCCACATACGGCTTATTTCCAGGCACCTCAAGTTTTCCCTTCATTTTTTCCGACGCGAGTTTTTCCTTTATTTTTTCTGCAAATGCCTTAAGTTCTATTTCATCTTCTTTATCAGGCCTGCCTGATGCGAACTGCCGCATTATGGAATGTTCGGCTACAGCAGTCACCGCAGCAATACACTTAAATCCAGCTTTTTCCGCCGTTTCCGTAAGCTCCAGAAGAGTATCATCATAGGCTCTGTTTCCGTAAACTACAACAGCTACAGCATATGCTCCATTACCATTCAGTCTTTTTATCCTCTCAACCGCTGTAACGGGTACTCTTCCTCCAAAGGAAGGCACCGCAATGATACAAACGTCTTTTTCATTTAATATACAATCTTCAAATTTCTTTTCATATTCACAGAGATCTATTGTTTCAGCTTCATCGGAAAAAACTCCGGCAAGTATGTCCGCTGCTTTTTTCGTTCCGCCTGTTGGACTGAAATAAATTTCATAAACACTCATTGTTAACACTTCCTTTTGTAAATTTTCACGTCTTTTTCCAATTTAATTATAGACTGACACGGCCTGCTTTTCAACATAGTTTACATTAAAACATACCTTATATTTAACATAATAAAAAGCCCTCAGATATACTGAAGGCCTAATTCTTTCTATTTTATGGCAGAGATCTCAAAAAGCGGTGTGACTGAATATAAAAGTTTTTCCCAGTCCTTATAAAGACTATCACCTGCGTTTTTATCGGTCTCAATGTTTTTAAAACCTATATCCTTAAGGACTTTAATATCCCACTCCGGTCTTAATGTGTCTGAAAGCGGAAGATCATTAAATATTTCCACGTCATCTGCGTAAACTTTGAATTCATTTCCGTATAACTCGAAATATTTCCTCTCATTTTCACGTACAGCTTTCATCATATCTTCATTATAAAAGGGAAGATGCCAGTTGGCGTCATATATAAGGAGCTGGCCGCCAGACTTCAGCTTATCATAAAATCCTCTATATATCTTCTCAGGCTCCCTGAATGTCCATGTCACATTTCTGCTTATTATAAGATCAAACTCATTGTCACTGAAATCCAGCTCCGCCGCATCCATAATTCTGAACTCAGGAGCAACATTAAGTTTCTCAGCATTTAAAGCGGCATATTTCAACATGTCAGCCGAACGGTCGATACCTGTGACCCTATGTCCTTCTTCTGAAAGTATACACGAAAAAAATCCAGGTCCGCACCCTATGTCAAGTACCCTGAGGGGGCCTGATTTATAAAGCCTTTTTCCTATATGGCTTTTCCACAGTTCCTTTCTCTCATCATTTAATTCTTCCGAAACATATTCGCCATAAAAACTTCCGTCTTCCCAATAATCCTTATTTTTATCTGCCATAATAAATTCCTCTGTACTGTTTATGTTAATATTTTCAATTGTCTATACTTCTCATCTTGGTATGGTAAGAACCGACTCCAAAAGATTTTTTGTCGCTGTATTGACCGGGCAAGAAAGCACATCTTCCGTATTCCCGCTTTCTACTATGGTACCGTTATGCATCACGGCTATCCTGTCGCAAAATGCAGCCGTCAGCGGTATGTCATGGGTTATAAAAAGCATCGATGTCTTTTTGTCCTCTTTGAGCCTTTTCAGAATATCTATTATCTGAGCCTGTATAAGCACATCCAATGCGCTGGTTGCCTCATCACATATGATTAGCTTTGGCGAACATATCAAAGCTCTGGCAATGGCAGCCCTCTGACACTCTCCTCCGCTAAGTTTGGATATTTTGGCATTTTCATACTCTTTTTTCAGTCCCACATACTCTATAAGCTCAATTGCCCTCTCTCTGAGTTCATCCTTATCCCATAATTTGTATGACCTGGCACCCTGCATTACTCCGTTAATAAGAGTATCCCTTGGGTCAAAGGAATCCTGTGGGTTCTGAAATATCATC
Source organism: Clostridiales bacterium (assembly GCA_019423725.1). Classification (GTDB taxonomy): domain Bacteria; phylum Bacillota; class Clostridia; order Lachnospirales; family Anaerotignaceae; genus Metalachnospira. Next base: position 51,015 of record JAHZAW010000007.1, read on the forward strand.
TGAAGGTCTTTGCCAACGGGTTTTAGATAGGCTCCTCCGCTTATTTTTCTGCCCTCAAAATATATCTCTCCGCTGTCTTCTTTTATAAGCCTTGCGATTATGCCAGCTGTCGTACTCTTTCCACAGCCGCTTTCTCCTACAAGTCCAAGGCTTTCACCATACTCTATATCAAAGGAGACATTATCCACAGCCATGACCGAAGCTCTGCCCTTTGAAAATCTTTTTCCTATGTTTTTTACTTCCAGTAAAGCCAAGAACCTACACCTCTTTTTTAAGAAAACGTCTGCATCCCACAAAATGACCCGGAGATGCCAAGCCGTATTTGAACTCGAATCCTGCACATTCAGCCTCTTTCACAGGGCATCTTTCTTCAAACGGACATCCCGTCAAAATTTCAGTAAATGCCGGAGGCATACCATCCAGCCCCTTTGATATGTTTCCCTTTAAGTCAGGCACGGCATCCATAAGCGCCTTTGTATATGGATGGCTCGGATTCTTTAGCAGCTCATCCTTTGGCGCATATTCGACTATCCTTCCGCCATACATCACTGCTATGGTATCTGACAGGGCTGCTATGACTCCCATATTATGGGAGATCATTATAAACGATATGCCAAAATTCTCCTTAAGCTGTTTAAGCTGCTTTACTACCTCCAGCTGGCTGGTGACATCAAGCGCACTGGTCGGCTCATCTCCCAGCAAAAGCTGCGGACCATTGACCATGGCCGCAGCTATAGATACCCTCTGACACATTCCACCGCTAAGTTCAAACGGGTAGGATTTCAATATCCTGTCCGTGTCCTTGAGCATAAGTTTTTTCATAAGCTCAGATGCCCTTTTATCGGACTCTTTTCTGCTTATTTTTTCTCCATGGACCCTTATGGTCTCGTAAAACAAGGCCGAAACTGTTTTGCCCGGGTCCATGGATACGGAAGCATTCTGCGGTATCATGGATATTTTTGAGCCTCTTATATCCCTGAGATTATGCTCATCCAGCGCTGTAAGCTCCTGGTCATTGAACCTTATGCTCCCGCTTACCTTTCCGCCTTTACCCTCCAGCATCATTATGGATCTCAAAAGGGTCGTCTTTCCGCAGCCGCTCTCTCCGACTATGCCAAGAAACTCTCCCTTTTCAAGTTTAAGGGATATGTCCCTGACCACCGGTATATTGTCATAATATACATAAAGATCTTTTAATTCTAAAACCGTTTCAGCCATATAACCACTTAGTCCTTATTCTTCAATATATACATTTGCATCCAGCAGATAATATTCGGATGGATTAGTATGCAGTCCCTTTACCTTTGAACTCATAACATAAACATACTTTGAATGTCCAACCACTATAAATCCAGCATCATCTATTATTTTCTGCTGTATCTCCTTTGTGAGCTCTGTCCTTCTGGCAGGATCGAATTCCTCATCCAGTTCATTTATAAGACTGTCAACCTCTGCATTTGAATATCCGCCATAATTGCTGCTTCCGCCGGTACGGAAAACTATATCTGCAAAATACTGCGGGTCTCCTGTGGGTACCATGGTGAAGCTTACCATAAGAAGATCAAAATCTCCTGTTTTCTGCTGCTCGCTTACAGACTCATATACCTCTGTTGTCATATTTATTCCTATGTTTTTCGCTGATGATGCTATTTCACTGCAGAATTTGGGAAGTTCGGCCTTTGTTGTATATGTAACAAGCCTGAGAGATATATTTTTACCGTTTAACTCCCTTATTCCGTCGCCGTCTGTATCTTTTATGCCAGCCTCATCCAGAAGAGCATTGGCTCCATCTATATCATATTCATATCCATCAGCTCCGCCAAAGTCCATAAAATCAGGATAAAGCCCCGTTGTTGTAACTGAAGCTCCCTTATTGATTACATCAGCACAGCCTTCCTTGTCTATGCACATGCTTAAAGCCTGTCTTACAGCCTTTTCCTGTAAAAACTCATTTTCAAAGTTAATGAATATTACCTGTCCCCTGGAACCGGCAACACCATCTACATTATAAAGGTTAGTATCTGAAAAAAGTTCAAAGCTGGTCGGAGGCATGCTTACTGATATATCGCTTTCTCCGTTTTGCTGAGCAAGAGCTATGGTACTGGCGTCACCTATGATATTTACTATGGCTCCATCAAGCTTGGGCTCTCCGCCCCAGTAATTATCATATTTTTTCAGCTCAGCCCTTACCTTCACCTCATAACTAACCGGTATAAACGGGCCTGTACCGATGGGATGTACTGCAGGGTCTTCGTCTGATGTAACATCGATTATACTGCTTAATGGCTCGCAGAGACTGTTTTTAAAGGCAGGTACCGGCTTTGATGTTTTCACCGTGAGAGTCTGTCCGTCGGCTTCCATGCTCTCGATATAAAGCTGCTCATTTAATCTGGCATTTATTTCAGCTGTTCTTTCCCAGCAGAGCTTTACGCTCTCAGCTGTAAGGGGATTTCCATTATGGAATGTTATCCCATCCTTTAAAGTTATCACCCATGTATTTTCATCTGCCATCTCACAGCTTTCAGCAAGCAGAGGCTGAGGCTCAAGATTCTCGTCAAGTTTGAACAGCGTTTCCGTTATTCCCCATCTGGATGTATACCAGCTGTCCCAGCTCTGAGCCGGATCAAGGCTGGTGGGGCACTGTGTATCAGCAACAACAAGTATATTACCATTATCTTCCTGAGTGCTTTCTGATGTCTTTTTTGTTGATGAGCCCCCCGCAAGCATAGATACGCTCAAAATCATGGCCAGAGCCATGCCTAAAAATCTCTTTTTCATTTTATCCTCCGTAAATCTTTTAATCTTTTATCCTGTCTCTCAGTTTTTCTCCAAACAGATTGAAAGCCGCTGCCGCAATGAAAACAGCTATTCCCGGTATTATAACAAGTCTCATATCCGTCTGCATGTAGTCACGTCCGGCATTTATCATGGAACCCCATTCCGGAGTGGTGTCTTTTACCCCTACTCCAAGATATGACAAAGCAGCTATTTCCATAATTACCGAAGCGATCCCAAGACTCGCATTTACAATCAGCGGATATATTATATTAGGTATTATCCTTCCGCATATTATTTTTAGATGAGACTCGCCGCATATCCTGGCGGCTTTTATGTAATTGTGTCCCTTTGCCGTAAATGTAAAACTTCTTGCCAGCCTGGCAAACTCCACCCAGCCAACAAAACACATGGCAATTATCGTATTTTCTATTCCTATGCCCAAAAGACCGGCAATGGCTATGGCAAGCACTATCCTTGGAAATGCCTGCATTGCCGTAATTATTTTTGATATGACGGCATCAACAGCGCCGCCAAAATATCCCGATACCACACCTATCAGAGTTCCGGCTGAAAATACTATGACCGTAATGAATACAGCCGAAAATATCGATGTTCTAGCGCCATAAAGCACCCTTGAGAGCATACACCTTCCAAGGTGGTCATTACCCAGCGGATACTGGGCACTTGGTCCTGCTTCAGCAAGCATCGTATTTGTCACATTCGGGTCATTTGGAGCCAGCACAGGGGCTAAAAGGGCTATCAGGACCAAAAGGGCTATAAATGCCACAGACAAAATAAATCCTGTATTATTTTTGTTCTTATCATTCATAAAACTTTCACCTACATACGGCCGTATTTTATTCTTGGATCGATAATGGCCGAAAGTATATCAACCGCCAGGTTTACAGCCAGGTAGACAACTGCACACCACAGCACAAACCCCTGTATCATATTATAGTCAAGCCTGGCAACGGAATTTACAGCCAGTTTTCCAAGGCCGTTTATGGAGAATATGCCTTCAATTATCGTCGAGCCTCCAAGGAAGCCGCCCATATAAATGCTGACACAGGTCAGTATGGGTGCGGCACAGTTTTTAAGGACATGGGAAAAAAGTATCCTTTTTCTGCTTACTCCCCTTATAATTGCCCCTTCCACATAAGGCTGCTCCATTTCTTCAAGTACGACAGCCCTTATCTGGCGTATCATTTTTGCGCTGCACTG
>JAHZAW010000007.1:55023-109040 GCA_019423725.1 Clostridiales bacterium
ACTGTATAATAAGTACAGCTGAAGGCAGTATAAGTCCTCTTAAGCCGTCTTCCGCAATTACTGAAAACACCTTGAGCTTTATGCAAAAAAACCATAAAAAAATAAGGGAAAGCACAAATGATGGAATTGATATCCCAACAAATGAGAATATTCTCATTATGTTATCAATGCTTTTATCCTTGTATACAGCACATAATATGCCTAAGGGCACCGATATCGCAGCCGAGATAAGCATAGATAAAAATGCTATCTGTATGGTAGGTGCCATATGGTTTTTTAATTCTTCCGACACCGGATTCCTCGTTGTGAATGAGATCCCGAGATCTCCCCTGGCAACATCAGCCAGCCAGCTGCCATACTGAACGATAAATGGCCTGTCAAGTCCCATTATATGTTCCTGTTCTTTTATGGCTTCTTCCGATATCATGCCGACATTTCCATCAGACCCCGCCAGCCAAAGCTCAGCGGGGTTTTTAGGGGAAAAATACATAATTGAAAAAGTAAGGAGAGTGATGCCTATAAGAACAATTATAAACTGTAGTATGTGGGATATCATCTTCCCAGCAGCAGTTTTAAAACGTCCCATCAATGCACCCTCCTGACTACTGTCAAAAATTCAGGGAACAATTCATACTGCATTTGTTCCTTTTCGTTATACACATAGGAGTTCAAATTTTCATATACCTCACAGGTGAATCCTTTCTGGCCTGACCAGTATTCCCTGTCCCAGACCGGCCTGTTTTTATAGGTCATGGGCAGATTTAGAGCAAGGCTCTCAAGTTTTCCAGCCTTATTATATATGAATCCTCCATTGGCTATTATCTTTTTTCGATTTTCTTCCCAGGACTGCCTGTATTCACTGTTTTTAAGATAGTAGTACCATTCAGCGTCAAAATAAAGCATTATGCCTCCCACCTTAAGTTTATCAGCCCAGTGTCTAAGCTGTTTTTCAGGCTCTGTCAGAGTCCAAGTAACATCCCTTGACATTATGAGATCGAAGCTCTTATCCTCAAAGGGAAGCATCCTTCCTACCTGCACAAAGTCTATATCAGCTCCTGTGAGTTCGGCATTTTTTCTTGCCTTTTCAAGCATATCAGGGCTCATATCGGCCGCTGTGACCCTGTGTCCTCTCAAAGCCGCAAGTATGGCAAAAAATCCCGGTCCTGTGCCTATGTCCAGCACATCCATATTTTCACCGCCATATCTAAAAATAAGGCTTTCCCAGGCCGCGCGTTTTTCAGAAAACAGCTGGGCCATGTTCTGATCGCTGTAACTGGATGAACGCTGCTGCCAGTAGTTGTTCATTCCATTCTCAAGCACTGTGCTGACCTCAGAATATTCATTATATTCAGATAATGTACTGTTTTCTATTTCCTCTAAAAAAGTTAAAGACATATACTCTCTTTCCTTTCATACCCCTAAAAAACATAAAAAGGCCACTAAAAACGCATAGTCTCGTTTTTAGCGACCTTCGTGATCACCATTGTTCCAATTAAAAATAATCTGTCTGCCGGCTTCTGCCGCAACAATATATTTCGATATATTGTGTCTAAAATATTATAATATATTTTCATTTGATTGTCAATTTTTTAGTAAAAAGGTGACAATAATCATAAGTGTTTGACAATAAAAAACAAAAGATGTACTATTATTAGAGTTAATAAAAAGGAGTGAATATTTATGCCCAAAGTATCTACAGAAGGTAAAACACTTGAAGAAAAAATGGCTATGGCCGATGAGATAAGCCGCGGCTATTTCCGTACAGGACTTAACTGCGCAGAGTGCGTTCTCCGCACATTCCTTGATATGCATGACACCGATCTTCCTGAGAGCGTTATCCGTATGGCGTCAGGTTTTGGCGGAGGCATGGGACATACAAAGAATACATGCGGAGCTGTTACAGGTGCGGTTCTTGCCCTTGGAACACTTAAAGGCCGTGACCCCTTCGAGAAGGAAGAAGTTTCTGACCGTATCAAACAGATCCAGGGTGACGTATATCCTGTATTCGGAGATATGGTAAACGAGATGAAGGATCATTACGGAACTCTTATCTGCAGCGAGCTCTCAGATCCCTACGGTGATTTTGCCGGCAAAGCCCGCAAAAAGAACTGTATGGAAATGATCGCATACTGCGCTTCCCTTGCTGAAAAATACGCTGATAAATAACAAAAAGCCGCCCTATTGGGGCGGCTTTTTATTTTTGGAGCATATATAAAATTAAGCTGTATCCTTAGAAAGGGTACAGCTTAATTTTTAAAAAATGCACGGGAAATTCATTGGGAGAAATATTCATTTAATTAATCATAGTCTTAAATTCGGGGTATCCGTGCATTTTTGCCGGCTAAATCATTATGAAGTAACCTGATGTCAACGATGATGTCTAATGATTTTTTAATGAGCTTAATAATTATGTCTTTCCTGATGTCAGCGTGATGTCTTCCTGTTGTCTTTAATGAGCTTAATGATTATGTCTTTCCTTGATGTCATCCTGATGTTTACTGGGGGTTATTCATGGATATTTCTTGATGTCAAACTGTGATGTCTCTACTGGCTGTGTGAATTATGTCTTGATTATGCTTGATTATGCTTATAAAACAAAAAGGCGCAAAATCGAATTTTTCGATTTGCGCCTTTGCAAATTGTTTATGGTCACATTTTACTTCCCTATCCTGTTTTTGTCAATATGCTCAGGAATTTTCGGATATTTATATCAATCCGGCAGCAATATTAAATGAAATTTATCCTTTTTTAATCTTCTATAATTTTATTGCTGTCAAATGTACAAGCAAATTATACAAAATATTTTCCAATTATTATCCTCATTTATACCAGACAGTTATTTTTGAGTGCTTCTATCCTTGCTCTGTCTGCTCCCTTGGATATAAGATAATTTTCAATATCTATATCCTCATATAATTTAAGCAGCGCATATATGTTTTCCACATCTGACATAACAACATTTTTATATTTTCTATACTGCGGATTATCCTCCATAAACTTATCCGATGTCTTTCTGTTGAACGTATAGCTGGTCTGGTAGTCGGCGGCTATATCCTCTGTACTAACTCCAAGGATATGGTATAAAGCCGAGGCAACAACGCCCGTCCTGTCCTTTCCAGATGTGCAGTGGAACACCACTCCGCCGTCTTTTACAAAATCAGATATCATATTTATCGTCTCAGCAAGATTTTCACCATGTGAGAGCACTATATTTTTATACCCCTCTGCCACTCCCCTGGCAAAGGCCTGCATGGCAGGGCTTGAAATATTATTAAATGAAAGATTTTCCTCAACCAGCGGAAAATGTATATGTCTGAAATCATCAGGGCACCCGTCCGGAAACATCTCTGTTTCCTCATCGGAACGGAGGTCAAGTATGGTCCTTATGCCTTCTTTTTCCATGGTGCGCCAGTCCTCTTTTGATGCTCCAATAAGTTTATCACTTCTATAAAGGGTATTCCAGCGGACTATTTTGTCATCAGCGCCATATACTCCGCCCATATCACGAAAATTTAATACATTTGCGAACCTGAATCTTTTAATCTCCATTTTTATATACCTCATATAATATGTTTATTATATTATAGCATACGCACCAGACAGTTAAAACCAACAAACAATACAAAACGGCAGAGAAAAACTCTCTGCCGTTAAACATATTTTTTATTTACCGTCTATTGTTGAGATTCCTATGGTCATTTCTTCAAGGACTTCCAGAAGCATCCTTACGGTATCAAGGGATGTGAACATGGTAGCGTTATTTTCTACCGCACATCTTCTTATTATATATCCATCCTCATAATGCTTTCCTGACATTATTGCCCTTGTATTTATAACATAGTTTATTTTTCCGCTTCTTATATCACGGAGTATCTCATCATTGCCTTCACAGATCTTGCCATAAACTCTTGTCCTGATACCTCTCTGTTTAAGGTAATCAGCCGTCATTTCCGTAGCAACTATATTAAATCCAAGTTTATAGAATCTCTGTACAAGGGGGAATGTCTCTGCCTTATCCTCATCGGCTACCGTTACGAGCACTGTACCGTGGTCAGTAAGGGTTATTCCAGACGCCTGGAGAGCCTTATACATAGCCCTTGTAAGTTTATTATCATATCCGATGGCCTCACCGGTGGACTTCATCTCAGGTGAAAGGTAAGCATCAAGGCCGCTTATCTTTGAGAATGAGAATGCGGGAGCCTTAACATACCAAGTATCCTTTTCCTTAGCGTAAAGGTCTGTGTATCCCTGTTCCTTAAGGCTCACACCAAGGATTACAAGGGTAGCTATATCCGCAAGGAAATATCCTGTTGCCTTTGAAAGGAAAGGTACTGTTCTTGATGAACGGGGATTGACCTCGATTACATATACATCCTCGTTTTTATCAACAATGAACTGTATATTGTAAAGTCCTACGATTCCTATTCCAAGACCAAGTTTCTTTGTATATTCGATTATTTTATCCTTAGCCTTCTGGGATACGCTGAATGTGGGATAAACGCTTATACTGTCTCCCGAATGGATACCTGTTCTCTCTACCAGCTCCATTATACCAGGTATAAATACGTCTGTACCGTCACAGATGGCATCTACCTCCAGCTCCTTGCCGACGATATATTTATCAACAAGTACTGGCTGGTCCTCGTTGACCTCAACGGCTGTCTTGAGGTACTCCCTGAGGTCTTCCTCCTTTGCTACTATCTGCATTGCACGTCCGCCAAGAACATAGCTGGGACGAACAAGTACAGGATAGCCTATCTCCTCAGCTGCCTTAAATCCTGCCTCAAGGCTCGTTACGGCAACTCCCTTAGGCTGAGGTATATTGAGCTCTATCATAACCTTCTCGAAAGCGTCTCTGTTCTCAGCTCTCTCGATGGCCTCACTGTCTGTTCCGATTATTTTTACTCCTCTTTCCCTGAGGGGCTCAGCAAGGTTGATGGCTGTCTGTCCTCCAAGGCTGGCGATCACTCCGATGGGCTGTTCCAGTTCGATGACATTCATAACGTCTTCAGGAGTAAGGGGCTCAAAGTAAAGTTTATCGCTTGTTGTATAGTCAGTTGATACAGTTTCAGGGTTGTTGTTGATGATTATGGCTTCATAGCCATTTGCTTTGATAGTCTTTACGGCGTGTACTGTTGAGTAGTCAAATTCAACGCCCTGTCCTATCCTTATGGGGCCTGAACCAAGTACGACGATCTTTTTCTTGTCACTTACCACTGACTCATTTTCTTCCTCATATGTTGAGTAGAAGTAAGGTATATAGCTGTCAAACTCTGAAGCACATGTATCTATCATCTTATAAACGGGGAACATCTTGTGTTCTTTTCTGATGTTATATACATCTGTATCGCTCATATCCCAGAGCATACCGACGTATTTATCTGAAAATCCCATTTTCTTAGCTTTATAAAGTATATCGATATCTCCCTTATTGGCTGCTATGCAGCTTTCAAAGTCAACGATATTTTTGATCTTCTCAAGGAAGAGCATATCTATCTGTGTTGCGTTGCATATCATGCCAGGGTCGATGCCGTCTCTCATAAGTTTAGCGATGGCAAATATCCTGTCATCAGTTCCGATGGCGATATATTTAAGGAGTTCTTCCTTAGTCATATGGTCAAACTTAGGCATATAGAGATGACATACACCTATTTCAAGGGAACGTACTGCCTTAAGAAGACTTTCCTCGATGGTCCTTCCTATGCTCATTACCTCGCCTGTTGCCTTCATCTGTGTGCTGAGCTTATTGGAAGCTGTGGCAAACTTATCAAAGGGGAATCTGGGCATCTTTGTTACCACATAGTCAAGGGCAGGCTCAAAGCTCGCCGGTGTATTTGCTATCTGTATCTCATCAAGGTGCATACCTACAGCGATCTTTGCAGAAACTCTGGCGATGGGGTAACCGCTGGCCTTTGAAGCAAGGGCTGATGAACGGGAAACCCTGGGGTTTACCTCGATAAGATAATATCTGAATGACTCAGGGTCAAGGGCAAACTGTACATTGCATCCGCCTTCGATCTTAAGTTCCCTGATGATCTTCAGAGCGCTGTCCCTGAGCAGATGATATTCCTTATTTGTAAGTGTCTGGCTGGGAGCCACAACTATGGAGTCTCCTGTATGTATACCTACAGGGTCGATATTTTCCATGTTACAGATGGTGATGGCTGTGTCATTGGCATCACGCATTACTTCGTACTCTATTTCCTTATATCCCTTTATGCTCTTTTCAACAAGCACCTGGTGAACGGGTGAGAGCTGAAGGGCATTTTTCATTATGGTTTTAAATTCTTCTTCGTTATCGGCAAATCCACCGCCTGTTCCTCCAAGGGTGAACGCAGGACGAAGGACTACAGGATATCCGATCCTTGCAGCTACCTCAAGACCATGTTCGATGGATGTAGCTATCTCTGAGGGAAGAACAGGCTCACCAAGTGATATGCAAAGTTCCTTGAAAAGTTCTCTGTCCTCGGCTCTTTCAATACTCTCTCTGCTTGTTCCAAGCATTTCTACGCCGCATTCCTCAAGAACTCCATTTTTTGAAAGTTCCATTGCAAGGTTAAGTCCTGTCTGTCCGCCGATTCCGGGAACAAGGGCATGGGGACGTTCCATTCTTATTATTTTTGCAAGATATTCAGGAGTAAGCGGCTCCATGTATACCTTATCCGCAATGGTCGTATCTGTCATTATTGTCGCAGGGTTTGAGTTTGCAAGGATTACCTCATAGCCTTCTTCTTTGAGAGCCAGGCATGCCTGTGTTCCGGCATAGTCAAATTCTGCGGCCTGTCCTATTACTATGGGACCGGAGCCAATAACAAGTATCTTCTTTATATCCGTTCTTTTAGGCATTTTCCTTACTCTCCTTCATTATATTTATAAATTTGTCAAACAGGTAATGGCTGTCCTGGGGTCCGGGAGCACTTTCGGGATGGTACTGCACACTGAATACTCTGTCTCTCTTACACTCAACACCCTCTACCGTATTATCAAGCAGATTTATATGGGTAGCCGTAAGGTCTGTGTTTTTTATGGAATCCATATCAACGGCATAACTATGGTTCTGGCTTGTTATTTCTATCTTTCCTGTCTCAAGGTTCTTTACAGGGTGGTTTCCGCCTCTATGTCCGAACTTGAGTTTATATGTTTTAGCTCCATAGGCAAGGCTTATGAGCTGATGTCCAAGACATATTCCAAAAATGGGATATCTTCCCCTGAGCTTTTTAACGAGCTCAACAACGTTAATAACATCCTCAGGGTCTCCAGGGCCGTTTGAAATGAATATTCCGTCGGGCTCATGCATTTCTATTTCTTCCGCTGTGGAGTTGTACGGAACTACCGTTACGTTGCATCCGGCAGCATTGAGACATCTTACGATATTAAGCTTTATGCCGCAGTCAATGGCAACAACATTGTATTTATGGTTAGATGTTCTTGAATACCATCTTTTTTTGCAGCTGACCTTTGAAACAGCGTCCTTAGGTATATCTGTCTCAGCAATTATTTTAAGAGCTTCTTCCTTGGGAGTGGTAATATCTGTGATATAAACCTTTCTGCTTCCCAGATCTCTTATGCTTCTTGCTATTTTTCTTGTATCAACACCCCATATTCCGGGTATTTTATTTTCTTCAAGTATCTCCGAAAGGGTCTTAGTATATCGGAAGTTGCTGGGAAGGTCATTATATTCCCTTACTACAAGGCCGCCGATAGTGGGTACTTTTGTTTCAAAGTCCTCATCAGTGATACCATAGTTTCCGATAAGAGGATACGTCATTACGACCATCTGATAGGTATAAGACGGGTCAGAAACGATTTCCTGATAACCTACCATTGATGTGTTGAAAACAATTTCACATACTCTGTCTGTATGGTAGCCGAAACCGTAGCCATAATATTCGCTTCCGTCTTCAAGGACTATTTTTCTGTTAAAATCGTTCTTCATAAGCTTAATCCTTTCTATAATAAAAAAACCGGCAACTGCAATAATCAAAGATTACTGCTGTTCCGGAAAAATAAAATGATTTATATCTGAAAAACTGTAAAATGGAAATAAAAAGTCCGCGATTTCAGCTGAATGATATACATTTGTAAATCCTGTATTTTTCATCACTGTGACCTCCCGAATTTTTATACCGTTTGACATTTTATCACTAGTGTAATATCTTTGTCAACAAAGGTTTACAATATTCGAAATAAAAAGCATTGTATATAAAATGGTTTTCTTATTCTCTCATTATTTGAGCATATTTTATATTGATTTTACAAAGGCGCGAAAACCTCTTCCATATTTTCGCGCCTTTAAACGGTTTTATCAGGCAATAAGCTGTATAAGCTTTTCGTTTCCATAAAACCTATGTATATTTTTTTCATATCCGCCAAGAAGAAGGCCTACCTCATCCTTAAACTGGCTTTTGTCCACATACGTGCTGCCATTATCCAGCGTTTTTTCCTTAAGCCTCTCCATAAATACACCTGAGGCATAGTACAGGCTTCCATATTCAGATGGATATACTTCCCCAGCTTCCACCAGACATATGACCTGCTCCACTTCGGAAAACATATTCCAGAGCACCATCATCATATCCATAAATTCTTCACTTTCAGCCTTAGGAAGGGTTTTTACATATATAAGCACTTCATTATATATCATGTGGAAATAAGCAAGTATTTCTCCGGCAACCTCGGGCTTTACTTCGCCCCTGAGACTTTGCTGGACTATTCCCCAGTAGTGTCTCTGCAGGTCAATAAGCATACGCATATTTCTCTTGAACTGGCCTTCCTTTTTGCTTGGAAGGAAAAATCTATTTACTATCATAACAAGTATTACCGCCATCAGCAGGTAAAATACCCTCAGCTGTACAGCAGCCGCCTCATTTACCGTAAGAGATGCCATTATTACGGCAGATGATGTGGAGAATATTGGCTGTATCCATGTACCCGGCGTACAGCAATACATAATCGCTACCATAAGTACCGAAAAAACATATACTCCAGTAACTCCAGGCAGATAAGGATAGATCAGATGTACGAACGTACATCCAATTATTGTTCCTATGGGTCTTGTCTTCATTCTGTGGGCGCTTTCCTCATAGCTTGGCTGCACCAGCAGGAATGAATGGAGCGGAAACCAGTATGTATGCTCAAAATCCCATACAAGGCTTACAGTGCAGGTAATCGTCATAACTATGGCAAGTCTTAAGGCAAATCTTATTTCAAAACTGTCCGTTGACATTCTTTTCGTTATGCTGTAAAAGACCTCTCTCCATGGTATTTTATAAAAATCAGGTCCGCTGTCATCGTCCCTTTCATCCATGGACTTAAGCAGCATCAATGCGATATGCAAATAACTGCGGTAAAATATATTTATCCTTCCTTCAGGTACGTCACTGCTTTTTGAAAGCTCATCTGCTTCCTTGACCAGCTCAGCCCTGACGGCTCCATCATCGGCATTTATGCTTTTTTTAGTAAAATCAGCAAGACGCCTTACTGCGTCGGCACATCCTTCTATCTCCCTTTCATCCTTCCAGCTTCCATCGGTTATAAGATATACGGCTCTCTGAATAAGAAGGGCGAACATATTGAAAAAGTACTTGTTTTTATCCGGCATAAATAGATGGTGGTTGCTGTTATAGGCAAGTTTCTGAAATGACTGCTGCATATCATAAAGCTTTAAAAGTATTTCCTTTTCATCATACCCATCAGCAAGCTTATTTAATATATCAGACAGCGTATTGATCGAATCCTTTACTATCTTATGGCTGTCTGTCTTTACAGAAAAATATCTGGCATATACAACTAAACATACCGCTGCCAGTACCGATGAAAAAAGTACAGACGTAAGCTGTATCTTGAATTCCGGAAATGTCATGGGTATAAGCTCCAGAAAAACAAAAGTCATGGCATATCCAAAATGTCCCTTAGGTATGAACTGGCTGCTTTGAAAAAATACCAGTAAAAAAGGTACCGTAAAATTAAGCAGTATACAAAGCACTACATTTGTTGTAGCCAGATAAGCAAGAACACAAAGCAGGAGAGACATAAATATCATCCTGATAAGTTCCTTTACCCTTATACTTTTTCTGTAGCGTCCCTCAAAAAGCGTAGTGGCTGTGGAAGCTACCAGGGCATATTTTACCCCGAATATTATTAATATGAGCAAAAAGCTGACAGCGTAGAAAAGTATGGTCGGAAACGCATTCTTAAAACGCTGCCAAAAGCCCTTAGCATAATTTTTTAAAGTTATTTCCAAAGTTAAAGCACCTACTCCCAAAAGATGTCTTCGCCATATATTCCAAAGTTAATCAAATAAAAAGAGCAATATTCAGTGCCGTACCAAATATCGCTCTTTGTGTCAATCGTATTCTGTTAAAATTCGATCAATATTCGTCGCATATAAAACATTTACATTTGGGATATTTTTTATCCAGTTCTTCTGCCACAGAAGGATTTTCTATAACAGCGTTTCCCTCAGATGCCAGTTCCGCCAGGGATTTATAGCCTTCAACAAACTGCATGAAATGTCCCGAACTTATTTCTATATCATATTTTTCCGTATCAGCCTCAGACCCGTCAAGTCTGAATACTCCATTATTTATACCGCATATATGGTCACTTATTTTAACCACAGCATTTTCATTTTTAAAAACAAATCCCATCAGTTTTGGCATATTTACCGGTGCGGCAACACCATGCGGTATCGTCTTTGCCTCACAGCCCTGAAGTGTCGATGCACAGTCAGGCGGGAGTTTGATTTTTATAGGTTTGTTATCCGCAATAAAAGCCAGCGCCTCAACAATGGCTCCTGCTGTCTCATCATCATCATACACCGTTTCCACAGCGGTCAGCCCTTCAACGCCATTGAAATACAGGGCATATCCCTTTATTTCTCCGCCTCTGTCAACAAGTATGAATTCTCCTCCGTCAGACAGGAGATCCAGCATTTTCAGCCTAAAGTCAAATATCGAACGGGCTAACATGCCTGAGTATCTTTCGGCAAATCTCATATATACCGGATAAAGCTTTCCTGATTCAGACATGCGTCCAAAATTAACACAGGACGGCATCATTTTTGGCTTATCTGCTGTTCCGGTTATAAATCTTGAGTCCGTAGCCGTATAGTTTCCAAGTTTAAAATAACTTTCATGTTTTACAGGTGTATGGGGTCCAACAGCTATCCCGCTGTCCGCAAGATTTTTAATAAGCATCTTAAATGCATCGGACATATATCCTCTTCCTCTGTAGTCCGGATCAGTGGAAAATCCAGCCAGCATAGCAGAAGGTACTATCGTATCTCTGATACGCATATTAACAGGAAATGAATACATAGCGTTCACCAGCTTGTCATCTTCAATGGTGCATACTGTGTATTCAGGAAAAAATCTCTTTTCAAAGAAAAAATCCATAAAGCTGTCCGAATCGCCGAAGCATCTCTGCCAAAGCGCTCTCAAATACGGCTTGTCCTCCATTGTGCATATTCTCTGTTCAGCCATATACCCAGCTCCTTTCCTGAAAATTAAGCCATTCCATACTTCTGTTTAAGTTCCGCAAGAAGATTCTTATATTTTTCATTTATAAGATCTGTTTTGCCTCTGCCTCCAGAAGCTATGCCTCTTGTGGGAGCCTTTTTCTTCAGTTCATCATGTATTTCATCATCCCATTTTTTCATAAGAGCATTGAACTCATTTGTATATTCGGGATTCCAAGCCATAGTAATACTTCCTTTCAACAAATCATCTGTTTTACTATTTTATCATAAAATATCACTCATATCAATTCAAGTTTTATAAAAATTGCAATTAAAACTGCCTTGACTTTATTTATTTCAAACATTACCATTATCATACAGAGAATAAATTTCGGATTTTCTTTGTCAATTAATATAAATACCGAATAAGGAGGCAAAATATGATAAATGTACTTGTTATGTCGCCCTGCAGTAATGGCGATAAAAAATATTTAAGTTCAGCAGGCAGCGATTTCAGCTTTGTCTATATCGATGAAAATTCCAGCACCGATCTCAAAAAAGAAATACAGAGGGCCGAAATAATAATCGGTGAGCCTGAAATAGATATGATACAGGACGCTCCTGATTTAAAATTCATACAGATGACCATGGCCGGCACTGATAAATACACAAGGACTGAAGGATTCCCAAAGCACATCATGCTTGCCAATGCTTCAGGCGCCTTTGGCGGAGTCATATCCCAGTACACTGTTGGAGCGATACTTAATATATGCCATAAGTTTTATGCCTACAGGGACAACCAGAAACAGTCTTTATGGAAGGATATGGGTGTTGAAACATCCCTTTCAGGAAAACGTGTACTCATAATAGGAGCTGGAAACATCGGCAGTTCCGTCGCTGCCAAACTTTCCGTATTTGGCACCATAAACATCGGAATAAGGAGAAATATAAAGGATATCCCTCCCTGCTTCAGCGAAATGCACACCCTTGATGAACTTGACGAACAGCTTCCACTGGCTGATATAGTTGTTGCCTGCATACCGAACTCAGACTACACATATCATCTTTTCGATGAGAAAAAATTCAGACTGATGAAAAGTGATGCTATATTCGTAAATGTTGGACGCGGTGCCCTTGTGGTCCAGGAAGACCTTGCTAAAGTTCTTAAAAGCGGCCACTTAAAGGGTGCAGCCCTTGATGTTACTGATCCTGAGCCGCTTCCAGAGGATGACCCTCTGTGGAAAATCGAAAACATAATAATAACTCCACATATATCAGGAAAAAGCTTCGGCCATGCAAAGGAGATAACTGATTCCATATACCATATATGCGTTGAAAATCTTATAAACTACAAAGAGCACAGACCAATAAAAAATCTTATTAATTTCTCACAGTTTAAAAAACAGTAAACAAAAAGGCGGCTGCCGCTGCACTTAATAATAAAGTGTTTTCGGCATCCGCCTTTAAAATTTCTGGTATTTATTTGATTATGCGGTTATTGGTCCAACAGATGATGGACTTTATTATTTCACTTGTGAACCAAGAGCTTCTATTTCGGTGAGGTCATATTTTGAACTCCGTTCGAAATCGGCGTGCTGTTTCGCTTCCGCTTGCAGCCCTTGTTTCACTCGGAATCTCCTGCTCCCTCCTCCTGCCTCTGGCAGCGGTCGCACTCTTTTGAACTCCGTTCGAAATCGGCGTGCTGTTTCGCTTCCGCTCGCAGCTCTTGTTTCTCTCGGAATCTCGTGCTCCCTCCTCCTGTCTCCGGCAGCGATCGCACTCGATTCTCCCACCGGCAGCGGAAACTGCGTCTTGAAACATAGTCGTCTACTCTCCTGAGCTAAAGCTCACTCGGTATACTCCTTGTTTCTGCGCATGTAATCATTTCCTTCATCTGCCACCGGCAGCGGAAATGATTACATCATGCCGCCCATTCCGCCGCCCATACCTGCTGCAGCTGCAGGCTCTTTGCTGGGAAGCTCTGCTACAACTGCTTCAGTTGTAAGGAATGTTGAAGCTACTGATGTTGCGTTCTGAAGTGCTGTTCTTGTAACCTTTGTAGGGTCGATGATACCTGCATCAACCATATCTACATATTTTTCGTTAAGGGCATCGAAACCTGTTCCGTCCTCCATATCCTTAACCTTATTTACGATAACTGATCCTTCAAGACCTGCGTTTGCAGCGATCTGGCGCATAGGAGCCTCAAGGGCTTTAAGAACTATTTCAGCACCTGTCTTTTCATCGCCTGTAAGTTCGCTGAGCATACCTTTGATCTTTTCAACTGTATGGATATATGCTGTACCGCCGCCTGCGATGATACCTTCCTCAACGGCTGCTCTTGTAGCTGCAAGGGCATCTTCCATACGGAGTTTCTTTTCTTTCATTTCAGTCTCTGTAGCTGCACCAACTTTGATTACAGCAACACCGCCTGAAAGTTTTGCAAGTCTTTCCTGAAGTTTTTCTTTATCAAAATCACTTGTTGTGTTTTCAAGGGCAAGTTTGATCTGAGCGATACGTCCTTCAATATCTTCTTTATTGCCAGCACCATCTGTGATGATTGTCTGCTCTTTCTCAACCCTTACGCTTCTAGCACGTCCGAGCATATCAAGTGTTGTATCCTTAAGGTCGATACCAACTTCCTCAGAAATAACTGTACCGCCTGTAAGAGCTGCGATATCGCCAAGCATCTGTTTTCTTCTGTCGCCGTATCCGGGAGCCTTAACAGCTACACAAGTAAATGTTCCTCTTAATTTGTTGACAACGAGTGTTGCAAGGGCTTCACTCTCAACATCCTCAGCGATGATAAGAAGTTTTCCGCCTGTCTGAACGAGCTGTTCAAGTACGGGAAGGATCTCCTGGATGTTGCTGATTTTCTTATCTGTGATAAGGATATAAGGATCATCAAGTACAGCTACCATCTTTTCCATATCTGTTGACATATAAGCTGAAAGATATCCTTTATCAAACTGCATACCTTCAACCATTTCAAGTTCTGTATTCATTGTCTTTGATTCTTCAACAGTGATTACACCATTGTTTGTAACCTTTTCCATAGCGTCTGCGATCATTTCGCCGACTTCATCATCACCTGATGAAATAGCTGCTACTCTGGCAATATGATTCTTTGTTGAAACTACCTGGCTCATGCCTTTGATACATTCAACAGCTTTATCTGTAGCTTTTTTCATACCTTTACGAAGGATGATAGAGTTAGCGCCAGCTGCGATGTTTTTAAGACCTTCCTGGATCATAGCCTGTGCAAGGACTGTTGCTGTTGTTGTACCATCTCCGGCAACATCGTTAGTCTGTGTGGCAGCCTCTGTTACAAGGTGAGCGCCCATATTTTCATAGGGATCTTCAAATTCGATATCCTTAGCGATTGTAACACCATCGTTTGTGATAAGGGGTGAACCATATTTTCTGTCAAGGACTACGTTACGTCCTTTAGGTCCAAGTGTTACTTTTACTGTATCTGCAAGTTTATTAACGCCGGCCTCAAGACCTTTTCTGGCGTCATTTCCGTATTTTATTTCTTTAGCCATAATTCCATTACCTCCAACAATTTATATAAATCAGTCTTCTACTATAGCAAGAATATCATTCTGTCTTACAACAAGAAGTTTTTCGCCATCGCATTCAACTTCTGTTCCGCTGTATTTTGAATAGATGATCTTATCTCCGGCTTTGACAACCATTTCTACTTTGTTTCCGTCAACCATTCCGCCGGGGCCTGCTGCTACTACAACAGCCATCTGGGGTTTTTCCTTAGACTGTGAAGGAAGTACGATTCCTGATTTTGTTTTTTCTTCAGCTTCAAGCTGTTTAATAACTACTTTATCTCCAAGTGGTACAAGTTTCATAATATATTTCCTCCTTATACGAATCAAAGTTTAGTTGTTAGCACTCGTTATATTCGAGTGCTAATCATTAGCTATATATTACTTTTTGAGGTGAATATATGCAAACCTCATTTCAGACCAAATCGAGCTATTTTGTATTATTTATTAAGATTAAAATGATATTACTCATTTTTTCTATAGTTTTCTTATTTTTTCTCATCTTTTTCACAGATGTTTCTTCCTGCACAGCCAGCACAGCCGCCACTGCACCCGCCGTTGTTCCTTAATCTGTCGTTTTTGAGCTTTCTTGCGTGTACCCAGCCCATAAACAGGACCGCCGCCACAAGAACGATGATAACATAAATCATTTTTATCCCCCTATTCAGCTGTTAAGCCATTACATTATCCACACTTACATAAACATTCCTATATTTATCTTTTTGAAATCATCTGTTATAAAATCCGCCATATCCAGGCATTGGTTTCCACTGGTAGGATTTATATATCCAAGGGCCTTCATCCCGGCTGCCTTGGCCGCCTTTACGCCGTTTTCCGAATCCTCGACCACAAGACATTCCTCAGGCTTCATATTTATCCTCTCAGCCGCCAGAAGGAACACATCAGGTGAAGGCTTTCCCCTCTTTACATCGCTTCCAGATGTGATCGAATCAAAATATTCAGCTATTTTCAGCCTGTCCAGTATAAGATCGATAAGTTTATAATCTGAAGATGAGGCTACCGCTGTCACAAGTTTTCTTTCCTTTATCCCCTTCAGGAACTCAGGTATGCCTGAAACAGGCACTATATCTTCCCTGGCCATTATATCAAGTATCATCTGTTCCCTTTTCGCGGTCATTTCCTCCACAGGAACGTCCAGGCAGAACATCTCCTTGAGCATCCTCATACGGTCAGCTGTCAGTGTTCCAGCATAGGCCTCATAAAACTTCTGATCTTTAATTACGCCATACTGGGCCATGGTTTCTATATCAGCCTTAAAGTGGTAAGGCTGGCTGTCCACCAGCACCCCGTCCATATCAAAAATTACAGCTTTCATACTTTTCTCCCCACAATCAAAATGCCCGCCGCACACAGCTGCGCCGGGCTTATTCTTATTATACTATAGTTCCTCCACATAGTACATATTCTCCGTCATAAACCACCAGTGACTGTCCTGGGGTGGCTGCCCTCTGTGGCTCGTCAAATACACACTTAAGGATACCATCTTTCATTGAAACAGTACAGGGGGATTTTTTATGGCTGTAGCGGATCTTTGCCTCAGCCCTTATCTCTCCGTCTATTTTTTCTATGGCCATAAAGTTTACGTTGTCTGCGCTGACCTCACGGCTGAATAACTCATCATTATCACATAAAACTACTCTATTGTTCTTTTTGTCGATATGATGCACATATACATGCTTTCCGGCTGATATGCCTAGACCCTTTCTCTGACCAACGGTATAATGGATTATACCCTTATGCCTTCCCATAACATTTCCATCCATATCAACAAAGTCTCCAGGCTTGAACTCCGTTCCGTCATATTCCTTTATAAATGAAGCGTAATCTCCATCCGGTATAAAGCATATATCCTGGCTGTCAGGCTTTGAAGATATTTCAAGGTCGATATTTTTGGCAAATTCCCTGACCTGGTCCTTTGTATATTTTCCTATGGGCATAATGGTCGAGGCAAGCTGCCTCTGGGTAAGGTTATAGAGAGCATAGGTCTGGTCTTTAGCTCCGCTCACGGCATTGCATACTGAATATCTTCCCGTGGCAGGATACTGTTTTATGACAGCATAATGGCCTGTGGCTATATATTGAGCCCCAAGCTCTTCTCCCCTTTTCATGAGGGCCTCCCACTTTACATACCTGTTGCAGGCAATACATGGATTAGGTGTCTTTCCAGACTTATATTCGTTTACAAAGTACTTTATAACATGGTCTTCAAATTCTCCACGGAAATCCATGACATAATGCGGTATGCCAAGCTTTTCTGCCACTCTGCGGGCATCTTTTACAGCTAAATTTCCGTCCACATCATCGACTGTCTTGCCACATCCATTTTCCCATGTCCTCATGGTAACGCCGATGACATCGTAACCTTCTTCTTTAAGCAGAAATGCCGCGACGGAGCTGTCCACTCCGCCCGACATTCCTACGATGACTTTTCCTTTACTCATTATTCTTCATCTAAATTGTGAAGTTCTTCAATATCATTTACAGGCTTTTTCAAACCTTCGATAACGATATGGTTTTTCTCCGCATAGTCCCATAACGCAGCATGAAGAGCTTCTTCTGCAAGACATGAACAGTGTACCTTTACAGGAGGCAGTCCATCAAGGGCTTCCATAACGGCCTTGTTAGTTACCTCAAGAGCTTCCTGAATCGTCTTGCCCTTTACAAGTTCCGTTGCCATACTGCTTGTGGCAACGGCAGCACCACAGCCGAATGTCTTAAATTTTGCGTCTTCGATTATTCCATCCTCTATCTTGAGGTAAACTTTCATTATATCGCCGCATTTAGCGTTTCCTACTGTTCCTACGCCGCTGGCGTCTTCTATTTCTCCAACATTTCTGGGATTCATGAAATGATCCATTACTTTTTCGCTGTATTCCATATATATTTCCTCCGTTTATTGTCAATTTTTCAGATCAGTTTTAAGTTCCTGCTTATTTTTTATTCTTAACTTCCTCATATAAAGGTGACATTTCTCTAAGTCTCTGTACTATGGGTGGAAGGACTTCAAGAAGTTTGTCTACTTCCTCCTCTGTGTTCTGGTATCCAAGGGATATCCTCAGTGAGCCGTGTGCCTTTTCGTGTGGCAGTCCAATGGCAAGAAGTACATGTGAAGGATCCAATGAACCTGATGTACATGCTGAACCGCTGGATGCGCATATTCCGTGGGCATCAAGGAGAAGAAGCATTGACTCTCCTTCGATGAACTCAAATGATATATTTACATTTCCAGGGAGTCTTTCCTCTGGATGTCCATTAAGTCTTGCGTAATCGATATTGTCAAGTATTCCCTTAATGATCTTATCTCTAAGATATTTAAGTCTTGCTGTTGTCTCATCCATCTCATCCATGGCATCCTCGATGGCTTTTCCGAGGGCTACGATACCGATAACGTTTTCTGTTCCGGCCCTTCTGCCCTTTTCCTGCTGTCCGCCGTGGATAAGGTTATCTATCTTCATTCCCTTTCTGATATAAAGAGCTCCTATACCCTTAGGTGCTCCAAGTTTATGTCCTGAAAGTGAAAGGAAATCGATATTCATATCCTTTACATCTATTTTTACATGTCCTACAGCCTGTACAGCATCTGTATGGAAGTATATTCCCTTTTCCCTGCAGAGAGTTCCGATCTCTTTGATAGGCTGTATCGTTCCGATCTCATTATTAGCAAACATTATGCTTACAAGTATAGTTTCAGGTCTGATGGCATTTTTAACATCCTCAACGCTTACTCTTCCGTACTCGTCAACGGGAAGATATGTTACCTCAAATCCGTTTTTCTCAAGATACTCACAAGTATGGAGTATGGCGTGATGTTCTATACAGCTTGTTATTATATGGTTTCCTTTATCCTTAAGGGCAGAAGCTACTCCCTTGAGCACCCAGTTGTCGCTTTCAGAGCCACAGCCTGTGAAAAATATTTCACCTACGTCTGCATTGAGAGCCTTTGCCACCTGTTCCCTAGCCTTATCTATGGCAGCTTTGCTTTCCCTTGCGATCTTATAAACGCTTGAAGCATTTCCGTAGTGATTTTCAATGTAGGGCTTCATTGCCTCATAAACGTCAGGTCTGATTGGCGTTGTTGCCGCGTTGTCAAAATAGATTATATTATTCATAAAAATTCTCCTAACATTTTTAAAATCGTTTTAATGGTTAAATCCTACTGTTTTAGTTGGATATAGATAATATACCATCACTCTGTCCGCCTGTCAATATAAATCCTATTAATTTAGTATAAAATAAAATTGTTCATTTTATCGACATATGTCTATAAATTCATTATTGTTATAAATAAATATTTTATGCTATAATCCACTTAAGGAGGCTGATATTATGGCATCGACCAAGCCCGATATAAAACGCATGGAAAACCTCATTACAGAATACGCTGAAACTAACGGTATTGATAATGATGTGGCAAAAATGATGAAAATAACCGAATCTTACAGAAAGACAAAAAAGCTTGGGTTCTTTGATCTGGCCTTTCTGGCAGGGGTACTCAATGTGTCACCGGACTATATTACGGGAATGACCGACGAGGCCCATTCAGATGATCCCTATCTTATTAAACTTTTATCCGATGCCGTAAGACTTAATCCGGATAATCTTTATGCCCTGTGCCTTAAATCAAGGGACTACCTTGATATTCAGGAAAACCTCATTGATTTCGATAAGGCAGGCATAGTTGTAAAAGACTACTCACCCGAAGGAGAACTTATCTCTGAGTCCATACCCCTGGAAACTCCTGAGCGCTCCATGGTCGCTGAACCTTCGGAAGAATATAAAAAAGAATAAATCAAAACCTCCTGTATATTGTATATTCAGGAGGTTTTTTGCTGTTCACTTTTTCAGGCCAGACATTGCAGTCACGCCGCTAATATATCTGTCTCAAGATACAAGTTTCACTGCCCTTTATATACTGCTGCATATTATCAAACTCATAACAGGCTGTGCTCTTCATACCTGTGAGCTGTTTTTCCCATAAAATAAAAATTAAAGCCCCAGAGCACTTATCCAGCTCCGAGGCTTTAACCACGTCAATATATATTTTTTTATATGTTTATCTGTTCTCGTTTTTATATTTTCCGGCAAGATCCTTCATTTCCTGGGCGGCATTTACCGATGTTTCCGTTATCTCACTGCCGGCCATAAGCCTTGCGATGTCTCTTACCGTTTCGTTTCTTTTAAGAAGCCTAATATTTGTTTTTGTCCTGCCCTTTACGCTGACCTTTTCTATCATAAAATGTCTGTCAGCCATGGCAGCTATCTGAGGAAGATGGGTAATGCAGAGTATCTGTTTAGTCCTAGCTACTCTGTGCATTTTTTCCGCTACTTTCTGGGCAGTCCTTCCGCTTATTCCCGTATCGATCTCATCAAATACAAAGGTGCCTATGGTATCGGCATTTCCCAGAACTACCTTGAGCGCCAGCATGACCCTGGAAAGCTCGCCGCCTGAGCCTATTTTAGCCAGCGGCATAAGTTCTTCGCCTTCATTGGCTGTGAACATGAATTCCACATCATCCCAGCCTTCTATTCCCATCTGGTTTTTCTGGTCTATCCTTATTTTGAACTTAGCACTGCTCATTTCAAGCTCGTGAAGATTATTTTCTATTTCAGTTTCAATGGTCTCCGCCTTTTTCTTTCTTATATCGGTCATCACCTTACATACGCTGACCATGTTTTTAAATAATTCTTTTCTTTCGTTTTCAAGATTTTCAAGACGTTCCCTTGAATGCATGAGCATATCATATTCACTTCTGAGCTTTTCCAGTTTATCCGCCAGAAGGTCCGAAGAACAAATATACTTCTTCTTGAAGGCATATATGATATTCAGCCTCTCATCTATCTGTTCTATCTCGTCCTCTCCAGTCTCAAGGCTGTCAAAATAGCGTTTCAGCTCCCTTTCAGCCTCATTGAGCTGTATAGCAGCGGAATTTACTATCTCATATACGAGTTTTACCGATATATCTATGTCGCTCAGCTGTTTAAGTGTGTCAGCAGCCTCTGTTACCATATCTCCTGCCGGGAGGCCATTCACGCCATTATAGAGGATATTGATGCATTTTCCGGCCATTTCACGCATCTTTTCTCCGTTTTGGAGAATTTTCTTTCTTTCCGTCAGCTCGTCTTCTTCTCCGGGTTTTATATCAGCCGCTTCAAGCTCGCTTATCTGATATGAAAGTATTTCAGTCCTTCTCTCCCTTTCAGATTCGTTGCCCGCTATGGCCTTCATTTCCTTCATGGTAGACTTATATTTTCTTAAAAATTCCGCAAGTTTTGCCTTTTCCGCATCAAGCTCAGTGCCGCAGAACTTATCCAGAAGCTCGATATGCTTGTTCTGATTCAGAAGGGACTGGTGTTCATGCTGTCCATGGAAATCCACAAGGCAGGTGGAAAGATCCTTCAGCTGGCCAACTGTCACCGTAGTACCGTTTACCTTGCATACACTTTTTCCGTTCTGATGGAGTATCCTTCTTATAACAAGGGTATTATCCTCTCCGTGCTCGATACTCATATCATCAAGTATCTTTTCTATTTTTTTATCATCAATGGAAAAAACAGCTTCGACTGAGGCCTGTTCTTCCCCTCTTCTTATCATTTCCCTGCTGGCTCTTCCACCCAGAGAAAACCCCAGGGCATCTATTATGAGTGATTTTCCGGCTCCCGTTTCTCCTGTGAGGACATTAAGACCTTTGCCGAATACGACCTCAGATTCCTCTATGAGAGCCACATTTTTTATATTCATGTATTCAAGCATAGATACACGCCCCCAATCAGCTATGTATAATACGATAAAGTCTCTCTATGAGTTCAGCAGCCTGATGATTTCCCCTTATAACACAGAAAACCGTATCATCTCCGGCTATGGTACCAAGGATCTCGCTGTTCTGCATATTATCAAGGGCCACTCCTACGGCCATTCCCATACCTTCAAGGGTCTTAATTACTACCATATTTCCGGCATAATCCATTTTAACAACAGCCTCTTTAAATACCCTTATGAGCCTGTCAGATATCTCATTGTCATTGTTGGCCATTGCAGCATATTTCTGTTTTCCCTTTTCCACGGAAATTTTGGTGAGCCTCATTTCCCTTATATCTCTTGACACCGTTGCCTGTGTCACATCAAAGCCTTCCTCCCTGAGTTTGACCGCAAGCTCATCCTGTGTTTCAATATCATATTTTTCGATAAGTTCCAATATTTTGGCGTGTCTTGATACTTTCAACGGTTATTCCCCCTTTGATATAAGTTTCTTCCTCAATATTTCATAAAAGCTTCTTTTATTCGTCTTGATTATATTAATGCTGTTGGCGGACTTTCTTACGTTAATGATGTCCCCATTATTCAATATTACACTGGTCTGTCCGTCCATGGACATGATTATATCTCCATTGGAGCCAAAGCTGGCCTCCACCTTTATGGTATCATCAGCGGATACTACTATGCTCCTTGAATGCAGCGAATGAGGGCATATGGGTGTTATGACCATACACTCGATATCCGGCTTCAGCACAGGTCCTCCCGCAGAGAGATTATATGCAGTGGAGCCCGTGGGGGTTGATATTATTATCCCGTCGGCCCTGAATGTGGCAAGGTATTCCTCATTGACATAAATGCTGTATTCCGTTATCTTGGTGAAAACACCCCTGGATATACATATATCATTTACGGCTTTATACTGTTTTGGATTATCCGTATCGGAAATTATCTCAGATTCGAGCATAAGTCTTTTTTTTATCTTATATTCCCCGTTGAGCACCTTCTCTATAGTCTCAGTAGCTTCTGAGCCGTCAGCCGCAGCAAGGAATCCCATTGTACCCATATTTATTCCTAAAAGCGGAGTGCCAAATTTAGCAGCCTTTCTCCCGGTATCCAGGAGGGTCCCGTCTCCACCCAGGACTATTATAAAATCTGACTTTGAGTAAAGCTCATATTTAGTAACTCCAAGCTCCTTTAAGCCTGTGAGTTCAGCTATATTATAAGTAAGGAGCACCTTACATTCCTTCTGTTCCAGAAAAGCAGCCAGCTCATTTACAAGCTTCATCGCCGCCTCTTTACTGTAATTTGGAACTATTCCAACAGTTTTCATATTCTAAACACCACCTTAAAGCAGTTCGTGGGATTTTTCCGTTATGTCATTTGCCGCCGCATAAGCCTCTTCCTTTGTGAAGCCGGGATTTTTCCTGTCAAGCATTATTAAATACTCGATATTTCCCTCAGGTCCCCTTATGGGCGAAAAATCTATTCCGATTATATTCATGCCTATCTCAAAGGCAAAATCTATTATTTTCAGTATTACTTCCCTATGGGTAGACTTCTCCCTGACAACGCCCTTTTTTCCGACCTTTTCCCTTCCGGCCTCAAACTGGTGCTTTATAAGGCATACCATCTGGGCGTCATCAGCCATAACCGCCAGTGCCGGAGGTATGACCTTTGTCAAAGATATGAAAGATACATCCACCGAGGCAAACTGGGGCTTATCAGGCACCTGTTCCTCCGTTATATACCTTACATTGGTCTTTTCCAGGCATACAACCCTTTCATCATTTCTGAGCTTCCAGGCAAGCTGGCCATATCCAACATCGATGGCATATACCTTTGATGCGCCATTTTGAAGCATACAGTCAGTAAATCCTCCCGTTGATGCTCCTATATCCATGCATATCTTTCCTTCTATGCTCACAGGGAATGATTCCATGGCTTTTTCTAGCTTATATCCGCCTCTGCTCACATAGGGCATTTCTCCGCCCTTAAGCTCTATATTTGATTTTATATCTATCTTTGTTCCGGCCTTGTCCTCTTTATTGCCGTCAACATATACATTTCCGGCCATTATATAGGCTTTGGCAAGTTCCCTTGATGCTGCCAGGCCTCTATTGACCATGAGCACATCAAGTCTTTCTTTTTCAGACATTGGTCTCAACTCGTTTCTTTATCTCAGCATATATGGCCTCTCCATTAAGGCCGTATCTTGCGTACAATTCTTTTTTCGTTCCATGCTCGATGAATTTATCCGGGAATGCGAAGGCGTGAAATTCCACATCCTTTGCCAGGTCCATATCATTTACAGCCTCAAGTACAGCGCAACCGGCTCCGCCTTCAAACACGTTGTCCTCCACCGTAAATATATACTGGCACTTTCCGCATATATCCCTTATCAGCTCCCTGTCAATGGGTTTTGCGAACCTCAAATTAACAAGCATTGGATCATATCCGTCATTTTTCAGAAGTTCATATACCTCATCCGTCTCATCTATCACACTTCCTGCCGAAAGTATTGCTATTTTTTCTCCGTCTTTAAGCACTTCAGCCTTTCCATATTCTATTTCAGCACATTGCTCCTGATATTTCAGGGAAATTTCTCCCCTCGGATATCTTATGGATACAGGAGAATCCATATTTTCAACGGCAAACTCCAGCATTTTCTCAAGCTCTATGCCATTTTTAGGCATCATTACAGTCATATTAGGCATATGCCTGAAATATGATATGTCATATATTCCCTGATGAGTCTCTCCGTCACTTCCTACTATTCCGGCTCTGTCAACTCCAAACACCACATGAAGCCCCTGCAGGCATACATCCTGCATTATCTCATCATAGGCCCTCTGAAGGAATGTGGAGTATACGGCAAATACCGGCTTGAATCCTCCCTTTGCCAGGGCAGCAGAAAACGATACTGCATGCTGCTCAGCTATACCCACATCAAAAAACCTGTCCGCATATTTTTTCGCAAATCCCGCAAGGCCTGTACCGTTACACATGGCAGCTGAAACAGCCAGTATTTTTTTATCCTTTTCAGCAAGTTTCTCAAGGGTCTTTCCAAATACCGATGAATAGCTTGGAACATCAGATTTTTTAAGGGGTTTTCCCGTTTTTATATCAAAGGGTGATACTCCGTGGTATTCAGCAGGATTATTTTCAGCGTATTTATATCCCCTGCCCTTTACCGTCTTTACATGTACAAGCACCGGTCCCTCTATCTTCTTGACCCTTTCTATGGTGGATATGAGTTCCTCGATATTATGTCCGTCAACGGGTCCCACATACTTAAATCCCAGCTCCTCAAATATGACACCCTGGACAAACATATATTTTATCCTTTTTTTTGTTCTTTTTATGGTGTCCACCATGGGAGCTCCCGCAGGAAGTCTATTAAGGAATTTTTTTACATCGTCCTTTGCCTCAAGATATTTCACACCAGTCCTTATCTCTCCAAGATGACGGGTAAGGGCACCCACATTATTGGATATGGACATCTGGTTATCATTGAGTATGACTATAAGGTTCTTATTATATCTTCCGGCATTGTTTAATGCTTCATAGGCTACTCCGCCGGTCATGGAGCCGTCTCCAATGACCGCAGCTATCTTTTCATTTCCGCCGGAAAGATCCCGCGCACAGGCAAGGCCTAAGGCTATGGATATGGACGTTGAACTGTGTCCGGCAGTCAACGTGTCATATTCGCTCTCATTTGGCTTTGGGAATCCCGATATGCCGTCAAGCTGTCTAAGGGTCTTAAAGGCATCTTTCCTTCCCGTAAGTATTTTATGGATATAGGCCTGATGTCCCACATCCCATACGATCTTATCCTTAGGGATATCAAGGCAGTAATGAAGAGCCAGAGTAAGCTCCACAACTCCAAGATTTGATGCGAGATGTCCTCCGGTCACAGATACATTTTCCAGAAGAAAAGCCCTAAGTTCCAGCGCAAGCCTGTTAAGCTGACTGATATTAAGTTTTTTTATATCCTCGGGGCAGTTGACCGAGTCGAGCAGTCTTTTCACAAAAATTACACCTTTCTCATTTTCAGTTTTTTCTTCTGATAAGATATTCTGTAAGTCTCGCAAGGAAGTCCATTTTTTCTCCCATACTGTGAAGTATCTCAAGGGCTTCATTGGACATATCCATAACTATTTTTGATGCGTCCTCTACCCCAAACATGGTGGCGTATGTCACCTTATGATTCTTTTCATCACTGTTGATGGGTTTTCCAAGCTCCTCAAGGGTGCTCGTAACGTCAAGTATATCGTCCTGTATCTGGAAGGCCACTCCTACAAGTTCGCCGACCCTCTCGATATTTTTTATTTCTTCTTCGCTGGCGCCGCCCATCTCGGCTCCTGCCTTAAGAGCTCCGATTATCATGGCCGCTGTCTTATTTTTATGTATGTAGTCAAGGGTGTCCTTATCTATGTCCTTTCCCTCGCTTATTACATCTACGACCTGTCCGGCTACCATTCCGTTTATACCCGCTCCCTGTGCTATGGCAAGCATGGCCTTCGTATATTTGATATCATTGAATTTTACGCAGGCCTCAGCCATGGTCTCAAAGGCATGGTGGAGCAGTGCATCCCCTGCCAGTATGGCCATGTTTTCACCAAATACCTTATGGCTGGTGAGTCTTCCCCTTCTGTAATCATCATTATCCAAAGCAGGAAGGTCATCATGTATCAGTGAATATGTATGTATCATTTCTATAGCACAGGCAAAGGGCATGGATTTCTCAACATCTCCGTCAAAGGCTCTGCATGCTTCCATTACCATTATTGGTCTGAGCCTTTTTCCTCCGGCAAAAACACTGTATCTCATGGCTTTGAATATCACTTCGGGATATCTGTCCTCAGGAGGAAGGAATTTCTCCATATATTCATCAACGATATTTGCCTTTTTCTTAAGTTCTTCCTTAAAATCCATCATTCTTCCTCCTTAAGCTCAAAGGGCTTTTCCTCTATGCTTCCATCAAGCCCCGTTGAAAGTATACTTATCTGCTGTTTAGCTCCCGTAAGTTTCTCACTGCATAATGAAGAAAGCTCAACGCCTTCTTTATAAAGTTTTACTGTTTCATCAAGGGATAGTTCTCCCTCTTCCATCGCGTCAACTATTTCTTCCAGCCTTGAGAGTGCTTCCTCAAAGCTTTTCGCTTTTTTTGCCATTAAAACATCACCTTATTTTCAACAGAAGCTGTTATTTTTCCATCCCTGAATGTCACAAAAATCCTGTCCCCCTCTTTGATATCACCAGCCAGTGAGATAACATTTCCCTTTTCATCTTCAGTATAGGAATAACCCCTGGCAAGCACCTTAAGGGGTGAAAGCGCTTCCAGTGTGGAAACTTCCTTTATCAGCCTGTTTTCAGCGTTTTTTATTTTTATATCCGTTTCTTTTCTAAGTCTGGCAAAAAGATCTTTTGCATATCTTTCCTTGAGCTCCAGCTCCCTTTGTGGATAGGAAAAGGCCGGACTTTTTACAGCCCTTTTAAATCTGTCCTCCTTGCCCGAAATCAGAGCAAAAACACTTCTTTCAAGCCTGTCTCTCAGATCTTCCGCCCGTCTTATGTCTTCGTTCATATCATTTACAGCAAGTTCAGCGGCATTTGATGGTGTTGATGCCCTCAAGTCCGCCACAAAATCCGCTATGGTAAAATCCGTCTCATGGCCTACGGCTGATATGACAGGTATCTCAGAGGCAAATATAGCCCTTGCCACCCTCTCATCATTAAAGGCCCACAGGTCCTCTATGCTTCCTCCGCCTCGGCCAACGATTATGGTATCGGCTTTATTCAGCCTGTTGGCAAGCCTTATGCCCTCTGCCACAGACTCAGCCGCCATATCTCCCTGCACCAAAACAGGTATTACGGTTATGGATACCGAGGAGTTTCTCGCACGGATTATTTTTATTATATCCCTTACAGCCGCACCGGTAGGAGACGTCACTACGGCTATATTTGATGGCCTTTTATTTATCTCGCGTTTGTAATCCGCATCAAAAAGTCCTTCATCCGCCAGCTTCTGCTTAAGCTGCTCAAAGGCTATGGTAAGAGCTCCT
This sequence comes from Clostridiales bacterium, assembly GCA_019423725.1. Lineage (GTDB taxonomy): Bacteria > Bacillota > Clostridia > Lachnospirales > Anaerotignaceae > Metalachnospira. The sequence goes on from JAHZAW010000007.1 coordinate 82,882, forward strand.
ACTCCATCCGGCTTCATCAGCTGTACGACTATCTGATATTCTCCGCTCTTCTCATATAACGTAACATATCCGCACACTATTACTGACATGCCGTTTTCAGGCATAAATGGCAGCATATCAGCGTCTCCCCTGAACATTATGCAGCGTATGACACTGTCGCTGTCCTTAAGGGAAAAATACATATGTCCGGAGCTATGCCTTTTAAAGTTAGATATCTCACCCGCTACCCATATACTGCTAAGGACATAGTCATTTTCGAGCATGGTCCTTATATAGCCGTTTACCCTGGATACGGAATAAATTTTAGGTTCAAGCATCAGCCTCACTGCCTATTACTTTTCCGAGGATACCATTGATAAAGGCAGGAGCCTCATCGGAGCTGTATACCTTGGCAAGCTCAACAGCCTCGCTTACCGCTACGCCGTCGGGAACGTAAGGAGCGTATTATATCTCGTATACCGCGAGTCTGAGTATGGCCTTGTCCACCTTGGACATCCTTTCCACTGTCCAGCCCTTCGCGTATTTACCTATTATCCTGTCTATCTCCTCCAGGTTGGCCATGGTACCGTCAGTTTTTGATACTATGTATTCTCTGTCATTTTTTGAGATCTCGTCATCAGATACTGTAAGGAACATGTTCTTTACTTCGTCATAGTCCCCGTTTTTGACAAAATCATACTGAAATAATAAATAGAATGCGAGTTTCCTGGCGTTTCTGCGTCCCATCGCTTTATCCTCCCAACATTTAAAAAGGCTGCCTGAAATTGACAGCCATATAACCCTTCATTAAGAAATCACTCTGTTTTTGCCTCTTCGTCCATAGCTTCAGCTGAAGGTAAACCAGCTTCCTTTTCAACCCAGACTTCTGAAACAACTACATTAACTCCTGTTACTGTGAGTCCTGTCATAGTCTCAACCGCATTTTTAACCTTTGTCTGAACTTCTTCACAGGCTTTTTTAATATTGATTCCGAATTTAACAGAAATTTCAATATCAATAAGAGCTGTAGTCTCCTCAACTGTGACCTTTACTCCCCTTGACTGATTTTTCTTTCCGAAAAATCCCTTAACTGTATTAACAGGCGCAGATGCAAGAGTTACTCCTTCTGTTTCAGCAGCAGCGGTTCCCGCGATTATAGCTATTACTTCATCAGATATCTGAATCTGGCCGTTTGCTTCTTTCATATCTGCCATATATATCATCCTCCATTACATTCATTTCACATAACTATTATATACGATACATATACACCATATTATTATATCAGATTTTTCCCGCTTTGCAATGAGATTATGCAAAAATTATACATGTACACTGCATAAAACATAAAAACAGACGGCCTGTCCTCTTATGACCGTCTGTTTGGATCAACTTCTCGTATTATGGTCAGTTCTCCGTTGATGGGAAACTCACATAGTTCCTTTATATAATCATCAGCTTTTATGCATCCCTGGGATATCCTTCTTTTCACATTCTCCATGGATTCCTTCTCAAAGTCGCTGTTGAAATTTTCTGTCCTTCGGGCCAGCCATATCCTTCCTGACCGGGTGAATGAAAGCTCATCCTCATAGTCCGTTACATTGTATCTTGTGCCCTCTATATTTTTATATGAAACATGTGAGTACAAAAGTCTTTTTGCGTCATACTGTCCCGCAAGAAAGGCTTTAAGGACCGTAAATATCTCTTTCCTGTCTTCAGTTACGGTCGTCTTATACATGACGCAGGCCTCCTTTTCTTTCACATTTTAGTGTCCATATTAAATATAACTCTTTTTCTTTATTAATTCAATCGTATTAATCTAATCGTAAAAAATCAAAAATTTTTAAGGGCAATTATCCCCCAACTTTAACATTGCTTTTAAATAAAATTTGTTATATAATTTAATACATATATGAGTTATTATCATACTTGTGCAACGAAAGGAAAGTACCATGGATACAAAGAAATATGAGGCTCTTCTGGCTTCGATCAACCTTGGAAGTTTCACAAAGGCTGCCGATGTCCTCGGCTGTACTCAGTCAGGCCTTACCCATATGATGAACGGTCTTGAACAGGAATTTGGATTCCAGCTTCTCATAAGAGGACATCACGGAGTAAAACCTACACCAAACTGCAGCAGGATACTTCCCTATATACAAAAACTCGTAGAGGCAAATACAGCCCTTGACGTGGAAATAAAGCGCGTCAACACCTTGAAGGACTCTGTAATAAGGATCGGCTCATATACCAGTATAATAATGCACTGGCTGAGTGATGCCGTAAAAAAATTCAATACCGATTATCCTGATGTCACCTTTGAGATCAAGGATGGAGGAGCCGATGAGATATACGGCTGGGTAATGGATGGAACGGTTGACATCGGTTTTCTAAGCAGGCAGGATGAATACCGCACCGAATGGATACCCCTGAGAAAGGACCCCCTTCTTGCTATTATGCCGCTGGATGATAAGCATACAAACAAGTTCTTCCCTCTTACGGATTTCAACGGCAAAAAATTTCTTATGCCTTCTTACGGTCTTAATAAGGATATTTTAAGAGTTTTCCAGAAATATGACATCACTCCTGACATAAGCAACTCCCATATGAATTATGTCGTCATACTCTCCATGGTGGAAAGGGGACTTGGAATGAGCATACTTTCAGAGCTTCTTCTTAAGGACCGTGATGACAACATTAAAATAATGGAAACAAAGCCCAAAATATACAGGGAGCTTGGCATAGCTATCCAGTCCCATAAATATGCCACGGATACGGTCAAAAAATTCATTGAATATACAAAAGATACTGTGGAAAATATGTATAAATAAAAAGCACCCGTCTAGCGACGGGTATTTTTTATTTTATTTATCTTCTTTTTTAGGCGGTCTTGGACCATAGAACTGATAGTAATCTATTTTGATCCTTCCGTTGAACAGCTTTCTCTTTGCGTCCGCTTTTCTTCCAAAAAGTTTCTCAAAGTATTCCATGGAAGTTATCAGATATGTGGACCAGGTCTTGTTGGTATTCATGGTACCTCCAAGGGCACGGTACATATTTTCCACTTCCTTTACTTCTCCAAGACGTTCTCCATAGGGAGGGTTTGTTATAAGGCATCCATAATCACCGTAAAGCTCTATATCCTGTGAAGGTTTCACCTCAAATGTTATGCAGTCGTCGACTCCAGCAAGTTCAGCGTTGGCCTTTGCCAGCTCTATGGCAGCAGGATCTATGTCGCTTCCGTATATTTGGGGCATACAGTCATAATCTATTGCCTCATAACATCTGCGTCTTTCTTCTTTCCATAATTTTTCAGGCACTCTCTCCCATTTTTCGGAGGCAAAATGTCTGTTTAAGCCGGGAGCTATGTTCCTGGCCATAAGCGCTGCCTCAATGGGTATCGTTCCAGAACCACAGAATGGGTCTAAAAGTATCCTGTCCTTATTCCAATAGCTCAGTTCAACCATGGCTGCCGCCAGTGTCTCCTTAAGCGGAGCGTCAAGGGCATTAGCCCTGTATCCTCTTTTGTGAAGTCCAGAGCCGCTGGTGTCTATTGTAAGGGTAGCCACATCCTTTAAAAGAGCTACCTGCACCGTATATTCCGCTCCGGTCTCATCGAACCAGTCGACATCATATTTTTCCTTGAGCTTCTCAACGATGGCCTTCTTAACTATGGCCTGGCAGTCAGGCACCGAATGGAGTGTGCTTTTTACGCTTTTTCCAACTACAGTGAATTTTCCGTCAACGGGTATCCAGTCTCCCCAGGGAAGGGCTTTCGTCCCCTGAAAAAGGTCCTCAAATGAAAGCGCCTTGAATTCTCCCATTTTAACAAATACCCTTCCAGCACATCTAAGCCAGAGATTTGCCTTAGGTATGGCACTTTCGTCTCCCGTGAACTCCACACGTCCGTCAAATGTCCTTATGTTTTCAAATCCAAGTTTTATAATTTCTCTTTTTACACAGGCCTCAAGGCCAAAGGTCGAAGTCGCGATAAAATCAATCATAGTTTTTCTCCTTAGAATTATATATAAGACAGTATAACACAAAAATGGTCTCTGTGCCTTGAAAATATGATATTTTAAATGTAAAATATAAATCGATATAAAAATATAAGACGGAGATAGATTTATGTACAAATTACTAAAAACCAGCGGACGCGCAAAACGTGGTGAATTTCATACACCCCATGGCGTTATCCAGACTCCCGTATTTATGAATGTGGGTACCCTGGCTGCCATAAAAGGCGCCCTTTCTACTGAAGACCTGGAAAGACTTAAATGTCAGGTCGAACTTTCAAACACATACCACCTGCATCTGAGACCCGGTGATGAAGTCATTAAAAAACTTGGCGGTCTCCATAAATTTATGGTATGGGACAAGCCTATACTTACTGACAGCGGTGGATTCCAGGTATTTTCCCTCTCTTCCCTCAGAAAAATAAAAGAAGAGGGAGTATATTTCAATTCCCATATCGATGGAAGAAAGCTTTTTATTGGTCCTGAGGAAAGTATGAGGATACAGTCTAATCTTGCTTCGACCATAGCCATGGCCTTTGATGAGTGTTCCCCTGCCCTTGCTGATAAAAGTTATGTCAAAAATTCCGTTGAGCGTACCACAAGATGGCTTTATAGATGTAAAGCCGAACTGGACAGGCTCAACACCCTTGATGACACCATAAATAAAAAGCAGATGCTCTTTGGCATCAATCAGGGAGCCATATATGATGACATAAGGATAGACCATGCGAAACGCATATCTGAACTGGACCTGGACGGATATGCCATAGGCGGACTTGCCGTAGGTGAGACCCATGCGGAAATGTATCATGTTCTTGAGGAGGTAGTTCCCTATCTTCCCCAGAATAAGCCCACATATCTTATGGGTGTCGGAACTCCTGAAAACATCCTGGAAAGCGTTGAAAGAGGCGTTGACTTCTTTGACTGTGTGCTTCCTGCAAGGAACGGACGTCATGCCCATGTATATACGAATATAGGAAAACTCAATCTTATGAACGCAAAATATGAGCTGGATGACACTCCTATAGATGAGACATGCGACTGTCCCGTATGCAGAAGATATACAAAGGCTTATATAAGACATCTTTTCAAGGCCAAGGAAATGCTGGCAATGCGGCTGTGTGTAATGCATAACCTCTATTTCTTCAACACAATGATGGAAGAGATAAGACTGGCCCTTGATGAAGACAGGTTTGAGAGCTATAAAAAGGAAAAACTTGAAGGCTTCAAAAGAAACGGCAATTAATAAAAAGGCATAAAAAAGACATTAGAAAACTGTTATTAGCTTGACTATAGCTGTTAATTCTAATATAATTGTACCTAGGTTTTTTTGGGAAATATCCGAAATCAGTGAAATTTTAAAGGAGAGAATAAAATGTTTGAGTATTTTCTTGCGACTGTAAATACTGTTGTAGGTTCAGGTGACGCAGCATCATCTGCAGCTTCAGCAGCGGATACAGCAGCTTCCACATCATCCGGCGGCGGACTTTCAATGTCCTGGATATTCATTTACATCATCGTAATTTTTGTTGCAATGTATTTTATGTCCATCAGGCCTCAGAAAAAGAGACAGAAAGAGCTCGAGGAAATGAGAAACAAAATCAAACCCGGCGACTCAGTTCTCTGCAACAATGGTATGTATGGAAAAGTAGTAGATGTTACAGCTGAATGCTACATCGTTGAATTTGGTATGAACAAAGGTATCAGAGTTCCTGTTGTAAAAAGTGAAATAGCCCTTGTAAAAGAGCCTAACCTCTCAAACAAAGAGTCTGAGCCCGTTGTAGAGGAAAAAAGAGGTCTTTTCGGTTTCAAAAAGAAAAAAGAAGAAGCCCCTGCTGAGGAAACAAAGAAAGAAAACCCTATCGAAGACAAATAATCAGATAACAGCAAAAGTCTGAATGGAATATCCATTCAGACTTTTTTATTTTCCCTTTGGCTCAAATACTGCGGCAGCAAGCCATGAAAACAGCACTGCCCCTGAAATCCCTCCGGCTGCCGACTTAAGGCCTCCGGTGAATATTCCTAAAAATCCAGAGCTGTCTATATCCTTCATAACTCCCTTTGCCAGGTTATATCCAAAGCCGGTGAGCGGGACAGTCGCCCCGGCACCTGCAAAATCCACAAGTTTTTCATAAACGCCAACTGCACCCAAAAGGCATCCAGCACATACATATATGACAAGTATCCTTCCAGGCATGAGCTGTGTCTTATCAATGAGTATCTGGCCTATGACACATATAAGCCCTCCGACCAAAAATGCCTTAAAAATACCTTCAAACAGACTCATTTTTCTTCACACCCGCTTTCTATGACAACGCCATGGGCAATGGATGGTATGCTTTCTCCCTGCTGGCTCGTGGTTGTGCTCAAAAGCGCGCCTGTAGGCATAAAAAGCATCTTCTTTATCTTTCCTTCCCTGAGCATCTTATAAAATTTTGCCGTAAATACCAAGGCTGAACAGGCACATCCGCTTCCTCCGCAGTGAGTGTCCTGTTTTTCCCTGTCAAATATCTCTATTCCACAGTCAAGATATCTGCTGTCAAGTTCGTAGCCATCCTTAGAGAGCATTTCCACCGTAAGCTGGTGCCCTATATATCCCAGGTCTCCCGTTGCTATGATATCAAAGTCCTCTGGCTTTCTCCCCGTTTCACTGAAATATGCGCTCATAAGCTCAGCTGCCGCAGGAGCCATGGCAGCCCCCATATTATTTGTGTCCTTGATGCCCAGGTCCGTTATTTCACCTGTGAGCACCTCGGTTATATACGGAGCACCGGTCTCTTTTACACTGCTTAATACCACCGCCCCATCACCGGTCACTGTCCAGGTAGTAGTAGGCGGCCTCTGGTTGCCCATACCTAGGGGTGCCCTATACTGTTTTTCAGCGGCACAGAAATGACTTGATGCTCCGGCTATAATATTTTTAGCAAATCCTCCGTCTATAAGCATGGCTCCAAGGCCCATGGCTTCTCCCATGGTAGAGCAGGCGCCATATACCCCAAGATATGGTATATTAAGATCTCTTATACCAAAGGTGGAAGCGCTGACTTGGTTCAAAAGGTCACCTGAAAGACACAGGTCTATATCCTTTGCTGTCTTTCCGGCTTTATTGGCTACCTTCACAAAATTCTCTCTTACACGATGTCTCCCCATACATATCATCCTCAAGCACCATGTCAAACAGATCTTTGAGCGGCCCCTCTCCTTCTTTTCTTCCAGCTAATGAGGAGGCTGCTGTTATATATACAGGTCTTTCTAGACGCACAGTATGTCTTCCAATTCTCTTATTTTTATTATCATTCATTTTCATCTCACCAATCCGGCTATATAATATATAATTCCAACTGCTATGGATGTTATGGTTCCGTATACGATTACCGGGCCCGCCACCTGGAACATTTTTGCTCCAAGGCCGAATACCCAGCCCTCTTTTTTAAACTCTATGGCTGGGGATGCCATGGAGTTGGCAAACCCTGTTATAGGCACCACCGTTCCGGCTCCACAGAACTTTCCTATTTTTCCAAACAGGCCAAAACCAGTAAGTATCACTGCTATGCCGATAAGTATAAGAGATACCGCAAGTCCTGTCTCATCGGCAGTAAATCCCTTTGATGTAAAATAATTTCTTAATATCTGCCCAAAGGAACAGATAAGTCCTCCAGATAAAAAAGCCCTTATGCAGTCGTATGCCACCGGACTTTTCGGAGAAGCTTTTTTTACCATTTCACTGTATTCCTTACGGCGTTCGTATTCTTCCTTATAATCCTTAGAATTTTTTGATTCCATAATTTCCTCCTATACCGTATAGAATCCTTTTATGAGAAAATACATGAGAGAGCCAAGAGCCTTGCCAAAGGCAAAGGATGTGACGATGGCTCTGATACAGCCCTTGAGTTTAAAACGTTTCATAAATATGGGAAAAACATTCAGCACTTCTGCTATGGATACGGCAAGCTCGCCAAAGAAAACTCCTATGCAGAAACTGAATACAGCTGTTAAAACCACTCCAGCAGGAATATAAAAATCGATATACATAGCCAGTGTCCCGGCTATCCCGCCGAATATTATTGCTTCCTCATATACCATTATTTTGTTTAAGGTCTTTGTTTTTTCAGCCATTCTTGGTATTATGCCAACTGTAGCTATAAGAGAAAAAACGCCGGCGGAAATGACTATCCCTGAACCTATTCCAAAGAGTATGAGGACTATATTTTTAATTATTTCCATTTTTCTTCTCCTTGCCGAGCCTGTCTATTATGCTCTCAGCGGACTCATTTTCATAGGTAGTCATCTCAACTTCTATAGGCGTGGGATTCCTGGATATTTTTTTCATTCCAACATGATTGAAAAACACTATTATTCCAACGGCAAGGCCTATACTGTATGGTATATAAATGACATAGGGTTTTGATGACTCCACACCGAAAAATATTTTGTACATATTCTGAAATACCGTCGGTATCTGGGCATCGGAATGAAAACTCATAATGGCTGTCATCGCTCCGCCAAAAAGTACTACACAGACAAATATTATTTTTATTTTTTCCAGCAGCTTATTTTGTTTTTCTGGTTTTGCAAGATAGTCTATGAGTGTCTCTGTCTCTCCCAGGCATTGGATATCAGCCTCCGGGTATACCTTTGCTACCTTTTTTACGATGTCAATGGCTGAAATAAGGTACTGTCTGTCATTGTCCTTGTCTATAACAAGGACAGGAATATTTCCTATTTTTTTATTATTTTCTGCATCCGGCACACAGCATACATCAGCCACATCGCTCAAGGCCACAGTGCTTTTTCCCGTAAGTGATACCTTTTTAGAGGGTTTTATGAATATTTCCATCCTGTCACCTCCATTAAGAAAAGTATGTGCATTTAAGCTGTGATTATACGGTACTTTGACCATTGTTTTTTTATCTGATAAAATGAAGACACCTATTTAATTTGTGCATAAAAAGAGAGGATTAATAATTTTAGTTCATTTATACTTTGATTATGGAGCTGATCTTATGGAATGGATTGAAAAACTGAACGATGCTGTCAGATATATTGAAGAAAACCTCAGCGGAGAAATTGATATGGAAAAAGCTGCGGAAAAAGCCTGCTGTTCCCTATATCATTTTCAGAGGATGTTCTCCTATGTATCGGGAATACCTCTTTCTGAATACATCAGAAGGCGTAAAATGTCCCTTGCGGCCTTGGATCTTATCAATGGAGAAAAAATAATAGATATATCCCTGAAATACGGCTATACATCTCCAACAGCCTTTAACAGGGCATTTAAAAGCATCCATGGCATAGCTCCGTCCGCGGCCAGAGAAAATGGCGCAGCTCTTAAATCCTTTCCTCCCATCAGCTTCAAAATAACCATCAAAGGAGCGGAAGAAATGAACTTTAAAATCGAAAACAAAGGATCTTTCAGGATCATGGGTAAAACCGTGCCCCTGGACAAAAATATGGAAAATAATTTTATGGAGATACCTAAATTCTGGAACAACTCTGCCTGTGACGGCACCGTTGAAAAGCTCTGCCAGATCATGGGGGAAGATATAAAGGGCATATTAGGTGTCAGCGTATGTCCCAAGGAAGGCGGATGGAAATATTTTATCGCAGCCGTTCCAAAGGACAATGCCAAAATCATGGATGGATTTGAGGAATATATGGTCCCTTCCCATACATGGGCAGTATTTTCCGGAAGCGGCCAGTGTCCAAAGGCCATACAGGATATGGAAAAGAGGATATTTACCGAATGGCTCCCTTCATCGGGATATGAGTACGATGAAGGGCCTGACATTGAGCTGTATTTTTCGCCAGATCCGGCCAATGCCGTATTTGAGGTATGGATACCTGTAAAAAAACTTTGTAAATAAAAATAGAGCCTGTCTTTAATAGACAGGCTCCTCTTTTGATCCTTTTATATCATATCATTTTGTCAATGCAGTCTTTTATCCTTCTAAGGCCTTCCTCAAGGGTCTTTCTAGGGCAGGCTATGTTTATCCTCTCAAAACCTTCTCCAGCTTTTCCAAAAAGATAACCTTCGTCAAGCCATATTTTTCCCTCATACTTAAGGGTCTTATGAAGTGTCCTGCTCTCAATGCCATAATCACTGAAATCTATCCATACAAGATATGTGGCATCCGGTATCATGACCTTTGCCTTAGGCAGATTTTCAGAAACATATTTACAGAGAAAATCAAGATTTTCCTGTATATATACCATAAGGGAATCCAGCCATTCATCACCGTATTTATAGGCAGCCCTCAGCGCCTCAAGGCCAAAGGTTCCAGCTTCTCCATAGTCAAAGCCCGATGCTGTCATATAATCAGCATACATTTTCCTTAATTCCGAGTCCTTTATTATGACCGAAGATATCTGAAGTCCCGCCAGGTTGAACGTCTTTGTCGGTGCAGTACATATGATGCTGTTGTTTACTATATCCTCATCCAGAGTTCCAAAGGGTATATGCTTTTTGCCTGGATATACCAGATCACAGTGAATCTCATCGGCAACCACAAGAACATGGTTTTCAAGGCATATCCTGCCCATCCTTTCAAGCTCTTCCCTTGTCCAAAGCCTTCCTCCTGGATTCTGAGGGCTGCAGAGATAAAACATCTTGACCGCAGGGTCAGCAGCCTTTTTCTCAAAGTCATCAAAATCTATCTCATATCTTCCGTTTTTGTATATAAGCTCATTGTCCACTGCCTCTATGCCATTTCTCTGGGCTGATTTAAAGAACGGATAATATACCGGCGAATTCATAAGTATTTTCTCTCCGCTTTTTACAAATATCCTTGTAAATGCGTGGAGGGCAGGCACTATTCCTGGACTGAACTGTATCCATTCCTTCTCTATATCCCAGTTATGTCTCCTTTTGAACCACCCTTTTATGGCATCATATACGTCATCGGTATATACGGAATACCCAAATATCCCACCCTGTGCCCTTTTTACCAGGGCGTCGATTATGGGCTGGGCTGTCATAAAATCCATATCAGCCACCCACATGGGAAGTATATCCTCATCCGCCAGATCCCATTTGCAGCTAAGTGTGTTCCTTCTGTCAATTATTTTGTCAAAATCGTATTTCATACACTGCCTCCGTATTACTTCCAATACTCAAAACGGCTAACTCTCCAGCCGTCATCTGTTTTTGTGAGTTCAAAATTATATTCCTCTGTCCATTCATAATCACCCTCTGTGCCTGATTCCTTGAATTCCTCCTCAGTAGCATACATTTCCTTCCAGGAATAATTGGCAACAGCCTTGAACTCTATTTTATCGTCACTCTCACTCACCAGCTCAAAGGTCTTATCATTATAAAATATATCCGTACCTCTGGCCGCATCTATCCAGCAGAGTTTTCCGCTGCTGTCCTTAACATAGGATGAAAGTCCGCCATTTATCTGCTCCAGAGCGTCACCGGTGAAAACAGATTCCACATAGTCCTCCAGTTCAGAATAATCATAGTCTGTTTCATAGGCATAGCCATAGTCGCTGCTTCCCTCAAAGTCCGTGGTTTTTCTGCTGTCATCTATTGTAAAATTGAATCCTGAGCACACAAAGGCATTATAATATATATACTCTGCCCTTTTGAAAAGCTCCTTATTTTCATCGGATAAAAATTCCGGAGGCTCTTCAGTGCTCATCCCCTGTTCCACAGCCTGGGCAAAGGAACTTTCTGTGCTCTGCTCTATACTCTCATTATCGCTACCGGTGCCATTTTGTACGGTGGACGCACAGCCGGCTAAAAGCAGTCCGCTCAATACTAAAGGTACAAATCTTTTCATAAAATCATCTCCCTGGGATTTATTTCATCTATATTTTAACTTAAATTTCTGCCCATATAAATGAAATATATCTTAAGAATCCCTAAGGTTTTCATCGGCACTTTCCTTTACAAAATTCCAGAACTCCGATGCTATGAGGGAATGATATGAATTTTTATGGGATATGAGGTATATCTCCGAGGACATACGCTCATCATCTATCTCAAGGGTTATTATATCATCATTTCTGAGCATTCCCAAGGCCGACTTCGGGATTATACCTATCCCTATGCCCTTCTCAGCCCAGACAGCTGTTGTCCTGGCATCCTCATTAAGACATACTATATCCGGACTGACTCCCCTGTCCTGAAATATCTCATTAAATATTTTGACCCATCTTTTATATACGATCAGAGGTACTTTGCTTAAATATTCCAAAGATACCGGGGCTTCTGTATTTTCAAAAAATTTTCTGCTGCCTACAGCATACATCTTCTCTCTTTTTAACGGCACCATATCCATATTTAAAGAACTGAACGGTGTTCTTACAAAGGCCATATCCAAAAGATTTGACCTGAGCATATCGACAGTATCATAGGTATTCGCTTCGGAAAGCTCGTACCTTACTCCGGGGTAAGCATCATGGAACGGCTTGAGCCATGTGTCCAGTGCCGTGTTTGATACCGACGATACTACCCCCAGGCGAAGTACACCCTTCATTCCACTGCTATAGTCCATTATCTCTCTTTTGACTGTATCTGTCATGCTTATGAGGGCCGCCGCCCTTTTATATAATATATTCCCCGCCTCGGTCAGCTGTATTTTCCTGGCTCCCCTCTCAAAAAGCACACAGCCAAGTTCGTCCTCAAGATTATGTATCTGGCTGCTTAAGGGCGGCTGGGATATATGAAGTTTTTTGGCAGCCGCTGATATATTTCCTTCGTCAACTATGGTCGTAAAATAAATGAGCTGTTTTATATCCATATTATCACCTATATAAAAAAGATATATTTACTATACTTAAATAATATTTTTAATATACTTAACTTTATGATAATATAAAACCAGTGAATAATCAATAATAAAGCCAGGTGATTTAATGCGTGAACTAATTTGCTATTTAAAAGACTACAAAAAAGAATCTGTTCTGGCACCTCTATTCAAAATGCTGGAGGCGCTCTTTGAACTATTCGTCCCCATAGTAATGGCTAAGGTCATCGATGTGGGAATCCCTTCAGCGGACAAGACCTATATCATCAAAATGTGCCTTGTTATGATACTTCTTGGCATAATCGGTCTTGCCTGCTCCATAACCGCCCAATATTTTTCAGCTAAAGCCGCCTGCGGTTTTGCCACAAAATTGAGGCACTCCCTTTTTGAACATATACAGTCCCTGTCATTCACTGAAATGGACATCACCGGTACGTCAACGCTCATAACAAGGATGACCAGCGATATAAACCAGGTCCAGAACGGTGTAAATATGTTTTTAAGACTTTTTATGCGTTCTCCCTTCATCGTGTTCGGAGCAATGATCATGGCCTTTACCATTGATGTGAAGGCAGCCCTCATATTTGTTGTTGCAATTCCTGTTTTGTCTGTGGTCGTTTTCGGGATAATGTATGTGAGCATACCCTTATACAAAAAAGTACAGTCAAGACTTGATACAGTCCTTGGGATCACCCGTGAAAACCTCACAGGTGTGCGTGTAATAAGGGCTTTCCACAAGGAGGACAGCGAGACTGAAAGGTTTGAGGATGCCAACAACGCCCTTGCCTCCCTTCAGATATTCGTTGGAAAAATATCAGCTCTTATGAATCCTGTGACCTATGTGGTCGTAAACTTAGCCATTGCTGCCATCGTCTGGACCGGCGGAGTCAGGGTCAACACCGGCATTATAAGCCAGGGCGAAGTCGTAGCCCTCATCAACTATATGTCCCAGGTGCTGGTAGAGCTCATAAAACTGGCAAACCTTATAGTTCTCATAAATAAGGCCATTGCCTGCGGAAACCGAGTTCAGAGCGTTTTTGAGATCAAATCATCCATGTCAGAAAAGGATGAGGCAGTATCATCTGGAAATAAAAACAGCGAAAACGTAGTAGAATTCAATAACGTATGTCTCAGATATGGCAGATCCGATGTGGATTCCCTTACGGATATAGATTTTAAAGTAAAAAGAGGCGAGACCATAGGAATAATCGGAGGCACAGGCTCAGGAAAGAGCTCAGTCGTAAATATGATACCTAGATTCTATGATGCCTGTCAGGGTGAAGTCCTGGTTGATGGTGTAAATGTCAAGGATTATTCCATAGATGCCCTCCGCAAAAAGATCGGCATAGTTATGCAGAAGGCAGTTCTCTTCAAAGGCACAATAAGGGATAACCTCCTCTGGGGAAATGAAAATGCCACCGATGAGGACATATATGAGGCCCTTAAGGTATCCCAGGCCCTTGAAGTAGTCGAAGGAAAAAGGAAAGGCCTTGATTCTGAGGTATCCCAGGGAGGAAAGAACTTCTCCGGAGGCCAGAAACAGCGTCTTACCATTGCCAGAGCCCTTGTGAGAAAGCCAGAGATCCTTATACTTGATGACAGCGCCTCTGCCCTTGACTATGCAACGGACGCTGCCTTAAGGAAGGCCATAAGGGAAATGCCGAAAAGTCCTACGGTATTTATCGTATCCCAGAGGGCTTCTTCCATACAATATGCCGACAAAATAGTCGTCCTTGATGATGGAAAGATAGCCGGAATAGGCACCCATGGTGAATTATTGGAAAACTGCCCTGTTTATCAGGAAATATATTATTCCCAGTTTTCAAAGGATAAAAAGGAGGTGTGATCATGGCCGATAAAAACTCATATCAGAAAAGGACAATCAAAAAAGTGCTTAAAAAAATAAGGCCGTATTCACCCCTTGTAGTGATATCCCTTATATTTGCTGTAATAACCGTGGCCCTTACACTGTATTTTCCTCTTCTCACTGGAAAGGCGGTGGACTGTATAATATCTGAGGGAAATGTTGACTTTGACAGCATCCGCCCCATAATAATACAGATGGCCATTATAGCAGCCATTACGGCTTTGAGCCAGTGGGCAATGAACATTTGCAACAACCATATAACATACAATGTCAGCCGTGACATGAGGGACGAAGCCTTTAAAAAAATAGAAATACTTCCCCTTAAATATATAGACAACCATTCTTCAGGCGATATCGTAAGCCGTGTAATAGCTGATGTGGACCAGTTTGCCGATGGTCTTTTAATGGGATTTACCCAGCTTTTCACCGGAGTGCTTACTATAATAGGAACTTTGTTCTTTATGTTCAGCGTAAATGTTGCCATAAGCATAGTTGTCCTTCTTGTGACTCCCGTATCTCTTTTTGTAGCGGCATTTATAGCCAAGAGGACCTATAAAATGTTCCGTATACAGTCAGAGACCAGAGGCGAGGAAACGGCCTATATAGACGAAATGATAGGAAATCAGAAGGTAGTACAGGCATTCAGCCGTGAAGACAGCACCCTTGAGAAATTCGACGAAATAAACGGACGTCTTGAAAGGGCTTCACTTTTGGCGACTTTCTTCTCATCCATAACTAATCCGTCGACACGTTTTGTAAACAGCCTTGTTTATACAAGCGTCGGCATTGCCGGAGCCCTCTCTGTAATAAGCGGAAGGCTCAGTGTCGGCCAGCTCTCAGCATTTTTGAGTTATGCCAACCAGTATACAAAGCCATTCAACGAAATTTCAGGAGTAGTTACGGAGCTTCAGAATGCCATTGCCTGTGCAGCCAGGATATTTGAACTCATTGAGGAAGAGCCCCAGATACCCGATGCTGAAGACGCCGTTGTACTTGGCGAGGCTGAAGGAAACGTAAAACTGGATAATGTATGTTTCAGCTATGTTCCAGATAAAAAACTCATTGAAAATCTTAATCTTAATGTGAGATCAGGCCAGAGGATAGCCATAGTAGGCCCCACTGGCTGCGGAAAAACGACCCTCATAAACCTGCTCATGCGTTTCTATGATGTGGATGATGGAAGCATATCCGTTGACGGTAACGACATAAGGAACATCACAAGAAAAAGCCTTCGTTCAAACTATGGTATGGTGCTTCAGGATACCTGGCTCAAGACAGGCACCATTAAGGAAAACATAATTATGGGCAGACCAGATGCAACCGATGAAGAAATAATCGCAGCGGCCAAGGCTTCCCATGCTGACAGTTTCATAAGAAGGTTGCCCCAGGGATATGATACATTTATAACTGAGGATGGAGGAAGCCTCTCCCAGGGCCAGAAACAGCTCTTATGTATAACAAGGGTAATGCTCTGTCTTCCTCCCATACTTATCCTTGACGAAGCCACATCTTCCATCGATACAAGAACAGAGCTCAAAATACAGCATGCCTTCCAGCAGATGATGCAGGGCAGAACAAGTTTTATAATAGCCCATCGTCTTTCGACCATTCAGGATGCGGACGTTATCCTTGTAATGAAAGACGGCCATATAATCGAACAGGGAACCCATACTGAGCTCCTTGCTAAAAATGGTTTTTACGCCAAACTGTATAACAGTCAGTTTGCCGTATAAATATAATCGTCCTGAATAATCTCCTTTAAAAAATCCCGCTGTCATAAATGCCAGCGGGATTTTCCTCTCGAAGTTATTTTCTCATTAATAAATATAAATTGTGCGTCCTCGGTCAGTATGATAAAATATTTATAGTGTAAGGAGGTTATTTTATGTCTCAGCTCATCCTCGATTATTTATTTATTATAATACTCCCATTTTTAGTAGGCGTTATGCTTCGTCTTGTGGCCGACAGAACCAGGAAACCATTTATTGTAACCATATGCCTGTCTGTCTTAGCCGTGCTTATGTGGATACTGTCAGCTGTGATGTCAAAAAGCGGCAGTGATACTGGCAGTATAAAAGCTTTAATGACCTCATTCTCAGCCATCGGCTCCATTGCTGTGGGATTATTGATCCGTATTCTGAGACGTTAGCACCTCAACACCAGCTGTACTTTTGTGGATCTTATAATATTAAATCCAAACGCAAAACAAGCCTCTGGGTTAACCAGGGGCTTATTTATATGTATCAAAGATTATAGAAAACCATAAAATTCCTTATTATCTGGGCTATTTCAGCTCTGGTGGCTATGCCCTGGGGATCAAGGGTGTTGTTTTCTTTTCCGCTTATTATTTTATTTTTAAGAGCCCACTGCATGGGACCTCCTGCGTATCCGCTGACTTTAGCATAATCACTGTAGTCAAGAAGCTCAACTCCCGTTGTTTCGAGACTGCTGAATTTTCTGTACTGAGCATATCTGTACAGTATAGACACCAGCTGCTCCCTTGTGATGCTGTCATCAGGTCCAAAATATCCTCCGCCGTAGCCCTTCATAACTCCTGTCTCAGAACACCATGCTATGGCATCGGCATACCAGGCATCCTCAGGAACGTCAAGATATGACCAGTATACCTTTTCACTGGTGCCGTCTATATTTCTTATTATAAGGGCTATGGTGCCCCTGGTTGCCTTATCATCGGGACTGAATGTGGTTTTTGAAGTTCCGTTCATTACTCCCCTGTCCACGGTGAAACTTACAGCATCGGCATACCAGGCGTCTTTACTTACATCACTGAATCTGCTGTCTGTACTGCTGCTGTCAATTTTACTTTCATCAGTTTTATCTTTCTGTGCCTCACCATTTTCTGATGTATTATCTGCTGTTTCTGAAACCGTCTTAGTTTCCTCAGTATTCTGGATGTTTTGTGCGTTTTCAGATTTTTCGGTATTTTCTGATGTATTTTCAGCTGTTTCTGTTTTCGCTGCTTCACTTACAGCTGCTTTTGATGTGTTCTCTGCCGCCATGGCTGAAGTCATTGCCGTAAACGGTGACGCGGCCATAACAGCTGCCGCGGCTATATATAAAAATCTCTTTTTCATATTC
Organism: Clostridiales bacterium; assembly: GCA_019423725.1. Lineage (GTDB taxonomy): Bacteria > Bacillota > Clostridia > Lachnospirales > Anaerotignaceae > Metalachnospira. Next base: position 100,590 of record JAHZAW010000007.1, read on the forward strand.
ATTTCCACCTTTCATACATACAGGTTTACTCTACTAAAGTATACATAAATCCTGAAAATACTACAACTATTTTAATCTTTTCGTAAGAAATTAAGTATGTCTTAAATTACAGTATATATTCAGTTTTATATACATTTATATACAATAACCCCAAAAGCACAGAAAAAAGCACTTTTTCCCCTTGAGGATCAAGTGCTTTTTATTATGCTTCTGTTATCAAGTACCTATAAGTGCAGTTATGCCCCTTTTGAGACACTTAAAAACTTTAGTTCATGAATCAGGCCTTTATCATTCTGCACTTCTTCTTAAATGAGTGTACATAAAAAGTCCGTATATTCCCGCAAGGCCTACAACGGCAAATATGACCCTGGCGATCCAGTTGAGACCGCCGCCGAAAATAGCGGAAACAAGATCGAAATTAAAAAATCCGATCAGTCCCCAGTTGAGCGCTCCGACAATGATTAAAGTCAGGCAGATAATGTCCCAAAACCTTGAGTTCATATTACTCCTCCTTCATAAGAATTTTTACTTCTTCCTCGGATAAGTATCTGCCGAAAAGCTCTTTTTTATACCCCTGAATGTCCAAATCCGCCGTCAGCACGTTCTGTTTCATCCAGGCTTTCACATTCGCTCCATTCTATCCTTTCATATCGGTTTATTACCATCTGAGCTATCCTGTCTCCACGTTTTACCAAAAAGCCTCTTTCGCCGTGGTTTATTATTATTACTCCGATCTCTCCTCTATAGTCTGAATCTATGGTTCCGGGAGAATTTACCATGGTTATGCCATTTTTAAGAGCCAGTCCGCTCCTTGGCCTTATCTGGGCCTCATAGCCTTCCGGAAGAGCTATTTTTATGCCCGTTGGTATGAGCTTTATCTCTCCTCTTCTTATCATGGTATCCTCATGTACATTGGCATATAGATCCATGCCAGCAGCTCCCTTTGACATATACTTTGGAAGCGGAAGATCCTTAGCGTCATCAGTTTTAGTTATATAAAAATTGTTTTCCTTCATCTATCATTCCCTCAATATCCATTCCTTCAATGTTTCCTACGGCTGAAAAGCTGAACATATCAGCGTCAAATATCTCATCTATGACATCTTTGAGAGCGGAATAATCTACCATATCCATTTTTTCCAAAATCTCTTCCATGGAAAGGACCCTTCCCGTAAGTATCATTCCTCCGCCATTGCTCGTAAGACGTCCGGCGGTGCTCTCACTGCCTATTATATAATTGCTTATTATCTGTTCCTTGGTGACCTCTATTATCCTGTCGTCTATCCTTTCTTTCTTGAGCCTTCCTATTTCCCTGAAAACGCTCCTGACAACAGCTTCTGTCTTCTGTGGGCTTGTACAGGCATATACCGTCATAACTCCCGTATCACTGTATGCGGATGTATAGCTGTAGATGGTATATACAAGTCCTTCTTCTTCCCTTATCTTCTGGAAAAGCCTTGAACTCATTCCTCCGCCAAAGAGCGTATTCAAAACAGCAAGGGCATATTTATGCCTGCTGTCTCTTTTGGGAGCTTTAAATGTAAAGCAGAGATGCACCTGCTCCACATTTTTATTTATCTTTACAATGGAGGGAAGATATGTTGCTTCCGGATATTCGGCCCTTACATAATTCTCCCTGCTCCAGCTTCCAAAAACATTTTTTATTTTTCTTATGGTCTCATTCTTGTCAAAGTTTCCTGTTATGGCAACTACGGCATTCTGAGGCCTATATGTCCTCTCATAATATGAAGTTATGACCTTTCTGTCCATATCTGCCAGTATTTCCTTTGTACCGCATATGGGCATGCCAAGGCCTGTTTCCCTCCATACGGTCTCTTCAAGGGCATCATGCACCAGCTCTTCCGGAGCATCAAGATACATATCTATTTCCTCTTCGATGACCTCTCGTTCCCTTTTGATGTCGTTTTCATCAAACTTTGAATTCAGTATCATATCGCTGAGAACATCCAGCGCATGGTCAAAATGTCTGTCCAGCACCCTGGTATAATAACAGGTATATTCCTTTGTGGTATAGGCATTTATCTGTCCGCCCATGGCATCCATTTCCTCAGCTATCTCCTTGGCGCTTCTTTTTTCAGTGCCCTTGAACATCATGTGCTCTATAAAATGTGATACACCATTTTCTTCAGGTTTTTCACATCTGGTTCCTGTGTTTATCCATATGCCAAAGGCAATGGAGCGGACATAGGGAATGTTTTCAAGAACTACCCTTAATCCGTTATCTAAAGTAACTGTTTCTATCAATATCAATCACCTGCCAGTTTTTATATAATATCACGTTTGTGACCTTTAGTAAATGACAATCTTCCAAAAGTATCCTTTCCAAAAAGCCATAGGAAATATGTTCCTGCTTATGCCTCTATTAATATTTACCATCGCTGAAAGCCCCAGTTTCAGGGACTTTTTTTAATTTTTTCTTAAAATCAGACAGTTGTTGACCCATAATGTTCCATTGCCTGCATACCAAGGAAGGGTTATCATATATGTGTAACATAAATGTAACAAACATTTAATATTTAAGGAGAGATGTAGATGAAAAAGAAATTTTTACTTGCCATCACGGCTGCGGCGGTATCTGCTTCTTCGGTCACTGCCTTTGCAGCACCAAAGGAAACTAAAAGCTGCTCAGTAAACAGCTTTGACAGTTTTGCCTATAATTATTTAATAAAGTCAGGGCTGATAAGCGACGACTGTATTAATCTTGACGAAGATCTTTACAATAAACTTTTAAGCTGTGAAAACGGAGACTGCTGCCTTGAAATTTTATTTGAGATGTTAGGCTGCGGCTCACAGCTTCCTGGAGCACCTGATACTCCTGAATGTCCTAATATTCCTGACTTTCCCGATGTTCCCGATACTCCCGAAGATCCGGAAACTCCCGATACGCCTGAAGATCCCGATATTCCAGATATTCCGGATATTCCAGACGTTCCTGATGAACCGCAGATACCTGATGCCCCAGAAGACGGAGAGGTATCCTCACAGGAGTCAGCCTATGCAGCTGAAGTAGTTCGTCTTGTAAATATCGAACGTGCAAAAGAAGGCCTTGACGCTCTCACTGTGGACACAGCAGTACAGTCAGCAGCTCAGGTAAGGGCACAGGAAACTGTTATGAGCTTTTCCCACACAAGACCTGACGGAAGGAGCTGCTATACAGCCCTTGATGAGGCAGGAGCAACTTATTCCGGTGCCGGTGAAAATATCGCCTATGGCCAGGAAACACCTGATGAAGTCGTTGATACCTGGATGAATTCACCCGGACACAGAGCAAATATATTAAACTCAAGCTATACCCATATCGGTGTAGGCTGCTATGATAACGGCGGAACATACTACTGGAGCCAGTTCTTTACATACTAAAAATAAGTACCCATTTAAAGACCATATATAAAACATCCACTATTCTTTTATACAGCAAAGACGCCTGCCTTTTTAAGAGGGCAGACGCCTTTTTAATTATTTTTCAATATTTTGAATATAATTACTGCTGCCGCAGCAGACAAAGCGGAAAATGCCGCAAGGAAATACATCACCACATTAGTCAGGTCAAGGAATCCACTGCCGCCTGATGAAAAAAACACCAGTATCAACAATATCACAAATAATATGCACAGTATCACCATAACAGTACCAATTATCTTTAAGGCTTTTCTTTTCATATTTCTTCACTCCCTGCTCTGGCGGCCTTTTCTTACTTTTATTGTATCATAATATAATACTTGGAGAAAATAAAAACACCCTGAAATGAGGCTTATTAGGCCTGTCATTCAGGGCATATGTTTTCAATATGTATTTATCTGCTGCAGTCCCTTGAAATGTTGAGCAGAAGTCCCATGGACGCCATGGTAACGACAAGAGATGTACCTCCATAACTTATAAATGGCATTGGCATACCTGTGTTTGGCATGGTATTTGTAACAACGGCTATATTGATTATTACCTGTACGGCAATCATTGTTACAATGCCTGTCGCTGCATAGGATGAATATTTATCCTTGGCTGTCATTGCTATCTTTATGCCTCTCCATATAAGTATAAGGAAAAGGAGTATGACTACCAAAGCTCCTACAAGTCCCAGTTCCTCGCATATGATGGAGAAAATAATATCATTGTAACTCTCCGGTATGAAAGTCTTCTGACGGCTCTGGCCTATTCCCAGTCCGAAAAGTCCGCCTGAAGCCACTGCGTAAAGAGACTGCACTATCTGGAATCCATCGCCCAGAAGGTCGCTCCATGGATCGAGCCATCCCTTTATTCTGGCTATACGGTAGGGCTCTATGATAACCATCACAACGAATCCCAAAAATCCCAGCATGCCAAATACAACAAAGTTCATTATTTTACTGCTGGCAACAAACATTATCATAAGGCCAACGGCCATTACAACTATACCTGTTGAAAGGTTTTCGGTGGCTATAAGTCCGGCTGCGATTATGACCGGCAGAGAGCACTTTATAAACATAATAAAATTCCCATTCAGCAGATGCCGGTACTTTATGACGAAGCCGCTCATAAATATGATGATTATAAACTTCGCAAATTCCGAGGGCTGAAATGATGTTCCCAATACTTCCAGCCATCGCTGGGAACCTTTTGTGGCAACACCGATAACAAGTACGGCCATAAGTATAAGAACTATGGCTGCATAGGCCAGCACCGATATTTTTCTGAAAAACTCGGTATTTATGCTCATACACATGACCATGGCCACAAGTCCTACTATTGCCCATCTCAGCTGTCTGCTGAAAAAGTAAAACTTATCATTAAATCTGGAGTCAGTCATAGCATAATAATAACTTGATGAAAATACCATGACCAGACCAAACATAACGAGTATGAGCACGAGGATAAGCACAGTATAATCTATCCCTCTGAAGGGATGGGGATTTATCATATTTCTCAGATGCAGTCTGCTTCTGTCGGGTATATCGTCATTCACTCTTCTGTTCAGTTGGTAGACGTTGCCGTCTCTCTTTCTATAGTCGGCCATCTTTTACCTCCTGTAATCGTAATAGTTTTACACAGACCCCGGTGTCCATGTATATTATCGATGATTTTTTATGAGCTCTTTGAATATCCTGCCCCTCTGCTCATAATCTTCAAACATACCCCAGCTTGCACATGCGGGAGAAAGAAGAACACAGTCGCCTTCCTTTGCCGCCTTGACGCATTTATCTATACATTCTTCAAATGTGTCCGCAAATTCGTAATATTTAAATCCGTATTTATCACAGCAGGCAGCTATTTTTTTAGCCGTAACACCTATGAGAACAAGATGTTTTACCCTGCCATTGAACAGTTTTACCCATTCATCATAGCTGGACTCTTTATCATATCCGCCGCCGATGAGTACTATGGGCTTTTTCATTGCTAATACGGCTCTTATGGATGCGTCGGGGTTGGTTCCCTTGGAATCGTTATAATAGTCCACACCGTCATAGGTACCGCAGTATTCGATACGGTGCTCCACTCCATTGAATTCCTTTAAAACTTCCCTGATGTCATTGAGCGGAACTCCTGCGCATAATGCGCATCCAACTGCTGCCATTACGTTTTCGTAGTTATGGACGCCAAGTATTTTAAGCTCATTTACATTTATAAGATCCTCATCGATTCCGTCCCATCTTATATGTATATTTTCGCCTTTCATAAATATACCTTCGTCAAGCTCTTCAGAACTGGAGAAGAAAAGGACTCTGCCCTTGGTCTTATGAGCCATTTCACGGCAGTAGTCATCGTTTTTATTTAATATGGTAAAGTCATCAGCTGTCTGGTTGGCAAATATTTTTTCCTTGACAGCAACATAATTTTCCATGGTCTTATGCCTGTTAAGATGGTCAGGTGTGATGTTGAGCACAGCAGCGATATGGGGTTTGAACGTATGGGATGTTTCCAGCTGGAAACTGCTTATCTCGGCGCATACGTAGTCATTTTCCGTAAGGGAAGATACCTTTTCCGAATATGCCACGCCAATATTGCCCACAACAGCGGTATTTTTATATTTACGCTCAAGAAGAAGTCCTGTAAGGGTAGTAGTGGTGGTCTTTCCGTTTGTTCCTGTTATGGCGCATACGGGGCATTTTGTAAGGGTATATGCCAGCTCCACCTCGCTTATGACCTTTACTCCAGAGGCAAGGGCCTTCTGTACAAATGGAAGGTCACAGGGTACTCCGGGACTCATTACAGCATAGTCGAAGCCCTCGATTATATCATCGGGGTTTGAACCAGCGTATATTTTTATACCATTTTTTCTAAGCTCGTCTAAATCATGTATTTTTTCCAGCGCGTCTAAGGGCTTCATATCCTGAAGTTTTACATCAGCTCCCTGTGACGCCAGAAGAAGCGCAGCTGATATACCGCTTCTTGCCATTCCGCATACTATGACCTTTTTATTTGAATACATCGTCTATTCTTCCTTTCAAAAAAGCGTATCAGAATATTTTCTGTGCCCCGAGAAATGCAACAAGACACGCAATGGCAGTTACTATATAAAACAGTGTTACTACCTTTGTTTCCTTCCATCCGCACAGCTCAAAGTGATGGTGGATGGGAGCCATCTTAAATACACGCTTCTTAGTCTTTTTATATACAGTGACCTGAATAGCCACCGAAAGAGTCTCAATAACATAAATTATACCGGCAATAAGTATAAACAGCGGCATTTTAAGTATAAAGGCACAGGATACCACAAAACCGCCCAGGGCAAGGGAACCCGTATCGCCCATAAATACTTTTGCAGGATAGGAATTGAAGATGAGGAACGCAAGAAGTCCTCCTATCATAGCTCCGCCGGCTGTTACTATGCCGTTTCCAGCTGCATACGCACACATGGTGAAAAATACCGAAACAATAAGTGTTACACCATCTGCAAGGCCGTCAAGACCATCCGTAAGGTTTACGCCGTTAACAGTAGCCAGTACAGCTATAACGCAGAATGGTATGAAAAGTATTCCAAGATCCCAAGTCTTGCCTGCTGCAAATGGTATATAAATTTCAGTTCCAACGCCTGTCTTATAGAGATAAACTATAAACAGCACACATATAATAAGCTGTCCGACTATTTTCTGCATTGGCCTTAATCCAAGGGAACGTTTTTTTACAACCTTTATATAGTCATCTACAAAACCGATAAGTCCAAATCCAAGTGTAACCAGTATAACAGCTATGGTCTCGTGGCTCGGCGTCATAAATATGGCCGATATGGCAAAGGCAGCTAAAAAAGCCAGACCTCCCATGGTAGGTGTTCCTGTTTTCTGAAGATGCGTCTGAGGGCCGTCATCACGTACCGTCTGTCCGAATTTAAGTCTATGAAGAAACGGTATGAGCACCGGAGATATCAAAACACCAAGTATAAACGCTATTATTAAAGTATATATTCCTTTTATAAGTAGATTCATTTGTAAAACTCCTTTTCCTCAGGCTTTAAAGCGACTTGAATCGTTCAGCTATCCTGCTGAATCCCATACTGTGTGACGCCTTTATAAGCACTGTGCCCTCGGGAACAAATCCCGAATCCAAGAATTCCTCGACAGTTAAAAATCTCGCTGCGTTTTTCAGTCCGCCCTCAAGAGCTCCCTCATATATATTTACGGAGTTCTCTCCGATGGCTGCCAGTTCATCTATGCCCTTTTCAGCGGCATAAAGACCTATTTCCCTGTGCATATCTTTGGCAAAGTCTCCAAGTTCAAACATATCACCAAGCACAGCGCATTTCTTTCCTTCACAGCAGGCCAGCACATCAATGGCAGCCTTTACCGATACAGGATTTGCGTTATAGGAATCATCTATGACCACCGCACCATTTGAAAGAGTAAATCTTTCCATCCTCTTTCCTGTCGGTATAAAATTCTCAATACCTCTTTTAATATTTTCAAGGCTCATATTTCTTATTATGCCCACTGCCGCAGCAGCCATTGCATTGTATACCATATGTTTTCCTGGAACCGATATTACAGCATCAAAACTTCCCTTTGGCGTATATATGGTACATTTAACACCATCTATGCCAAGTATTTCAATGTTTTTGGCATAAATATCACATTTTTCATCGGTCCCATACCAAATGACATTTACTCCATCGGGAAGGCCGTATTCTTTCTCCCTGCCCCTTACTTTGACGAGCATATCATCATCGCCATTTAAAACGGCATATCCACCCTTTCTTATGTGGGGGAGCATCTCACATTTTGCTGAAAGTATACCTTCCCTTGAGCCAAGGTTTTCTATATGGGATACACCAACATTGGTTATGACACCGATATTTGGTGTAACTGCCTTAGCGAGGGTATCTATCTCTCCCTTATGGTTCATGCCCATTTCCACCACAGCGGCCGTATGCTCCTTTTCCAGCGAAAACAGCGTTATGGGAACTCCAATGTCATTATTGAAGTTGCCGCTTGTCTTAAGAACATTATATTCCTCGGAGAGCAC
>JAHZAW010000007.1:109050-112469 GCA_019423725.1 Clostridiales bacterium
GCACTCCTGCTATCATGTCCTTTGTGGTAGTTTTTCCCACGCTTCCGGTAACAGCGCATACAGGGATATCAAAAAGCTCCCTGTATCCCTTAGCCATGTCAAGGAACGCCTTTCTTGTGTCATTTACTATTATGGCGCTTTTTCCTTCAGGAACATGGATCTCCTTTGAGCTCAAAACACAGGAAGCGCCATTTTCCCATGCCTTATCGATAAAATCATGGCCATCGAATTTATCGCCCTTTATGGCCACAAAAAGACATCCATCCTTTACTGCCCTGGAATCGGTGGTAATATATGTAACAGATACATTTTTTCCTAAAAGCCTGCCATGGGCAAATGCCGCGGCCTGCTCAGTACTTAAAGTTATCATTTTTGTCTCCTTATTTCTCTAATTCAGAAACGGCCCTGTTTACTTCCTCGACATCGTCAAAGTGGATCGTTCTGTCAGCAAATATCTGATAATCCTCATGTCCTTTTCCGGCTATTATGACAACGTCATCCTTTTCAGCCATTCTTACGGCCTCGTTTATAGCCTCTCTTCTGTCAACTATCTTATGATAGGGACATTTTGTGGGCACCATTCCCACCTCAACATCATCAAGTATGGCGTTGGGGTCCTCTGTTCTCGGATTATCGCTGGTTATAATGGCAAAGTCTGAAAGTTTTCCAACTATCTCAGCCATAAGAGGACGTTTTGTCCTGTCCCTGTCTCCGCCGCAGCCAAAAACAGTTATTATCCTGCCCTTTGCAAACTCATGGGCTGTTTCAAGGATATTTTCCAGGCCGTCGGGCGTATGGGCGTAGTCAACTATTACTGTTATCCCCAGATTATTAGGTACTGACTGGAATCTTCCGGGGACTCCCTTATTAAGGGAAAGTCCCTTTATTATGTCTTCCATGGCCACGCCGTTCATAAGGCAGGCTCCAATTGCTCCCAGTGAGTTATATATACTGAATCTTCCGGGGATATTGAGCTTTACAGGATACTGTTTTCCTTCATAGTCAAGGGTATAACTTACGCCCTCTGCTGTGATCGATATGTTCTCAGCACGCAGGTCAGCATCTTCCCTGTCTATTCCTGTGGTCATTACCTTTCCTGATGATACGCTCTTCATATATTCTCCGGCCTTATCATCGATGTTTATTACAGCTTTTTCAGCCATGGTAAAAAGTATGCCCTTGGCTTTCATATAGTTTTCCATGGTCTTATGGTAGTCAAGATGATCCTGGGTAAGGTTAGTAAATACGGCCGTACTGTATTTTACCCCGGCTACCCTGTCAAGGGAAAGGGAATGGCTGGATACTTCCATTACCGCATTTGTTACACCGTTTTCTGCCATTTCTGCAAAAAGCTCCTGAAGCTCAAGGCTCTCAGGCGTGGTCCTGTCGGCATGGAGTTTTTTATCGCCAATCATATTTCCGATGGTGCCTATTACTCCGGTCTTGTATCCAAGACTGTCATATATTGTCTTGATAAGGTATGTTGTCGTTGTTTTTCCGTTGGTTCCGGTAACTCCGATCACATTTATCTTCTCCGAAGGATGATCATAATATGCCGCTGAAATATATGCCAGTGCCTTTCTCGTATTATCCGTCAATACAACTGTTACATCATTGTCTTCCATGCCATCAGCCATATGCTCGGCAACTATTACGGACGCACCCTTTTCTACAGCTGATTCTGCATATTTATGTCCGTCTGTCTGAAATCCAGTGATACATACGAACAGATCGCCTTTTTCAACTTTTCTTGAATCATAGCATACAGCCTTAACATCTGTATCCAATGATCCTTTTACGATCTTATAATCTATATTTTTAAGCAGATTTTCAAGCCTCAAGGTCAGGACCTCCTAAATTAATCGTTCTATAACTAATTGATTATAGCACACGCTTACTGCTATGTAAATAATCCCGCACCCTTAAAATCACTCAATTTCTGCGGTTTTCTCAATATTAAGATAGGGCAGTATGTTTGTGAGCAGGTCCCTCATAACAGGTCCAGCTACTGTTCCGCCATAGTATACTCCCTCAGGCTCATCAATGAGTACCAGTGCCATGACCTGCGGATCATCTGCAGGAGCAAAAGCCATAAAACTGGCTATATATTTTCCGCTGCCCCTGGGAAGTTTCTGGCTGGTAGCCGTCTTTCCGCCTATCCTGTAGCCTTCCACCTGGGCTTTGTTTCCCGTTCCTTCAGCTACTACTGACTCAAGTATCTCCCTCATGGTGGCACTGGTCTCCTCGCTTATTACCCTCTCACCTTCCGGCCATTCAAATGTATTGATTGTAAAGCCATTATCGTCCACGGTCTTTATGGCAAAATGGGGAGTTACCAGAGTTCCTCCATTTACCACTGCCGCAGCAGCCCTTAAAAGCTGTATGGGCGTTATCTGAAACGTCTGTCCAAAGCTCATGGTTGCAAGCTCCACCGGTCCTATATCATCCTTATCATGGAGTATGCCGACAGCTTCACCATTTAAGTCTATGCCAGTCTTTTCAGCAAATCCAAATTTTATCATATAGTCATAAAAGGTGTCTGCCCCTATCCTTTCAGCCACAGCCATAAACACAGGGTTGCATGAGTTCCTTACCCCTTCCGCAAATGTCTGGGTTCCATGGGTTCTGGGGTATCTCCAGCACTTTATCATCCTTCCACCAACGGTCATGGAGCCGGTGCATGTAAATGTGCTCTCAGGTGTGATAACTCCTTCCTCAAGGCCTGTGGAAGCTGTCACTATTTTGAACGTACTTCCGGGCTCGTATGTATCATTGATGGCTTTATTCCTCCACATCTGGTTAAGATACTCATTCTTTTCCTCCTCTGTGAATGTATCCCACATGGCAGCCAATTCCTCATCATTTATTGTAAATGGCTCATTCAGGTCAAAGGTGGGGTAATTGGCCATGGCATATATCTCACCATTTTGAGGGTTCATAACTATTATTATACCGCTTTTTGCGTTCTTAGCCTCCACTGCAGCTGCAATTTCCTGTTCTGCATACTGCTGTATCACCACATCGATGCTTGTAACAAGGTTTTCACCATCAACCGGCTCCACTCTTTCTTCAGCGTCGCTTACTCTCCTTCCCCTTGAATCAGTAAGGGTCAGTATTTTTCCTGCTTCTCCCTTCAAATATTCCTCGTATTTGCTCTCAAGTCCGATTATCCCCTGGTTGTCCTTTCCCACAAAACCTATGACATTGGCTGCCAGGGTATAATAGGGATATGTCCTCTCCACGTCCTCGTCTATCATTACTCCCGGAAGTTCAAGGGCTCTTATCTCAGCCGCTGTCTCATTGTCCACCTTTGATTTTATCCTCTTAAGTGCCACATTTTCCTGAATGTCCTCCAAAACATCCTCATAATCCAGCTCAAGTATTTCTGACAAAGCCTTTGCTGTTTCCTCCTCATCCTC
>JAHZAW010000008.1 GCA_019423725.1 Clostridiales bacterium
AATCAATATTTTCCTCAGTGCATAACGAACTACAGGTACAAATATCTTTACTTTCATTAGGATCGCCAGCCAAAGCTGAAACTGAAGTTATGCTAAAAATCATGCAAATTGTCATGATTAAAGCAAAAACTCGGTTTTTCATAACATAATCCTCCTTTATAATAGATTTAATTTCTTCTCAAAATGTCAATTTAATATCCAAAAAGTACACATTTTGAAAAAAATTAACTTTTTAAACTAGAAGGATTAGTTTATCTAAAATTTTATATATATTTGTCTGTTCAGGCTGCTTTTTTGTTATTTTTTATATAATTTTGTTTTTATACTTGAAAAACATCTGCAAAATATGTAGAATTGAATGGTAAAAATTGTTTTTCAAAATGTGTACTTTTTAAAAGAACGACACATTAATTGACCTCTTTTATTCTTCTGTAAAAAGTTGTCTCACTCATTTCACATATTTCTAAAATTCTTGACAAGGGCAATTGTTTTTTCTCCCAGCTTTGAACCAAATAATTAAAATTATCAGGAAGTTTCTTCTTTGGTCTGCCAAAACGTACACCTCTGGCTTTTGCTGCTGCTATTCCTTCTGCTTGTCTCTGCCGTATATTGCTGCGTTCATTTTCAGCAACAAATGACAATACTTGCAATACGATATCGCTTAAAAATGTTCCCATAAGATCTTTACCACGCCTTGTATCAAGCATTGGCATTTCCAGCACAACAATATCAACTCCCTTTTCTTTTGTAAGTATACGCCACTGTTCAAGTATTTCACTGTAATTTCTTCCAAGACGATCAATACTTTTTACATACAGCAGGTCATCCTTTTTAAGTTCATTTATCATCTTCTTATAATGAGGACGGTCAAAATCCTTTCCTGACTGCTTGTCCATAAAAATGTTTCCTGTAGGGATATCAAGATCCATAAGCGCCATAATCTGACGGTCTTCATTTTGTTCCTTTGTACTTACTCTAATGTAACCATAATTTTCTCCCATGAGCATTCTCCTTATCATATGAATTAATAAGCATATAAATTATATATGTTTTTAGTCATATTATATATATCCAGCTGATTTTTAATTCAAATAGGAATTAACCCAGGCTGCTTAAAAAGCAAAAAGACATTTGATTTCTTATCAAATGTCTCTAAAATAATATGTTTATTTAGGCTTAAAAGTCAATCAAGTATTTTTGACACTTTTAATACATGATGATATAAATATATTTAAGTAGTATTTAAAAAGCGACTAAATTTATTTTGAAGATATTAAAAGCCGATGTTTTCAGGCATCGGCTTTGCTATTTACAAAACAACTGTCTATCTGTAAATTTATTATTCACATTTCATTTATAGTTTCAGTTATCGATACTTTTAGTAATCTTTTTGATGGGCCATATATGGCTGATAATGAAGCAATAAATACAAACAGAATGATCATCATCAAATTTACAGCTGGAAAATTCCAAACCGCATATTCAAAATGGTCCATTATCAATATTTTATATAATAACTTACTGGAATACAATCCCATAATACATCCGATGATGCATCCAAAAACCGCATAAGTAAATGTTTCTACAGCAATCATCTTTGTAAGCTGGACTCCATCCATTCCTACTGCCCTCATAAACCCATACTGCCTTGTCCTTGCGCAAACGCTCATGGATATACAGTTTACTATATTAAATACAGCCACCAGCGTTATCATTCCTAAAAAACAGTAAATAAAAAATATAAAAGCGATATATGTGCCTGATGTATCAGTTTTACCTTTATAGTCAAATAAGTACGAATCGCCAGCTGCATTTTTTATCGCTTCAATATCTTCTTTTGCAGCGTCATCTGCCATCTGTACCATGATCAAAGAATAATCCGTTATGCCAGTTAGGTGTATAAAAGTTTCTCCTGATGTTATTATCGTTATTTTGCCGTTGGTCATGCCATTATCACTAAATAGGTCATACTTTAAAAGACCGGCAATCTCAAACTCCTGATCTTCAATTTTAATTTTATCTCCTATATTCCAAAGACAGTTTTTGTCCCAGGATGCCAGCACATAATGGCTGTCTCCATATATTTTTGAGATATCACTTCCTTTTTTTAGCATATCGTCCTTTTCAAGACATTCCAGATCAAAATCATCAAATGATACTATATCTATATTATCTGAGAACGAAAATCTTCCTTTAATTTCCGCCGGAACTTCAAAACAGCTTCTTCGGCCATAAACTTCTTCAACTCCATTCATACCTTTAATCTCGTCAACAAGTGTATGGTCTATGGAATCAGTACCATAAAGGCTTGAAATGTCTATATCTGATGTACTGGAAGAACGTGGCATCAAATAGTCCACGAATTCTATGAGTACAGAAAAGTTCAAAAAAAGTATTATGCTGAGCGCAAATGAGCCTGTCATAAGTATTAGATTTTTCTTAGCAGAAACAGCGTGATGGATCCCTAAGGATAAAGGTATATTAAAAGAATCACTGTGTATACCAAATTGCACTTTGACCATACTTTCCGGCTCACCTAAAGCTGCCGCGGCAGGGGACACTCTGGCAGCCTGTCTTGCTGGAGAACTTGAAGCGATCAAAACCGTTGAAATCCCCATAATGATCCCACTTATTATTCCAATAAGACTTATGCCAAACAAAGGTATATCGGAAAACTCCTCACCTACCATAAACTTAAGTACTATGCATAACACCCAGGTAACTACTATTCCAAGCAGGACGCCTATGGGTACAGATGTCTTACACAAGTATAGAGCTTCCATTCTTACAAAGTGTATCAGCTGTTCTTTGCTCATACCTATGCAACGCATCATACCAAAAAATTTTGTTCTCTGTGATACACTGCTATGGATACTGCTTGTTATCATCAACACACCTGCTAGCAGTATTAATAAAAACAGCACCGCAGCCGTAAGAAAAAGTGACTGTCCCATAACAGAATCAAAGGCCTGAAACAGCGTAAACCCATCATGTTTTTCGTTAAGTCTATTAAGCTCCATTCTGGTTCCCATCTCAGCCATGCTGAAAACAGCTGTCACCATAAAAACAGAAAAAATAATGCACAGCCTTGTCATAAGATTCTGCCGTTTGTGAATTTTTGCGCAGATCGGTATCAAACTTAAATAGCTCTTCATCCTCTGCACCTCCCAAAGTCAGTAAGGATTCCATCAGATACCTTAAGTATCCTGTCAGCTGTCTGTGCAATACTCTGGCTGTGGGTTATCATGATTATCGTTTGTTTATATAATGAAGACGCCTCTTTAAGCAGAGCAATTACCTCGCTTGTATTTTGACTGTCCAAATTTCCGGTAGGTTCATCTGCAAGTATAAGGGCTGGCCTAGTTATCAGCGCTCTGCCAATCGCCGCTCTCTGCTGCTGTCCTCCTGAAAGCTGACTGGGCAGGTGGTATCTTCGTTCCCTTAAATGAAGTACATCAAGCAACTCCTCAAGATAGTTTTTATCTGGTTTCTGATAATCGAGCAGTACCGGAAATATCATGTTCTGTTCCACCGTCAATTCAGGAACCAGATTGAAACTTTGAAATATAAAACCAATATTCCTTCGTCTGAATACAGTTAAATTCTTTTCTTTCATAGAAAAAATATCTTTTCCGTCTATGATAACTTTGCCAGATGAAGGTGTATCAAGCGCTCCTATCATATTCAAAAGTGTACTTTTGCCCGATCCGGATTCACCAACGACAGCAACAAACTCACCTCTTGGAACTGAAAAGTTTACTTCCTTAAGAGCCTTTACAGCTGTTTCTCCACTTCCATAGATTTTTGAAATATTCTTTACTTCCAGCAGATCCATATTAACTCTCCTCCCTATCTGAATTGATTACTGAAAGAGTAACATGTCAGTCTTACTGTAATATAACGTAAAGCCTACATTTTTGTAGTATTTGTAGTAATTATAAAATTTAATGTAAATGTACTTCCTCTTCCAAGTATGCTGTCTACCTCTATGGTTCCGTTATGTGCCTCAACAATAGCCTTTGACAAAGGAAGCCCAAGACCAGCACCCTGGCTGTCCTTTGAAAACCTGCTGCGGTAAAACCTTTTGAAAATATGATATATATCCTCCGGGTGGATACCGCTGCCATTGTCTTTAATAATGATCTGGACTATCTCTGCTGTTTTTCTCCACTCTACGGTTATCGTATCTCCTTCTTTTGTGTGGTCAAAGGCGTTTTTGATTATATTGCTTATGGCTTCCTTTATCCATCCTTTATCACAATAAAGGCCTATACAGCTGTCACCATAAAATGCAATGTTCTTTTTCTCAATCTCAGCCTGAAAATGAAAATGCTCCTCAAGGCTCTTCATCATTTCTGACATATTCTCCAGCTTTTTTTCAAATACAGCTGTTCCGGCATCAAGTTTAGTTATTTTCAGCAGATTTTGGACCAGACTTTCCATACGGTCTAGTTCTTTTTCAGATAGCTTTGCGAATTCCTTTACCAAGGAAATATCATTTATTTCCTCCTTCATTATGCCGTTATATATGTTAAGTGCTGCCAGAGGTGTTTTTAACTGATGAGATATATCAGAAATGGTGTTTTTCATAAACTGTTTTTCACTATCTTCCTTTTGCGCCCTGGTATTTAATATTCCTGCTAAAGTATTTACCTCATGAAAAAGCCTATACAGCTCCCCTTCTTCATCACACACTATCCCCGAAGGCTTATTTCCAGAAATATACTCTTTTATCTGGTATACGGCCGTTTCCATCAATTTATCTTGTTTATAAAAATATGAGTACATAACTGCTATAATCAAAATTGTCATCACAATAAATCCTGCTGCAATGTAAAACATCCCAGCCTTATTGCCATAGGCCAAAAGAAAAAATGCTTCTGATAATGCTGTGATCACTAAAATCAGGCAGAACAGACGCTTTATGCTCTTATTTTCAAATATTCTCATAACACACCTCTATTTTTAGTGTTCCACTTATACCCCATACGACGTACTGTTACTATTTTTTCAGGCGCACCTGGATCATTTTCTATTTTTGTGCGAAGTCTCCGTATGTAGACAGTCAAAGTACTATTATCTATATAATTTTCATCTCTGTCCCATAATCTTCCTAATATCTGTTCCGGCGACAGGACAACATCTGGATTTTCCATAAAAAAGCACAGAAGTTTATATTCGCCTGCTGTAAGATCAAGTTTTTCACCGTTTTTATATGCCTCTCTGCTTAATAACGATACTTTTATATCTCCAGAATTTAACTCAGTATTTGTCTTAGAAAAATTTTCGCTTCTTCTGATAAGTGCATTTATCCTCGACATAAATACAGCAAGCTTAAACGGTTTAGTAATATAGTCATCACCGCCTATATCAAGGCCCATAGTTATATCAGTCTCCTCATCAGCAGCTGTTAAAAACAAAACAGGTACCTTTGATATCTCTCTTATATTCCTGCATATATCATATCCTGAGCCGTCAGGGAGAGATACGTCCAGTATTACCAGGTCATACGATCCTTCTTTCCATATATTTTCTGCTTCTTTCTTTGTTCTGGCGATGTCCGTTTCATATCCGTGATTTTTTAAGGCAAAGACTAAGCCATTTATTAAACTTATGTCATCTTCAATAAACAAAATGCGTTTCATATATATCACCATGCTTATTATTTTAAATTATTGAATTTTTTATATTATATCCTGATAGGCTGATTAAGTCCAATAATGCATTTTTAATTATAATGGATAGTTAAAAATATGTGTAAAGTAAAAAATGCCAGAAGGCTCTGTATCATCAAAGCTTTCTGGCATTTATAAATATTATCCGCCTTCTCCCATCAGAAGTTTTCTAAACTGATTTACTTATGGGATTTTCTCAGATTATTAATATTTTTTCATTATCCAGATAATAGCGGCTATCTGTTTTTTGTTGCCATAATATTAAAAACAAATCAACGACGATATCTTTTATGCGCATCTTAGTATATCTAGGAGTCCTTATCAATTAACTCAGCTATTAAATTACTGTTCGCAGCACCAATCTTTTCAAGAAAAGCATTGCTCTCATCTTCAACTGTCGACATCAGCCTAATAGATTTTATGCTATCCACACACTGCCGAAACTTCCAAAGACAGATTAGTAAAAAGCAAGAAAAAAGCAAGGTTTTTGAAATAAGCTTCCAAATCATTTTATGATATAATAAAAAATCAGAAAACTTATCGAGGTGAGGTCTATGCAAAGCACTCCCATTGCACATCAGCGCGTTCTTGACTGCGCATATATCGACATAGATACATTGTATAAAGATTTTCACATTCCACAGCAAGGCTATAACGAGAAACAAGCTGAGGAAAGTCGTATTAAATACGGCAGGAATCTACTGTCAGGCAGAGCGTCAGATACTGCACTCTATCGCTTACGAAGAGCTTTTATCAATCCGTTTACGATTATCCTGTTCGTGCTGGCTGCCGTTTCCTTCTTAACTGATGTTGTGCTGGCATCCAATTTTAGCCGAAATATAACGACCGCAGTTATTATTTTATGTATGCTGCTGTTTAGTGGAATTGTACGTTTCATCCAAGAGATGCGCGCCAAACGCATTGCCGATCACTTGACCAAAATAGTCTCCTCCACTATCCTGGTACTCCGCAACGATAAATGGCTTAGGATCTCTTCAGAAGAGCTTGTGGTTGGCGACAAGGTTCGATTGTTCGCCGGTGAACGTGTCCCGGCAGATATTCGATTGACATGGGCAAAGGATCTGTTTGTTTCTCAATCGGTTCTTACAGGTGAAAGTGCGATCCTTGAGAAAAATTCTGACACTCTTGTTTACGGACAGGCTCAGTCCTATTCTGATTACTATAATATCGCATTTATGGGTTCATCGATTACCGGTGGTACAGGTGAAGGTATTGTGCTTGCCGTAGGGAAAGAAACAGTATATGGTGGATTTTCTGCGGCAGAATCTCACCCCAAAAACGGATTTGACCAGGGTGCAAACTCCATAGCCAGGGTATTGATCAGATTTATGGCTGTTTTAATTCCTATCGTATTTGTTGCCTGTGGACTGACCAAAGGTGATTGGCTATCAGCCTTTTTATTTGCGCTTTCCGTTGCTGTTGGTTTAACTCCAGAAATGCTCCCTATGGTTATCAGTGCCTGCCTGGCAAAAGGCAGTGCAGCTATGGGTAAAAAGCAAACGGTGGTCAAAAATATTAATGCAATGCAGGGATTTGGCAGCATGGATGTTTTGTGCGTTGACAAAACCGGAACGCTGACCGGAGACAAAATCACTTTGGAATATTACATGGATGTTTTGGGAAACGAATGTCAATACGCCTTAGACCTAGCCTACTTAAACAGCCTCTACCATACAGGTGTACAAAATCATCTGGATGATGCGATAATGAGATATCGGGAAATACCAGAACAAATGATGCATTATGAGAAATTGGAGCAGCAGCATCCAAAGCTGGATGAACTTCCTTTTGACCACGAACGGAGGTATGCCAGCGTCCTAGTTCGGCAGGGCAAAGATAATCTGCTCATTATAAAAGGCAGCGTTGAGGAAGTATATCAAAAATGCAGTTATATTGAGTATAAGAGCGAACGCCAAAAAATTGATATTCATGGATATGCAAGCGTTCATGCCATTGTGGACGAGATGCTTGAAGACGGCATGAAAGTTCTGGCCGTCGCCTATAAAACGATGGAGCAAGAGACCCTATCGCCAGAAAATGAAAATGGTTTGACCTTGCTTGGGTATTTGGCATTTTTTGATGCTCCTAAGCAAAGTGCTGCCGATGCCATTGAAAAACTTCAGAAGTTACATGTTGATGTACGTGTACTGACAGGAGACAATCAGGATACGGCGGTTTCTATCTGCCGCAGACTGGGAATCGATACGTCACACACCTTAACAGGCGCTCAACTTGAGCAGTTGACCGACAATGAGATTTCGGTAAAACTGGAGCATACAACAGTTTTTTCCGAATTGTCTCCAAAGCAGAAGGTAGAAGTAGTACAGACGCTCCGGGCAAACGGACACACCGTTGGCTTTTTAGGCGACGGTATGAACGATCTGCCGGCTATTGTAGAATCCGATGTTGGTATATCCGTGGACACCGCAGCAGAGACCGTCAAGGAAGCGGCAGATGTTATCCTTCTGAAAAAAGATCTGAATGTGCTGGAAGAAGGAATTCAGGAAGGGCGCAGAGCCTTTGCAAATGTTTCGAAATACATCAAGATCACGGCATCTTCTAACTTCGGAAATATTTTTTCAATCGTCATTGCCAGCGTTTTTTTGCCCTTTTTCCCTATGACCGCTTTGCAGCTTCTTCTGCTGAATCTTCTGTACGATATTTTATGTCTTGTACTTCCCTGGGACCAGGTAGATGAGGAGGTCTTATTGAAGCCGTTGGAGTGGTCGGGCAAAACATTGGGGCGTTTTATGCGCTTTTTCGGACCAATCAGCTCCATTTTTGACATTGTAACATTTGCGTACCTGTTTTTTGTGCTATGTCCTTCAGTCTGCGGCGGCACATTTGCTTCCTTGTCAGATAGCTCTGAGCAGGCCCGCTTTATCGTTTTGTTTCAAACCGGATGGTTTTTGGAATCTATGTGGACGCAGATACTGATCCTTCATCTTCTTCGAACACAAAGCATCCCGTTGCTGCGAAGCCGTCCATCCCGCCCAGTAATGCTGGTTACTGTGCTTGGCACTGTACTTTTTACTATTATTACATTCACCCCAATGGGAGAGTTGATAGGCCTGACTGCGCTACCATATGTATATTTTATATTTTTAGCGGTTACCGTTTTCTTCTACCTGCTGTGGGTCACATTAGCCAAACGCTGGTATATTTGGCGCTACCATGAATTACTTTGAGGAAGGAGGGGTCCACAATGAAAAAGAATATTGGTTTTATCTCTCTGGATTCCTCTTTGGTCAAGTGGCTTCGAGAAGCACTCCGGACATCTGCGCCGCAGACATCTTCCGCTAAGGAACTGATGGATGGCTTCAGGGATCTTATGGATGGCACTGCCGGTTCTCTTATGCTGGAACTGGAGGAAGGAGAATTTCTAACGGCTGAAAGTGATATCATCAGCTGCGGCACCCTTTCCATTGATTTTAGATTACGCAGAGTAAGCCGTAATGGACAGGAGATTGCATTAACGCCAAAGGAATTTGATATATTATGCTTTTTAGCCCGCAATCGTGGAGAAGTGTTCACTAAAGAACAGATTTACCAGGCTGTATGGGAAAACGATTACTTACTTGATGACAGTAATATTATGGCCTTTATCAGAAAACTACGCAAAAAAATCGAGCCGAATCCAGATTCACCGGAATACATCCTTACCATTTGGGGCATCGGCTACAAATTCAACGACAGGCTATAATCTGAAATTCTTACCAAATCGCAAGAAAATCGCAAGGTTTTGACCATGTGATTCTTCCTGCGATTTTTTTATACTTTTTAGGACGAGAGGCAGTTTGTTTATGAACTGGGATTTTGAGCCGGACCGGAACAACAAATCATCGGCCACGCCGCAGGGATATGGGTCAATATTTTGATCTCCATGGTTTCCTCTCTGTTTCAGGTGTTCCTATTGATAACTTCTGCCATCTGTTGTTTAAGTTCAGCGATTGAGCTCATTGTTTTGTTTGACAGACTTTATTGCTTAGGCAGGTTTAGAAATCAGCTGCAAAAACTGTGGAACTAAATGAATATAGAAAGGTGTGATCTGTCATGGATTATATTTGTATCCTTTTTGGAATTCTTTTCATCATCGCGGGTTTTATGTTTTTCTTCGGAAAAGCACACATTCATCTCACCGCTTGGAAAAACATGCCGCAGGATGAAAAAGATAAAATTAAAATTTTGCCCCTTTGCCGCAACATTGGTGTAGTCATTATCCTCAGCGGTATCATCTTTTTAATGAAAGGCTTATTGCCAGACTTTTCTAACCATTTGTTTGTGGTTTCCATGACTGCCTGGATGATAGCTGCTGGGCTGGATGTTTGGTACATTACAAAGAGTGAACGTTATAAGCAATTATGATCCGTTATGCAGCTTTATGCTGCAAACAACGGTTTCATATAGATATTTCATAAAAAGAGAGGTGAGTGACATGGACTCCGATGGAAGTCCGAGAAGGCATCAAATGGTAAGCGCATGGAGACCGGAAGTTCCGTGTCCTTCCTATACTCCCGCTTGCCTTTATATCAACAAATGGAGGTAAGACCAATGAACAAGAAACAAAATCAAATTTCTGTCCGCCAGACTGCGGAGAAAGCAGTGATACGTGATGAACAGAACCGCCGCATCGAATACGCGGCATCAAATCCGATCAAAGGTGTTTTAAAAGATCTGAACACCACACTTTGTGGCCTTGACGCAGAAGCGGTTTCTACAAGCAGAGCAAAAGATGGCAGCAATAAGGTAACCTATGAGAAGAAAAAATCTTTAGTGAGAAGACTGGCTGATGCATTTATCAACCCGTTTACCGCCATCCTATTCTTTTTAGCTCTTGTATCAACGATGACAGATATGGTTTTTCCCTACTTTTCTCTGTTTGGAAGCGTACCGGGGGATTTTGACTGCCTGACCGTAGTCATTATTCTTACTATGGTGGTCATTTCAGGCACCCTTCGCTTCATACAGGAATCCAGAAGCGGCAATGCTGCGGAAAAACTTCTGGCTATGATCACCACCACCTGCACTGTCACCCGCAAGGGACAGGTGAAGGTAGAGATTCCCATGGATGAACTGGTTGTCGGCGATATTGTTCATCTGTCTGCCGGCGATATGATTCCTGCCGATGTCCGCATTTTGGAGTCAAAGGACCTATTTATCAGCCAAGCCAGTCTGACTGGTGAGAGCGAACCCGTGGAAAAAACGCCCAATGTGAGTGACCAGAAAGAAAGCGTAACAGACTATCATAATATTGCGTTTATGGGCAGCAATGTGGTTTCCGGCAGTGCAGCCGCTGTGGCAGTATGCGTTGGAGACAATACTCTTTTTGGCTCCATGGCATCCGCAGTAGCCGGCGAGGCGGCCGAAACCAGCTTTACCAAGGGAGTTAACGCTGTATCATGGGTACTCATACGCTTTATGCTGGTGATGGTCCCCCTGGTTTTCTTCATCAATGGCATCACCAAGGGAGACTGGCTTGATGCCTTTCTCTTCGGTATCTCAATTGCCGTGGGATTGACCCCCGAAATGCTGCCCATGATCGTTACCACCTGTCTTGCAAAGGGTGCTGTATCCATGAGCAAAAAACAAACCATCGTTAAGAATCTCAACTCCATCCAGAACTTTGGAGCCATCGATATTCTGTGTACCGATAAAACCGGGACCCTGACCCAGGATCAGGTTGTACTGGAATACCACCTCAATGTAAACGGTGAGGATGACACAAGGGTGCTGCGCCACGCCTACCTCAACAGCTACTTCCAGACCGGGTACAAAAATCTTATGGATCTGGCGATCATTCGCAAAACTGAAGAAGCTGAAGCCGAAGATCCCCGACTGGTGGATCTGTCTGAACACTACACAAAGGTTGATGAGATCCCCTTTGATTTTAACCGCCGCCGTTTGACCACCGTTGTACAAGATAAGAACGGCAAAACGCAGATGGTGACCAAGGGTGCTGTGGAAGAGATGCTGTCTATCTGCTCTTTCGCTGAGTATGACGGTAACGTTCAGCTTCTGTCAAACGAGGTTCGCCAGCGTATTCTTCAGACGGTGGATGATCTTAATGATAAAGGTTTTCGTGTACTTGCCATTGCGCAAAAGAGTAATCCATCTCCAGTTGGTACATTTAGCTCAAAAGATGAATGTGACATGGTTTTGATCGGATATCTGGCTTTTCTGGATCCGCCAAAGGAATCCACTGCTGATGCCATCAAGGCTTTAAAGGATCACGGAGTTACGACCAAAATTTTGACTGGCGATAATGACAAGGTCACCCGTACTATCTGCAAACAGGTAGGGCTGAAGGTGCGAAATATGCTGCTTGGATCTGATTTGGAGCACATGAGCGATGCCGAATTGGCAAAGGCAGCTGAAACCACAGATGTTTTTGCCAAACTGACCCCGGATCAGAAGGCACGGGTAGTATCGGTTCTCCGTGAAAACGGCCATACCGTAGGCTTTATGGGTGATGGAATCAATGATGCTGCTGCCATGAAAGCAGCCGACATAGGTATTTCAGTAGATACCGCAGTGGATGTCGCCAAAGAATCCGCGGATATCATTCTGCTGGAAAAGGATCTAATGGTTTTGGAACAGGGTATCATTGAAGGCCGCAAGAACTACGCCAACATGATCAAGTACATCAAGATGACCGCTTCTTCCAACTTTGGCAATATGTTCTCTGTGCTGGCTGCATCGGCGCTGCTGCCCTTCCTGCCGATGATGAGCGTGCATCTGATTTTCCTAAATCTGATTTATGACTTGTCCTGTAC
>JAHZAW010000009.1:0-30174 GCA_019423725.1 Clostridiales bacterium
CTTCTTCCAACTTTGGCAATATGTTCTCTGTGCTGTCTGCATCGGCGCTGCTGCCCTTCCTGCCTATGATGAGCGTGCATCTGATTTTCCTAAATCTGATTTATGACTTGTCCTGTACGGCAATTCCTTGGGACAATGTGGATGAGGAATTTATTGCAAAGCCCAGGAAATGGGATGCCTCAAGTGTTGGCAACTTCATGATATGGATCGGACCAACCAGCTCCATCTTTGACTTTACTACCTACCTATTCATGTACTTTGTGTTCTGTCCTCTCTTTATTTCAGGCGGAGTGCTGTTCAACGATCTGCCTGCACATTTCAGCGGAGCGGCACTTGCCATAATGCAGGCAAAGTACATCGGGCTGTTCCAGGCCGGCTGGTTCGTGGAATCCATGTGGAGCCAGACCTTAGTCATTCACATGATACGCACCCCCAAGCTGCCATTTATACAGAGCAGAGCCTCTGCACCTTTGACCTTACTGACCATGACTGGGATAGCAGTACTTACGATCATCCCATTTACACCCTTTGGAGCAATGCTTGGTTTTGTAGCCCTGCCCGCTGCCTATTTCGCCTACTTGATCCCATGCATCCTGCTTTATATGGTGTTGGCTACCAGTCTTAAAAAGGCCTATGTGCGTCGCTATGGTGAGCTGCTTTAATGATTGGAGGTGTTTGATATGAATTGGGCAACAATTTGGATGAACCTGTTTGGCTCTACATCCTTTTTAGGGATCGATATGGGCTTTTGGGTCGGAATGGCTGTTGTTTTACTGATTGTTATATTAATGAATGTAGTGTTCTGGAGCTTGAAGCCTAAAAAGCCAAATGAGCTTCAATAGATCTCAAGTAAAAACTTTGTATTCCTCATGAAAAAAGGAACTTGTTATTAAGCCTATGCTCTTCTTAAAATTTGATTTTAACAGCGGTTTAATAATAGGACCGACATTCTTATATAAAGAAAACCGCGCAACTATCGCGCGGTTTTCCTTATACAACAAGAGCTAACTGACTAATCAAAATCAGTTAGCTCTATTTTTATAAATAACAAAATAGTGTTGCTAAATCGCTGACACAAAGGGGCTTGACCCTTCTAAAATCCAATTATATTAGGATTTTCCATGTCCCTTAAATTATTCCCACTCAATTGTTGCAGGCGGTTTGCTTGTAATATCATAGCATACTCTATTAACATGCTTAACTTCATTTACGATCCTTACACTTACTCTGTCAAGTACGTCATATGGTATCCTAGCCCAGTCAGCGGTCATAAAGTCAGTTGTTGTAACGCCCCTAAGGGCAACTGTATAGTCATATGTCCTTCCATCGCCCATAACGCCAACGGAACGCATATCGGTTATTACAGCAAAATACTGGTTAATACTTCTGTCAAGGCCAGCGTTCTTGATCTCTTCTCTGAAAATAGCATCAGCTTCTCTGAGGATCTCAAGTTTATCCTCTGTTACCTCGCCGATTACTCTTATTCCAAGTCCAGGTCCAGGGAAAGGCTGTCTCCATACGATATAGTCAGGAAGTCCAAGCTCTGTACCCATCTGACGTACCTCATCCTTAAATAAAAGTCTGAGGGGCTCAATAAGTTCTTTAAAGTCAACTACTGAAGGAAGTCCTCCAACATTATGATGTGACTTGATTACAGCACTGTCGCCAAGTCCACTCTCGATAACGTCAGGATATATGGTTCCCTGAACAAGGAAATCAACTTTACCTATTTTCTTGGCTTCATCTTCAAATACACGGATGAATTCTTCTCCGATTATCTTTCTTTTCTTTTCAGGGTCAGTAACACCTTTGAGTTTGCTTAAAAATCTATCCTTTGCATTGACCCTTACAAAGTTTGATTCAAAGAATCCGTCAAATACCTGCTCAACTTCATCGCCCTCGTTTTTACGCATAAGGCCGTGGTCTACAAAAACGCAGGTGAGCTGTTTGCCAATGGCTTTACTAACAAGGGCAGCCGCTACACTTGAGTCAACTCCGCCTGAAAGAGCACAGAGAGCTTTACCGTCTCCTACCTTTTCGCGGATAGCTTTTATCTGTTCTGCAATATAGTCTGACATTACCCAGTCACCCTTGCATCCACAGATCTCATAAAGGAAGTTTCTGAGCATTTCCTTACCGTTTGGAGTATGGTTAACTTCAGGATGGAACTGTACCGCATAAAATTTCTTTTCTTCACATTCCATAGCTGCTGTGGGACATGTGGCTGTTTCAGCAGTTACTTTAAATCCCTTAGGTACAGCGCTTACATAGTCAGTATGGCTCATCCAGCATATCTCTTCTCTTTTTATTCCTTTGAAAAGCCTGCTGTCTGTATCAACTGTTACCTTTGTTTTTCCATATTCGCTTTTAGCGTTTGCAGATGTAACAGTTCCGCCAAGAGTATATGCCATTATCTGGCATCCATAACATATACCAAGTACTGGTATGCCCAGTTCAAAAATCTCTTTGGATATATGAGGTGAATTTTCATCATATACACTGTTTGGTCCACCTGTAAATATGATTCCCTTAGGGTTAAGTTTCTTTATCTCGTCAATTGGAAGAGTATACGGTTTTACCTCGCAGTATACGCTGCATTCACGAACTCTGCGGGCAATGAGCTGATTATACTGACCGCCAAAGTCAAGTATAAGAACATATTCGTTATTCATAATGACCTCCCCTTAATATTCAACACTATAGTTAGGAGCCTCTTTTGTTATCTGTATATCGTGAGGGTGACTCTCTCTGAGACCCGCACTTGTCATTCTGATAAATCTTCCGTTTTCTCTTAAGTCATCGATGGTAGCTGTTCCGCAGTATCCCATACCTGAACGAAGTCCGCCCATGAGCTGGTATACTGAATCTTCTACGCTGCCTTTATATGCGATACGTCCCTCAACACCTTCAGGAACAAGTTTCTTTGCATCTTCCTGGAAGTATCTGTCTTTGCTTCCGCATTCCATAGCTGCAAGAGAGCCCATACCTCTGTATACTTTATATTTTCTTCCCTGGTATAACTCTGTTTCTCCGGGGCTTTCCTCGCAGCCAGCAAAGTAGCTGCCAAGCATACATACATTAGCACCAGCAGCGATCGCCTTAACGACATCTCCTGAGTACTTGATACCACCATCAGCGATGATGGGGATATTGTATTCCTTAGCAGCCTCAGCACAGTCCATAATTGCTGTGATCTGAGGTACACCGATACCGGCTACAACTCGTGTTGTACATATAGAACCAGGTCCGATACCGACCTTTACGCAGTCAGCGCCTGCTTCAATAAGTTCCCTTGTTGCTTCCGCTGTAGCAACATTACCAGCGATAAGCTGTACATCAGGATAAGCATTTTTGATCTTTTTAACTGTCTCGATTACTCCAACTGAATGTCCATGGGCTGTATCGATAACGATAACGTCTACATTAGCTTCAATAAGAGCTGACATTCTGTCAAGTACATCGGCAGTAGCTCCTACAGCCGCACCAGCAAGAAGTCTTCCCTGAGCATCCTTAGCTGAATTAGGATATTTGATTGCTTTTTCAATATCTTTAATTGTTATAAGTCCTTTGAGCATGCCCTTGTCATCAACTATAGGGAGTTTTTCAACCTTATGCTTTGTAAGGATCTTTTTAGCATCCATTAAAGTTGTGCCAACGGGTGCTGTTATAAGGGGTTCTTTAGTCATTACCTCTGTGATCTTTTTATTGTAGTTGGTCTCAAAACGAATGTCTCGGTTTGTGATGATACCTACAAGTCTGCCATTTTCGGTAATGGGAACACCTGAAATACGGTATTTCTCCATAAGTGCTATGGCATCATATAAATAGTGGTCCTCTGATAAGAAAAATGGATCTGTGATTACGCCGTTTTCAGAACGTTTAACTCTGTCAACCTCTTCTGCCTGTTTTGCGATCGACATATTTTTATGTATGATACCGATACCGCCCTGTCTTGCCATGGCAATAGCCATTTTTGATTCAGTTACAGTATCCATTCCCGCACTCATAATAGGTGCATTTAATGTGATCTTGTTAGTAAGCCTTGTTGTCAAATCAACATCCTTGGGAAGAACGCAGCTTCTTGCGGGAATAAGAAGCACGTCATCAAAAGTAAGTCCCTCTTTAATAATTTTGTTCATAGCTTTTGTCCCTTTCTCTTAAATCATTCACTAAAATATAATTCAATAAATTTAACAAATCTTATCAAATTTCGATTGCATTTGTCAATAATATTATATGCCTATTTGAACGAAAATTCAAATTTGTTTATGTAGTATTTTTTATTTAATTTATTCCCCTTCAAAATGTGCATATTCACTATCAATAGAAAAAAGCTGTCTTTATAGATAATTTCCTGTGGAATATCTACAACACCATCTAAAATTATCTTAAAAATTACTTTCGTTTAGGCAATTCTTATTGAAATATGACAGATTTTCAATAAAATATAAATATATTTCACACCCGGAGGAATTTCTATGTTTGAGGTTATTCTTGAGTTAATTCTTGAAATAATATTTGAAGGATCTGCTGGCTTACTAGGCAGCAAAAAAGTTCCTATGATACTTAGGATACTTATTGCAGCTGCTATACCGTTATTTTTTATAACATTATCAGTTTTCCTGCTTTATGTTGGAATAACAGATAAGAGGCTGTCCCTTATGATTGCCGGTTTGATTGTGATAATATCGTCAGCATCACTCACCATGAGCCGGATAAAAGAATATAAAAATAGAAATAAAAAGGCTGAATAGGAGGGAAATTTATGCTTATTAAAAATATTTTCAAAATTTCCATAGTCCTATTTTTCCTTCAGCTGGCCAGGGTGTTATTTAAGTTTGCTGTCTTTTCCATTATGGACAGGACTCTCACCACTGATGTTATAATAAACTGCATCTTTACTTCCGGCGCCCTAATTATATGTCTCGCCTTTTTCAAAGCCAGAAATTTAAAAATAGGTTTTTTGCCTGAGAATTTCAATTTAAAATATAAGGCATGCACTGCCCTTCTCCTGCTTTTTATCATAACCACGCCAATAATAACAAAAAATGTATCATTTTATGCCATTCTTTCTCTCATTTATAACGCCATACTGACGGTTTTATATGAGGAGATAATATTCAGAGGATACGTGTACAATAAAGTAAGCTCCATAAAAAACGAAAAACATGCCTGCCTATGTTCTTCCATACTTTTTGGGCTGTGGCATCTTGGATATATAGATACGATATTATGGAGGACATCATTGTTTTCGCCTGAAGCTGACATTCCTTCTATAATGTTCTGGAAAACATTGACCGGCCTTATTATTGGTTTCATACTTGCATTTTTCAGATACAAAAACAAAAATGTATATTCACCAGTCCTTGTACACTCATTTATAAATGCGTTCGGCGGATGATATATGTATTCTTTGCTTTAAACACCGGCATCTTTGAAATAAAAATCCCCCTTTATTAAAGGGGGATTTTTTATCAGCCTCTAGGGCCTGCTTTTACGATATTTTCAGGCATATGAGTATATTTTTTGAAGTTTTCATTGAACTTTGACGCAAGTTCTTTAGCTGTCTTTATATACTCGTCCTTATTCTGCCATGTGTTTATGGGATTGAGCATTTCATCAGGTACTCCAGGGCATGTCTTGGGAACATATACATTGAATATTTCATCAAGTTCATATTCAACATTGTCCAGCTGTCCTGATATGGCTGCTGTAACCATGGCCCTTGTGAATTTAAGTTTGATCCTGCTTCCAACGCCATATTTTCCGCCTGACCAGCCTGTATTTATCAAAAATACTCTGGCATTGTTGTTTTTGATCTTTTCTCCAAGCATTTCCGCGTAAACACTGGGATCAAGGGGCAGGAAAGGTGCTCCGAAACATGTTGAGAATGTCGTCTGGGGCTCTGTTATTCCCCTCTCTGTTCCAGCAAGCTTGCTTGTGTATCCTGATACGAAATGGAACATGGCCATATCATTATCAAGTTTTGAAATGGGAGGAAGTACACCAAAGGCATCAGCCGTAAGGAAAATTACTGTCTCAGGCTGTCTTCCCATTCCACTCATCTCAGCGTTTGGAATATAACATACCGGATAGCCGGCTCTTGTGTTTTCCGTAAGTGTTCCGTTGCTGTAGTCAGGCTCTCCGCTTTCAGGGTCGATTACAACATTTTCAAGAAGTGTGCCGAATTTTATGGCACGGAATATTTCAGGCTCGTTTTCTTCTGAAAGGTCTATACATTTCGCATAGCATCCGCCCTCAATATTGAAAATGCCATCGTCGGACCATCCATGTTCATCATCACCTATAAGTTTTCTGTCAGGGTCAGCACTGAGTGTAGTTTTTCCTGTTCCGGAAAGTCCAAAGAAAATGGCTGTATCACCATCTTTGCCGATGTTTGCGGAGCAGTGCATGGAGAGCACCCCATTTTTGGGAAGAACATAGTTCATTACTGAAAAGACGCTCTTCTTTATTTCTCCACTATACTGTGAACCTGCAATAAGTACTATCTTCTGTTCATAGTCTATGGCAATACATGCTTCACTGTTTGTGCCGTCAACTTCGGGTATACATTTAAATCCAGGAGCAGCGATCACAGTAAACTCGGGTACAAAATTTTCAAGATCCTCTTCACTCGGGTCCACAAGAAGATTTTTTATGAAAAGGTTCTGGGATGCCAGTTCATTTATTATTCTGAAGCATTTTGCGTATTTCTTATCAGCACCGGCAAAACCGTCAAATACATATAACTGCCTGTTCTGAAGATATGCCAGCATCTTATTTTTAATTGAATCAAAGCTTTCCCTGCTAATGGGTCTGTTAACGCTTCCCCAGGCAATGTCGTCATGTATCGATGGAGTATCGACAATATATTTATCATCAGGAGATCTTCCTGTATATTTACCTGTGTTTACAACAAGTGCTCCCGTGTTGGAGAGAACTCCCTCACCGTTTTTAATGGCAGTTTCCACAAGCTGTCGTGCAGTGAGATTTCTAAAAACAGTGCCGTTTCCTCCTATGCCAAGTTCTATTGGATTAAGTGTTTTCATTCAAAAACCTCCGTATTCTGCCTAAAATTTCAATATTGTAAGTATACCACAACTTTTAGCCATCTTCCATACAAAAAATTTTATAACCAGGAATATTTATGCAGTTTTTTATTATTTTATATATCTCTGTACATATTTCTATTTTATTCGTCAGATAGCGTTATTTTAGTCCAGAGTATTTACTGCATTATTTACAATAAAACAGTTCAGCCTATATTTTTTATTGTCAAAGGCACGGTACACCTATGTTATTTCTATAATGTTACAGTATTATTACATTTTCACTTAAGTTATTGCGGTTTATCAGGATAAAAATTAATATTAATCTATAAAAATATGTAAAGGAGGATGTATATGAAAAAATACATATGTTTTCTTGTTTCTGCGTTGATATCAGCATCAACCGCATTTACATCTTTTGCCTCAGATGATACTTTTCCGTTTATAGATATAGCCCGCAACTCATGGTACTATTCTTACATCGATGATGCATACGATAAGGGAATAATCGCCGGGGTCAGTGATAACATATTTTCTCCCGATGAGACACTTACAAGGGGAATGGCATCATCGCTGGTATACCGTATGTACGGAAGCCCTGAGGTAAAATATAAGGCTTTCTTCCCTGATGTTCCCGATGGACAGTGGTATACGGACGGAATAATATGGGCTAAGGAAAACAATGTTATTTCCGGCTATGATGATGGAAGTTTCTGCCCTGAATGGTATATGACCATAGAACAGTTCGCATCTGTTTTATACCGTTTATCCGGCTCACCGGAAGTTGAAAACAGCGGACAGATACTTGGAAAATATTCAGATGGTTATCTTGTATCAGGATATGCAAAAGAAGCTGTTGCCTGGGCAGCCCAGAACAACCTGCTTCAGGGTGAAAAACTTCATCCAACATCGGCCGTTACACGTGCTGAAGCAGCTAAAATGCTTTCTGTATATACGACCATCAACGATTTCCATGTGATCAAAAATCTTGGAACGATTTCACAATACATCAAAGGCTACTATGACTCTACTTTTGATATGACTCAGTATGACGCATTTACCATGGATAACGATGATGACATATATCTGTATTACATGGTAGGCGATTACCGCTCCAACTTTGGATACCACGTCATCATGACTGGTGATAAAATAGTAAGGATAGATATGATTGGAAAGATGAATCCCTTCTTCCTTACATCTGATCTTAAAGAGCCCGAAATAACTGATGCAGAACTCTGCAAAATAGCCATTGAGGCTGACGGTCTTGAATATACTGTGAAAGAACAGAATATAACAAGATACTTCAATATGGATACATTAAAGTACACCTTTGAAGTTGAGACCACATATATCGATGAAAACGGATCTTCATTAACTAATGTTTTTACCTATGAAGCATAAATAAAAAATTTAAAAAGTCCCCTGGATGATTCCAGAGGACTTTTTTATATAAAGTAATATAAGGCAGCTGTGTACGATCCACAGCCGCCTTATCATATACTTATTTAAAAACAGATGTACTTATCAATAGAAGATCTCGTCTGCTGCTCTTCTTCCGCCGTACATTTCTTCAAGCTCTGATTTATGATATAAATATCCCTCGTCATCGAAATATTTAGCTCCCTTAGGACAGAGTTTTACGCACTTGCAGCATTTCATACAGATGCCTGTTACCTGTGATACATCTTCAAGGCTTATTGAGCCAAGGGGACAGTTTCTTGCACAGAATCCGCATTTGATACATTTGCTCATATCTGTTTTAGGTTTTACCTTACGGATATCGATGCCGTTTCCGTTTCTGTCTCTAGGTGTATAATAAGGTCTAAGAGGAGTTTCTCCCTTAACTTCGATGGGTCCTTCGTTGATCTTTCCGCTTGCGAGCTTCTCAGCGATCTTTTCAACAAAATCAGCAGCAACTGCCATATCTTCAGCATCGGGTCTGCCCTTTCCAAGGGTAGTTGAGAATGAATGTTCACCAACAAAAGCTCCGCCTGCGATAGTATGGAATCCGTCTTTTTCCATAATGTTTCTAAGTTCGATGAGAGCATCATCGAAATTTCTGTTTCCGAACATTACAACGGGGATGCCGTAAGCACCATTGCCCTCAACAGTGTCAAGATACTTAAGAAGAAGGTTGGGAACACGTCCAGCGATAACAGGTGTACCCATAACTACAATATCATCTTTTTCAAAGGCTTTTCCTTCTTTTCTTGAAGCGGGAGGAGTAAAGTCGAATGCTTCATACTCAGCGCCGATCTTTTTAGCAAGTTCAGAAGCGATATATGTAACCATTTTCTTAGTTGTACCAGTTCCACTGAAATACATACCATATACTTTTTTTGCCATCTTTTTCACCTCATATAAAATTATGTTCTTTTAATTATACGATAATATCCTTTTATTCGCAATAGTAATAAAATTTAATATTGAATATGACAGCAAATTACTGTAAAATTATTTGTAATCATCAATCTGGAGGTATATATATGGCTTACGTTACTTTAAAATATGAGGCATTAAAGGACTTCTCCCAGGAAGTCTTCGAAAAAATGGGATACACGGCTGATGAAGCGGCCATCATTACAGATGTACTTCTTACCAGTGATCTCTACGGTATAGAGTCCCACGGTATGCAGAGGATGGTACGTTACTACAAAAGCATCAAAAATGGCCGTCTTGTGGTAGGCGCAAAAAAAGAGATAGTTTTTGAAACACCCCTCAGCGCTGTTATCGATGGACACGACGGAACTGGCCAGCTCTTAGGACACTATGCCATGAGCCTTGCCATCGAAAAGGCAAAGAAAAACGGCATCGGCATCGTTACTGTTAAAAACTCTAATCATTACGGAATTGCTGGATATTATGCTAAAATGGCCTGCAAAGAAGGACTTATGGGATTTTCATGCACTAACAGTGAAGCCATAATGGTACCTACATACGGACGTATGGCAATGATAGGCTCAAATCCCATTGCGGTAGCTTTCCCCGCAGAGCCCTATGATTTCCTTTTTGACGCATCCACAACTGTTGTAACAAGAGGAAAAGTTGAGGTATACAACAAAAAAGGTGCTCCCCTTCCTGAAGGCTGGACAGTTGACGCTGAAGGAAAAGTCGGAACAAATGCTGCTGAGATCCTTGCAAATATCGAGCAGAAAAAAGGCGGCGGAATCCTTCCCCTTGGCGGACCTACAGAACTTTTAGGCGGACACAAGGGATATGGCTATGGAATGCTTGCTGAAATATTCTCATCCATACTTTCCATGGGACTTACTTCAAACCATACAAATATCGGTTCCACCGGCGGCACATGCCATGGTTTTGCGGCAATAAATCCTAACCTTTTCGGAGATCCTGAGGAGATCAAAGAGCACTTCTCAACTTTCTTAAAGGAACTCAGGGAGTCACCCAAGGCTGACGGCCAGACAAGGATATATACCCACGGTGAAAAGGAAGCCGAGGCCGTTGAAAGAGTGCTTAAGGAAGGCGTTCCCGTTAACGAAAATACAATCAAGGAAATGGCTGTTATCTGCGATGAATATGGCGTAGATATGGAGAAATTCCTTGGAAAGATAACATACTAAAATAATAAAGGTGTATACTGATCATCTTGTATACACCTTTTTTATGTTTTTCAAAGTTATTTTTTAATTATATCTTGTATTAAAAATCGTTTTCCATCGTGAAGCCATCATATATTACGGCAGTTTCTACATAACGATTTTCTTGTACATGGTTTCAGGCTTCATGTGTTAAATGCTTACAATACCGTAGGCATTTAGTTTTTTATAGGATATGGGTACTCCTTATTATTCCAGTACCACCACTTAAGTTTTTCGGCTTCATGTTCATTATTTTCTGCAAAGTAAACTGCAAGACGGTATACATATAGCTGACACCTGTCGATTTTTACTCTCTTCATCATGCACTCCCTGTCATAAAGCTCCTGCGGGTCTTTTCCAACCAGTTCTTTTATGGAGTTTATGCCAAGTCCCATAAGATCCTTCTCTATTTCTTTTCCTACGCCGGGTATTTTTCTCAATTCATCCATATCAGTCATATCTTTCTATTTTCAGAGATGCTATGGCCGATGGATTAGGTCTGCCGTTTATGATATTCTGCGGTCCAGGAACAAGCATCATAAAACCATCCTTCGTATAACGCTTTCCAAAGCCTTCAGCATATTCCTCATCAACGGTTATCCTTACTACCTCTCCGGTGACCATGGCTGTTATGCCTGCACCGCTCAGATCCTGGATGTCCTTAAGTCTACATTCCATATTCAAAAATGCCTCTTTTATAAGCGGCGCGTCTATGATTTTTGAGCTTTCAAGGGAGAAACCTCCTATTTCAAACTCATCAGCATCATATTCATTATTGTTTATGGTATCAACCAGTCTGTCGTAACAGCTTATGGGCAGAAAATTAATACCAAAGCATTTATCTCTCTTTATATTGGCAAATGTATGGGTATGCTGGTAAAGACAGCCCATCACAGCAAAAAAAGCCGTCTTATCTCCATGAAAACAGCTCCATGAATGAAAGCATATATTGGGTTTTCCGTTTTCTTTCCAAGTAGTTACCGCAAAAAGCACCTGTGGTATGGCAGACACCAATTCAAGATGGGAGAAAAGCTCAAACTCCTCCGGATAAAGCGGCTCAAAATTTTCTGGTCTTCTCTTTCCTACTTCAAGCTTCATATTCTCCACTCCTGACTATTGACCACTTACTCCTTGGGCAGCATATCTATAAATTCCTGTTCAGTGATTATGGGTATATTTAATTCCTTAGCCTTTTTATTTTTAGAAGACGTGGAATTTACATCGTTATTTATGAGATAGTTCGTCTTAGAAGTAACGCTTCCTGTTACCTTTCCTCCCAGGGATTCGATGAGCGCCTTAACTTCATTCCTGTTTTTGAACTGCTCCACATCGCCGGTTATAACAAAGTTGAGGCCGGCAAATTTATCCCCTGCCTGGGTCTGGCCGGTAAAATTAAGGATAGACACAGCCTTATTGAAAAGCTCCATATTTTCCTTATTGGCAAAATATGAATGTATGCTGTGGGCTATGACCTCTCCAAAGCCTTCTATCTCACTCAGTTCCACAGGGTCAGCATTTACTATGCTGCCTATATCACTATTATAATGTCTGCATAACAGCTTTGCATTAGCAAGTCCCACATGATTTATGCCAAGGGCATTTATAAAGTTTTCCAGGGGAACATTCTTCGACTTCTCTATGGCTTCCACAAGATTATCAAAGCTCTTCTTGCCAAATCCATCCATATCCATTATTTCCGTATGGGTATGGATGTCATAGATGTCGGTATAATTATTTAAAATGCCCATATCGGCAAATTTCTTTATCGTCTCCTCTGAAAGGCCTTCGATATTCATGGCGTCCCTGGATACATAATGCACCAGCGCCTTTATCCTCTGGGCTGAACAGTTAGGATTGGTACAGTAAAGTTCAGCTCCTTCCCTGAGAGACCTTATTTCCGTCTCTCCTCCGCATACGGGACAGAATTTGGGTATCTCAGCCGTTCCGGAACAGGTCAGGTTTTCAGCTATCTGAGGTATTATCATATTTGCCTTATATACCTTTATTTTGTCGCCTATGCCAAGTTTAAGGCTCTCAAGTACACTGACATTATGGACACTGGCCCTGTTTACCGTTGAACCCTCGATATCCACCGGCTCAAACACTGCCACCGGATTTATCCTTCCAGTCCTGGATGTATTCCATTCGATGGCCGTAAGGGTGGTCTCGGCCTGTTCATCGCTCCATTTGAATGCTATGGAGTCCCTGGGGAACTTGGCCGTTATTCCCAAAGAATTGCTGTATGCTATGCTGTCAAAGGTAAGGACAAGGCCGTCTGAGGCAAAGTCGTTCTGCTCTATTTTTTCAGCGAACATCTTTATTTTGTCCTTTATCTCTCCGGCTTCCACCACATAGTGTTCCACCACATCAAAGCCAAGCTCACTTAAAAAGTCCAGCTGTTCACTTTTTCTCTCAAATTCTTTTCCCTCGGCCCTTACCAGTGTAAAGGCATAGAACATAACATTCCTATCGGCCGCTGTCTTGCTGTTTAACTGTCTTACGGTGCCGCTGCAGAGGTTCCTGGGATTTTTATATACTTCGTCCTCTCCAAGCATGGAATTTATCCTGTTGAACTCCGTAAATGTTATTATGCCCTCTCCTCTGAGGTTAAGTTCACCATTGAATTTTATCTTTCCGGGAAGATTTTTGAAATATTTTGCGTTATGGGTTATATCTTCTCCGACTTCACCGTTTCCCCTGGTCACAGCCCTCTGGAGCTCACCATTATTATAGGTCAGCACTATGGTGAGTCCGTCCAGCTTCCAGCTCATTATTCCCTTTTTATCTCCAAGCCAGCTTACAAGCTTATCAGGCTCCTTTGTTTTATCTAACGACAATATGGGACTGTCGTGTTTTACCTTCTGCAGAGAACTGAGCACAGTATATCCGACCCTCTGTGTGGGGCTTCCTCCATATACGATGCCGCTCTCTTTCTCAAGTTTAACAAGTTCATCATAGAGCCTGTCATATTCATGGTCGCTCATTATCTGCCTGTCTTCCTGATAATAGGCCCTTGATGCCTCATTAAGTATATCAATAAGCTCTTTCATCCTGTCCATTGGCTTTTACTCCGTTTCAACTTTAATTAATTTAGAAAGTCCTGCCATAAATTTTTTACTGCCCTTTCCGCTGAAGGCCACAGTCACCTCATAATCGGCTCCGGCACTTTTTATATCTTTAACTTCTCCGACACCATATTTCGGAGCCCTTACCTTATCTCCCACAGCAAAGTTTATGTTTACCTTTTCAGGCTTTGGAAGTTCAGTTTTATAGGGATTTGATACCACCGGCCTCCTTGATATGCTTGAAGGGCTTGATGTTCTCGGTGTGCTTGTCATCCTTCCGCCATCATCAAAGCTCCAGTGTCTAGGCTGCTGTACCGGCTCCCTTGTTTTGAACCTGTTGTCCAGAAGTTCCGGGGGAAGTTCCGCAAGGAATCTGGAAGGAGCACTATACTGTATCATTCCATGCTGCATCCTATGAAGGGCATAGGTCATAAAAAGCTCCTTTTTAGCCCTTGTTATACCAACATAGCAGAGCCTTCTTTCTTCCTCTATCTGTTTTGGATCTCCAGATATTATGGCCCTGTTTCCAGGGAAAAGGCCCTCTTCCATACCTATCATAAACACATATGGGAATTCAAGGCCCTTGGCGCTGTGAAGTGTCATGAGCACAACGGCATCATCATCCTCATTATAGCTGTCTATGTCTGCCACCAGTGCCACATCCTCCAGGAAAGCCGAAAGTGTGGCCTCCTCAGTGCTTTTTTCAAATTCCACTGCCTTGGCTATGAACTCGTCAATGTTTTCTATACGCATCATCGCATCGTCGCTTCCGTCGGCCTCCAGTTCTCCCCTGTAGCCCGTTTCGTCGGCAACGGCATTTATTATGTCACTTATGCTCATGCTTTCTGATCTCTTTTTGATGTCACACATGAAGTCATAAAAATCTGTCAGTTTCTTACCTCTGCTTTTAAGCTCGGGATAGCTGGCCGCCCTTCCAAGGGCAGAAAAAAGAGTTATATTTTTCTCAGCAGCTATCTGTTCAGCCGTCTCAATGCTCTTATCCCCTATACCTCTCTTAGGCACATTTATTATCCTTTTAAGGGCAACGGAATCCGCTGGATTATCCAGCAGTTTAAGGTAGGCTAAAATATCCTTTATTTCCTTTCTTTCATAGAAACGCACACCGCCAAAAAGTCTATAGGGTATGCCTTTTTTTACAAAACGGTCCTCTATGGCTCTGGACTGGGCATTTGTACGGTATAAGACCGCAAAATCATTATATGATGCCTTGCCATTTAAGGCATTTTTGTCTATGGTCTCTGCTACGAAAACCGCTTCTTCTATATCGTTTTCAGCCCTGAAAATGTGTATCACACTTCCGCTGCCGTTTTCAGTCCAGAGAGTTTTATCCTTTCTGGCCTTATTGTTCCTTATGACGCTGTTGGCCGCTGAAAGGATATTTTTGGTGGAGCGGTAGTTCTGTTCAAGTTTTATCACCTTAGCATTGGGAAAATCCTTTTCAAAGTCAAGTATATTCCTTATGTTGGCCCCTCTCCATCCATATATGCTCTGGTCATCGTCTCCAACTACGCAGAGGTTTCCATGGCCTGACGCCAGCAGCTTGACGAGCTCATACTGAGACGTGTTGGTGTCCTGGTATTCGTCAACCATTATATACCTGAACCTGTCCTGATATGATTTGAGAACATCGGGCCTTGTCCTGAAAAGGAATACCGTCTTATAAATAAGGTCGTCAAAGTCAAGGGCATTATTTCTTAAAAGCCTGCTTTGGTATGTCTCATAGACCCTTGATGTTTTCCAGGCCATGATATCGGCCTTATCCACCTCTTTAAGATAGTCTTCCCATGATATCATTTCTTCTTTCAGGCGGCTTATGGCACTTATGGCATATCTTACCGTATAGCGCTTGTCCGTTATGCTCATATTCAGTTCCTTAAATACCTCTTTCATGACCTTTTCCTGGTCATCAGCATCATATATGGAAAAATCCTTGGAATATCCGATTTTATCTATTTCCCTTCTCAGTATCCTGACACAGGTGGAATGGAAGGTACTTATCCATACATCCTGGGCAGCTGTTCCAGCCAGCTTATCTACCCTTTCCCTCATTTCTTTTGCCGCCTTATTGGTAAAGGTTATGGCAAGTATATTGTATGGTCTTATGCCATGTTCGAGCATGTCAGCTATTCTTACGGTGAGCGCCCCTGTTTTTCCTGAGCCTGCCCCGGCCAGTATTAAAACAGCTCCGTCTTTTTGTTTTACAGCCTCCTGCTGCATAGGATTCAACTGTTCATAACCAATCATTATCTTATCTCCCATTACTTCAAAAACGGGACGTTAATCATATTTAACTTCCCGTTTCCTGATTTAAGCTTTTTTATTTGATGTCACATATTTTTCATTATAAAGATACTCCCAGTCATACTGGACAGGAAGTATTTCAGCTCCATTAAAGTCATATACTCCATAGAGTCCGTCCAGTCCGGCAATTATGTACTTATCCGTTGATGTACCAACGACCACTGCCGGTATGGAAAATAGTTTTCTGCCGCTTTCTATATCAAAGGCATCTGTTGTCTTATCCGTTACCGCAAAGGCAATGGCCTTTTTACCATTGGAATAGAAATTGACGTCATTATACTTTGAGGCCGAAAGCTTAAAAATGACCTTGCCTTTTTCATCTTCCACCCATCTGTAATAGGCATTTGAAACATAATATTTTGAGTTATCGATCTTTTCTCTGCTGTTTTCATCAGGGAAATTATTGATGAACCTTATCATGGTGCTTATGGCCTGTTCCTTGGTGTAATATCCGTCGGGGTCAAAGTTTCCGTCACCCATTCCGCTCATTATGTTCATTCCGCAGACAGTGTTTACGCTCTCCTTGGCCCAGGAAGATATTTCTTTCCTATCCTTAAATCCGTCATTATTAACGAATTTAGTCAGGTCAAACACATCAGCCATCCTATCCAGTATGGATGCAGCTTCTTCCCTTGTCAAAAGGCCGTCAGGATCAAACTTTGTACTGGTCCTTCCTGATATGATGCCCATACGCTTCATAGCCGTTACGGCTTTATTATCCGTGTCATAAAAATGTGTTTCTCTGTCAGAATATGTAATGACCACACTGTTCATATCTGAAACTTCTTTTACAGTCAGATATGCCAGTTCACAGAAGTCCTCCCTTGTTATGTTTTTTGTCAGATCATCATCCATCATAAAATCGGGTATGATGCCGTACTCCAAGGCTTCTGAAACATAACTTTCCGCCCAGGGAGAATACATTATCTCTGCCTGAGCTGAAAAACACATACTGAATATTAGGCATAAAGATGTAAAAGTCAAAGAAATATTCCTTTTCATAATTATCTCTCCAAAATAAAATTACCCGCCATAAAACAGGCGGGTAGAAATACCGATTACTGGCCGTTATTTTCTTCAGCTTCCTTCTGAGCGCGTACTCTGTCAATGGCGAGTTTATATCCGTCCATTCCATAGGTGAGCGCCCTGTTGACACGGCTTATGGTCGCTGTTGAAGCTCCTGTTTTATCTGCTATCTCAATATAAGTGCACTTTCTGTCAAGCATCTCCGCAACCTGCATACGCTGTGCGATGGCCTGGATCTCATGTACAGTGCATAAATCTTCAAATAATTTATAACATTCATCCAGATTCTTCATCGTAAGAATACATCTGAAAAGATTGTCTGTTGCTTCGTTTTTTATCTTACTGTTCATTTATTTTTCACCCGTTCCTGTTTTCTTTTTCCAACAATACTATTTTAACATACTAAAGTTTTAAAGTAAACAATCAGTTGGCATTTTCATTTGATTTTTAAAAAATTTTTAAAATTTTCAACGGAACGGTTGATTATAAGCTCCTCTGGGAAATTTATCTCTCGTATGAGCCTTAAAGCATTCTCAAAACTTCCTATATGTGTGGCAAAATGCGCATCTGAAGCCAGTACCACCGGAAATGCCTTTTTCCTGCAGAGCTCAAGTATCTCGCCTATATAAACTTCACTGCCCTTTCTAAAACCATTTGGTATAAGGGATGCGTCATTTATCTCTATGAGAGTTCCTGTCTCCTCGGCTTTATCGACTATGGCTTTGCAGTCGATGGGATATCTGGGATCTCCCGGATGGCCTAATATTTTAACATATGGATTTTCCATAACCTTAAGTATGGCATTGGTGTTTTCCTCAAGGGTGCCAAAGGGTATGCAGGGCGGATGGAGGCTTGCTATGGCATAATCCATCCTTTCCAGATAAAACTTATCCAGATCCACCTTTCCCTCATAGTCCAGTATATTGAGCTCAGCTCCCATCAATATCTGAAGTCCGTCTATCACCCTTGGTATAGTACTGAAATTCAAAAAGTAGGACGGTTTCGTTCCGCCCTCCATGGCAGGAGCATGGTCCGTTATGCCTAAAAGCTCAAGCCCTGCCTTAGAAGCATAGGCCGCATTTTCAAGAAGTGTGCTGTACGCATGTCCGCTTGCTATTGTATGTGTATGAACATCAAGAACAAATTTCATTGCATTACCTTCTTATCAGTTTCATAATTCATTTAAGTAGTTATTTAT
Organism: Clostridiales bacterium; assembly: GCA_019423725.1. Lineage (GTDB taxonomy): Bacteria > Bacillota > Clostridia > Lachnospirales > Anaerotignaceae > Metalachnospira. The sequence continues at coordinate 18,263 of JAHZAW010000009.1, forward strand.
TTTCGAGCCATCTGGCCTCAAGCCTGTATATGGGCTGTCCAAGGCCGGAAAATCTTTCTTCGTACTCTGTCATTATATTCCCCTCATATCCACTGTTATGAAGATCAAGGGAAATATTTGAAAGTCTCCAGCCAGTATCACAGAACTCATTGAGCGAAGACTCAAAAAATACCGTGTTGTCAGTTTTTAAAAATATTTCCTTATCTCCATTAAGGAGTGTCTTATAAAGGTCAAGGAAATGTCTGTGTGTGAGCCTGCGCTTTGCCCATCTCTTTTTAGGCCAGGGGTCACTGAAGTTAAGATATATCCTTGAAAGCTCACCAGGGGCAAAAATATCAGCCAGAGTCTCAGCGTCTCCCCTTATGAGCGCTATGTTTTTCATTTCAGGAAGCACCTTTCTTGCTGCAATGGCCATTATTGTCGTCTGTCTTTCGATGCCTATGAAATTTACGTCAGGGTTTTCAACTGCATTCTGCACGATAAATTTTCCCTTGCCGCATCCGATCTCAGCATATATGGGATTATCGTTTCCAAAATACTGTTTCCACATTCCCTTATATTTTTCAGGGTCATGCACAAGATGCTCATTTGTTGAAAGCTCCTGGTCTTCCCATGATTTTTTCCTAATTCTCATTTTTCCGCTCCTATTTCGATTCGTGATAAGTTATCTTACTGTTATGTTTTGCCGCAAGTTTAAGCATCTGGGAAAGCACGGTTGCAAATCTTCCAAATTTAAGTTTCATTCTTTCCCTGTTTATAAAGTTTATCGTAACCGGGGTCTTCATCTCGTCCAGACATTCACCTATGTCATCAAGATTATTTCCGCAGTATTCCGGAAAGCCCAGCTCTTTTACAAAAACCTCATTTACCTGTGACTTTGCTTCGATTTTTTCTCCGTCAATGGTTATCTCCTTCAAAAATATCACCTCTCATATTTTTTAAGTATAACATAAATCCACGTCATACTCAAACTTTTATCCCACTGAATACGCAAAAAACTCCACGGGAACATATCCCCGCAGAGTTTATAAGTTTAAATATAAGCCTGGGCAAAATTATATTTTCTGAGTTTATAGGATACCATAGACGCACAGGCTATTTTTATGACATCTCCTATAATAAATGGTATTACACACATCATAAGTGATTCCATAAGCCCGTTTCCTGTCTGCAGGATAAACCAGGCTGTTCCAAAAACATAAAGCACAACTGTACCTGCAATGAGTGCCAGTGGATAAATATACTTTTTAGTATGGTATCGGTCTATTATCATTCCTGCCACAAGAGCGCAGAATATATATCCTATTATATATCCTCCCGTTACTCCAGCCACCTTTGCCAGTCCTCCTGTAAATCCAGCGAATACTGGAATTCCAAAGGCTCCAAGGAGCACATAGATACATACTGCTATCGTTCCTTTTCTTCCTCCCAGTGATGCGGCTGCTATATAAACAGCAAATGAAGCAAGTGAGATCGGTATGGGTCCCACAGGAACAGAAAATGGTGAAAAAATACATATCACAGCGGCAAATATGCCTATCAATATAAGATCTTTTGTTTTCATAACTTTATGCTTACCTCCCCTGAATTAAGTTTTTTGAGGCCTTCGGCTGTCCTTACCACCAGAGCAGCGTTATCATCTATATCTACCGCTTCAGCCTCATAACTCTGGTTACCATAGTAAACATTTACCTTCCTTCCTATAACATTTGACTTTCTTCTATATATATCAAGGTATTTCCTGTTATTTATTCCTTCAGTCATTCCATTGAGATTATTAAGTATCTCACTGGCCAGCTCATTTCTTGACAGTTTTATTCCACTTTCCTTTTCGACCGATGATGCAATATCTTTAAGTTCATCGGGAAATTCCAGTCCAAGGGCATTTACTCCTATTCCTATTATGGCATAGTCTATGGAACCGCCTTCAAAATCAAATCCAGCCTCAGTGAGTATGCCGCATATTTTTTTGCCATTCATAAATATGTCATTGACCCATTTAATCTGGGTCTCCTTTCCTGACAGTTTATCTATGGCCCTGGCAACGGCCACGGCTGTATATGAAGTAATAAGGGGCGCAAGCTCGACATTAATTGCGGGCCTGCATAAAAGGCTCATATAAAGGCCTGTGCCCTTAGGCGAATAAAATTTTCTTCCCAGTCTTCCCCTTCCGCCATTCTGGGTCTCTGAAATAACAACAAGATCACTTTTACCCTTAAGTGCCAGTTCTCTTGCATAATTATTGGTGGAATCCACCTCATCAAGTATATAAATATCCAAAGGCCTGTCGAGATTTTTGCCTATGGCTCCAGCGGATAGTTTATTCATACTGTTCATATCACCTTTTAGGCAGTATCCCTTATTTGTAACAGCTTCTATCTCATAGCCTTCTTTTCTCAGTTTATTTACAGCCTTCCATATGCTGTTCCTGCTGACATAGAGCTTTTCAGCCAATGTCTCACCTGAAATGTATTCGTTTTTTTCCAATTCGCAAAGTACTTCGTCCTTTAATTCCATGGTTTTCACCCCCGTGTTTGCACTATAATAGCAATAAAAAAAGAGATTGTCAACCTTATATTAAAATAAGGTGACAATCTCTTTTATAATTTTTAATTATGATCTTAAATCCAGTTTATTATTTTTAATTTTGCCTTCATCATTTAATACTATGGTTGCTTTATCATCGCCATCGTCATAATCATCATAAAGATTGCCGATGTCATCTATATCCCATGCGTCATCAAAATAATATTTTACTGATGATGTAGATGTGTCAAGTTTAAGATAACATTTATCACTGTCATAGTCACTATCATATTCAAATGTATCAATGTCAGCTTCGATCTCTCTTACATAACCAGTTATTGCAACTACTTCGTCATCGTCATTGTAAACGACTGTAACTTCCATTACCTTATCATCATCAAAGGCATCTTCAAGCTTAGACTTAGTAGAAATAGTTGAATTACCATCTTTAACATTTATTGTCGTAGATGAGTCATAGTCGTATGTATACTTATCATCTATTTCTATTTCAGAAGAAGAAACATCCGTTAAATCTCCGTCCTTAGTATCACATGTATAAGCAACCGCTTCTGTTATCTCATCATTCTTATCAAGGGTAAGCTCGATATATACATCATCTTCGTCCTTGATGTCACTTACAAAGTCATCAAGTCCATCATCATCTGTATCATACTTTTCTCCGTCAAGCTTAAGTGTATCGATATCGTCAACATCAGCAAAACGGAACTCATCATCATCGTTGATCTCGACTTTTGATGTTGAAATGCTTGTTACAAGGCCCTTTTTATCGGATGATGAACTTGAGGTTGTCTTAAGATCTTCAATTACTATATCAAGTCTTGTGAGCTCGTCATCACTGTCAAGTTTATAGTAATCAACGATCATCTGTTCATCGTCATCAAGGTCATTGAATGCATCCTTGAGTTCATCATAGTCAATGTCATCATCATCAAGTGTGATAGATACGTCTTTATATAGCTTGTTGAGATAGACTTGATTGCATCCTTATCATAATCGCCAGTATCTGTTCCTTCTTTGGCAACTATCTTTGTTACAACATCATCACTGTCAAGGCTGAGGGTAACTGTATAGTTTCTGCCTCCCTTGAACCTGTTGACAAGTGTAGTAAGTGAACTATTGCTGCCATCTATAGTAACAGTAATGTCACTATCTTCGATATCATATGTTTTGTTTCCGCTGCTTGTCTTAAGAACGATCTCATCCTCAGTTATATTGTTGATAGATCCGCTCTTAGTTGTTGTTGATTCAGTTCCTTCTGACATAACGATGATTGTTGTTGCAACACCACCGTTACATACAGCTACGATTGAATCACCTGTTGAAATTTTTGATACTGATGAAGCTGATCCGCTTACACCTGTAACTGTTGTAGATGCGTTTGTTGTAAATTTCTGTGTAGTTCCATTTGATGAAAGAGTGATCGAGTATCCGCTTCCTGAACTCGTCTTTTCAGTCACTTTACCTGAATACTGAACTACTGTTCCGGGAGTAGTGGTTGTTGTACCGCCTCCGGATTTGAGTTTATTATATGTCTTTGTAACAAGTACAGACATTTCAGCCCTGTTGATATTAACCCTAGGGTTAAATTTGTTGTTTGCATCTCCGACCATAATATTGAGCCTGTTGAGAAGCTCTACATAAGGTATTGATGTAGACGCGATCTGGTCTTTATCTGCGTATGTAAGTGTAGGTGATGATGAAAGGCTGTATACTTTGCTTAAAGCCTTACCAAATATAACAGCTACATCTTCACGCCTTGCGTTATTCTGTGTTGAACTTGATGCCATAAAAATTGAAATATCATTTTTAGAAAGTATCGAATTTTCAAGAGCATAGGCAACAGCATTGTATGCCCAAGAAGGGATATCCTCAGCAGCCATTGTGCTTGTCCATTTTGTAACCACTGAAGAACTTACGGAAGTTCCGCTGTAGGAACTCATTATAGCGTACATAAGCTGTACAGCCTCACAATATGTAACATTGTTATTGGGTTTACAGTAACGCTGTCCATTCTCAACATATCCGGCCATAAGACCAAGGCTGTATGCCTCATCGATATACTGAGCTGCCTCAGGCCAGGGAACTGAATTTATATCACTGAAAACTGAAGCATATGCCGATGTCGAACCTAAACCCGATACAGCCATTGTGGCTGCAAAAAATGCGGCAATAAATGATTTTTTCACGCTAGCTTCCTCCTTAAACGTTTTAAATTCATAAAACGGCAGTTAAATTATGAAACCATAACTGTCTTTTAAAGAGTATAAAAAAGCACCCCATTCTTTTATACCCTGCTATTATTTTAATAAAAATACATAAAATAATCAATAAGGTTAGGGTCATTAAAAAATTAAAAAATTCTTACAATAACCTATTTATTAAAACTTTTGCCATTTATTAGATAGTCTTGTAAAATTATCTGATTAGACATTATTTTGGTTCCTAATGAAAAAATATACTATGATCTGCATTTTAGTTATATAAAAAATCGATAACTGATTATCTATTTTTCCGATATCTATTTACTTCTATATTTTTTTATGTTATGATATGAAAGCTTTATGTCGAAATCGAGACAGTCAATAAATTGGAACAAGGAGGCCTATCAAATGCCCAAATTAAGCAATAGAACAGATACATTTACAGAATCTCTCATAAGAAAAATGACAAGGATTTCCCTTGAATATGATGCGATCAACCTTTCTCAGGGATTTCCTGATTTTGATCCCCCTAAAGTCCTTATGGACAGAATGGCAGAAGTTGCCTATGAAAATTATCATCAGTATGCTATTACCTGGGGTTCACAGAGAATGAGAGAAGCTCTCGCTAAAAAGCAGGAACACTTCACAGGAAGAAAACTTGACCCAGATACAAATATTCTTGTTACATGCGGAAGCACAGAGGCTATGATGTGTGCCATGATGACTGTATGCAATGAAGGTGACAAAGTTATCGTCTTTTCACCCTTCTACGAAAACTATGGAGCTGATGCGATACTTACGGGCGCAGATCCTATATATGTTCCGCTCAATCCTCCGGAATTTACATTCAACGTTGATGTTCTTGAAGCTGCATTCAAACAGCATCCCAAGGCAATCATCGTATGTAATCCCTCAAACCCCAGCGGAAAAGTATTCACCATGGATGAACTTAAAATAATAGCTGATTTTGCTGAGAAATATGATACATTCGTTATAACCGATGAAGTATATGAACATATAGTTTATGAACCCAATAAACACATTTACTTCTCAAATCTTCCTGGTATGTTCGAGCGTACTATTACCTGCAGTTCACTTTCAAAAACATACTCCATCACAGGCTGGAGACTTGGTTATATAATCGCACCCGAATATATAGTCGATGTTGCTAAGAAGGTACATGATTTCCTTACTGTAGGCGCTGCCCACCCTCTTATGGAGTCAGTTGTGGCTGCCCTTGAGCTTGGAGACGATTACTACAGAGATTTCATTGGTCTCTATCAGAGCAAAAAAGATATTTTCATCAATGGCCTTAAGGATCTTGGTCTTGCTTACAATGATCCCCAGGGCGCTTATTATGTGCTTGTCGATACATCAGAATTTGGCGTTACAGACGACGTTAAATTCTGCGAATGGCTGGCTAAGGAAGTCGGCGTCGGAGCAGTTCCCGGTTCCAGCTTCTTCCGTGAGGATATAAACAACTATATCAGATTCCATTTTGCTAAAAATGATGATACCCTTTACGAAGCATTGAATAGACTTTCTACATTAAAGAAGAAAGCTGCCCTTGCTAAGGGAAAATTCTAAAATATCAAACGCCGTTTTAAACGGCGTTTTTTATGTTATAACAAGTTTAATTAATTGTTTTTATTGAAATACAATAAAATATATGTTATAATTGTCCTACCAATTATTTTAGAGGGAGATGAAAGTAATGAGAATTAATGCTAATGACACTGCTGTTCTTGTTGTAGATTATCAGGAAAAACTTCTTCCTGCCATGAGCGGATTAGAAGACCTGATGGATAACTCTAAAAAGCTCTTAAAGGGTTTAAAAGAGCTTGGAATTCCCATGATCGTTACTGAGCAGTATACTAAAGGCCTTGGTCCAACTGTCAGTGAAATAACCGAATGTATGGGTGACAGCTATAAGCCCTATGAAAAACTTACATTCAGCGGTATCTGCACCGAAGAGATCAATAACGCTGTAAAGGCCCTTGGTAAAAAGAATATACTTGTGTGCGGCGTAGAAGCCCATGTATGTGTCCTTCAGAGCGTAATAGACCTTAAGGCCCAGGGATATAATGTTCTTCTCGTTGAAGACTGCATTGCTTCAAGAAAGCTCCATGACAAGGAAACCGCTGTAAAAAGAGCCATGGGTGAGGGAGCATATATCACAAGCGCTGAGGCTGCTCTCTTTGAACTTACTTATGCGGCAGGCACTCCCCACTTTAAAACAATATCTAAAATAGTTAAATAATATATTCCATCTTTATTTGTTGAAATCCTTGATAAAAGTAAGAGTTTCCCTTTAGGGGAAACTCTTATTTTTTTATTTATGTAATTTTTTATTATGCCTTCTAAGGGCACAGTATCCCATTACAACCATCCAAACGTAAGCACAAGTCTTTGGCAGCATAAGCGCTCCAACAGCCGGGTAAGCGTCAGCAAATAATACGACAGGTATATAAAAACCAAAGCTTAAAACTATAGCCAGCCACATATTTTTAAAGTCATAGTCATTGAACCTTCTGGATTCCTTATAAAATATGACAATAATAAGTATGCCGAGCATTGCAAATGGAATATTTCTGTAAATGCCCCAGGAAAGAGGAGCATCAGCGCTGGTCCAAGCATTCTGAGGGAACAGGCAGAGTATTATTCTGAGCGCCGCAAGTATATATACAGCTGCCGTAAGACTGCCGTTTTTCTTATAGTCATACCTTATCCTCCATACATGATATAAAATAACATAAAATATAGTCATGGTTATGGATGTTACAAATTTTCCTATACCAAGAACCGCCGTATAATTTTCAAGACCTGTCGTACAAAGGGCTATCACCCTGGGAACAAGATGGAAAGCATCTCCGCAGCGCAGTACAACAGCCATTATTCCAAACAGGCGGTATTGTCTGTCCCCTTCACTTTTGATTATCATATTTATTCCCAGGGAAATGACAAGAATCAAATAAATAATATCAAACAATGTTTCACCTATTGCCTGCATTATATTACCTCCTATATAAAAATCTAAAATATGTATTATCTAAAATATTTATTTTCAATGCGATATTTAATAGTTCATTCCTCCTTGTTTAATCATAAATGAATTATATATGAACGTTGTTCATTTTGATTTTAAAAAATTCCCGCATTAAAGCGGGCATCAATATATACAGTTACTTATCATAGAAATAAGAGCCTGACAGTTATCTTCCTTATTTAAAAGTGTATGAATAAGAAGTTCCAATATATACTCCACGAACTTGTCCTCCGACAGCTCTCCGTCAAATACACCACTTCTGACGTTCTTATCGTTTATAAGTACGGTTTTAAGGGTCTTTTTGAGATCATCAAAACATTTATTCATGACTTCTCTGCCCTTTTCCTTATCCTTTTGAGAAAAATTCATGGAATGGACATTGAAAAATCCAGAGAACTTCTTATCTCCTTTTTTGATCATATCAAACATACGTCCTATGCAGTCAGAAAATCCTGTAAAATCAGAAATATCATTTAAAGGCTCAAATATATCTCTCCAAACGCTTTCGACCGCAGCACTTAAAAGTTCAGCCTTCGACGGGAAATAATTATATATGGACCCAACAGCCGCACCACACTTGATGGCTACATCTCTCATGTTAAGAGAGTCTATGCCCTTTTCAAGTATGATCTTTCTGCTTATCATTAATATCTCATCCCTGGAGGTAACTGGCTTATTCATTAGATCACTTCCAATCTGAACATCGTTCATTTTAATAATACCCCATATTTGAAGTTTGTCAATAGTTTTATGAATACACAAATTTTATATATTTGTTTCATTAGAACATAAATCATAATCTGGCAATAACAGAAAACCCCATACCGTAAGGTATGGGGTGTATCATTTATTTTGCTATGGCATCCTTTAATATCTCGACACCTTTTTTGAGGATATCAAAATCTATATTCAAAGCAGGAAGGAGCCTTACCCTGTCCTTGGCTGTGAGTACAAGAAGGCCGTTGTCCATACATGTCTTTACCACATCTGAAGCAGGCTTTTTGCACTTTATACCTATCATAAGGCCTATTCCGCTGACACTTTCTACTCCTTCAGCGTTTTTAAGTTCACTGAAAATATATTCAGATTTTTTCCTTACGTCTGCCAGAAGGTCCTCGTCTATCCTTTTAAGCACGCTTATGGCAGCGGCTGAACATACGGGATTTCCTCCAAATGTTGAACCATGGGTTCCTGGTGTATATACATCCTGTACTTTATCGCCAAGCATAGTGGCTCCTAAAGGAAGTCCGCCAGCCAGTCCCTTGGCTGTGGAAACTATATCGGGAGTTATGCCGTAATTCATATATGAATAAAGCATTCCGCTTCTTCCGTTTCCTGTCTGTACCTCATCTACGATGAGAAGAAGATCGTTTTCTTCAGTAAACTTTCTGAGCTCTTTTACATAGTTTTCGTCAAGGGGACAAACTCCACCCTCGCCCTGTACTATCTCTATCATAACGGCTATACATTTATTCTCAGCCGCAAGTCTTTTTACATCCTCTATATCATTGGGCTCAGCATATACGAATCCCTCTGTAAAGGGTGTGAACTCTTCATGGTAATGTTCCTGTCCTGTGGCTGAAAGAGTCGTTATCGTCCTGCCATGGAAGCTGTTTTTTAATGTTATGATGGTGGAATGTCCATCACCGTATTTCAAAAAGGCGTATCTTCTTGCAGCCTTGATGGCACATTCATTGGCCTCTGCTCCTGAGTTTGAGAAAAATACCTTTTTCATTCCTGTTCTTTCACAAAGCATCTCCGCAAGTTTTGCGCAGGGCTCTGTATAGTAAAGGTTTGATGTGTGCTGCACCTTATTTATCTGGTCGATGACTGCCTGTTTCCATACATCATCTGAAACTCCAAAGGAATTTACAGCGATCCCTGAGCCAAAATCTATATATTCTTTTCCATTCTCATCATATAGGATAGAACCCTTTCCACCTGTTATACATATGGGGAATCTTCCGTATGAATGAGCGACATATTTATTATCGGTCTCTATAGTATTCATTTTCAGTCCTCCTTAACAAACATTGTTCCGACACCTTCATCAGTGAGCATTTCCATAAGTATGGCATGGGGTTTTGTTCCATCCAGTATGAAAACTCTGTTGACTCCCCTATGTATGGCATCAAGACAGCACTCAACCTTAGGTATCATACCTCCCTGGATAACGCCCTGAGCCATAAGTTCATGGGCTCTTTCCGTATTGATATTAGTAAGGAGGGTCGATGGATCATCCTTATCAAGCAGTATTCCGCATATATCCGTCATGGAAATAAGGCTTTCCGCCTTCATAGCGCCTGCTATCCTTGCAGCGGCCGTATCTGCGTTTATATTATAGACATGTCCGTCTTTATCACATCCAAGGGTTGATATGACAGGTATATATCCCCTGTCGAGCAGGTCTGTTATGGGTTCGATATTTACATTGGTTATCTTTCCGACATATCCAAGTTCTTCATTGAGCTTTTCAGCCTCGATCATATGGCCGTCAAGTCCACACAGTCCTACGGATTTGCCGCCTATGCACTCGATGAGATTTACAAGGCTTTTATTTACCTTTCCAGCAAGGACCATAAGCACCGTGTCAATGGTCTCTGCATCAGTTACCCTGAGACCATTCACAAATTCGCTCTTTTTACCAATTTTCTTGAGCATATCATTTATTTCAGGGCCGCCGCCATGGACAAGGACTACCTTTACACCGATGAGTGAAAGAAGCACTATGTCATTCATAACGGCCTGTTTGAGCTCCTCATTTATCATGGCGTTTCCGCCATATTTGATTACTACGACTTTATTATAATATTTCTGTATATAAGGCAGCGCATGGACGATGGTCTCCGCACGCTGAAGATTTGTAAGTGTCATTTTTTTATATCCCCCTGTAATGTTGATTTATGAGCTGGTCTTATGAACGATAGTCACCGTTGATCCTTACATAATCATAGGTAAGGTCACAGCCCCATGCAGTTGCGCTGTACTGTCCATCGTTAAGGTCAACGAGTATCTGTATCTCCTTCTCGAGAAGTATCTCTTTAGCCTTTTCCTCAGAAAAATCAACACCTGAACCGTTTTTGCATACGAGTATCTCACCCTTATCAGATTTGAAACTTACATCGATCTTATTTACATCGAGATTTTCTCCTGAATATCCAAGGGCACAAAGTACGCGTCCCCAGTTAGCATCAGCTCCGAACATGGCAGCCTTAAGAAGGGATGAGCATATTACGGATTTAGCGGCTCCCTTTGCTTCACTGTCTGATTTTGCTCCGGTGACGATACACTCAAGAAGTTTTGTAGCTCCTTCTCCGTCTCCAGCTATCTTACGGCAGAGATAAACCGTAACTTCATTCAAAGCCTTTCTAAATGTATCAAAAGCTTCTCCTTCTTCGGTTATCTCAGTGTTTCCAGCCATACCGTTGGCCATTACACATACCATATCATTTGTTGATGTATCACCATCAACGCTTATCATATTAAATGAAGTCTTTACATCTTCACTGAGGGCTTTCTGAAGCATTGCTGATGATATTGCTGTATCTGTAGTAACAAATACGAGCATGGTAGCCATATTGGGATGTATCATTCCTGAGCCCTTAGCTATACCGCCTATAACACATTTCTTTCCGTCTATCTCAAACTCAACAGCAACTTCCTTTTTAACGGTATCCGTTGTCATAATGGCATTTGCGGCGTCATCACTGTTATTTCCAAGGGATTTCACCAATTCATCCATACCATCGGCTATGGGCTCTATTGAAAGAGGCTGACCGATAACTCCTGTAGAAGCTACTATTACATCTTTTTTGTTTATTCCTGTATATTTTTCTGTCAGTTCACACATCTGCTCAGCTATTTCGATTCCGTTGGCATTACAAGTGTTGGCGTTTCCGCTGTTGCATATAACTGCCATTGCTTTGCCGTCGCTGATGTTTTCCTTTGTAACGTAAATGGGCGCGCCCTTTACAAGATTCTGTGTATATACAGCAGCTGCCGATGCGGGGACTTCACTGACGATTAGTGCCAGGTCCTTTTTAGTTGTAAGTTTTCTTATGCCACAGTGTACTCCTGATGCCTTAAATCCCTTTGCTGCGCACACTCCGCCTTCTATA
>JAHZAW010000009.1:30184-43984 GCA_019423725.1 Clostridiales bacterium
AACACTCCTTTATGTCCAAACCTTCAGTAATATCTTTTCCAAGCTTATAATTCATACATTCAATGGCAGCACCAGATGCTCCCTTTCCCAGGTTATCATATCTTGCCACCAGTATCATCCTATCTTCATTTCCATCAACGGATACCCTCATATTATCAAAGCCTGACATATCCGCCGATGAATAAAATCCATTTTTATCATCGTTTTCGATGTATTTTATTAATTTTCCTGTATATTTATCCCTATAGGCATTTTTCACATCTTCCATGGTATGGCCTTCAGTCAGATCTTCCTTAAAAAGCGGTACAGTAACTTCCATTCCGCTGTAGAAATCTCCAACGATAGGACAGAATATAGGTTTATTATTAAGTCCAGTTATGGCCGCCATCTCTTTAAGATGTTTATGATTCTGGGTGATGCCGTACTGTCTTGGTGCATCAAGGAGTTCGTCTCTTCCCTCTGCCTCATAGTCGGCTATCATCTTTTTTCCGCCTCCGCTGTATCCTGTCAGGGAAAAGCATGAAAGCCTTGCGTCAGGAGAAATAAGTCCCTTTTCTATAAGGGGATAAACAAGTGCAATAAATCCGCTGGCATGACAGCCGGGAACAGCTATCCTCTTTGAGTTTTTGATTTTATTTTCAAATTCAGCTCCAAGTTCAGGCAGACCGTAAGCCCATCCACTGGCTGTCCTGTGGGCCGTTGATGTATCAATAAGAACTACCTTATCATTTTCAACAAGCTCGGCTGCCTCTATGGCTGCGGCGTCGGGCAGACAGAGGAACGCTATATCACAGCTGTTTAGAGCTTCTTTTCTCTTTTCAACGTTTTTTCTATCTTCTTCCTTTAGGACGATGAGCTCTATATCCTTCATATTTTCAAGTCTGTCATATATTCTAAGGCCGGTAGTGCCCTCTCTTCCGTCAATAAAAACCTTTGTTTTTTCACCCATATATTTCACCTCAGCGTTCTTGATCAATTTATGGTATATAATACACGATTCCGTATAAAAATACAAGTTCTGTACACTTTTATTTTTTCATAAAATTATGAACAAATACCGTGTTTTATTGTGCAAATCGTAATATAAGCCTTATTTTTTTAAACAAACTACTACATTTTCCTTTTATTTGAACATAAAAGTTTGCCTGTATAATTATATTTATTCATATAATTTCAATAAATAATCGGTCTTTTATGCATAAAAACAGGGCCGTGCAGGCCCTGTATATAGTATGTATATTATTTTAAAAGCTGTTCCCTTACAAAGTCTTTTATCTTTTCTCTCTGGCAGAGATTATTGTGGAGCACCTCTCTCTTTTCGATATCCTTTACAGGAGCAGGTATTTTAACACCGCTTATCTTCTCCAGTTCTCCCATAAGCTCAAATGGATCTCTGTCCTTATATTTTTCATCAAGGGCAGTGCATACGTCCTTGGCAAACTTATAGGGGCTTGCCGTAGAAACTATTACATTAGGTGTATCGTCTCCACTTTCCTTAAGATACTTATCGTATGCAGCATAGGCTACCGCTGTATGAGTATCGATAACATATCCGGTATTGGCATGCATGGTCCTTATGGCTGTGAAAGTCTCCTCCTCGTCGGCATATTCACCTACGATATCATCTGCTTTTACGCTCATTGTATATTTTCCATCAGAAGAGAGAGATGCCATAAGCTTTGCTGTCTCCTCCTGTGATGTGAGCATGCATACAAGTCTTTCCAGGTTGCTTGAAATAAGTATGTCCATGGAAGGGCTGACTGTAAGTATGAACTCACGGTTTTTGTCATATACACCTGTACGGAAGAAGTCATAAAGCACCTTATTGCTGTTTGAGGCACATATAAATTTGTTTACGGGAAGTCCCATTTTCTTTGCAAAATATCCGGCAAGAATATTTCCAAAGTTTCCTGTGGGTACAGTAAAGTTTATCTTGTCTCCTGCCTTTATTTTTCCATTTCTTACAAGTGTGCAGTATGCATACCAGTAATATGCCACCTGAGGGATAAGTCTTCCTATATTTATTGAGTTAGCTGATGAGAACATATATCCTCTCTCGTCCAGTTCCTTTATCATTTCTTCATCGGTAAAAATGCTCTTTACGGCACTCTGGGCATCATCAAAGTTTCCTGTTATGGCAGCAACACATACATTTTTGCCCTTCTGTGTCACCATCTGCATTTTCTGTACAGGGCTTACTCCTCCGTCAGGATAGAAAACGATTATCCTTGTTCCTTCCACATCGGCAAATCCTTCAAGGGCTGCCTTTCCAGTGTCACCTGATGTGGCTGTGAGTATAACTATTTCCTTTTTTATATCATTCTTTGCTGCCGATGTTTTCATAAGATAAGGAAGGATAGAAAGAGCCATATCCTTAAATGCTATGGTTTTTCCGTGGAAAAGCTCAAGGAAGTATACTCCGTCCTTCTCTACTAAAGGAGCTATCTCCTTTGTATCGAACTTTTCATCGTATGCATGATTTATGCAGTATCTGAGCTCTTCTTCCGTGAAATCAGTGAAAAACAGCTTCATTACCTCATAGGCAAGGCCCTGGTAATCCATTTTTGCAAGTTCATCTATAGTTTTATCCATAACAGGCATCTCATCGGGTATAAAAAGTCCTCCATCTGGACATATGCCCTTAAGTATTGCCTGTGATGCCTTCATTTTTATGTCTTTATTCCTTGTACCGATATATGTAACGTCTCTCATTCAGAACTCACCTTTCAGATATAAATTATTTTGATTATATAGGAAGCACAAAAGATTGTCAACCGTGGACACTTTTATATTTTTACAATTATTTTCCTTATTATCTTGATTTTTTATGGACATTTCTGATCGTTTTCTTTTTTGCCAGCTTAGATGTATTTTTAGCAGTACCTGGCTTATTCATGTTTCCTTTTGCCTGTGTATGACGTCCGCTGCCTTTTTTTACAGTCTCGCTTTTTTCAGGCCTTATAAGACAGTGATGGGAATATCCGATAAGATCTTCTCTGCCTGCCTTTATGAGCGCCTCTTTTACCAGATCATAATTTGACGGCACCCTGTACTGCATAAGCGCCCTCTGCATGGCCTTTTCGTGGGGATTTTTCGGAACATACACATTTTTGCCTGTCCTGGGGTCCTTCTCCGTATAATACATACAGGTGGAAAGAGTTCCAGGCGTGGGGTAAAAATCCTGCACCTGTTCGGGCATATGTCCTATGTCCCTGAGGTACTCCGCCAGTTCTACAGCAGCACGGAGGTCGCTTCCAGGGTGGCTGGACATAAGATATGGAACACAGTACTGATCCAGTCCGTACTTTTTATTTATCTCCTCAAATTTCTTAACGAACCTGTCATATACGTCCCTTCCAGGCTTGCCCATCTTCTCAAGGACCCTGTCAGAAACATGTTCCGGAGCAACTCTCAGCTGTCCGCTTATATGATATTTGCACAGTTCATTGAAAAACGTTTCGTCTCTGTCATATATCAGATAGTCATACCTTATGCCTGAGCGTATGAATACCTTCTTGACCTTAGGCAGTTCCCTTAGTTTTCTCAAAAGCTTTAAATATCTTTTATGGTCCACCACAAGATTAGGACATTTTTCAGGGAAAAGACACTGTCTGTCGGTGCAGGCTCCCGCCTTGAGCTGTTTACCACAGGCAGGCCGCATAAAGTTTGCTGTCGGTCCTCCAACATCATGGATATATCCCTTAAAGTCCTTTTCATTTGTCATTTCCTCAGTCTCTTTTATGAGGGACTCATCACTTCTTGATGTGACTATCCTGCCCTGATGAAAGGCTATGGCGCAGAAACTGCAGCTTCCAAAGCATCCTCTGTTTGCTGACAGGCTGAATTTAATTTCTTCTATGGCAGGTATCCCTCCCATTTTCTCATACATGGGATGATATGTCCTCATATAGGGCAGAGAATAAACATCATCCAGCTCGTCCTGTGAAAGTGGTGCTGAAGGCGGATTCTGTACGACTATGCCTTCCCTGTATTCCTCGGCAAGGGTCTTTGCGGTTATATGGTCAGTATTTTTATACTGTATCATAAAGCTTTCTGAATACTTTTCTTTATCCGTGGATGTCTCCTCATAGGAAGGGAGCCATATACAGTCTCCTATCCTCTCTCTGTCCCTGGTCTTATATACAGACCCCCTGAGGTATGTTATTTCGCTTACTGGTATTCCGCTGTCTAAGGCTTCAGCCATCTCAACTATCTGGTGTTCACCCATTCCATAAAGCAGCAGGTCAGCTCCTGAGTCCAGAAGTATGGAGCGTCTGACCTTATTATCCCAGTAATCATAATGGGACAGTCTTCTGAGGCTGGCCTCTATGCCGCCAATAACTATTGTGGCGTGTTTATACGCCTCTCTTATTTTATTACAGTAAACTATGGTGGCCCTGTCCGGTCTCAGGCCTCCCTGTCCTCCAGGTGAATATGAGTCTTTGGACCTTCTCTTTTTTGCCACGGTATAGTGGTTCACCATGGAATCTATGTTTCCGGCACTTACAAGGAATGCAAGTCTGGGCTCTCCAAAGCGCATAAAGTCTTCTGTAGTGTGCCAGTCCGGCTGTGGTATGATACAGACCTTATATCCTCTGCTTTCAAGGACCCTGCATATTATAGCGGCACCAAAGGAGGAATGGTCCACATAGGCATCTCCGCAGACATATACAAAGTCAGGCCTGTCCCATCCCCTTTTCAGCATATCTTCTTTTGTAACCGGTAAAAAAGCCATAAATATTCTCCTTTACTCCCATTTCCAGCCGGGAAGATACTTATTTTTAAGTCTTCCCTTCTGGCTCTTTGCCCATCCGAGGGCTAGTCCGTCAAAGGTCACAAGGGCCCATCCGTCTTCCGTAAGTTCAGTCTCCAGAGTCTCGCCCTTAAGATACTTAACGGCTGTATCATAATCCTTCAGATTTTCTGTAAGTCTTACATCATCCGCTCCAAGTCCCATGGCAAATGCCTGTGAAGGTTCAAATCTCTTCTTTTTTATATCTCCCAGATACCATCCGTTCCTTACGACTCTGAGGCCCTTAAATGAAGGCAGTCCCTTTGGAAGCATATAAAGTTTTTCTCCAAAGGTCTCAAAGTCTCCGTCAAAATCAACATTTCTTATATTTTTTGCGGCAAATTCCTCAAAATATTCAAATCCGTCTATTTTATTTCCTTCGTGGCCGGTAAATGACCTTCTTTCACCGCCGCCAGTTTTTTTCATTTTAGCTACGAAGTGGCCTTCTCCCTTGATCTTATGGGGCCACAATCTTCCGCAGAGCTTGAACTTTTCATCTCCGCTCTTTGTCCATTCCGGTCTTCCAGGGTCCAGTCCCATGACTTCTGGAAGGGGGCAAAGCTCAAACTCACTGTGTCTTTCCAGAAATGCTTCTATCTGTCTTTCATTTTCATCGGGATTGAACGTACAGGTGGAATATATGATATAACCGCCGTTACATACAGCCAGAGCACATTTATCAAGTATCTCCCTCTGGGTGGATACACAGAAGTCTGTCATCTTTTCACCCCAGGCCTTGATAATATCCGGGTCCTTTCTGAACATACCTTCTCCGCTGCAGGGAGCGTCTATTATCACCTTATCAAAAAATTCCGGAAAGACCTTGGATATTTTATCCGGCGACTCATTGAGAACGACCGCGTTCCTAAGGCCGAAAAGCTCCACATTTTTAAGCAGAGCCTTTGTTCTTGATGTGCTTATGTCGTTAGTAACAAGTATGCCCTTTCCCTTAAGCGCGGCACCGACCTGGGTGCTTTTTCCTCCGGGAGCAGCACATACATCCAGCACCCTTTCGCCTTCCTTTACATCGGCAGCAGCACCCGTTGACATGGCACTTGGCTCCTGAAGGTAGTAAAGCCCTGCATGATAATAGGGACTTTTGGACGGTCTTGTATCAGCTCCATTATAATAAAATCCCTCTTGGCACCATTGTACCGGTGAGAGTTCATAAAGTTTTTTATCAAGAAAATCTTCCCTCGACATCTTGAGGGTGTTTACTCTCATTCCATAAAGTCTTTCATCACTGAATGATGAAATGTAGTCGTCATACTCATCCTTAAGCAGTGATTTCATTCGTAAAATATATTCTTCAGGCAGATCCATAAAATATTTCCTTTCCGCTTGACATTTATTGTTTTTATTTATCTTTTATAATGGTACTAGATTTTTCTTCATAATACAACTCCTAAAATTGTTAGAAATACCAATTTACAATTTTATAGCGCTAGTATAATATATTTTTCGTACTCATACTATATAGTGAAAGGAGAAATAAAAATGGCCAAACAAATATGGAAACCCGGTACGGTACTCTATCCTCTTCCGGCAGTCATGGTCTCCTGCGGCAGTATGGATAAGGCAAATATCATTACCGTTGCCTGGTGCGGAACGCTGTGCACCTCCCCTGCTATGACCTATATTTCCATAAGGCCTGAACGTTTTTCCTACCACCTTATAGAAGAAAGCGGTGAGTTTGTCATAAACCTGACCACCGAAGCCCTTGCCCGTTCAGTGGATTACTGCGGAGTAAAAAGCGGCCGTGATGTGGATAAGTTCAAAGAATGTTCTCTTACTGCTTCAAAGAGCGTCAAAGTATCTGCTCCATCAATAGAGGAGAGCCCGGTCAATATAGAATGCAGGGTAAAGCAGGTCATAAAGACCGGAGGCACCCATGATATTTTTATTGCCGATGTGGTCTCCGTCTCAGTGGACGAAAAATACTTTGATGAAACGGGGAAATTCCATTTTGAAAAGACAAGACCAATATGCTATTCCCATGGAGAATACTACGGCCTCGGGAAAGCCCTTGGAAGTTTTGGCTACTCAATAATGAAGGAGAAAACAAAAATAAAAAAGAAATCAAAAGGAAGGAAAAGGGTGTTAAAAAGTGATACCAATAGATGAGGTTTGTATTATCAGCATTGATAAATCAGAAGACGTATGGTCTATTGAAGGCGAGATCATATACGACGACGATATCGCCTGTCCCTTTGCGGCGTATTACATAGCAGAAGACGATGAATTTGATGAAATAACAACAGACATGGACATCAGTGAATTTGATCCCGATGAGATGAAAGATAAGATCAAAACAGCAATTTTTGAATACGAAGACTGATGGATATGCAGAAACAAAACCGGAAGTTCCAAAAAACAGGAGCTTCCGGTTTTAATTTTCTTTTTTAATTTTCTTATTTTTTAGGAGGGATAACTTCGATCCAGTAACCATCTGGGTCGATTATGAAGTATATGCCCATTTCAGGGTTTTCATAGCATATACATCCCTGCTCCTTATGTTTTTCATGGGCTTTTTCATAGTTCTCAGCCTCTACAGCAAGATGGAATTCACATTCACCTAGGTCGTATTTTTCCTTTCTGTCTCTGAGCCATGTGAGTTCCAGAGTAAAGCCTGTTTTGCCATCTCCAAGATATACCAGTATCCAGCTTCCATCAGGAGCTTCTTTCCTGCGCACCTCTTTGAATCCAAGTGCCTCATCATAAAACTTAAGGCTTTTTTCAAGATCAAGAACATTAAAATTAAAATGATTAAAAGTAAACATATATGCCCTCCATTTATATTTTATATTTGTATTTATTATTCAGCTATTTTGACCGGCCTGAAATCAATATAGTCTGCCGATACCAGCTCATATTCCACGCCGTTAAAACAGCCCTCAAACCGCCCTTCAATGCTTTCCCTGCCATGTAGATGTCCGTATACGACTTTTTTTACTAACCCGCAGCCCTCTATTATTTCCGTAAAACCCGATGGTTCGTGCTTGTCATTTACAGGGGGATAATGCATCATCACCAGTATTTTATCAAATCCCCTGTTTATGGCCGCATTCATGGATAATTTCAGTCTGCCGCATTCCCTGTTATATATTTTCATATCGCTGTCATCAAATTTTATATCATTGGGACAAAGCCATCCCCTCGTACCGCATATGGCTGTACCGTTATAATCATAAAAGCTGTTTTTTATAAATGCCATTTCCGGATAGGCCGCTGTCACCTTATTCTGGGAATCCCACCAGTAATCATGATTGCCCTCAAGGAGCACTTTTTTCCCAGGCAGGCCATTTATTATATCCAGATCGATCTTTGCCTCACTGAGCTTTTTTGCCCAGCATATATCCCCCGGCACAAGGACCGTATCTTTATCATTTACGGTCTCAGACCAGTTTTTTATGATCTTATCCATATGGTTTATCCAGGGCCCTCCAAAGAGGTCCATGGTCTTATTTATACCCCTGCCAAAATGCAGGTCAGCTATGGCAAATAGTGCCATATAAACACCTTCTTTGTATCATAAGCTGTATAAAATAACAACGATTCATCATACGACTTTATCACATAAGAGGACTATAAGGAAATATTGAATAAATCCATCAAGTCAAATATAATTATATTATGCATATTATATTTTCCTGTCCTCCAGGCAGTGAAAACAACTAAAAGTATATACCATAAAGGAGGAAATGGCAATGACAAAAAGCAGAGAAGTTACCATGGAATATGTGGAGAAATTTCAGAAACTCATCGATGAATTTGATTCCGTGACCTGTGCGGCCAGTGACTGTATGGGACGTGTAAATTCAATGAGCCCTAAAATACGTCCTGAAAGCAGACCCGTCAGGATGGCAGGCTGTGCCCTTACGGCTAAGACCGTAGGAGGAGATATATCGGCTGTTATATACGCCATAGAAAACGCACAAAAAGGCGATATAATCGTTGTTGACAGCCACGCCTATCCCAACTCCGCTTACTGCGGTGAAACTCTCTGTCTTTCTGCCATAAATAAAGGCGTTTCCGCTGCCATTATGGAAGGCGCCTGCCGTGACATAGAAGAAATAAGAAAACTTGGTTTCCCCATTTATTCCATAGGCACCTGCTGCAACGTAGGACAGATAAGCGGCTATGGTGCCATAAAGGTCCCCATATCATGCGGAGGTGTTCAGGTAAATACCTATGATGTCATATTGATAGATGGAAACGGCATAGTCGTTATACCCTATGAGGACCTTGAGGCCGTTTACGCTAAGACCAAAAACATGATGGACACTGAAACCAATGTATCCGATAAATTAAAATCAGGCGAGACCATAGGCCATCTTATAAATATCGAAAAACTTATGAATTCCACATTCAACTATCAGGAAAGAGCCCTTGAGGAATGATAAGGAGACATATTTATGAAATCAGACGGCAAGACCCTTGCTGAGTGTGTGTCCGATGAAACAGCCTCAATGATAGTAGTGTAGAAAAGATTTCAATCGGTAAGCAGGATACCAAATGAATCGGATTTTTCAAAGGAGCTCTTAGCCGTTATACCTCCCTTGAAGCAGTCAAAATACTTTCAGAAAGAGGCATACTTGAAGTAAGGCACGGCAGCGGCACCTATGTATGCAAAAATGTATTTTACACTTACTCGCCTTCCCATCAAATCGTTGTTGATGCCCTTAAATTAAATTAGATCCGGCTTATGATAGGACCTGAGGCCGCCTATACGGCAGCCTTAAGGGCTTCTGAAAACGAACTCAGGAGGATAGAGCATTACAGTCTGGCTGTTGAAGAAAAAGTGCTGGCGGATAAGGACAGGCTTTCGGATGAAATACGTTTTCATCTAGCCATCGCCGCCGCAGTACATAACAGCTTTATGGAAATGATGGCCCCACCATATTTGATGCCATAGATAAATCGTAAAACGCATTCAACTATGAAGAAGTACGCCAGGGCACCATACTGGACCATCGTATGATAGTGCAGTATCTTAAGGAAATGGATACCGATTCAGCAAGGACTGCCATGGGGCTTCATATGCTTCGTGGGATAAAAATGCTTAAAAATGTAAAAAAGCATATTGGCATATAAAAAGAACTGTAATGGCTGGGCCATTACAGTTCTTTTATCATACTCTGTACATTTCCGCTACGATATTCAGCTGTTCATTGAAGTCCTTCAGTTTATTTATATCCCCGTCTTCGTAAAGGGCTATAAACCTTCTGTTTATATTGTCGGCTTCATCAATATGAAGTTTAAAGTAAAGATTTTGGATATTTTCCAGTATATTGCTCACAAGGCTGCTCTTAAGTTCGCTCATCTTTTCTGCCTGCATAAGCTCCTCACGGATAGTGGACATTTCCTTATCCAGATTGAAGGATGCTTCAGCGCAGTTCTTGAGCCTTGTTTTCAGGTCCTCAGGTAAATTTCCGCTGTATTTATAATTTAGCTCATGCTCTGTTACGGCCCAGAAATTCATGGCCAGAGTCCTTATCTGTATCTCTGCCAGCACTTCCTTAAAGCCAAAGGCGGTATTAAGACCATATTTTATGACTATATGATAGCTCCTGTAGCCGCTCTCCTTTTTATTTGTTATGTAATCCCTTTCCTCAACTATTTTTATGTCATGTCCGTCTCTCTGACGGATTATATCGATTATTTTAGGTATATCCTCAACAAACTGGCATATAAGCCTGATCCCGGCTATATCCTCAACTTCGTCTTCTATTTTATCCCTGGATATCCCCTTTCTGCTGACCTTTTCTATTATACTGGCAGCAGATTTTACTCGTCCCTCAACGGATTCTATGGGAGAATACAGTCCAAGACGCAGATATTCCTTCCTTATATAATTAAATTTAAGCATAAGCTCGTCCACGGTCTGTTCGTATGGATAGAGCAGTTCTTTCCAATTTATTATTTCCTTATCCAATTATTTTCACTCCTGTCAAGGATAACTATTACAGGAACACTGCATAGTTATAAGCGATGATATGGTTTCCTTTGTATATTATACCATATTACAACTAAATTAAAATGGGTATTATTCATAGAATTTATTTTCATTGGGTGTGTAAAAAAACCATATTATTTTTCGCCCTGGTTTTAAAGTCATAGATAATATTATTCTTCCCTTTTCAGATATTCCCAAGGGTCTGTATGCTCACCATTGACCCTTACCTCAAAATGACAGTGACTTCCCGTGGCATATCCAGTGGAGCCGCAGTAGGCTATGACCTGTCCCCTTTTTACCTGGTCTCCACATTCCACTGCAACTTCGCTGTTATGGGCATATAAGGTGGATATCCCGCCGCCATGGTCTATTATGACAGTATTTCCATATCCCTTTATCCAGCCGGCGTTTATTACTTCTCCATCCTCAGCGGCACATATCTCATAGCCTTCTGGAGCAGGTATATCTATACCAGTGTGGAACTCATAGCCGTTTCCAACAGGGCTTACCCTTCCAACATATCCACTGCTGACATAATATCTTCCCTCCACCGGCCATTCCAGCTCTCCTCCGGTGTAGGTGTCTACAAACTCTTTATTTTCCTCTATATTCACTATTATATCATATACCCTGTCAGCTGCCTCTTCCAGCTCCTTAAGGTCAGCTTCTGCCTCAGAGGCGTTTTGTCTGTATTCGTCAAGCAGTCTGTTTTTCTCCTCATAAAGTACAGCCATTTCAAATTCCTTTTCGGTCTTGAACTTTTCCAGAGCTTTCTTTGCTTCGGTCTTTTCCTCTATTTTTTGCAGTTCTTCTTCCAGCTGTTCTTCCCTTTCCTTGAGTTCTTCCAAGAGCTCGGAGTCATATCTCATTATATCTTCCGTATACTGCCTGTAAAAACTGTAATCAGATAAATTTTTGCAGTTTGCAATAATATCAACAATGCTCGTCTTGTCGTTCTCATATATATACCTGAGCCTGTCCGATGCCTTCTCAAGCAAAAGGCGGCTTTCTTCCTCCGCCGCCTCAAGTTTATTCCTAGCCTCATCTATTTCCAGAATCACCTGCATTAGACTGCTGTCTGTCCTGTCTATATCCACTTGAGCCTCAGACAGTCTCATATCAAGATCAGCTATTTCCTCTTTGATCTCATCCTGCATACTGTAATTGTCCTCAAGTACAGTCTTTTGCACTTCTTCATCATATACAAGCTGTTCATATTCATCTTTAAATTCATCAAGGGTCTTTCCGCTGGCATTGAATGTTATAAAAAACACAGATAATACAGCGGCTGTTGCTTTTATGTATTTCATTATCATATCTCCTGTAAATTTTTTACAGAGACATTATATCATTTACCTGATGTCATAAAATAAAAAGACTTCGACCCATTATTTCTCTTTTCTGCAAAAACTACTGAACAATAAAAAAAGGACGGATAAATCCGTCCTGTTTAAGTCATATTTTAAGCCAAAATACTGCAAAGCTCTGTAACAGCCTTTTCTTCGTCTTCACCTGTAGCAACTATTGAAATTGTGTCATCTTCCTTGATCGCCAGAGAAATAGTTCCCATAATACTTTTTGCATTGATTCTTTTTTCGTCTTCTTCGATGCTGATTTCGCTTTTAAACTGACCAGCACACTGAACTAAATAAGCGATCTGTCTTGTGTCAAGAGTATTCTTTACTTTAATCGTTTTGCGTACCAACTTCTTCACCCATTTCCTCTCTTAAAGAATCCGCAATTTCTGCCAGTTTTCTCAGCCTGTGGTTTACACCCGACTTTCCAACAGGCGGATTGAGCAGCTGACCAAGTTCCTTCAAGCTCAGGTCAGGATACTCCAGCCTCAGATGAGCCATATCGCTCAGAGATTGCGGCAGCTGTGATAAATCCATTCTTTTCAGTATCAACTCAATATCTTCTATCTGTCTTACAGCAGCATTTACGGTCTTATTAAGATTTGCGGTCTCACAGTTAACCTTACGGTTGACATTGTTTCGCATATCCTTAATGATCCGTATGTTTTCAAGGTCAAGAAGAGCTTTATGTGCCCCCATAATGTTAAGCAGATCTACGATCTGTTCCCCTTCTTTTAAATACACAATGTAATGCTCTTTGCGTTTGACTATTTTGGCATCCAGCCCAAATGAGTTGATCAAGTTTTTAAGGTCTTCGCTGTAAGGCTCGCTGGAACATGCAAATTCCAGGTGATACATTTTTTCAGGATCGGATATTGACCCTGCTGCAAGAAATGCTCCCCTTATATATGCTCTCTTACAACACACACTATTGACAATAAGCTCATCTATCCTCTGGGATATACGGCAGACTCCATTTTCTGTCTTAAGTATGCCGCAGGCCTGAAGCATTTTTTCAGCTTGTCTGTCATTATTAATAAAGAGCATATAAACCATATTCTTTTTCAGCTGACTGTTTCGCCTAGTCAAAACCTCACTGTCTATATTAAAAGTTTTTTTCAGTAATGTAAAGTACTTTCTGGCAGCGGCAGGATTTTCAGTTTGTATTTTTACACAAAATTTTTCGCGATTATTAGCAATATGTCCACACATATTCAGGATTGCCGACAATTCTGCTATGTTGCAATGTCTTGCATTCCCAAAATGATGCGATAACTCGCTTTTCACATTAGATGAAAATGACAAAGTTTTTACCTCCCGCCTGTATTTCTATAAAAACACTGTAATTTTTTGTATAAGTATTATTTTTATAATCTTTTGGTTTTAGAGTCTTTTTCTATATCATTATGATTTATGATAACACTGTGGGTCTTCTTAAGTCTGTTATATATTTCATTGGCCAGCGTAACTGATCTATGCTTTCCTCCGGTACATCCTATGGCTATAACAAGCTGGTTCTTTCCTTCCTTAATGTAGAGTGGTATGAGAAATTCCAGCATATCCGAAAGCTTGTCCAAAAATTTCCTGCTTTCATCAAAGCCCATAACATAATCTGCCACCGGCTTGTCATTTCCAGTAAATTCTTTAAGTTCCTGTATATAATAGGGATTTGGTAAAAACCTTACATCAAATACAAG
>JAHZAW010000009.1:43994-56642 GCA_019423725.1 Clostridiales bacterium
TCAGCATCCATTGGTATCCCATACTTAAAGCCAAATGAACATACCTTTATTATAAGTGAGTCAAAGGAATCGTTGTCCTTAAATATTTTATCAATCTGGACCTTTAATTCCCTGGTAAGGATACTGCTCGTATCGATTATATATGTCGCACGCTGCCTAACGTCGGCAAGCATCGCCCTTTCCTTCCCTATACCGGTCTCAAGGGAACCTCCCCTTGAAAGCGGGTGGGACCTTCTGGATTCCTTATATCTCTTTATAAGCGTAGCGTCGGAAGCATCAAGATAAAGTATCTCATAGTCATAGCCTTCATCCTTAAGTTCCTTAAGTCCGGCAAAAAGATCTCCGAAAAGCTTTCCGCCCCTAATATCTATTCCAAGAGCGACTTTGTCTATGGAGCCGTCCTGCTCAAAACAAAGCTGAGAAAATTTTGTTATAAGCGCAGGCGGAAGGTTATCTACACAGAAAAAACCTATATCCTCAAGGAATTTTAAAACCGTTGTCTTTCCGGCGCCCGACATTCCAGTCACAATAACAAATTTCATACCCGCTCACCTCTTTCTGAAATCTAAAATTTTGTCTATTTATTTCCTATGAATCTGACTTCAGGCTCAAGCCTAACGCCAAATTTATTATACACCGTTTCAATACAGCAGTCCATAAGCTCCAAAATATCACTGCTTGTGGCATTTCCTGTATTGATTATAAATCCCGCGTGTTTTTCAGATACCTGAGCTCCTCCTATTGTCTTTCCCTTAAGTCCTGAATCCTCAATGAGTTTTCCGGCAAAGTATCCTTCCGGCCTCTTGAATGTGCTTCCGGCGCTGGGATAGTTCAAGGGCTGTTTATCTCTTCTTCTGGCGGCAAAATCAGCCATTTTCTCCTTTATGGCTTCTTTACTGCCTTCCTTAAGCTCAAATTCAGCTCCTATGACTATATATCCTTTCTTTTCAATAACTGAACTCCTATAGGAAAGCTCAAGCTCATCCTTTGAAAGTCTAATTATCTCATCGGCTCCAATGATTACATCCTTTATTTCTCCATCGTAGGCTCCGGCGTTCATAAATACCGCTCCTCCAACGCTTCCTGGTATGCCTGAGGCAAACTCAAGCCCTGCAAGGCCATTGTCTGCTGCGGCAGCTGAAAGCGATGATAAAAGAGCACCAGCCTGGGCATATATTTTTCTTCCATCGACTGTTATTTTATTCATAAGTGAGCCTATCTCAATGACCACACCCTTAAATCCCTTGTCCGATACAAGAAGATTTGAACCGTTTCCTATTATTATATGATCAATATTTTCTTCCTTAAGTATATCAACGGCCTTTATTATATTCTCAGCACTGTCAGCCTTCACATAAACATCAGCCTCTCCTCCGGTCTTAAAGGAAGTATGATTCTTCATTGGTTCATTAATATAAAATTCCTTAAATACTGCCTTAAGTCTGTTTGTGTACATATATGACACCTCACTTAAAGATTAAGTCTCTGTTTGATATTGTTGGCAGGGTAATCAAGACGTCTCTGTCTATGGTTTATGGCCGCTGACTCACATATGACAGCGACATTTCTGCCTGGACGCAGAGGTATTGTCTTACATACTATCTTATTGCCAAGTATCTCGATATATTCCTCCTCCAGGCCAAGTCTGTCGTATATCTCTCCACTGTCCCAGTTTACAAGTTTTATGACTATATCTATATTCTGTGACGCCTTGACAGCGCCGGCTCCATAAAGCTCATGCACATCAAGTATTCCTATGCCCCTCAGTTCTATTAGGTACCTTATGAGCTCAGGGCAGGTTCCCATGAGTGTTTTATGGGATATCTTCCTTATCTCAACAGCATCATCAGCAACAAGACGGTGTCCCCTCTTTATAAGCTCCAGAGCAGCCTCACTTTTACCGATACCGCTCTCTCCTATTATGAGAAGTCCCTCGCCATATACATCAACAAGAACTCCGTGCATGGTTATCCTCTCCGCCAGTTCTGTATTGAGCCATTTTGTAGCCTCACTATATAACTCAGATGCTCCGTCGGCTGTCCTGAAAACCGGGACACCATATTTTTCGGCAAACTCATATATTTCCGGGAATGGGTCCAGGGATCTGCAGAAAACCATACATGGTATATGAAAGCTGAACAGCTTGTCCAGTATTTGTCTTCTTACTTCGGAAGTCTGTCTTCTCATATAAGTATGCTCTATACGTCCTATTATCTGTATTCTTGTATTATCAAAATGGTCAAAAAATCCTGTAAGCTGCAAAGCCGGCCTGTTAACGAATTTCTGGGAGAGCGTCCTTCCTTCAAGCTCGATCTTAGGCGTAAGATTCTCCAGCTCAAATTCATTTACGAACTTTTCCAATGCTATAGTAGTCTGTGATGCCATTTTTATTCTCCTTTACTTTATACCTCGGAAAAACGCATACACGCTTTCCGCCGCCTTTATGGTCATTCCTTCTGCCTCAAGGAGCTCTTCAACTTCAGCGTTTTTGATACCTTCGATATCTCCGAACCTCTTCATAAGAGCTTTCCTTCTCTTAGGTCCGATTCCTTCGATATCATCCAGTATGGAATGTACCTGTCTCTCATTTCTAAGCTGTCTGTGATACTCTATGGCAAAACGATGGACCTCATCCTGTATCCTTGTAATAAGCTTAAATCCTTCAGAATTTGGCTTTATTTCCTTTTCCTCGTCATTGTATAGCAGGCTCCTTGTCCTGTGCCTGTCATCCTTTACCATACCGCATACCGGAACATAGATGCCTACATTATCCATAGCCTTTAATGCTGCTGTTATCTGGGTCTTGCCTCCATCCACCATTATCAAATCCGGGAGCCTGGCAAAGCTTTCGCTCTCATTCTTTTCCCTGGCATAGTGGGACAGTCTTCTTGTGATTACTTCTTCCATGGATGCAAAATCGTTTGCTCCTATGACGGTTTTTATTTTAAATTTCCTATAGTCGCTGTTTTTAGCCTTTCCGTTTTCAAATACCACCATTGAGCCAACGGACTCAAAGCCCTGGGTATTTGATATATCGTATGACTCTATCCTGACAGGCAGTTTCTCAAGGCCAAGTATATCCTTTATTTCCTCCAGAGCTCCAATGGTCTGTCTCTGTTCTTTCTTTATCCTCTCGCCTATCCTCTCAAAGGTTATGGCGGCATTTCCCGCCGCAAGCTCTACCATTTTGTGCTTCTCGCCTTTTTTAGGAACAGTTATCGTCACCTTTGAGCCTCTCATGCTCTCCAGCAGCTCGATTATGGCTCCCTCTTCTTCGGGGACAAGTTCTTCCTCAAGTATCAGCTCCTTAGGTATATATGCCGTACCGCTGTAAAACTGCTTTACGAACTGGGTCATTATGCCGCTGCGGTCAATATAATCAGGAGCGTTTATGAGGAAATGCTCCCTTCCTGAGAGTTTTCCTCCCCTTATGAAAAATACCTGCACAAGGGCTTCATCCATGGCCCTTGAAAAAGCGATAACATCACTGTCACCGGCTCCGCTGTTGGTTATCTTCTGTTTCTCCATTATTTTTTTGACGCCGGCTATCCTGTCACGGTATGAAGCAGCCTTTTCAAAATCCATTTTGTCAGAAGCATCATACATCAGCTCCTCAAGGTACTTTATTATATAGTCATACTTTCCCTCAAGGACAGCGATCACTTCATCAACTATTTTATTATATTCTTCCTTGGATATAAGGTTGTCACAGGGAGCCGCACACTGTCCTATGTGATAATTAAGGCAGGGACGTTCCTTTCCGATATCCTTTGGAAGGTTTTTTCTGCATTTCCTTATGGGAAATAGTTTATTTATAAGCTCAACGGTCTCCTTAGCCGCCGTGGCATCCGTTATGGGACCAAAATAACGGCTTTTGTCCTTTACATATTTTCTTGTTATGAATATTCTAGGATAATCCTCATTAGTGGTGACCTTGATATAAGGATATGTTTTGTCGTCCTTAAGCATTACATTATATTTAGGACGATGTTCCTTTATAAGATTACATTCTAAGAGCAGAGCTTCCATCTCTGAGTCTGTAACAATATATTCAAAATAAGCTATGTGTGACACTAAAGCCGTTGTTTTTGCTGTCTTGCTCTTACTGTTTTGAAAATACTGTCTGACCCTGTTCTTAAGATTGACAGCCTTTCCGACATATATTATCTCATCGGATGAATCATGCATTATATATACTCCAGGTTTATCCGGCAGTTTTTTTAATTCTTCACTGAAGTCAAACATCTGTGTTCTCCCGTAAAATTTAGTGTATGATATTCAAGAATGCCCCCTCAGACGAGGGGGCATCAAACGCCTGCTCAATCATTATGATTGATACCACTCTTATTATGTTACATTAATTATACTTCATAGCCGTTGTTTTTTCAACTTCTGCTTAGTCTATTTAAATAACAATTATATTTCAAAAAATTTAAAATCTTATTTCATCAAACCATAGTTTCCCATGGAAAAAAGTTATTTAACCGCCTTATTTAAAATAAAATAATATTGAAACAACTCCGGAGAAGTGCACAATGTATAAGAAAAGCATAGTAAAAGGCGCCATTATACTTACGGCAGCCAACCTTATCACCAGGGTGATGGGATTTTTTTACCGCATATATATGTCCGACGCCATTGGCTCGGAAGGAATAGGCCTATATCAGCTGGTCATGCCCATATACCTGCTCAGCTGGAGCATAACAAGTTCCGGCTTTTCCACCGCTGTCTCACGGCTTACGGCATCCCTTAACGCTAAAAAACGTTTTGCCGATACCCATAAGATAATAGCCGTTTCCGTATTTATGTGTATACTGCTTAGTATAGCTGTATCTGTCGTAATGTTTTTTGGAGCAGATTTCGCTGCTGAATACATAATCAAAGACACAAGGACAGCCATATCCCTTAAAATACTGGCCTTTGCCATTCCATTTATGGCCTGCGGCTCCTGCATAAGGGGATATTTTTTAGGAGCACAGAGACAGAGCGTCCCAGCTGTCTCTCAGATACTTGAACAGACCATAAGAATTGCCTCGATACTTGTGCTTGCGCCTATGCTGGCAGCAAAGGGGCTTGAGTATGCCTGCGCGGCAGCTGTTATCGGTGTTCTTCTGGGCGAGGCTTTTTCCTGTATATTTACTATAATAAGCTATGGATTTTTAAAGCAGGACCCCAAAAGCGGAAAGGCTTCAGATATGAGAGCTCATAGATGTGCTATGCTTGTACTTTCCATGGCTGTGCCTCTGGCAGCCACAAGGATAAGCTCATCTCTCCTATCAGCCTATGAAAACATTCTTATCCCGCAGAAGCTGAAGGTCTTTGGAGAAAGTGCCGAAGCTGCCATGAGTATTTATGGAAATCTCCACGGTATGGTCCTCCCTCTCATTCAGCTGCCTTCTGCTCTCTTAATGGCTCTGGCCACAGCGATGATGCCGACCGTTGCTGAATCAGCGGCTGTTGGCAATAATAGGAGAATATCTTCAGCAGCATCCAAAGTATTGAAATTTACAGTGATAATTGGCATTGGCACTGCCTGTCTTTTTGCCGTATTCCCCACTGAAATAACAAAAACTGTATATGGCAGAACTGATCTTGGCATGCTTCTTTTAAAACTTGTTCCCATATGCCCCCTGCTGTATATAAACATAGTCCTTGGCGGAATACTTAATGGTCTTGGAAAGCATATATTTATTTTCAGAAACAATATGATAGCATCTATGATAAACATATTATTCATTTACTTTCTCATGCCGTTGTTCGGTATAGATGCCTATATCGTAGGCCTTCTTGTGAGCCTTGCCGTATCATCCATAAGCGCTGTAATCAAGACAAAGACTTTGACAGGCATCAAGCTGAATATTGTAGATATAATCATAAAACCTCTTGTTTCTGCAGCTGCCGCCGGACTTCTTGCAAAATATCTACTTGGCTGTATCGATCCATCTAAGGCCGCTTACATAGTTTCAGGCATTATAATGCTTATACTGTATATCATATTTTTATTTGCCTGCGGAGCTCTGGATAAAAATGATTTAAAATATCTCAAATACTGAAAAACATAAAAGGCGGCTTATTGCCGCCTTTTTATCACTTAAAATAATTCTGTATATTATTAAATATCTCAATGGTAAAGCTTATGGCCGATGAAGCTGCTCTGCTGTCGTCAGGAGCCTCAAATTCCTGTTCAATGCTCATAACTATCTGGCCGATCTTTTCGGCACTCAGCATATCTCCTGTCATATCAGTGAATTTTCTCATATAATCCACATACACCCTCTTGCCAATGAAAGTATCCAGATAATCGCCGTTTCCTACCTTCTGTCCTGCCAGATTTCCCAATGTATCAAGTATCTTCTTTGTAAGCCCTCCAATGGCTGCCCTGGTAACGAATACGAAATATGTGTAGTATACGAGGTAATTTTCCCTGTTGAATTCCCTGTTTTCGTTTCTGTATAAATTCTCCATATATCCGGTGTACTCGTCAGCTATGTTATAAACTATTTTTTCATTTTCGTCACATTCTATATTTCCGATCTTCATTTTTGTCCTCCCGGTATTTCGGCACCCTGTGGAACCATAAATTTTAGGCACCTTTTATTTATTTTAAATTCAGCTTTTTTAAAATCAAATATTTCTCCGTCAACGCTTACTTTTGTGCTTGTTTCAAATTCAGCGGTCAATGATTCAGTTCTCTTATATGTAATAAAGCTCTCTGCCCTTGGGTCGTTTAAATATGTTCCATCCCTATATCCCTTAAGCATTGATAACAGCTTTAACCTGCTTATTTTGTCTATTACAGCCACATCTATATATCCATCGGATATATCCGCAAATGGCGATGATCTGAATCCTCCTCCGCAGTATCCGGCATTGGCTATGGTACAAAGCAGCTGACAGCCTTCGTAAGTATATCCATCATCAAATTTTATACTTACTTTCTGTCCCCATTCTCTGAACATTTCCTGTGCCGCACCGCATACATAGGCCATTGGTCCTGAAACGATGCCATTTTTTATTTTAGAGGCGTTTATGACCACATTACAGTCAAATCCTATATTTGCCATATTTATAAAGTTCACCGGACTGCCATTATCAAAAACTGCTTTTATGGTGTCTATTTTTATTTCTTTTCCATTGAGCTGGGAATCTATATCCAAAAAAGCTTCCTCATCACCAAAATATCTTACAAAGTCGTTGCCTGTCCCCGCCGGTATTATACCTATGGATACATTATCAAAACCCATGGCTCCATTTACGGTCTCGTTCAAAGTCCCATCACCGCCAACGGCATAGAACACACACCTATCTCCACCGGAAGCCTCACGCTTTATGAATCTCTCTGCATCACCTCTGCAGGCTGTAATATATATCTGCCCCTCATTGCGGCCTTTTAATTTTGAGACAAATTCCCGTGCCCGCCCTTTTCCGGAAACAGGATTAATAATAAAATATCTCTTCATAATTTATCTCCAGACATTTATATATGTTAATGTATATTTTATCATAAATACAAGATAAATAAAAGATGACAAAGGATCCTGTCATTTATACGGACAATTAAAATTAAAACAGCGGGGATATGTAAATATCTCCGCTGTTTAATATCATCTGTAATTGTATTTATTTATTACCTCATTTATTGCCTGATAAATCGCATTGGCGTACTTCTGTCTGCCAGACGCGCTTGTAAGGACGGCTAAATCACCGGAATTAGTCATAAATCCAGTCTCGATCAGGGCAGCTGGAACTGTAGTACGTTTAAGCACAATCAAGTCTGAACGATTCTTTACTCCTCTGTTATTGGTTCCTACAACATTTGAAACATATTTCTGGAGTGTGCTTGCGAGGGTATAGCTCGTAAGTTCCCCGTTTCCTTCACCACTGTGGGGAGTATAAAGGGTCTCCGTTCCAGATATACTAGATGCGCCTGATATGGAGTTACAGTGTATGGATATGAACATATCAGCTCCATAATTAGCCATATATGCCCTCTTATAGTTATCAACTGTTTTATCAGTAAGCCTTGTCACATATATCTTTACATTGCTTCCTGAGAAAAGGTCATATACTCTCTTAGCTATATCAAGGTTTATATCCTTTTCATAAACACCATTTACAATGGCACCAGGCTGATTTCCGCCATGTCCAGCATCTATAAGCACAACTGCGTCATATACTGTCTTAGGGTCTACCATATCTATATAAATATAATCCCCGTTTTCGTAAATATTGTACTCAGCTATAAGACTTGGTGTAACGGTTATCGTCGTATTTCCGTTTGATGTACTGAATTTTGCAGAGCTTATATATGCCAGCTCATCATTGCTGCTGGAATATGTAAGTGTCTTATTCTCATATACTGAGCCATAGTTTCCATTAAGGCTTATTACTGTGTTTCCTGAATATGGATCATAAGACTTTGTTATCTTTGACACAGTGAGTCCATTGGTCTTTGTAAATCTTATGGTCCTGCCGTCATTAATGAGGCTCTGGGTTATCTGAACGTCAGGTTTTGTTATGGTCAGCTTAACATATTTATTTCCAACAGAGCTGCTGTATTCAACTCCATCGGCCACATCAATGACAACTCGTGTGCTGTCTTCAGTAAACTGACTCATCCTTATGTTGCTGATATATTTTGAGCCGCTGGTATCGGGCATGGCGGCTACATCTTTAATGGACTTGTCCATATCGATGACTATTCTATAAGGATTTGAAAGCGTGAAAATATTATAGCTTATATTCTCATCACCATAAATCATAACTGTTTCGCTGTCGCCCTCTTTGGCATATTTTATATCAGTTATGGAATATAATCCATCATCAATGATCGTACCACTGCCATCGTCTCCGCCTATTACAGGATTATCAGTCTGTCCAGGCTCAACTACAGGTTCCTTTCCGAAATGTACAGTTATGCTTGTACCATCGGCTGATTTTGTAACCGAATAGTCTCCCGCCGTCTCCGTAAGGTCAAATACAACCCTGACTATCTTATAAGGCTCTACCGCATACTGTGCTACCCTTACCTGCTGAACAGGCGCGTCATTTACGGCTATACTCGTAGATGATACCGCCAGTGAGCCGCCATATATATCTACCGCTACCTTAGTTCCAAGTACCGTAGCATATCTATACTGCCATATTTTTCCTGATGTTTTTATCGTATAGCTGTCATTTCCATTAATATCTACTGATGTTACATTAACCTCATTAACAGCTGTTCCACCGGCAGCCATATCGATTTCGGCCGAATCAACATGTGAAAGGTCTGTTACCTTCTGGGGGTCCTGCTCAATTACAGTATCTCCTGAAGTATTTTCTCCACCGGTCTGGCTGTTTCCTGTATCTGTGGTGCTTCCTGTATTAGATGAATCATTTTCTCCGGATGTATTATCGCTGCTGGAAGAATCACCGCTGCTGGATGTATTATCGCCGGCTCCATCCCCTCCAATGACATAGGAATAAATGTTAACTGTTCTTGTGGCATCATTCCATGTTACATCAGCTCCAACGGCTTCGGCAACCGCTCTTACGGGCACCATTGTCCTGTCATTTATGATTTTTGGAGCCACATCCATATTGAATGCATTGCCGTTAACTACTCCCGCCTTATTATTTATGAACATTATTACAGTATCGCCATCATCAAACTCCGCTGTGATCTTCTGGGTTCCAGAATCCCATGATACCTTGGCACCCATGGATTCAAATATTGCCCTCAAAGGCACAAGAGTCCTGCTGTCGATTATTACAGCCGGCATATCAAGGTTTTGCAGCTCTTTTCCATCTACTATAACATGAACTTCCTGTTCTCTGTATTCAACCGTTTTTCCATCATACGTCAAGTCAAGTTTAACTACTCTGACAGTTTCTCCAAACGCGCAGACAGTCATCAAAAGCGTTATCAAAACTGTCATTATAAACATTTTTAAGCCTTTCATTAGTCCACCTCAGAATATTAGTCTTTGCTAATTATATCACAAAAACGAAAGATTAACATAAAATTGTATTAAATTAATAAAAAATTAAATTTATTGGATAATATTTCCCGTATTTCCGGGCTTTTTTCAATTTTTTGTTACTTTATTGTTACTTTATTTTATAACTCTTTATATAAAAAAACTAAAAAAGGCGGGATTTACTCCGCCTTTTTTAGTCGTTTACTTCTTAGTTAAAACCGGCATAGCGCCGACGCTGTTTACATCATAGCCCAGCAAAGGTGCAAGGCTGCGTATCTTCGCAAAATTAGTTATATTCCCGTCGCTGTCGGTTACTTCTAATCCGTCTATTATTTGTTCTGTCCCGTCAACTACTATTTTAATCAAGCTGCAGGCTGTAGGCTCCGGTATATATGGCATATTGAAATATTTACAAATTCCCTTGCAAATAGCCTCCGCACATATCGCGCGATATTCTGCAGTCCTTAACCTGGCGGCCTCCGCTCTGTTTGTCATAAAGCCACACTCGACTAGTGCAGCCGTCATTTTTGTGGAGTTCAAAACATATAATTCCGGATTTTCTTTGACGCCCCTGTCTATTGCTCCCGTTGCCTGGATCAGTTCGGCCTGGATCAGCTCTGCGGCTCTCCTCGTTAATACGTCCGCCATATTATAAATATATGTCTCTATGCCTTCCGCATTGTTCCAGCTATTGCCGAAGGCGTTCGCGTGTATGCTGATATAGAAGTCTGCGTCCGCATTATTGGCACGGGTTATCCTTTTGTTTAATGGTGTGTCGGTTTCCTCCGGGGCCACAAGCAGGGTTTTAAAATTGCACCTTTCAAGCGCTTTTTTTAAATGTGCTGCCGTTGCTGAATTAAATTCGTTTTCTTTCATTATGCTGCCGTCATTAAAATATGGCGTCCTTTTCCCGGCTGTGTCGCTGCCGTGTCCGTCGTCAATTGCTATTAGTAACTTTGACATTGTCCTGTTGTGCCTCCCCTGTTCCGATTGATTTACGCTGCTCGTACTGTGTGCCAAAATAAAATGATATAACGACTGTAAAAACAGTTAGGAACTGTTCAGGATTGATGCTGCCGTTAATAGCTAAGACAGCAAACACAGCCGTTAATATCAGCGTTACTAGCGTCTTTACCTTTATGAGCTGTGCAAAATTGCTTATGATAGTGATAAATGCTTCTATCATGGTCTATCACCCCATTTATCACGCTCTTTCATAGTGTTTTCAAGTTCTACATACATGCCGCGTAAGAGTTCCCTTGCTTCTTTTTTCTCTGGATTGTTAGACGATACAACAACCACTTTGTCGTCTGTAACTGTGTCTGCGGTAGACACTTTATTTTTTCTGTCTGTATCCGTATAAACAAAGGTCGATCCAGCGCCGCATATTCTATACTGTACGCCGTCAATCTCAGGATAGCCGCCTGCTGCTCCTACTTCGTCAGTAGCCATAAAAACGCCACTGCCTTCGCTTGACGCTTGATCCGGCCACTTATAGGCGTGAAGTTCGCCTTTTTCATTTATACATAAATAACGCTGCCCGTTGTCGTCTTTTAAGATCTTGTGTCCTTCCTTGTATATGTAGTCACTGTGCTGATCTTTTTTTTCGATTGTAGCTACTATAATTTGTCTCATGTATATTTCCCCCTTATTTAAAATGCTCCACTGCCTTTGAGTTGATAAAATCTTTCAGTTCGTTTTTAATGCTTTTTGCATACAAAATGCTCTCCGTAAGCTGTTCATTTTCTGCCACGTCCCCATGTATTGCTGTTATTTCTTCCGCCAGCTGCAGTGTAAGTGACATACACGCTGTTAAACCTCTAACAGTCAATAACCACATTTTTTCTTTTGTGTCTTCTTTCTCCGTCGTTTTCGCCGCCTGCTTATTCAGATATATTCCCAGGATCAAAATACAGACAGGAGAAATAAAGGTTTTAATAATTTCAACTGTGTCCATAGCAGCCCCCTTAAATATCAGCCTCAACAAATATGCTTGCCGCCGTTGACGGCTCATTTACAAGTTTATAAGTCGCCCCAGCTGTTAAGGTACATCTATATACTTTTCCGTTTGGATCCTTAATAAGCATATCTTTTTTACACATCATACCCATAGCGTACGGATATATCCCGCCTACAGGCGTAGGTATTAAATAATAGTTATTCGGCGCCGCCTCTGGATTATAGTTTTCGATCCTCAGTATGTCAGTTGATGTATAATATTTATTACCGTTATACTGGCAGTAAGTGCCTTTTTTCTGAGTACCACTATCTGCGATCCAGTCCGGCAAGTCTTCTAAAACAGCTACTTCTGGTATATATTCCGTATCGTCAGCGGCCAGCGCTCCGCCGGCAGCCTGCAGCATATCAAATTGACGCCTTACTGTCTCGACATCTTTGGCGTAATCAGGCATTTCCTCCACCTCCTATCATTCCCATTGCTTCGCTGTGAAATGTTCTAAGCCCTTCAATGTCCGGATCAGGAGAAGGGCCGCCGCCTTCTTTTATATATGCCTTTTCGTCAGCCGTTATCTTTCCGGCTATTTCCAGGCTGTCCAGCTTTTCGTCTGTGACATCACCTTTTAAATACAGACGGCGCAGACTCTCTATAAATGTTGTCATATTATACCCCCTTCCAAAAGTTCCTTTGTATAGGCGTCTACCGCCTGTTCCTGTGCTTCTGTATACG
>JAHZAW010000009.1:56652-57641 GCA_019423725.1 Clostridiales bacterium
TACGCCAAATTCAAGCGTTCTTCTATCCTGTCAAGCTGTGTAGGCTCCGGCTCAGGCTGTGGTACTTCTTCCCAAACGCCATTATTATATTTTTTATCTAATATAGATAAGTCATATTTGTCTAAGGGTATCATAGAATTTTCTATAATCTCTCCAGATAATTCAGATATACCAACACAGATATTATTTTCATCTATTTGAGCATATATATACATAAGTTACACCTACCTAATAATTTATTTATATTCTATAACTTGCCAAGAAAAACCGCCTGTGCCTGATACTGTTAACACTGTAGAACTTAATGACGCTAATCTTACAGCCGCATTTGTTGCTCCTGGGTGTAATGATACAACAGCTTTATCCGGATTAATTGTATTTAATGGTATTGAGCTAGGCACAGATGTATAAAAACCTCTCTGTATACTCTTTACAATTATAGAACTAGCAAAATTAAAATGTGAGCCTGTACCTTCTCCTGTACCTTCTCCTGTTTGTTCTTCTGGACTTACATATTCTAAAGTATCATATACTTTCCCAAAACCTTTACTTGTATCAAGGTATTTATATTTCTCATATTCTCCGTAAAAATCGACAAGTTCTTGCCCAGCTCCAGTAGTTGATAAACCGTCTATAGATGCTTTATCATATTTATTATGAACATAATATCCCATTATTCATCAACTCCTTCATATACCTTAATTTCTCCAGCTGTTGAAATAAATGTACCTCCAAAACCACCTTGCGAACAATAGATGTAACTATAACCCGTATCAGAAATAGAATCAGTTCCATCACCTCTGATTGTTCTTGTTCTAGTCGGAAATGTTGTTCTTAAATCTGGTTTATTTGAATATGTTTCTTTTCTTCCATTTGTATCTATTTTCCCCCTATTTTCAAAGGTATTGCATATAAGTGTTACTGCACCGCCGCCTGATGGAGGCATAGCCCCGTCACCTGCGGAGGTAAAATAGTATGTTTGTCCACTA
>JAHZAW010000009.1:57696-89224 GCA_019423725.1 Clostridiales bacterium
CCACCTGTGTTTAACTACATAGTTTGGTGCTTCGGTTGGTTCTTTACCCGAACTACCCTGTGCTAAAATTTGACCATTTATTGTTATTTTACCTTTAGCGATAATAACAAGAGACGTGGGTGCTGTGCCGGTAACAAGTTTAGGAGTAAATCTAAAATAAATGTTATTTATAGTCATTCCCTCTGGTCCAAATCCTCCGACAACATCATTATAATTGTAATATCTATCATTGTATTTTACTGATGAACCGCCTAATGCGTAATTTCCAACACCCCCGCCATTTATATTGCCGGCAATAGCTTCTGGTAGTGTTAGAGAGGGTGACGTAGTTGCACTTGAGGAAGATTTACCCTCACCACCTGCCCCATTCTTACCCCCATTAGGAGCATACCCACCTTTAGCTAATTCAAATGTTCTAGTACCTACATTAATTGTAGGTGACATAGTAACAGCTCCAAATGTTTTTCTTAAGCCCCTTATATCTATATCACCGTCTATTGTTACATCGCCTTTAGACAAGATATAAAGACCGTCACATTTTGCAGGAGGTTTCATAGTTTGCCCTGAAGGTATAGTTAAAGATTCAACCTGTATTACATATCTGTTATAATAATCTTGTGAAGGCCAGGTAAATTTGTTACTATCAAATGTTACATTTCCTAATAAACCTGTACCATAAGGAGACGCTTCCCCATTAATTATTACTCCTAAATTTATAATTTCTTGCAATGCTGAGCCGTCCAACTTTAAATCTTCGTTTAATTTTGCCATTACACTTCCTAGTGTAGTGCTGCCGCCCGTGTCGTCCGTTTCTCCGATCTTGTCCAGTATCTCCTGTACCTTTTTCAACAGTTCTTCATCGGCTCCGGCATTTGCCAGCTGCCATATAAGATCATCGATTATGTCCATATTTCCGTTTAACTGTGAAACATCTGCCGCGTCGGCATAGTCAGGTTTGACCAGATTATAGTGTTCTGTATTGCTTGCCATTTCTTCCCCTCCTTATCCGTTTTGCCAATCTCCGCTTTTTACAAACTCCCATGTATTTGTTTTGAAAAACTCCCATGTATGGGTTTTAACGTCGCCCCAGGTGTGCAGCTGATAAATAAATTCATACGGCAAGTGCGCCGGCTTGATCCTATCGATCGTTTTTTTCAAATTATCAATAAACGGCGGTATGCCGTATATTTCAAGGAAAGCGATCTTTATTTTCCCGGAAGTAAAGGACACGTCAACGCGCCCTTTATCCCAGGCCAGGCATATCTCCTGGATCATCTTTAATGTGAATTTCTTTCCCCTGGCTGCCAGCCAGTTTGCCTTTACATTGTTTCGACGTTCTTCAATGCTTGTTCCGGCCGGTACCGTGATACCTAAGTAACGCTCAAAAATTTCTATGCCTGGAAGTGTCATAGTATCAAAAAAAAGCTGCCTTTCCGCTTCGTCCAGGCGTGAAAGAAGGCTTTCATATACGATCGCTACGACTGTATAAAAATCATTGACGAAGACGGCTTTTCTGTATAGTTTGTTATTGTTATATATCAGTCTTTCTTTAACATCATCATTCAACTAAATTCACCGTCCCCAGTGTTGCCACTTCACGGCTGCCAACGGGTATATTGGCTACATCTCCATTAATAGTTAAATTGCTATAGTCAATTACTCCCGGAGTGTCAAATATCGTATTGGCTATAAGTGCATAACTGATATAGTCAACATTGAAAGCCTTTTCCTGCAGTATGGCCTTTATATTCGTTTTTATGGCCTCTACTACCGCCGCCAGCTCATATCCTTCTAAAAGTACAAGCGTTCCGTCTATATTTAACTGTTTCTCCGTTGCTGCCGTGACTGTACAGTATGCCCCGGCCGGTGCCTGGCCCTCACCTTTTCCCGTGCTGCCAGGATCAATATATTGTTGTACAGCGGCCACAAGCTCCGGAGACGCCGGCAGACCGTCATTTCCAATGATACATACCTCAACGGTATTATCACCAAACGCCAGGCCGAAGGCTTTCGCGCGCCCTACGCCTGCCACTTCAAGCGCCCATCTCTCGTAATGCGCTTCGTTGCCGGAAACAATTGGTTTTTGTAATTCGGCATAAAAACGGGCTTTTAATTCTTCGTCGTTTTCTTCTCTGTAGCCATTCCTTGTCGGTTCTTCGTTTGTTACTGCTGTTATCCCAGGGATTGAGACAGGTATTTTAATAATGGATCCTGTACCGACGTTTCCTTCCGCTCCCGCCTCTACCGCCTGTATAGGCACCTTCCCGGTGCCTTTAATGATCGTTAAGGCTGTAGCCTCAAAAAGAATATTATTGACTGTCGAAAATAATGCACCCGGCTGAATTGTTGCTGTTCCTGTTACTGTAACTTCTCCTATGGCCTTAACAGCGGGGCGGCGTATAATACCTGTAAGATCAAATACACGCCTTGTCAGCTCGTCACCGGACAGATTTTCTATATCCAGTTTTGCCTCGATCTCGTCAGCCCTTATATACAGCTTTTCGCTTTCAATAGCAACAGAATTAAGCAGATCATATACAGGAAAGCCTATAGACTTAGCGTATGTATTAGGCATATCGGCCAGCATATCGTTTAAAATATCCTCAGATGTTCGCATTTATGTTCACCTCTTCCCCTGTGTAAAGTACGGCTGTAAAATATATGTTTAATTCCCCGTCCACGTTTTCGGCCGAAAAATTAATTATGCTTTTTATGCAGCGCGGTATTTTTGCATTTTCTTTGATCTGTCTTTGTATCTCTGAATACAAAAAGCCCTTAGGAAGTGTCTTATATCCTATGATCTCGTCTGTCTCTATGCCAAAACCGCTGTTACCGTATACGGCGTATTTATCCGGAAGAGTACGGCACATAAGCTCAAGCCACTGCTTAACAGCTTCAACTTGTGTCACTTCTTCGGCCACGCCGTTTAAAAAGATAAATTCGCGTTTATCATAATCAAATTTAATACTGCGTCCTATTTCCTCCACCGGGCGCGGTCTTATGACGGCTGCCGCCGCCTCTTCGATTGTTTTATTTTCGATCGGAAACATTATGCAGCCCCCTTTCTTATTACTCTAACACATCAAATGTTACCATTTCGGACAAACCTATAATAATTGCTCTGCGGCCTATATATTCCTTTCGCTCCGGATCCGACGTCATTTTATTTTTCATTCCTTCGGTTAATGTTAAGTTGTCATTTTCAGTAAAAACGGCTGCACCGTCCAGGGCTTCAACTATCATTGGTTCCTGTTTTCTTATAATACCGATTATAAATGTTAGGCCGTTTCTGTTTTTTCTCCCTTCCTGTTTAACCGCTTTTGCCATTTTTAAAGCATAGTCCTGCATTTATACCGCCTCCGCATTTTCAAGATCAAGCGACATTCTATGAGCCGCGCCGAATGTATGGGTTACTGATTTAACAAGATATGCGCCTGTTAGATCGTACTTATCAGACGAAAACAATAACAGCACCCCGGCTGTGACTGCCTCTGATCCCAGTATATCGCCTACACTCCTAGTTGTTTTAATATTCCCCAGTTCTTTTAAGGTATTAGCTGCTTTTGTGGCCGGGTTTTCTTCGTCACTCGACTTTTTAACCGTCTTCGTCAGCTTACCGAATTTTGCAACGGCTGCAGCGTTCTGCGCTGTTGCCAGCACCTTTGCTGTGCCGTTGTCCTCTGATACAACGACTATATTATTTCTCATATCCGTTATGCTGTCGGATCCGTCAACACTTCCCAGGGCATAGGTTACGTCTATTTCATTACCGGCCTCAAATTTATGTTTAGCAAATGTCAGCGTTTGCGGGTATTCGTATATATTAAGCGCATTGTCTCTGACGCGCATAAAATAGTTTTTCCCCGCTGCTGCCGTTGCCGTGTCTATAATGTCCTGTAAAATTTCAAGTACAGATTTTTCTATATACAGGCCGTCTATTGTTCCGGGAAGTCCAGGCAGACTGCCAAGCGGCAGGCCGGCTTTTGTGCATAGCTGTTTAATGGCTGTAGCGCACGACGTCTTATTAAACTGGATAATAACGTCGTTATTCGATAAATAAAAGCCATAGTCCAGCGCCTTATATTCTCCGGAAAGGTTGACTTCTGTTATTATTCCGCTGAAAAGCGTTCTTGTGTCGCCTATAACGTCCACTTTGTCGCCCGGCAATATTACAGGTCTGGAAGACGTGATATATCGATCCTGCGGATTTTTGGCGGTAGTAAATGACAGCTCAACGGTTATACTGTCCAGGTTATCAGTTATACTTAAATTTCCGCAAAAACGGGTTATGTCTGTTGTCCTGTTTAAAATTACTTTTGGCATTTTATCACCGCCTATAAGAATATATATTCCGTCATAGACAAGGAAAAATCGGCGTCGCCGTTTGCCCTGTACTGATAGGTGAAATTGTCAATCGATACGGCCATATTAAGACGCTCCACACTCTGTCTATCTGTTATTACTATTCTTGCCGGTATTTTGTCAGACTTTATGCGGCGAAAAAAGTCTATATACGCCTGCGGGTTAATGTCTGCGTACGGATTTACAAACGGGTATCTTTTAGACGGTAAAAAAGACGAAAGTTCCATTGTCCTAAGGCCGGGATTGCCTATCATACGAATATTGAAAGACAGTCCATTATATGTTTCATTGCCTTGATCCTCGGCTATTTCCCATTCCGGCGATACCGGCAGCACCATTATTTCAGCATTGTTATTAATAGAAAATACAATATCCAATATATTCACCGTCCTTATACTGCCTGCAGTGCTTCTATAAATTCCTTAGCTATTATGCGCCCTGTCTCGTGCGGATCGTCTCCGCCTTTAACCTCGATTTTCAAATTATTGATAGTAACTTTCTTACCGTCTGATTTCATCATTTCTTTTGTTTTATCAGCCGGATATATTTTCGCACCTGACGGCAGCGTTATTAATTCGCCTCTGCCGCCTTCGTTTACTCTTGTCCAACCGCCGCGGAAATATGGCGTTCCTGTGGCGTGATTTTCAGCATTACCGCCGCTGAATAAACTAGCAACCTTTTTAATACCGGTTCCAATCAACGGAATATTAGACACTTTTTCCCCAATTCCTTGAAATCCTTCTGTAAACCAATCAAAAATGGGCGCTACTGCTTCCTTGACTGCCTCAAAGGCTCCTACAATAGTATCCTTTATCCCATTAAATACGCCCGTTATACTTTCCCACAGGCTTTGTGCAGCAGCCTTTACAGTGTCCCAGTTTTGGTAAAGCGCCACGCCTGCCGCTATTAAAGCGCCTATTGCAACCGCTACTAAGCCGATAGGGTTAGCCGACATTACAAAATTAAGCACACCCTGGGCCGCTGTAACAGCTGTAGCTATTTTTTGATATGACGCCCACAATCCCACTACCGTAGAAATAATATTAAAGGCTGCAAATGTCGCTACAAGGCCGGAAAGTACAGGTATAAGCCAGTTTGCATTATCTTTGACCCAGGCTATAGCTTTTCCCAGGAAGTCAAGGCCTTTCCCTAAAATATTAGTTGCTTTATCTGCTATAGCCTCGATCGTTCCGTCATTCTGCCATTTAACAAGGGTATCAGCTACTGATGATATTTTCTGTCTCAGCAGATCCAAGGCGCTGCCCTGTCTGACTGTGC
This sequence comes from Clostridiales bacterium, assembly GCA_019423725.1. GTDB lineage: Bacteria > Bacillota > Clostridia > Lachnospirales > Anaerotignaceae > Metalachnospira. Next base: position 63,337 of record JAHZAW010000009.1, read on the forward strand.
CGTCGTCCATTATGCCGACTATTTTGGCAAGTGAATTTTTAGCAACTCCCGTAACTGTTGACCACATACCTTTAGTAGTCGTCGAAAGTTTTTCCATACCGCCGGCAAATCGGCTGTTCATCACTTGGACTAAATCGTCCATATTGTCAACGCCTTTTATGCCAAACTCCTTCATTCGTTCCCATTCTCCGGACTGGGCGTCAATAATAGCTTCTGTTGCCTGTATAATGTCTTTTCCGGTAGCTCCGGCCATATCTCCGGCACGTCCCAGCCATTCCTCCGCAGACATTCCCATAGCTTCGAATTTCGCAGCAGCCTCTACTAATGCGCCACCCTCAAATGGCGTCTTATTTGCCATATCAATGGCATATTTCATTATTTCGGCTGCTTTTTCTGTGTCACCTGTGGCCGTTTCTAGCTGTGCCTTGTATGTTTCCATGTTAAAGGCCTCGTTAAAACCTATACCGGCGGCCAATGAGCCAATCGTAACGCCTAATGTTCCTATGGTTTTTACCGCTGTAGACGCTACGCTTTTAAACTTACTATTGGCTGCAGCCGCCCATTTATTGATCTCCTGATGCCCCTTTTTGATCTCCAGGCGGCTTTTTTGTAATTCTTTTGTAGTATTTCCTAATGGTTTAGTAAATTTGTCCTGTAACTTCATAAGGACATTCATTTTTTTACTCATTCTTTGCCACCGCCTCCCAGGCTTCTGCCTCAACTTCCATAGAGGCTATATAGAAAATCTGTTCAAATGTCGATAGACTCTCTAGTTCTGCCTTGCTGTGTCCTTTTTGTATGTAATAATGGAAAAGGGCGGCCTCGCCGCCGCCCTTAATCAGTTTTTTACCACTTCCACGGCGTCAACCGTGTTTTCCTCTTTTTCTGTTTTTTCGCGTCCTAAACCGTACATAGTCATTATTCTGGCTGCGGCAGCCTCCATAAGCTCCATATTTGACATGAATACTTTTTCGACTACTTCTACAGGCTCAGAAACTCCATAGTTTCGACGCAGTTCTTCGCTATGCAGTACCTTGCAATGCTCATAGATAAGCATTGCTGTTTGTTCCGCATTTTCTTCGGCGCTTGTGCCGCTGTCGTCTATTATTCTTGACACGGTTTTTACGTTCTTCTTTTCGGCCATAATATAATTGCCTTCATCGTCAATAACGATTGGTACCGTTTTATATTTGTCTAAATCAGACTGCAGGCTGCGTGCCACAAGGTCTTCAATAGTTAATCTCATTTATGCCGCCCCCTTATGCAATAAGATCAAGCGGTTCATAATCCGCAAATTTGAAGGGTACTTCCTCTTCACCGATTGTCGCATTTTCATATTTTAAGGCCATAACCTCGTCAATAGTTACTTCTGTAAAAGAAACACGTTCGGCGCCTAATGCTGTAGGGTCTTCAAGTTTTCCTACAATTGATATTTCCGGCATTTCACCGGATTTTATAGCCTTTGCCAGCTTTGCAAAAATTTTTGAGTTGACCTTATGCAGCGTCATGGTGCCTTCCCCGGTAAATCCCATGTAACGCTGATGTTTACCCAGGTCGTTTGACAGGTCTACTTCCTCATAATTTAAAGTCAATTTTGCTTCAAAGCTCTTTACATTGGCGAAAAGCTCGCCGTCGATCCATACGCGGCCATAGGTCCCACGTATGATCTGATTAGTCTTTATGCTATCTGCCATTATTTACGCCTCCTTATGCCATTGTAATGATAAAGTTAAGGTCCTCCATTGCGTCCAGGATTTTAATATTAGCCATTAAATTGACTAAAGATCTAAAAGTCATATTCTTGACTTTCTGATCGTCCCATTCTGCCGCCTCCGGTGTTCCGTTAGAGATCCAGTCTTCTCTCTGTTTCTCAATGTTTACAGTTGCCAGGTTATCATAATTCGGATCAAGAATACTTTCACGGCCTAACTGTTTGAAATAGACATTTACAGCTGCTATAAATAAGGCCTGATTGTCGTAACTGTTTTTATATTTGCCGCAGTAATAGTCATTAAATGTCGCGACTATATCTTCAAGTATTAAGTCCATAGCCTCGACAATGGTTATTTTCTGCATATCAGCTGTCTGATCTTCGCCAAGCGTTGTAAGAGAGTTGACAGCACGCCCCACTCTTACCTCTCCGCTGTCATTCCATAAGATAAACTCTCCGTCATTAACGGCTGCGTCTAAGTCCGCAGGCTCTGTTACGCTCTCAAGCTCCTGCATGACCGTATATGTGGCAGCCCTTGTGAATGGTATTCCGGCAAGAAGGCCGGCTATTCTTGCAGTATAATTCTGTACAGGATATGCAGACGCCGTATTTTTAAAAGTAATAGCTTCGTTTGTAAAGTTGACAACGTGCATATCATCTGTAGTTGTGGCCTTATAAACGACAGCCTTTCTTTTCTTTCTCTTATTTTTTGCGTTTGTCTCTTTGATGTATGCCGCTACGGCGTCCTGCTCTGTGCTGTCAGCATTTAAAAAGCAAAGCCAATTAAAGTCTATACCCTCAATGGCTGCTTTCGCGTCTGCAAACTTCTTTGACGCTCCGATTTTAACGACATACACTACCCTAGGCAATCCGATAAATGCTCCTATAATAGCTTTGTAATTGTCGGCTGTATATTCCGCCTCTTTTACATCGGCGGACAGCTCATATTTATTCGTTGTGGCTGCGCCTGATGTATCATCATTAACGATAATACAGACAACGCCTCTTTCGCTTCTCTGAATGGCCGTGACGGCCTTCTGTTTGAATATAACTTCAATGTTAGGCATATTCTGTGCCATTATTATTCACCTTCCTTATTTAATTCAACGTCAAGATCCAGCATATCGACGCCTTCTGCGTCTTCTATATAAGGATTTACTATATCTACAAGGCCGACAAATTCTACGGCCATATCCGCCCTATATATTGTTGCCTGCTGTTCCTCAATCGTAAAATTGAAAGTATCATTAATCTTTATGCGCCCGGCGAATAAAGCCATTAAATCGTCTAAAATGCCATATAAGTCCGCAAAACCGCTGTAAATAGACGGCGCAAAATAATAGACGTGCAGCCTAAAGGATATATGATCCATAAGCCCAAACTTATCTTTTGTGATCTCGTCTGCGTCGATTACAAAAGCCGGGCGCGGTATGTCTTCTTCTATGTCCTTGTCTATAACCTCAATATCAAATGTTTTCTGCAGCATATCGGTTACTTTTGTTAAAATGTCGCCTACGTCTGCCATTTTTTCACCAACCTTTTGTTAAGTCATCAACAAGCCCTTCAACGTCTTTTTCATATTCGCCGGCGAAGGCGTCCTGCGTCTTGCCTATAAGGTGACGTCCGGCTATATGGCGTCCGCTCTTTACATGGTTAAATCCAAGCTCTAATAAATGAGCGTGCGGCGCAAAGTGTATTCTTGTTTCGTAGGAATTTTCCGGCTTATATATGTATACCTTGCCACGTTTTAAATACTTACCGTTGACAAGGTTTCCCGTCTTTTTCCTATATCCGGCTTTTAATGCCGCTTTGATTTTATTTTTAAGTTTGTTTCCTTCTTTTCGCATAAAGGCTTTACATTCTTTCGGCGCCACATCTGCCGAAAGTCTGATAATATCCTTTTCAAGTTTTCCAAAATCCTCTTTTAATTCTGCCTGTGCCATTATTCCACCGCCTCACAGAAGATCTCCAATGTATCATGGGCAAGGTACGGATCCAGGATATATATAATGTCGTACCTCTGGCCGCCGGCCATAAACCACATGCCGGGCGTGACGTCCTGAATGTATCTAATAATTATTTTGTGCGTCGTCCTGGAAAGTTTTGTTTCGGCGGTGCGGTTTAGCAGGCTGCCGGTCTGTGGCCTAACTTCAGCCCATAAGTCCCTGACCTTGCGTTTTTCCCACTTCGTCTGGCCTATGGCGTTGACACTTTCCGTTTTTACATTCTCCCACAGCTCAATTTTTCGATTAAGTCTGCCCGCTAAATTCCGCATAGCCGCCGCCCCCTTCTTAAATAAAATTCTTGTCGTGTAAGTGTAAAATTGCCGAAACCGTCTTGTTTTCGGCTGTTGTATCGGCCGTTGTGCTTCTTACGTCGTACATATCGGCCACGATCGCAAATACTGCTATACTGATTTCCTCGTATTCGTCCATTTCATCATCTGTTAATGATGTATGCCCCTTTATATATCCCTTAGCGGCAGCCAGTGCCGCCGCTAAAAATCTAACCGTTGTTTCGTCCGTGCCGTCCGCTCTGACATAATCTGCTAGATCGGCCGTTGTTATGTCAGATACTTTCATGTTTTATCACGTCCTTAAGCTGCTGCTCCCATAGTAAGCATTGCAAATTTTGACTGATCGATAATGGCTCCGTCAATTTCCATGTATCCGATTACGCCGGTTCCGTACTGTGTAGCGTACTTTTCTTTTAAAATGCTTACTTCAATTTCCTTTGACATATTATAGGCATATCCGGATAAATCGCCGTAAAGCATTACATTTGTTGAATCCGCAAAAGCAGGCGCATTGTCCGAAAGATAAACAGGTTTACCTAACATTCTGTAGCCGCTGCCGTTTACCATATCGGGGATAAGTAAATACTGTCCGTCTGTTGTCTTTAATTTTCTTGCCTTAGCAAATGTGCTAGGGTGCATAATCCATACTGCGTCCCTCTGTGCCTCTGTTGGCACTTTAAGCTGTGTATCAATTATGTCATCTGCCTTAAGCACGTTGCTTTCTGCTGTAATTTTGTTTTTTACGTTTGGAAAAATACCTTTAATTTTTGTTGAGCCTGTAAGGCCTTCTTTTTCGGCATATTCTGCAAGGTCTTTTGCCATTTTATTGACTACAAAACCGACAATATCAAAATCCATATTGTTAATTAATTTGTTTGAAATAGCGGAAACGGCGCCGACTATATACGGCTGCAAAGATACTACTTTTAATTCTCCTGACTTTTCGGTAAGCTCTGTAAGCTCATCAATATATGCCACAGTAATAGCGCTGCTTGTTTCGTCATATACAGGAATTGACAGTTCACCTTTAACATTAAATTTCATTGCTCTTTCAAAAAGAGGACTGATATTTTTCATTGCTGCTACGATCATATCAGCTACACTGCGGGGCAGAAGGCCTCCATTTGCGCCTACTTTTAAGGCTCTTGTTTCTCCTCTGCAGAACTTTTCAAAAGATCTGATTTCCTCTTCTTTTGTTGTGTCTTTAGGCTCTCCGTCTTCGATCTGGCGGCGCTCTTCAATGGCTTTAATAGTGCGGCTTAAGCCGTCCGCCTCTTCTATGTACTTGTTATATTCCTTCTCTTCATCGGCTGTTAAGGCCCTTGTCTCTTCCTCTACTTTGTCAAGGATCCCTGCAGCCTTAATAAGAAGATCGTTTCTTTTTTCTTTAAGTTCTTTGATTTTTGACATTTCTCATACCTCCATTTTCTTGATATTAAGTCTCATTTTTCTTATTTTTTCAGCGTCAAAAGTTGGCGCCGGTGTTCTTGTGTCTTTTCAACTGCCGTTTCGTGAAGGCCTCTTGTCTCCATTGTCGCTACGTCTTCGCCCCTCAGTTCGTACGATGTGCCGGCATACGCCGGGATCCTATCTGACAGGATCGACACTTCATTCAACTGGATTTCTTTTAAACGGCGGCGTTTAACGCCGTCCATTGTCCAGTCTTCCCAGTCGTCGTCAATGACATTAAATCCGAAAGACCACCCGGTTATTTTTCCGGCGTCGGCTGCCGCTATGACGTCCGGATCCGTCACCCTGGCGACGGCATAAAGGCCGATACTATCTTCCTTAAGTTCCAAGTTTCCGTCTGCTGTGCTGCCTATGATCTTTTCATGATTAAATTTTAATTTGATGTCATTGTTGGCCGCGATTGCTTTTGAGAATACCCCTTCTTTCACCTGTTCAACAAACTGGGTACCGTCCGGCAGCTTCATTACTCTGCTGTCACGGCATACGGCATTGACATAGCCGGAAATAATGACTTCCTTTTCTCTGATCTCAATTTTCATTGCTTAGCTTCACCCCCTAACTTTATTGACTGTCCCATATTAGGGACATAGATCATTTCTTTTTTAGGATCGTATAAAACGTCCTGCAGGCCTAATTTGATATAGTTCAATCCTAATGGCGGCTTATTCTCCATTTCTCTGATCTCGTCCGGCTGATATATACCATTTGCAACGGCTTTTTCGTAGCTTTCAAAGCGTTCTGACAGGCTGCCCTTTCTTGCCTCGTCCATATCAAAGGCAAAAAATCTTGTGTCCTTTTCTCTTTCAAGTAAAAGTACTCTGTTTATGGCTGCCTCTATGGCCTTTGCCGGCGGCAGTACGGCCGTTTCAAATGTGGCCGTTTCTGTCTCCGGCGTCGCTGTACCTTCCAGCACTGACGGCGCGATCCCAAACAAACCGCATATATTGTTATAGCTTGCTTTCCTGGCCTCGATTACTTGCATTTCTGCCGGTGTTGACGCCAGTTCATTGAACTTTATTCCAGCATTTAACACCATAGTTTCGTTGCTGTCGCCGCTGTATGTCCTGTTCCATTTTTCCTTTAGGTCTTTTAATGCTGTATCGTTAATTTTGTTATCAACGGACAGATAGCCTTTTTTCATACCCTGTTTATCAATCATATTCTGTTCAAACAGCAATTCGCTATAAGCCGTCTTGAGCGCCTCGGCGTTATCATCTAACAGCCCACGGCCGGTGCCGCCGTCCGTTGATGATCTAAGAGCCGAAAAAATATTTAAACTGTCTATGCTGTTCCCCTGGACCCAGTATTTAATATAGCGGTTAAGCGCGTCTGTATTGGCGTTCTGGGTAACGTCTCCCGGCTGCAGATAGATTAATTCTTCAATGTCGTTATATCTGCGCTTAATGTACGCATAACAGCGGCCATATAAGATATAGTCTTTTGTCAGCATTTTTTTAAATAAAAATCCGTCGAAGTATTCCGAAGGCTGAATATTAAATAGCCTTGTCCTTTTATCGTTTTTTATCTCGCTGATCCTGCCGTCTTTGTCGCGTTCATATAGTTTGAGCGGCAAAAGCGCTACTTTGTTTCCGACATATTCCAGGCAGGCGGCGACTGCCGGGATCTCCTGTGCCTGCTGTGCTGTTATGTAGTAACCGCCGTTTAACTGTGTTAAAAGTGTTTCTCCGGTTATTTCCCTTGTCTCCTGTTTTTTGTCTTTTAAAAAATCAAATATTCCCAATTTCTCACCCCCTTAAAGAACTACACCGCCCCAGCTCTGGGCCTCTTCCAGTACTTCATTTTGCTGCACAAGATATACGGCATTTATTAAAGCCATTAACATGTCTATCTTTCCGATTGACTTCTTTTTGTTGATATACCGGTTTAAATTTGTGTCATATGTACAGCGGGCGTTTTCAAAGTTTATCTCAAGTAATTTATTTTCTTCATAGACAAATTTGCCCTGCAGGATCATTTCTTCCAGCCATTTGATCGGCGCATGTAATACGCTTGAGTGCTGCCGTACGATTACTGTTTCTAGGCCGGCCGCCTCTAATTTCTGGGCTGATGATAGACCGTTGTATCTGTCATATCCAACACCGGCCACGGTGCAGCCGAATTTTTGTTCAATGGATAAAATGTCCTTCTCAATGACTGAATAGTCAATGACGCGATCTCCGCAGGCGGTACACTTGCCAGCGTTAATAAATTCTCTGTAGTCTATACGTTCTAGCTTGCTTTTTTCGTCTATCCTGTCATACGGGATATAGCCGTATACGTCGGCTAAAATCCCGCCTGTATATTCGTCATAGGCTGCCATTGCAAAGGCGCTGTTATCTGTCGTCATTGATAAGTCAAAGCCGACATATACGCGACGGCCTGTCCAGTCTATTTCATTGACCCTGCATTTCTGCAGATCCTCAACGGATACATAATTTTCAGTTCCGACGCCCTGGTAAACTATATTACAGTGTTTCGTCAAGAAATTTTCACGCCTAGACGGTATGTCTATAGCGTCCTGGCGCTTTTTCAAAAGAACGTCCATTATTTCCGGTACTTCCAACGCCAGCGGGTTTGCGTGTTTTATAATATCGTCGTTGTCCGTCCAGTTCTTTGTGTCGTCCGGCTCGTAAAGAAGGGCAAAGGTCGCTTTATCATCTTTTAGACCGTCAAGGACTTTTTTTGCGGCTGCGACTTCTTCTTCAAATGGGTTAAATACAGTCGGATATTTTGTCGAAATAATAAAGCCCAGCTTATTAAACACCTGGATCTGTCCTGACCTCATAGCCTCAATAGGGTATACGTTCGGCAGCGCTCCTGTTTCATCAACTAAGAAGACGGCCGGCTGTCTGGAATCCATTCGATTTCTTGAATAGTTCAGCGGATAAAATACGTTATCCGTTATACTACACTTGATATAATCTCTAAGCATTTTGAATTTGAGTTTGCCCTTGTAAGTTCCGGCCAGTGCCGGGCTGCAGTCCAGTATTTCCTCAATATCTGATTTAATAGATCGGCTCAGTGTACCGTCTGGCGCTACACTGTAGAGTTTTGAAAATCTGTCCTCTGTCAGCAACAGGATAATGAATATTACAGCTACTATGAAGGTCTTACCATTCTTCCTGGCTATCTCTAAGACCGCGTTTTGATAGCGTCTGCGGCGCGGATCCGATCTATAAACAACACATAGCACACTAACTATCAAGGCCCATTGAAAACCGGCCAGGCAGTCATATAAGTTTTTGCCTTTATTGGCGCCTTTAGGCATTATCAGAAGTTTTAAAATTTTGCAAATCTTCTGATACTTTTTTTCGCTTAATATAAATTCGGCGTCTTCGTCTCTAGCAATCCTGACTATCTCGTCCATTTGCTTTATTACATATTTTGGCGCCTCTATCTGGCTGTTTGTAACAGCTTCGGCATATTCTACAGCCTTGTTTGTCAATCCTCATCATCTCCCAAGATGTCAATAAGAGGATCTGTTTCGCGTTCTGTAATAGATATAGCCAGCTTTGCCCTACTTTGCGGCGACAGTCCAAGCTCATTACAGCCGCGGTAAAAATCTTGTGTATATTTTGCCCTGGCGTTCATGACTTCGCGATCATATTTTTTTGCCGGCGCCGCCTCTATATCTGCGTCTATCTCGGCCAACTTGTCTATTGCCGTTGCAGTCTTTGCCAAGATCCAATCATCAAGGCTGCACAGGGTATCTGCAGCGTCCAGGCGCTTGACTATCTCTTTAAATATCTTTTTTTGGTTTTTAGACAACGTGCGCGGCGGCTTTGGTGCGCCGGCGCTTTTTAATTTTTCTTCGGCGGCTGCGCGGCTTTCGATTTCGTCTTTCGTACGCGCACCCACCGCCATGTCAATCGGCTTAGCCGGTCTGCCTGCCATATTATCCGCCTCATTTCTAAAAAAATTTTTAAATCTGTTAGGCACGGTATGGTGTGGAGATAAACGCCCGTTTTTAGGCGTTTAAGCAGGGGGGGATATTTATTTTATATATGTCCGCAATGTCTCTTTTGAGATCTTCCCTTCCTCTGCCTCTCTGTGGTGCTTCTCGCATAACGTAATAAGGTTATTATTTTCTAGTCGCTTTGTCCACGCCGTGCGCACACTTTCAATATGGTGAACTTGTAAATCTTGCGGATCATATTTTCTTTTTCTATCATACCGTATGCCGTGCGTACATATCGGACAAAGATATAGATCACGTTCTTTTATCTCTTCGCGCTTCTTTTGCCATTCAGAAGAGGACAAAAAAGATTTATATTTCTTTTCAAAATCTGTTAATTCTGAATACTTTTTATATTTTTTCGCCGGCTTTTGCGGACAGCGTTCCCCTACCTCGTGTATACGTCCGCATATACTACAGGCTTTTTTCATTACCCTTTGCCTCCTGTTCATCAAAAAACCTTTTTACGGCTTTTCTGATCGACTCTTCACTATCGCCCATTCCTATTTTCTGCGCAATATCACGCCAGGCCAGGCCGTTGAAATAGTGCATGATGATCGCCGTTTTAATCCTTATATTGCTTAGGGCTGTAATTTCCTGCAACACTTCGTTTCTTTGGTTTTGCAGCCTGGTTATTTCCTGTTTGTAGCCGGTTATGATTTTTGCCGCCTTTCGTTTATTGGTACAGTGTTCCTCCTGGTTCTTTATTTCCTTCTGCAGTGCCAGTATATATGCCTGTGTGCCGGCTGCCTCTTTTAATTTCTTGTGTGTCAGCATTGTTCCACCTCCGCTAATGGTGTATATTTTTGGTTAACAATTTGATATACAGGGCACTGCCAATAATAGCCCGCGCAGTAGTCGTCAAAATAGCTCTTTTTCTGAATACTTTTTCTAAACTGCATAATGATTTTGTTACCCTCTTCCAGGCCTTCACAGTGTATGTTCGGCGGTCGTGTAGTGTCTAGTAAATAGAATGGACAAATGGCTCTGCCCTGCAAATAGCTACAGCTTGACATTTTCTTTTTTACCCCTTTCTTATTCTCTCTGTATGTAATCCCCGTAGTCTTCCCCGCCTTCTCTGATCGCTTTTAAATATCTGACCCAGCCTATTTCAGAAAAATAATTTTCTGTATATAAGAGGCGTATATAATTCTTAGGCACTGATAGAGGCCTGCGGGTTTTACTCTCTGCTACTTCCTCAATTTTTACTTTGGGCTTTTGCAGATTTCGGCTCTGGCTCCACCTCTTAGCGTTTTTCTTAATATTTTCTTTCGTGATATAACTTGCTAGGCGTGTATCTTGCTGGGATTTTTTCAAGCGTTTTAAAAATATATATCCTTCTCCCCATAAGTTGAAGAGGATTTCCCAGGCCTCTTTTAAACTTAGCCCCATAAGTCCGTTTAAAATAACATGGTGATGACATCTGCCTTTTGTCTCTAATACGGATATGTATTTCAAATCGCCCTGTCCGTTTTTCAGCCTCCACCTTTTAAGCCTCCTAAAAAAATTTGCGATCTTCTTTTTTGCGGCAGCCGCCTCGATCGCTCCGTCATACGTCAAAGTCAAAAAATAGTCTGCTGCCCCAAAATTTGCATTTATAGTTCTTGTTAATTTTTTTCGTGCTATCTCTAAATTTCTTTTTTGCTGCTCCTCGGTAGTCAGATTTCCCCTTAACAGTCTTTCGTATTTTTTCCCTATAGTCCTAGGGCTATAAAATTCTTCTACTTCGTACACGTCCCCAGCCCATATCTTTTTTCTATACTTAGGCATTTAAACACCTTCTCTTTTGTATGGTCGTTAAGTTAATTGCTATATCGAGTTTATAGGGACCGCCGCCCCTTATTTTTGTTTGGTTTAAAATTCACTATTATAATGTAGAAACACGTTTTTTACTTATATAAGGGTTAAGGCACCCTTTAAGGTGCCTTATTCTTTAATATAAAGTCTTTCGTTTCTATCCTGGTTTCTGAGCAAATAGTAAAGGAAACATTCTGTATGATCCGTCCCATTTTTCCCTTTTACTTTCGCCACAAAAAAGAATTTATGCAGCTTTTCAACCTGGCCGGTCCTTCTGTGTTCCTGCTTGCCGTTTGGATTTATATAATAATGTTCAAACTTTCGCCCAGGTCTAAGGCCTAAGCGCTCCGCCTCTTTGCGCGTCATATTGTACATTTTAATTCCCCCAGTTATTCTATCTTTAATTGTCCGTCCAGGCTGTCCATATCGGCTGCAGCCGTCATTGATGATTTTACATACTTCATATTTTTTTCTTTAAGTATGTAAGACATTAAGTTACACATTTCAGCCGGCACAACTAACGGCATTATTACAGCTTGCAATAAAAGCCCTACTTTGACTGCAAAGTATGAGATCTTACCTTGTCTGAAATAGATTTCCGTTTGCTCAATATTTTTAAATGGGCGTAAGTAGGCCGAATTGATAAAATACACCCCGTCAGCCGTTTTAATGGCATTAAAAGCCGTTCCGGCGTATGTTATGACTATGTTTAATTTCTCTGCTATGACTTCACCTGGCGCAAAATCTTCAAGATTAAGCACACCCGGTGCCTGCACAAGATTAATATATATGTCTTCTCTCTTTTTCTCGCTTATGTCAAAAAGAGTAACGATGTTGTCTTCGTTTAAATATGGTAAATTTTCCAGTTTATAAACGGCGGCTCCTGTGCCTACATACTGCTGCACGCTCGATCCGTTCGTATCGTCGTATATAATGATCTCATTTTCTCTGCGGCAAATGGCCGCTATATCTTTAACTTTCATTATGTACCTTCTTTCCGCGACATTTCGGACAAATATATCCATGTCGCCCTACTTTCGCATTTATGCTTATATTCCATTCACGGCCGCAACGGCTGCATATTTGGTGCCGTATGCCTTTTCTTTTCTTTTTCGTTGCTGATCCCCTCCCAGCCGGCGCCGCTTCCCTTTTCAGCGCCGGCGTAAAGTAGCATTGCATTAATCAGGGTTTTTCAGCCCCACAATGGGGGCAAAATTTATAATCATCATTATTAAAAGCATATCCGCATTTACACACTGGCTGTGGTTCTTCCTCGAACTCGTCAAGGATCCTTAATATCTCTCTGATCTCTTCGTATGTACCATGTCTTGTAAGTCCGCAGTTATGGCCGTATAATGGGCAGTTTGTGTAACACTCATCATGTACCGAATACTTATTACATATAGCATTTATTTTTTTTATAAATATAGCCGCTGCCGCTCTGAAAAGCTCTGGGCAGTCCTCAAAGATGTTTACAGACTCTTTCATTTCTTCATCTGTCAAATTACTATCATTCATTTTTAACGCCGTCCTTTTCTATATAGCTTTCCAAGCCCTCACTTATAAGCGCTCTTTTATATTCTTCTTTTATTCCGCCTCTTTCGATTAATACGCAGTCCTCTGCTTTCCCTAACGTCGGAAAAGGCCAGCCGCAGGGTATCACTTCGCCGCGTTCATTATTAACGCCACATAATACCCAGGTTTCACCCGTTGGTATATGTTTTACAGTGTCGCCAGCGTGAAATATCTTCTCCATATCTTCTTATCCTTTCACTGTATTTTTGATACTGCGTTCCCAGCGGCCGCAGCCAGTGCCAATATACAGGCGCCTTTAATGTCGCCGGCATTTAACACTATTACAGCTTCAATAAAAGCCACTGCCGCCAGTAAGCGCAGCATATCTTTTACCACATTCTCAAGAAAAACAATCATCTTGAAGACCCCTTTATTTCTTTAATCCTTGCGTAAGCCTCACGTTTAGAAGGATACCAATCTATAAATACGTCCTTATGTATAAATCGTGTTCGTGTATTATCCGGCTTTTCAAATGCTCGCCTTGATCCGTCAAGTTCAACCTTAACCGTGCCGTCTGCGTAATATTGGCTTTTAACCGAATAGAAAATTTTCATCATAAAGCAGCCCCCCTTTTTGCACATTTGTAGCGATAAACTGCGTAAATCCATTTTTGTATTACTTCCATTTCTCTATCAGAAAGACTTGTGAACTCTTCGCCGGCAATTCCACATAAGATGAAATCGCCCCGTATATCATTTGAATACGGATTTATACTTTTCCCCTTTATTCGTCCTTCTTCATCACAAATTAATACTATTTCACTAAATATATGTACAACCTCAATATATCCGCCTACAGCTTCCTGCAGCGCTTCTAAAGTGTTGGGGATTTCTATAACGCTCCAATCTCCGTTGGCTTTAAATTGCAAAACTGATATTATCTCGCCCATTTATTCGCCCTCCGTCTCTTCTATATCCAAACTAATCTGACCTTCGCACAGCGGCATATCACCTTTTATGCGCCTTAAATGCGCCCTTACTGGCACTATCTGAGATACGACATATTCCTGCGAAAGAAGCCGGATCCCTTCGTTGTATATGTTTAATTCACTTATGGCGCGTTTTCTACGCTCTTCCAGGAATAACAGCCAGTCGTCGTCATTCTCTGCGATATAGTAGCCTTTTCCGTTGGCCTGGCTTATGATCTTGACGCCCGCTTTTCTGGCCGCCTCTATGGCCGATCTGTTTACACGGTCGCTTAGACCTGTAAGATCTGACAGCCTGGATCTGGTTATTGAATTTTCTTTCCCTACCGGGATAAATACTGTTACTCTTTCCCAGGATTTCATTTTTAAGCCCCTTTGCCTATTATCTCGGCAACGGCTGCAGCTATCTGCTGATAGTCAATTTCCGTTGGCGGTTCATAATCAATTTTGATCCCTGTTGCTTCATACAGCATTTTGGGCAGTATGATGTATGTATTTCTTTCTTTGTGTATCTCTACTATTCCGATATTTAATTTACCGGTGTCCATAAGGCGGCGCACTGTGGCCGCCGTTACGCCCAGCTCTCTGCCTACAATTTCCGGCGTTATTTTCATACTGTCGCCTCCTTACTTATCTAAAAGTTTGATTTTAAAATTCATTTGTCATTCGCTTTAACATTTCTGCCAGTTCTTCAAGATTTCCATATTTTTTATATAGAGCTTGCTCAACTGCTACAAAAACACTATCAGCAAGCTGTTTATCTTTTACTCTTTTAAGTTTTCTTGAAAACTCCTTTTTATATCGGCTAATACGTATTTTGAAATATATCAATATAAAAAACTCCTTAGCAGATATTTTCACTTCCCTTTTAATGCTTTTTCTAATTAGCGTTGTAAGCGATTCATCTATATTGCAGATAAGTTCATATATTTTCATTGTCTTTTCCTCCCTTATTTCTTAATCTTCTAGGTCTGACGCTTAATTCTTACAGACAACGAATGGCCTTGATTTTTCAAAGCGTTCATTATTTTTTCTTATTCTTTGTGCCAAGACTTCCGGCAGCGCCTCTGCCTCTTCAAGTGTCATTTTCCGCCTTTCCATTTCGGCCATTATTTCATCTGCAAAAGGATATAACGCAGGTGCTAATCTTGCACCGATATTTTTTTCCTCTACGTCCAATGTTCGTCCCTCCCTTATGCGCTTTTAATCTCGTCGATTTTCTTCTGCAGGCTCATTCCCATAATGACGCCCAGCATAAACTCTTTTTCGCTTGTTTCCTTCTCGTCAAAGATTCTTGCTACTTCTGCGATTTTTTCTTTCTTTTCGTCTTCCATAATTTCACCTCGCCTTTTTACTTCTTTGTGCTATAATATTAACTCAAAGAATTATAGAAGTCAATATTTTATTTCACAAAAATATTGCAAAGCGTTATTTAATATGCTATTCTATTTTCAAGGAGGCAAAAAATATGAAGGAAGGAAAAAGAATTAAAGAGTTAAGAAATGCTTTAAACTTAAATCAGACAAACTTCGGCGAACAATTAGGTTTAAAACAAACTACAATAGCCGGTTATGAGAATAACCATAGGGAATTGACAGACCGAACTATTTCCGATATATGCCGTGTTTTTAATGTTAACGAAGAATGGCTGCGCACCGGAGACGGCCCTATGTTTCGACCTAAGAAGGGCTTAGACAATGAACTGGCCGAACACATAGCAGATTTAATAAAAACTGATGATGAATTGACAAAGGCGTTTATTTTGGAACTTCTGAAATTGTCACCGGAAGAAATGGAAGTTATAAAAAAGATCTTGTTAAATGTCAGTGACTACATGAAAAAATAAAGAGCGGCCTTTGCGGCCGCCTCTCTCAAAATCGTTTGATAAAATCGTAAATGATCCAAAGAATATTTATATCTTTTATCATTTTGATTTTTGAAATAATGATATTTTTTAATTCTTCCATATTCTGCACCCCCTTTCAGGGATATGGTAACAGACTGGAAGTTACTAAAAATAAGCCCTCCTGCGCCAACAGGAAGGCCACTATATTACATAATATGAAATGGAGGCTTTATTATGGGACTATTCGGAAGTAAAGAAAACTGTTCAATTTGTAGTCAGGCTATAAAGGGTTCTAAATTAAAAGTTTCAGACGGTGTAATATGTTCGGCTTGTATAGACAAGTGCGCACAAGATGTTCAAAACAAAGAATTGCTTTTACAAATAGGTAATTGCAGCGTATCAGATTTCAAAAAACATATTGAATTTATGGAAACGGAAAATAAAAAGCGCCTTCAAATTTTTAATGCAAGTTCTGGCAGCAATGAATATATTAAAGTTGACTTTGAAAACAAACTTTTTTATTTACCGCTTAAAGGTAAAAGGGATCCCTTTATATACTCATTTTCTGATTTAATTAATTATGAACTTGTAGAAGACGGCACCACTATTTCTAAGGGCGGTTTAGGTTCTGCAGTTGTAGGCGGTGCAATTTTTGGCGCAGCCGGAATGATAACAGGTGGAATTTTAGGTAAAAAGTCTAAAGACATTGTAAAGTCAATGTATATAACTTTATCTTTAAATGATCCTTTACTTTCATATAGAAAAATTGAGCTTATATCAACAGATACCAAAAAAAACGGAATGATATATAATCTTTGCAAAAAAGCAGGTGAAAACACCGTCGCTTTATTGGATCGTATATGCGGCTCCGTCGAGACTCCGGCCCAGCCACAAACAAATATTTCTGCCGCTGATGAAATCAAAAAATTTAAAGAACTACTGGTCAGCGGAATAATAACCGAAGAAGAATTTAACGCAAAGAAAAAACAGTTGTTAGGTTTATAAATAAATAAGCCCCCCTGCGCCAACAGGAAGGCTTAAAAGGTGGCGTCAAAAATAACACCGGAAATTGTATGCAAATATATTATAGCAGACGCCGCCTTATTTTTCTATACATTTTTTTAGAGAAAAAGGAGGCTTTTTTAATGCAACGATTGCCAAAAGGAATGGGCAGCGTGTATAAGTTAAGCGGCAGCCGGCGCCGGCCTTATGCTGCCCGGATCCAAACCGGCCGCACGGAAGACGGCAAGGCTATTTATAATTTTATCGGCTATTACGCGACACGTCAGGAGGCTTTGACCGCACTTCTAGAGTATAACAAAAATCCTTATGATCTTACGGCTGCAGAAGTGACTATCGCCGATCTGTGGGATATATTCAAACAGCGTCGTTTTGATGTGCTATCCGGCAGCGGCCATAATATATATAATGCCGCCTATAAACACCTTAAGCCTGTTTGGAATAAGCCTATCAAAGATTTAAAGGCCTTTCACCTTCAAAATTTGATTGATAATATAGATCGCTCATGGCAGACCAAAGATCACGTTAAAACGCTTTTAAATCAATTGTATGATCTAGCAATTGAACTTGATATACTTGATAAGAATTATTCAAAATTCGTAAAGGTCGGCGCCAAGCCGCAGTCAGATATACACAAGCCGTTTACATCAGAAGAAATAAAGACGTTATTTTCCGTTATTTTTACGGAAGATCTGGCGGATACGGTCCTTATAATGATATATACTGGTATGCGCCCTTCTGAGCTACTAGGCATAAGGACCGAAAATATACATCTATCGGAAAAGTATATTGTAGGCGGTGTCAAAACAAAGGCCGGCAAAGATAGAGTTATTCCAATATCAAATAAAATAATGCCCCTTGTCCTTAAGCGCTATAATGCCAATAATAAATTTTTTATATCTATGTCTTATCAAGTTTATAAAAACCATTTCACAGAATTAATGCAGCGCTTAAATATGGATCATCTGCCCCACGACGGAAGACATACATTCGCAAGTCTAGCAAATAGCGCAGGCGTCAATCCAACATCTATAAAAATGATAATGGGCCACACCTCGCAAGACATTACAGAAAGAGTATATACACATAAAACAATTAGCGAACTCGTGTCAGCTGTCAACGCTATTTAACTAAACTTTTTGTTTAATAATCTTGTTACTTTATTGTTACTTTATCATTAATTTTATATCATTCTTATTCGTATTTAATGAGCCTTAAACCTTGATTTTATGGGATTTAAGGCTTTTTAAAATAATCTAAAAACGCTATGCTTTAATAAAAAATTAAATTAATTGGATAAATCTTCCCGTCTAAAACTCCGTATTTATGCCAAAAATCTTATTAGGAGATGATTAATATGCGTTTAGAATGCAGACAAAACTGTGCCCATCAGCAAAACGGCCTCTGCCGCATAAAAGCCATAGGAAGAAGACAGGCAACCGGCTGTTCGCCCTGTCCTTTTTATGAAAAGAAATCCCAGGTATGACAGGTATCCGCAAATCATCAGTTTTATTTTCCTATTTATTGACTTACCGGCCCGAAAAGTTTATACTTTAATCACCATAAAGAGTGCGTGAGAGACAAGCTCAGTGACCGCACAGCAACCTGCCAGAGGCAAGGTGCTAATGCTTGTATGATGGGTAAATATCTTGGTTTTTTATCCCATCATAAACGATGGGATTTTTTATGCACTCTTTTTGGAAAACTTTCAAAGGGAGTGTTTATATGGAAATAGAAGACTTTACAGCTGAAGATGATAAGGCCAGGACCATATCTGATCTTCTGTCCGCTGACACGCGGTTATATGTATACTGCTGTGACAAGAACATCAGCAGACGTTTTATGGCTGATGCCCAGAGAGAAGGTTTTACCTTCGGTGACGGAGCAAAACCCACAGAGCGCCCAACCGATGACATCATAGCCATAAATAATGATAAGACAATAAATTATGTTGGCTTCGTTGGTCATCTAGCCTTCAAAACCGCCTTTACTGTGGCTGGAAAAGCTCTGGTAAAGGTAGATTATAAAAAATATATATCTGGAAATAAATATTACTTTTATACCCATTCATAAAAAACAAAAACACCGTCTTAACAGACGGTGTTTTATTTTATATTTCTTTTTTCTTTTGGGATGAACAGCATCCGGATCTGCATGATGAGCAGTTGCCCATACAAGACGAGCCGGAGCAGCATCTGCCACGGTTTTTCACCATATATCTTATGGCAAAAAATAATCCTATCACGACTGCCGCTATGAGCAGCCAGTCTAAAATACTCATATGATCCACCGCCTTAAATAAACAGACTAAGCAGCTGATATACTATGAATGCAACTATCCAAGCAAATACAGTCTGTCCCAATGAAATTATAAGGGCCCATTTTCCGCTTTTCAGCTCACGTTTTACCGCCGCTATGGCAGCAACACAAGGAGTATACAGGAGAGTGAACACAAGGAACGCAATAGCTGCACTAAGCGTAAACATTCCTGCTATTACGTTCATATCTCCGCCAACAAGAACTGTAAGTGTGCTTATTACAGCTTCCTTTGCTGAGAAACCAGTGATAAGAGCTGTTGCTGCTCTCCAGTCACCAAATCCCAGTGGTTTGAATATTGGTGATATGGCCTGGCCTATGAGTGCCAGCATACTGTCTGAGCTCTGGGCGACCACATTGAATCTTGTATCAAAGGTCTGAAGGAACCAAATGATAACTGATGCTGTAAATATAACTGTAAATGCCTTTGTTATGAAGTCCTTAGCCTTATCCCATATGAGCATGCCAACGGATTTAAGCCCGGGCATACGGTAGTTGGGAAGCTCCATAACGAAGGGAACAGGTTCACCATGGAAGGCTGTCTTTTTAAGTATAAGTCCCACAACGACTCCCATTACCATTCCGAATACATAAAGTCCTATCATAGCAACAGGTCTCAAGGCCGGAGCAAAGAACAATGAAACAAATATTGTATAAATAGGAAGTTTAGCCGAACAGCTCATAAACGGAGTGAGCATGATGGTCATTTTCCTATCCCTGTCTGATGGCAGTGTACGGCTAGCCATTATGGCAGGTACAGAACATCCAAAACCGATTATCATGGGCACAAATGATCTTCCAGAAAGACCTATCTTCCTCAGAGCCTTGTCCATAACAAAAGCGACCCTCGCCATATATCCGCTGTCTTCCAGCATTGAAAGGAAGAAGAAAAGTACAACGATAGTAGGCAGGAAGGAAAGCACACTTCCTACTCCCGCGCATACACCATCAACTATAAGGCTGTGTACAACTGGATTTATTCCATATGCAGTAAGTCCTCTGTCTATGGCTGCGATCACAGAATCTATTATCATTGTAAATCCATCTGAAAGAAATGCTCCAAAGACTCCGAATGTAAGCCAGAATATGACGCCCATTATACCTATAAAAATAGGTATCGCCCATATTCTATGGGTGAGCACGCTGTCTATTTTTATACTTCTGGCATGTGCCTTTGATTCTCCATTTTTAATTACGGATTTAGCACATACTTTCTCTATGAAGTCATATCTCATATCAGCAAGAGCAGCTTCCCTGTCTGTATCTGTCTCAGACTCCATCTCAGTTACGATATGCTCAAGCATATCCTTTTCATTATCTGAAAGGCAGAGTGAATTGAGCATGGGCTCATCACCCTCAATGAGCTTTGTAGCCGCAAATCTGGGAGGAACATTTATCCTGTCAGCATGGTCCTCTACCAGATGGGCAACTGAATGTATAGCCCTATGTACTGCGCCAGAACAGAAGTCTGTAACAGCCGGTTTCTGTCTGAGCTGAGCTGTATGTATGGCTGTTTCTATAAGTTCGTCAACACCTTCATTTTTTACAGCAGCAAGGGGTACGACCGGTACGCCAAGATCCTCTGAAAGCTGGTTTATTTTAATCGTGTTGCCGTTTTCCCTCATCTCATCCATCATATTTAGAGCTATTACCATCGGTATATCCAGCTCCATAAGCTGCAGGGAAAGATAAAGGTTTCTTTCAATATTTGTAGCATCTGTTATGTTTATGATACAGTCTATTTTTTCATTTAACAGAAAGTCACGGGTAACTATTTCCTCTGCCGTATAAGGAGAGAGTGAATATATACCCGGAAGGTCAACGACCTTTACATCCGGATGTCCTTTTACTGTTCCGCTTTTTCCTTCAACTGTAACTCCCGGGAAATTTCCTACATGCTGGTTTGATCCTGTGAGCTGATTAAACAATGTTGTTTTTCCACAATTCTGATTTCCACCAAGAGCAAATATCATTTTTCGCTAGTCCTTTCCACCTCAATTTTTTTAGCATCATCTATACGAATAGTCAGTTCGTATCCCCTCAGATGCAGTTCTATGGGATCGCCCATGGGCGCCACTTTTCTGACCATTACCTTCGTTTTCGGGGTAAGTCCCATGTCAAGAAGTCTTCTCCTTAACACTCCTTCTCCTCCTACTTTTACTATAACTCCGCTCTCACCTATTGCAAGTTCATCAAGCGTCATTTTTAACACCTCTGTTGTTTTATGTAATAATATGTTAGCTACGTATAACATTCTATATAAGACATGTATGTTTGTCAAGCTAAATATATTATGTTTATTTAAAAGACCCGCAAAAAAAATACGGACTTAAAAGTCCGTATTTTAATAAGTTATCATTAATTATGATGTATATTATTTCGCAGTAGGCATAGGTACTGCAGGTGCAGGTACACCGCTAGTTACTTTATCGAGGCTTCCTACCATTGAATCAAGGATAGTCTTAAGTCCTTCGATCCTTGTCATTGTTCCGTCTGTTCCAACAAGGTTTGTGCCATAGCCAAGTTTAGCAAGCATGTCATTGAGCTGTTTAACTGTGATCGCTGCCTTAGGCTCAACTGAACCATCAACAAGACCTAAACCAACTGCCCATGTAAGGGGTTTCTGAGCATATCCGTTTGCTTCAGAGATCTTTGCTAAGATTATACCATCTTTACCTTCTCCACCCTGGAGTCTGTAAAGCCATGTGATAGCGTCTTCCATTGATAAAGTTCCATCGGGAACAAACTGTGTTCCTCTAACCATACCGATTGTAATTCCAAGTGCATAAGCTGCTCTTGCATAATCTTCATTTGCTCCTGTTACATCTGTGAAAGGATGCTCTGCTGAAGGTGCTGTGTTATAGAGTGTCTTGGGCTCTTTAACCTTTGAATATGTAACAGCTGTTCCATCTTCAAGAACTACTTCACGGTCTTTTTCTTTATTAGGTGATGTAACGATAGGCTCTACCTTTGTTTCTTCAACAACTGCCTCTGTTGTTTCTTCTGTAGCCTCAGTAGCCTCTGTTGTAGCCTCTGTAGCTTCAGCAGCTTCTGTTGCTGTTTCTTCTACAACTGCCTCTGTTGTAGCCTCTGTTGCCTTTTCCTCTACAACTGCTTCTGTTGTCTCTTCTGCTGCTTTTTCTTCAACAGCTGCTTCCTTTGAAGGGTCAACAACAACAACCTGATGTGCAAATGCAGGTACAGCCAGTGCCATAGTCATAGCAGCTACGAGTAAAACTGCGATCTTCTTTTTCATAATAAATCCTCCTTTAAACTGTTAAAATCCCAACCCTTATTGTTAAATACAGGAATAATATAAACTCTTATCCCGCAACATAAAGATTAATTGTATTATATAACAAAATAAAACAAAAATCAACCGTTAATCTGGTAAATTTATACTATCCATTTAAAATAACCTGGAAGTTATATAGTTAAAATATTATACTTAAAAAATTACGCAAATATAAAAGGCACAGGCATAAAGCCTGCGCCCATATTTAAAAGTGCATAGCAAAATTCACGCTTATTTAATCTGGTCTTTAACAGCTTCAGCGCCTCTTGCAAGAGCCTTCTCATTTGCAGGGATGAGTTTAGCTTTGCTTTCGCCAAAGAGTTTAAGGAATGCTTTGTGAAGGATTGTTTCAGGAGAAACGATCTTTGTTACTTCAACAACAGCACCAAGCATAATGATGTTTACAAGTTTCTGGTTTCCGAGTTCATCAGCGATGTCGTTTACAGGAACTTTATAAACGTTGATATCTGTTCTCTTAACTTCATCATGGATGATTGATGAGTTGATGAAAAGGTCTCCGCCAGGAGCTACTTTATCAACATATTTGAGATATGAAGGAACGTTCATAGCAATACATGTTGTAATGCCTTTATCAAATACGGGTGAGCCGATAGGTTCATCAGAAACAGTTACTGAACAGTTAGCTGTACCACCACGCATTTCAGGACCGTATGAGGGAACCCATGCAACTTCTTTGCCTTCTTCCATACCAGCGTATGTTAAAAGCTGTCCCATTGACATAACACCCTGTCCACCGAATCCAGCGCAGCTAATTTTATATGTTTTTCCCATAATTATTTAGCCTCCTCTGTTAAATCTTTATAAACACCCAGTGGATAGTAAGGAATCATTTTTTCTCTTACGAATTCCATAGCCTTAACAGGTGTCATACCCCAGTTTGTAGGGCAGCTTGATACTACTTCAACAAGTGAGTATCCTAAGCCTTTCATCTGGCACTCAAGAGCTTTTTTGATAGCCTTTTTAGCCTTAACTACATTTGCAGGTGAATCAACAGATACACGTTCAATGTATACAGGTCCGTCAAGTGTTGAAAGAAGCTCACAAACACGGATAGGGTTACCGTTTAATTTAACGTCACGGCCTGACTGGCATGTTGTAGCCTTCATTCCGGGAAGTGTTGTAGGAGCCATCTGTCCACCTGTCATACCGTAAATACCATTGTTGATGAATACAGTTGTGATCTTCTCTCCTCTTGCTGCACAGTGAATGATTTCAGCTGTACCGATTGAAGCAAGGTCACCATCGCCCTGGTATGTAATAACAAGTTTGTCAGGGTGAACTCTCTTGATACCTGTAGCTGTAGCAGGAGCTCTACCATGAGCACAGTGGATTGTATCATATGTAAAATAGTTAGGAATAAATACTGAACAGCCTACAGGAGCAGTAATGATTGTATTGTCAACCTGTCCAAGTTCAGCAACACATTCTGCAACAAGTCTGTGAACGATACCATGAGCACATCCGGGGCAGTAATGTAATTTACGATCTGTCATACCTTCCGGTTTCTGGAAAATTACTGTAGACATTAGTTTGCACCTCCCATTACTTTCTTGGCGAATTCGATGTATTCCTCAGGTGTAGGGATAACACCACCACATCTGCCATAGAAAGTTACTTTAGACTTGTCTTCACAAGCAAGCTGAACATCCGTAACCATCTGGCCCATGTTCATTTCACCAACGATAAATTTCTTGATATTCTTATTCTGGAAAGGCTTTTCAGGGAAAGGCCAAGCTGTTTTAGGTCTGATTAAGCCGATCTTGTATCCTTCTTTTCTGAGCTCGATAACAGCTGTTCTAAGGATACGGCTTGTTGTACCATAGCCAACCATTGCGTACTCAGCGTCATCCATCATATATTCTTCGTATTTAGCTTCTGTAGCAGCCATTTCAGCATATTTGCCTTCGAAGTTTCTGATATTTCTTCTCTCACAGTCGGGAGCGTCATCTGAAATACCATAGATGAAGTTTCTTTCGCCGGGTCTTGCGCATCCAAGTGCCCAGTTAGCGGGATCGTCTTTTGATTTGATCTCTACGGGATGATCAAAATCAACGGGCTCCATCATCTGTCCGATAAGACCGTCACAGCAAACGATTACGGGATGTCTGTAGTGGTCTGCCATCTCGAATGCGTATTTAACAGCATCAACAGCCTCCTGGATGTTTCCGGGAAGAAGTACAGGGAGATGTTTATCACCGTTTGAACCGCCGTAAACTGCCTGATAGTAGTCACTCTGTGCGGGCTGGATTGTACCAAGGGCCGGGCCGCCACGCATCATTGATACGATAACTGCGGGAACCTCGCCGTGGATAAGGTATCCGATACCTTCCTGTTTAAGTGCGATTCCGGGTGACGAAGAAGATGTCATAACTCCTGCACCTGATGCACCTGCTCCGTAAACCATATTTATAGCAGCAACTTCAGACTCAGCCTGAATAAATGTACCGCCTACTTTAGGTAATTCTCTTGATAAATATTCGGGTATTTCATTCTGGGGTGTTATAGGGTAGCCCATGAAATATCTACAACCGCCAACGATAGCTGCCTTAGCGATAGCTTCGTTGCCTTTCATAATAACTCTTGCCATTATTATTGTCCTCCTCTCTCAATTAATCATTTCTAACGATTGTTATTATACAATCGGGGCACATTCTTGCACAGCTCTGACAGCCGATACATGCCTCCTGATCTGTAATACCTACAGGGAAATAACCAGCGTCGTTAGTAAAATCCTTGTCGAGTGCAAGAAGACCTTTAGGACATGCGTTAACGCAGAGCTCGCAGCCTTTGCAGTTTTCTTTGTTGAATGTTAATGTGAATTTTGCCATTTAAGTGCACCTCCTTGTTTATTTAGATAAATCACATCCATGATGCTCTCATATAGTATGTAAGAGGCACGACTGTTCCTGAAAGCTTTGCTTTTATCTCATCAGTCATGTCTTTAACAACTTCCTCAACGTAAGCAGTATATCTGATGGGTACTCCCGTCCTTTTGCTTACCTCGGAGATTATCTCCTCGCCTCTGAGAAGATCCTCAGCTTTTGTTTCTCTGACCAGATTTGTATTATTTACAAATCCTGTTATTTTAAGTCCTATACCGGCTTCAAGCTCCCTCATCTGTTCGATACAAAGATCTACATCATATGTATCCGGTCTGTATGTATTGATGACCATAAATACATCGATCTCTTCAGGATCCATATGTTCTTTATATCTTCCAAGAACTATTGTTCCAACATCATTGCCGCCAAGGTCAACGATATATTCACAGTTCTTATTAACAAAGGGACCCATCATTTCAGCGGGGACCGCAGGTATGTCCGCATCATTGTTATATGATGAACCATAGACAACTATTCCTTTTTCCTCGAGTTCAGCTTTCTTTTCCCTCGAACGGAAATAAGGATTTACGATATCCATATCGGATATAACAACCTTTCTGTCAGGGCCAACTTCTTCTTTAAGCTTTGTAACATAGTTAACCGCAAATTCGGTTTTTCCGCTGCCGTAGTGACCGCAGAACATTCTTACACGTTTATCATCTTTAAACATTTTAATTCTCCCTCCACGACAGAATTATTTAAGCGTTGTGTTGATAAACTCATTACTTACATCACAACACTATTACATTATAACTCATATTTTATTATTTTCAAGGTTT
>JAHZAW010000009.1:89234-99209 GCA_019423725.1 Clostridiales bacterium
TACGTTTATCATCTTTAAACATTTTAATTCTCACATCCAAGACAGAATTATCATTGCTGTGTTTTAAATGATAAGATTTATTTCTCTTACATCACAACACTATTACATTATAACTCATATTTTATTATTTTCAAGGTTTTTTTGTAAAAACATTGCACGGATACAGCACCAAAAACCAATGTTTTCAAGTTTTATTTGTGCAATTTATCCATCTCTTTTAACTTTTAGGTTTTATGCAACCTGATAATTATCTTTAAAATGCAAATTTTACCTTTGATGTCGGACATCAAATGCAGTATTTATTTAAATATATGGCACTATGTAATTACATAACAAGCTGTTTTCCGGGCTTTTCCCGAAAATATTGTCAGACAAAATTATCCATACACCCCCATTGATGTATCCTTTTCGATGTCTGAAAATAAAAAAAGGAGAGTCATATTTTATCATATGACTCTCCTGCAGTCTTTAAAACAAGCTCTATAAGGTTACATAATATCTTCAAAATATTACACAACAAGTAAAACCTGTAATAAAAACCGTTAAATTGCTGTTTTTATTTATCCCTTAAAACTGCTCCGAATTTCTGTTCAAGAGCGGAAAGGATATCTGTCATAACTGAGTTTACATCATTATCTACAAGTGTTCTGTCCTCAGCCCTGAATGTGATGGAGAATGATACGGATTTATAGCCTTCTGCTATCTGTCCGCCTTTATATACGTCAAAGAGTGTTATATCCTCAACAAGACTGCCGCTGTTTTCCTCGATAGCCTTCTCAAGGTCTCTTACATATATATCATCCTTTACAAGCATAGATATATCCCTTACTATGGCAGGATATTTAGGCAGAGGCTTATAAACCGTAAGGAGGTTTGAAGCCTGAATAAGACTTTCCTCATCAAGAACGGCAATATATACCCTTGTTCCGATCTCATAGTTCTTTGCTACCTCAGGATGGAGTTCTCCCACATATCCGGCTTTCTTTCCGCCGATAAATACATCCGCTGTTCTTCCAGGATGCATCCAGTATATTTCCTTGTCAGGAACAAATTCAGCGTCTTTGATTCCAAGAGTCTCGAGTGTGTGCTCAACTATTCCCTTTATACCAAAGAAATCTGTGTTTCCATACATACCAATGGTCACCTTAACAGGCTCGTCAGGAAGCTCTGTTACAGGAACAGCCTTAGGGATATATACCTTTGCTATTTCAAAAAGGCCGGCACTTTCATTTCTTCTGTTGTAGTTAGTTGAAAGTGATGTAAGGATACCATTGAGAGTAGTAGTTCTCATTATGCTGTAGTCTTCTCCAAGGGGATTGGATATAACAACTGTCTTTCTAAGCTCGTCATTTTCAGGTATATTGAGCTTGTCAAATACCTTAGGGCTTTCAAATGAGAATGTCATAGCCTCACAAAGTCCATTGGAAATGAGTGAATTCTTTATCATAGCTGTTATTGTCTGGGCATAGGTTCTCTTTCCTACTGTGGGAGTTCCTGCGGCAAGGGTAGGTGTTATCTTGTCGTATCCATAGAATCTTGCCACTTCCTCAGCCAGGTCAGCCATGCTTTCAAGGTCAGGTCTGAATGTGGGTATAGTCACCTTCTTGTTTGCCTTATCGACAACAAGCTCGATCTTTTCAAATATTTTTATCATCTCATCTTCGGATATATCTGTTCCGAGGAGTTTATTTATCTTTTCAGGGCTGTAGTCCAGTGTCCATGCCTCTCTCTTATTGGGATAGCAGTCCACTACTCCCTTTACTACCTCTCCGCAGCCAAGCATCTCTACCAGCTGAACTGCTCTGTTTACAGCGTCCATGGTAAGATTGGGGTCAAGTCCCTTTTCAAACTTAGCTGAAGCATCTGTTCTTAAACCAAGTTTTTTAGCTGTTATACGAACATTGGGTCCGTTGAAGTTAGCTGACTCGAAAAGGATCGTATCAGAACTTCCGTTTACCTTTGAGTTCTCGCCGCCCATAACACCTGCAACGGCTACGGCTTTGTTTACGTCGGATATAACGAGCATAGAAGGATCAAGGTTTCTTTCAATACCGTCAAGGGTAACTATCTTCTCACCTTCTTCAGCATTTCTTACTATGATCTTGCTGCCGTCGATGTTTCCGATGGTGAAGGCATGCATAGGCTGTCCAAGCTCAAGCATTACATAGTTTGTTATATCTACGATATTGTTGATAGGTCTTACACCGTTGGCACGAAGTCTCTTTCTCATCCATCTGGGTGAAGGCTCGATCTTAACATTCTTTACTACTCTGGCAGTATATCTGGGGCATAATTCAGGATTCTTTATCTCTACCTGTACCATCTCATCGATGTTTCCATCTATCTCATTTTTAAGGCTTATTTCAGGATATTTGAATTCCTTGTCATAGGTAGCGGCAACTTCCCTGGCAAGACCTACTGTACTGAAACAGTCAGGACGGTTTGATGTTATCTCAAATTCAACTACCTTATCCTTAAGGTCCATAACTTCGCATACATCTTTTCCAAGGGGTACGGGTTCAGGGAAAATATAGATTCCATCTTCAGGAGCTTCAGGGAAGTCATGTCTGTCAAATCCCATTTCCTCAACGGAGCACATCATGCCATAGGACATAACACCTCTGAAATCCGTATCATGGATAACTACTCCGCCGGCAAGGGTAGCTCCATCAAGGGCTACACATACATAAGCTCCTTCAGCAGCATTGGGCGCATGGGTAACGATTGTAAGGGGCATATCCTTTCCGATATCTACCTTACAAACAACAAGTCTGTCAGCATTTGGGTGCTTTGTTATTTCTGTTATTTTACCTGTTACTATGCCTGAGAGTTCTCCTCCCATTTCACTCCAGCCCTCTACCTTTGAGCCGGTAAGTGTAATATCTTCTATGAAATCTTTTATATCTACATCTATATCAACATAGTCCTTTAACCAAGACATTGATAAATCCATTTATTTTCACACTCCTTATCTATCAGAACTGTTTGAGGAACTTCATATCGTTTTCAAAAAGCAGACGAAGGTCTGTTATGCCGTATCTCTGCATAGCTACACGTTCAAGGCCCATACCAAAGGCAAATCCGCTGTATACTTCAGGATCGATTCCTGACATCTTTAATACTTTGGGATGTACCATACCACATCCAAGCACTTCGATATATCCTTCTCCCTTACATACACGGCAGCCCTTTCCACCGCAGGCAAAACATGTTACGTCCATTTCAGCTGAAGGCTCTGTGAAGGGGAAATGATGGGGTCTGAATCTTACCTTAATATCCTTTCCGAAAAGTTCCTTTGCAAATACTTCAAGGGCTCCCTTAAGGTCTCCCATGGTTATTCCCTTATCTACCACAAGACCCTCACACTGATGGAAAACAGGTGAATGGGTAGCGTCTACCTCATCAGCTCTGTAAACAGTACCAGGACATACGGCTCTTATGGGGAGTGTTCCTCTTTCCATTGTTCTGACCTGAACGGGTGATGTCTGTGTCCTTAAGAGGATATCGCCATTTATATAAAATGTATCCTGTTCATCCTTAGCGGGATGGTTTTTGGGGATGTTAAGGGCTTCAAAGTTATAGTAGTCAAGCTCAACTTCAGGTCCTTCAACGATCTCATATCCCATACCGATAAATATATCACTTATCTCATCGATAACTATGCTCATGGGATGTTTGTGTCCGCACTCGCATTTTTTACCGGGCATTGTTACGTCTATTGTTTCTTCTTTAAGTCTGCGTTCCTGTTCCTTAGCAGCAAAGGCTTTCTTAGCCTCTTCCATCTTGCTTTCGATGTCAGCCCTTATACAGTTTGCCATCTCGCCGATAACAGGTCTTTCCTCGGGTGAAAGTTTGCCCATACCCTTAAGGATACCTGTAAGTTCACCTTTTTTACCGAGAAATTTGACTTTGATCTCATCGATGTCCTTTAACTGTTCAGCATTTTTAATGCTTTCGACGGCTTTTTCATAGATTGCATTAAGCTGTTCCTTCATTTAATGTAACTCCTTTCAGATTTTCAGCTGTAAATAAAAAAACCTCCGTCCCTAATAAAAGGGACGAAGGTATATATCCGCGGTACCACCCTGATTCCTGCTTTTTCTTTTACGCAGGCACTCATCAACGCTGCTCATACAGCGAGTCCGCGTAACGAGCGGAATACGCATCCGCCTACTGCCATCTTTCAGCGGACAAGCTCCGGCGTGAACTTCATCTGAAGATCGAAACAAAAGCGATTTCAGCCAGCCCTATAAAAGGAGACGCTTTCTCTCTGGGACCTACATTTCAGACTACTTTTCGCCTTCACAGCTGTTTTCATAATATAATAACAAAGATATTCTAACACATTCATTTTTAATGTCAAGAATTTAATATCAAGAAATTGTTCAGAATATTTTATTTAATGCCAGCATATCCACAAGTGTTATTACTCCTAAAATCCACATATAGTAAGCAAATATCCTGAATTTTCCCCTTTTGGCCAGTCTCTGCATGATGCGTATTGCCACAACGGCGGCAGCAAAGGCCATAACAAAGCCAAAAAACATAGAAAATATCCCAAATACATCAGTTACTGTATTATCTGTATTATTATAGATCATAAGTACATCGGCAAATATCCTTCCAAACATTGCTGGTATGGACATAATATAGGCATACTTTAATGCCGTTTTTCCATCAAAGCCCCTTTGAAGTCCTCCGCTTATGGCCATTGAGTTTCTGGATACAGCCGGTATGGTGCCAAACATCTGAAATATACCTATTATAATGGCATCTTTTATCCTCATGTTTTTTATTTTCTTTTTACCAGGTGAATACATGGTCTCATAAAAGAGCACTACTCCGGAAAATATGAAGCATACTCCCAGTGCCTTTGTTGAATAAAAAAATGTGTCGATCTTCATCTGGAAAATCACCGAAACCACAAAGATAGGTATAAGTCCAACGGCCACCATCTTATTAAAATGTGACGCTGGATTTTCTAACATAGCCCTGATATCCCTGAAATAAATGAATACCAAAGCCGCAAGGCAGGCGGTATGCAGCAGGATGTCAAAGGAAAGCGTATATGCCTCTATATTGAATAGGTTGCTGAAAAAGTATAAGTTTCCCGAACTGCTCACAGGCATAAACTCCGAAAATCCCTGTATCAGTCCCAGAAGCATCGCTCTTAAAATCTGCATATATGTTTCTCCCATCTAAATAAATTAACAATACGTTACAAAGTTGTTACAAAATGCGACAGCAACATTATAAACGAAAAATCTTCCACTTGCAAATTGTTTTTTCCGCTGATATAATAGGTACATTTGCTGGATAAATGTTAGAAACGAAAGGAATACTATGGAAAATCTTAAATTTGAAGAAATGAATCTATCGGACGAAATAGTCCGAGCGGTAAAAGATATGGGATTTGAGGAGGCAACACCCATACAGTCCCAGGCCATATCCATAATAATGGACGGCCGTGATGTCATTGGCCAGTCACAGACAGGAACAGGAAAAACAGCGGCCTTTGGCCTCCCCTGCCTTGAGATGCTTGACCCCGATGACAAAAGCCTTCAGTCACTCATACTCCTGCCCACAAGGGAACTTGCCATACAGGTCAGCGAGGAATTCAGAAAATTCCTGAAATACAAGGAAAATATAAAGGTCCTCCCCATATACGGAGGACAGCCCATAGACAGACAGATAACAGCCCTCAAAAAAGGTGTCCAGGTGGTCATCGGAACTCCCGGACGAGTTATGGACCATATGAGAAGGCACACATTAAAAATGGGTACTGTCAAATACGTGGTACTTGATGAGGCTGATGAAATGCTGGATATGGGATTCAGGGATGACATCGAGACAATAATGCTCAAAGTACCTGAAGACAGACAGACCGTTATGTTCTCAGCGACCATGAGCGATGAGATACTTGACCTTTCAAGAAGATATATGAAGGACCCTGAATATATAAAGGTAACAAGAAAAGAACTCACCGTTCCCAGTATTGAACAGGCATATTTTGACGTCAAGGAAAAAACAAAACCCGATGCTCTCTGCCGTATAATAGATATGTACTCACCCAAATTGTCCATCGTTTTCTGTAATACTAAAAAACGCGTCGATGAGGTCGTTGAGCAGCTCCAGGGCAGAGGATATTTTGCGGAAGCCCTCCACGGAGACCTGAAACAGCCTCAGCGTGACAAGGTAATGCAGAAGTTCAGAAACGGCACCATTGAAATACTTGTTGCCACCGATGTAGCTGCCAGGGGTATAGACGTGGACGACGTGGATATAGTTTTCAACTATGATGTGCCCCAGGACGATGAATATTATGTCCATAGGATAGGAAGGACCGGACGTGCCGGAAAAAGTGGCAAGGCCTTCACATTCTGTGTAGGAAAGGAAATATATAAGCTCCGTGACATAATGCGCTACACCAAAACAAAAATAGTGCAGAAAAAGCTCCCCACATTAAGTGACATCGAGGAGATAAAAACAGCGGCTTTCCTTGAAAAAGTCAAGGAAGTCATCGATGACGGCGGCCTTGGAAAGTATATCGACATCGTGGACAATATGGTAAATGATGACGATGTGGCAGCAACTGACATTGCGGCTGCACTCCTGAAACTGAGCCTTAATGACCTTATGTCCTATGATACCGATGACATCAACTTTGGAGGCACTGAGATTTATGGTGATTCCGGAGATGATACCGTAAGGCTTTTCCTCAATGCCGGAAAGAAAAATAAAATAAGAGCCAAGGACATAGTTGGAGCCTTTGCTGGAGAAGCTGGCGTTCCCGGAAATCTCATTGGACACATAGATCTTTATGATGACTATACATTTGTGGATGTGCCCGCTGAATACGCAAGGGACATAATCGCTGCTATGAAAAATGGCAAAATAAAAGGCAAAAAAGTAAATATAGAAATAGCTAAGAAAAAATAATTAAAAAAAGCCCGTTTAACGGGCTTTTTTATTGTCTGTCAAAATCTTCTTCCCCTGCCTGTGTGCATCCTTCCGCTGGATGCTCTATGGGCTGAGGAACCTGTTCTTCCTCCCCTTGGAGGATTTTTTCTTTGTCTTGGCCTTATCCTTGTGGTAATGAATGAATTTACCAATTTGTCGCTGTTGACGGTATAGTTTACCTTGCTTTTTGAGTTATAATCGTATATTTCACCTATCTCCTTAAAGGAATACTCTTTATATACCGTTACTACCCAAAACGCAGCTACCGCTGCGCCTATGATAACTCCGGCAACTACTACGGCTATCTGTACGGCTGCCTTTTCATTATCCACCGGTATACCGGCCTGAAAATATTCACTGGTCATGGATATTTCAGTGGAAACAGCTTTATAATAGCTGCCCTGGGATGCATAGGAAACAGCCTCATCAAATATATTATCCATCCTTGTATCCGTAAGGCAGGCGGAAGCTGTACCAGTTGCTGATATATATATCTCACGGTTATCCATATCCACAAGATAAAGTACACCATTATCTCCATATCCAAGCTCAGCATAAAAATCATCTGCATAAACCATGGATGTTTTTCCTTCAGCGTCATTGGTAGTCACAACGGCCGCATCCCAGCCAGTGGTCTCCGTAAGGGCAGCCAGTTCTTCCTGAAGGGCTGTAACTTCTGTCTCATAGAATAGTCCGGCATCATCATATACACCGGAAGCGGCAAAGGCTGAAACCTGAGG
This sequence comes from Clostridiales bacterium, assembly GCA_019423725.1. Lineage (GTDB taxonomy): Bacteria > Bacillota > Clostridia > Lachnospirales > Anaerotignaceae > Metalachnospira. Next base: position 96,935 of record JAHZAW010000009.1, read on the forward strand.
TATCATAAGAGAAAGAATGAACATAATCGCAAATACTATCTTTTTCATAATATGATCACCCCTATTCCAACAATGATAAGGAGTATAAGGACAAATATTGCAAAGGCTGCAGCCGCCACCTTAAGCTTGCTCAAAGGCAGTTTGCCGACGGCCTTTCCTGTCTGTCCGTTCATGGCAAAATAATAATTCTTACCCTTTGACACATATGTAAGTACCCATACCGGCAGCAGTATGTATTTATGACTGCTGTTTATGATCCCCGCTGACATATTTTTATTTGATACTGAGCCATATCCGCCCTTGACAGAGGATTCAAATATCCTTCTGGAATATTCTTCTACCTGTTCCATTACATTCTCCTGGGCCTCAGGATATTCAAGGTTTCTTTTTTCAGCCAGGAATCCTGACAGATATGCCATTTTAAATTCTTCTATACCTTCATCATTGAAAGGCTGGACTGCCATGGCCGGCTTAGCCCTTTCTCCTTTCATGGCGAAATTTTTTATGTTGTCAAACTCAATGGTTCCTTCACGAACTATCTCATATACCTTTGTTTCTGTATATTCAAGCTCTCCGGCTATCCATACTCGAATATTTCTTCCCGTTGCCTCAAATTTTCCCCTGACGGTACAGTCAGTCATCCAGTATGGATAATAAACACCATATAGATTTTCCAGGACAGCGTCCTTTGTGAAACTTCCAGGAAGCAGCTTTTTGCTTTTTACCCAGCGGTGGAATTTTCTTTCTGCCTCTTCTTTATCAAACTTGAACGGTATTATATAGTCCGGCTTGAATTCTCCCGACAGTCTTCCGCTTAAAATGACCGGATTATGGCAGTAATAACAATAGGAAGCGGCAGTTGTATCATCTGTAACTATTTCCGCTCCGCAGTTGGGGCAGCTGTATACGGAAGAATGTTCTTCATAGCCGTAGTCTTTTTCATCTTTATCATCACCCGCTTCTGCCTCTGCCTTTTTTCGTCTTTCTTCCAGCTCTTCAGCCGTAAAGTCGCTCAGGCAGTAATCACAGTGGAATATATGGGTATCAGCGTCATATTCCATTCCACTGCCGCAGTTTGGGCATTTATACATATAAGTATCCATCAATAACCTCCAGAAACAGCCGGAGATCCTTTATACCAAAGGATTTCCGCATATGGGGCAGAACTTAGGCCTTATGCCCTTTCCATCCCATTTATAAGAGCACTTATCACATTTTACCTCAGACGGTCTCTTTTTTCCACACTGTGGACAAAAATTTCCTGTGTTTTCACTGCCGCATTCGCATATCCATACGTCAGCGCCCTTATCATAATCTTTTTTTCTTTCCCTTCCACACTGGCTGCAGAAATTGCCTGTATTTATATTCCCACACTCACAGCGCCAGCTGTCATTATCATTATCAACAGTGCCTTCAGCTCTGTTTCTTTCCATCATGGCTGAGTTTGAATCAGAGGCAGCCTTCATAAATCCGCCTGCAGCTCCCATTCCGACTCCCATGCCCATAAATCCAGCCATGGAGCCTGCGTCATTGCTTCCGGCAGCTTCAAGCCCCCTTGCAAGTGAGCCCTGGACATAGCCTTCCCTGATGGAAGGATCACCGAGCATTGCTCCCTGATTACGCATATTTATGAGCTTAGTGCTCTCGTCATCATAGGATATGGCTGCTATTCCAACGGAACATATCTCCATGCCTCTTTCCCTTTTCCAGTCATCATCAAGTATATCAGCCATATACTTGGAAAGTTCCCTGCCTTTGCTTTGAACATAGGATATCCTTACCCCATCAGCTGACATACGGTTCACCGCTGCCTGCAGGGCTTCCAGAAACTCATTGAGATACTGCTCATTTATATCGTTTATATCTACTATATCATCGTTTTTAGGTATTACTTCCCTGAAAAATAAAAGGGGGTCAGTAATTTTTATGCTGTAGGTGCCATGGGCCCTTAAAAACAGTTCGGCATTATAAAAATTATCAAAATAATTTATCGGAGTGCGTGTTCCGAATTTTACACCCTTTATTTCCTGCAGGTTTATATAATATACCTTCTGTTTTCTGGGTGATACACCGGCATACTTAACCCTGTTGAAAGACTCCTTGAGGGCATCCCCGAATGAACCATTGAAAAGAGACGGAGCCGTATCCATACTTACTTTATAATAGCCTTCCTCAGCCGTATAATCTACGACCTTTCCTCCATCGGTAAGTATCATAAACATATTAGGCCCAACATGTATCATTGAGCCGTCACTTATAAGGTCTTCGCTTCCTT
>JAHZAW010000009.1:99247-108674 GCA_019423725.1 Clostridiales bacterium
GAGTTTCTGCGGTCAGTACCTCTGGCGTTTCTTCCTGCGCAAAAAACCGTTGTATCACTCATATCAGCCGCTTCTATGACTTCAAGCCACTGGTCGGCAAGTCCTCCGCCTATGGCTGAACCTATCGCTTTTATTATTCCCATAGATCATTCTCCCTTCTGGTTTTAACCAAGCACGAATCTATATACGGCTTCCGCAAAACCATCATCATTATTTCCTGATGTTATGTATGCTGCGCTCTCTTTAAGTCTTTTATCCGCATTTCCCACGGCAACACCTATTCCTGATCTTCTTATCATGTCCCAGTCATTGTTATTGTCACCAAGGCTCATCACCTCGGACATATTTATGCCCAGCTTACCAGCAAGAAATTCAAGTGCTTCTCCCTTGGAACAGCTCTTTGGCCCTATTTCCAGATTATTGCCTATGGAATTAGTTACCTCTACATCAAAATTCTTAGAAATATAACTATACGTCTCCACTCTTTGTGCCATATCTGTAAATACAAGGTTTATATTCTCCACAGTCGTATCATTTTTAATTATTTCATCGAAGGTTTCAACCACTGTTCTCGTATCTTTAAGCCACTTGATAAACTTTGGATTCGCTCCATATCCCACCAGGTCACGGCTGAATTTTTCAAGGGTATATGTTCTTCCATCAATAACTATTTCGACCATTATCCCAAGTCCCAGTCCATGGTTTATTATGTTTCGGGTCAAACAGGAATCCAGCTGGTTTTTATATATGGTCTTTCCTGTTGTCATATCGTCAACGGCGGCTCCGTTTGATGTTATGATATAGTGAAGGCAGTCAAGAGCCATGACCGTATCAGGCATTGTAAAAAGTGATCTTCCGGTGGCTGGGACAAAAAGTACTCCCGCCTCAACAGCTTCCTTAAGAGCCTGCATATTTTTTACTGATATTCTTTTATCATCTGTCAGAAACGTGCCGTCCAGGTCCGTTGCTATCAGTTTTATTTTTCCCACCTTAATACCTCCACACATATTTCTATGCTATATACTTTAACACAAAATTATCCGTCAAAAAAGACATTAATTCCTTAATGTTATCTAAAATATTTATACTAAAATTTATGACATTGTGATTTTAAAAAGGACAAGTGTCTTGACTATATTTATGCCTGATAGTAAAATTTTAATATAACCATAATAATATGCGGAGGCAGAACAATGTCAATCAGAATTATCACTGACTCAGGTTCCGACTATGAGCAGAATGAGATCAAAGCTAAAAACATTGAAGTTATACCTATACCTATTATGTTCGGTGGGAATGAATATTTAGACGGAGTAAATTTAAGCAAAAATGTATTTTTTGATCTGCTTGAAAAAAACAGCGATTTTCCTAAAACAGCTCAGCCCTCACCTACTACCTATACTGATATTTTTCAGGAGGCAGCTGAAGCTGGTGATGACATCATACTGATAATGCTTTCAGGATGTTTGAGCGGTATGCTCCAGACCGCTACTTTATGCAAAAACAATGTTGGATATGACAGAGTACACATAATAAATTCAGCCAGTGCTTCCGCAGGCATAAGACTTCTTGTGGACAATGCCGCAAAACTCCGCGATGAAGGCAAAACAGCTGATGAGATCGTTGAAGCTACTGAAAACCTTAAAAAAAGAATAAGTCTCTATGCGACCTTTCCGACTCTTCACTATCTTGTTAAGGGAGGCAGGCTTTCAAAGTTCGAGGCCAGCGCCGCTGCTATTGCACGTATAAAGCCTGTCATAACCATGGACCAGGAAGGCGAAGTCCTTGTATGCCACAAGGGTGTAGGCATAAAGCACAGCATAGATTATATGGCTCAGAAAGTCGCTGAAGAACAGATAGACCAAGACTATCCTGTATTTCCTCTTTATTCAGGCGACCCGGTCAACTGCTATGTGATGCTTGAAAAACTTGCCTCAAAGGGCATAAATATCGATAAAAATACCATATCTAATATCGGACCTACCATAGGCTCATATGTGGGCCCGGCTGCCACAGGTATAGTTTATATCAGAAAATAATGAGAATATTTAAAAACCTCAGAGCATAAATGCCCTGAGGTTTTTTTGTGTATATATTTATCTGTCCCATTCATCGCAGAGATCATTGATCCTATCCAGCAGTTTCTGAAGATCTGCGTTTGCTCCTCCCTTATTATGGGCAACGACAGTCTTAAGTCTGGCAGCAGCGTTTTCAAGTTCTCTGTAAAGGGCTTCTCCCCTGGCAGCTCCCTTAGATTTGAACTCGGTAAATTCAGGCTGCTCAACGGGTATCCTTACTCCCTCGCTTATTATGGAATTGGTCAGAAGATCAAATTCTGCTCCACTGTAAGGTGCGAATGTTTCATATCCGAACTCATCCCTGAGGTATTTAGCATATTCATCGGTGACTTCATCCTGTCCATGTACGATGAATACTCTCTTAGGCTTTTCCTTAAAGCCGTTTATCCAGTCCGTAAGTCCTTTTTTATCAGCATGGCCGCTGACGCCCTCCAGCTGCAGTATCCTTGCCTTGACACCTATTTTTTCACCGAAAAGTTTCACGGAATCAACACCATCTATGAGCTGGCGTCCGAGTGTGCCTTCAGCCTGGTATCCAACAAAAAGTATGGTCGATTCAGCTCTCCAGAGGTTATGTTTAAGGTGGTGTCTTATCCTTCCGGCCTCACACATTCCTGATGCTGATATTATGACCTTGGGTTCTTTATTAAAATTTATGGCCTTTGAGTCGTCACTGGTGACCGAAGTTTCCAGTCCTTCAAAGGATATGGGATTTATACCCCTGCTTATGAGTTCCAGCGCTTCCTTATCGTAAAAAGCCAGGGTGTTCTTATTAAATACCCTTGTGGCCTCCACAGCCAGAGGACTGTCCACATATACCTTGAATCCATCGTGGCCCTTTATCATGTTGTCTTCTTTTATCTTCCTTATGAAATATAGCATTTCCTGTGTCCTGCCAACGGCAAAGGCCGGTATTACCAGATTTCCGCCCGCATCCAGGGTCTCCTGGATTATTTTGGCCAGAGCCGTATAATAATCCGGTTTTTCTCCATGCATACGGTTTCCATAGGTGGATTCCATTATGACATAGTCGCCCTCATCGGTATATTTAGGGTCTTCTATGAGCGGCTGGTCAGTGTTTCCTATGTCTCCGGAGAAAACAAGAGTCCTTGTGATCCCGTTTTCTGTCAGCCAGAGCTTTATGCTCGATGAGCCAAGAAGATGTCCTATATCCGTAAACTCTATGTCCACACCTTCACATATGGGTATCCTCTCCCCATAATTACAGGGCACCAGCAGACATATGGCTCCTTCGGCGTCATTCATACTGTAAAGGGGCTCATAGGGTTTTTCAAGAGACCTTTTTGCCTTTCTGTTTCTCCATTCAGCCTCAAATTCCTGGATATGCGCACTGTCTCGAAGCATTATATCACAGAGATCCACCGTAGCAGTTGTGGCAAATATCTTTCCTCTGAACCCATTTTTATATATAAGAGGGAGATATCCCGAATGGTCTATGTGTGCATGGGATAAAAAAACATAATCTATATCCGACGGAGCTACAGGGATCTCCTGGTTTTCATAAATATCCCTTCCCTGCTCCATTCCGCAGTCCAAAAGTATATTTTTTCCGCAAACGTTCAAATAATGGCAGCTTCCCGTAACTTCATGAGCCGCTCCAGAAAAAACAAGTCTCATACTAACACCTCCGGCCTTCAAGTTTATATTTTGAATATATATAAATTATATCATACATGATCTTTATTGGACAGAAAAACAATTGTTCTTAGTTATACATACAGCCGCTAATAAGTAAATCCTCCCGGATATACCGTATGTTCAGCAATGGGGTTCATCTTTGACAGGTCGGTGTTTAAAAGCATCATACATCTTTTTACGCTGTCATATCCATACTTTCCCCTTATGCCGTCCAGCATCTCATCCAGTTTTAGCTGTCTCATGGAACGGGAAAAATCAGGATCTATGGAAAGCTGCACAGCCTTTGAACTTTCCAGATCACAGGCCCTTACTCCCAGAGCCCTTATCATCCTTCCTTCCCGTCTTTTGGTCTTAAAAAGCTCCTCTGCCGCATTATATATATCCTCTGATACACAGCTTGGAAAACTGAGCTTTTTCTGGCCGGAAAATCTCAAAAGCTCCTTTTCCTTTATTTCCACCTGAACAGTGGAACACATAAGCTGCTTTGCCCTTAGTCTTGCAGCTACGCTTTCTGACAGTATCATAAGGGTTATAGCTATATCATCGTCGGTATATATATCGTATGGCAAAGTTCCACTGTTTCCTATGCTCTTTATATCCGCATGGTCTATATAGTCCCTTACTGGCTCAAAGTCCTTTCCCGCGGCCCATAGTCTAAGCTTTTCGCCGTTTTTGCCCAGGTGTGCCTTTATGCATCTTTCATCGGAAAGAGCCAGATCTCCTATGGTGTATATGCCAAGTTTAGCCAGGGTTTTAGTGGTGGACCTGCCAACATATATTAGACTTGATACTTTGAGGGGCCATACGATATCCTTAAAATTCTGCGGAGTTATCATGGTTATGGCGTCGGGCTTTTTGTAATCGCTTCCCAGCTTCGCAAAACTTTTTGTAAATGACACACCTATGGATACTGTGAGTCCGGTCTCTTTTTTTATGGTGCTGCTTATGTCCTCAGCTTCAGCCATGGCATAATCAAAATCCCCCTTTGGTTTTGATATGTCAAGCCATGCTTCATCAAGTCCATAGGGCTCCACAAGATTTGTATGCCTGTAGTATATTTCCCTTACCAGCTCGGAATAATGCTTATACATCTCGAACCTGGCCGGAAAAAGCACTAGGTCAGGACACTTTTCCCTGGCCTGCCACACCGTATCCCCTGTATTTATTCCGAAGGATTTAGCTATATAGTTTTTGGCCAGTATTATCCCGTGCCTTTTTTCCGGGTCGCCGCATACAGCAGCGGGCCTGTTCTTATACTGTGGATTCAGCAGACATTCCACAGAAGCGTAAAAACAATTAAGATCAGAATGTAATATGAGCCTTTGCATGATGGGAACCTTCTTTCGCATATAATACGAACATATATTCTTATTTTAGAATAAAATAGTCTCAATGTAAACCGGTAAAATATACAAACAGGGCCCATTAACATTGTTTTTACATTTAACGAAAAATTATCTTAACAAAAGATTTTTTTGTTTACAAATTATTCACAACTTATATATACTCAGTTCACAAGGCTCCTTTACAATATAATCATCAGCAGGAAAGCTGATAAAAATTTCTTCATAAATCCTTCCATCTTCGTATCCTGCCCGGCCAAGGCAGGATATTTTATTTACAAATATTTTTGCAAATAAAATAGGCCCGTTTTAAACGGGCCTTAAATTTTACCTTTTAATATTTCTGAAGTTTTGCCATTATTAATCTATTTTTTCTTACGATCGAGAAGATGATGCATCCAATTATCGTGATACATATAAGCTCCCCTGCCATTACCGAAAGCGTTGACACTATAAACGGTGAGCTGTAAACAAGGTACAGTTCCAGACCTATGATAAATGAAAAAATCGTAGGCCAGAGCGATGCCAGATACATATTTTTTGTCCTGCTTATGAGCATAACTGAGCAGAATGTATGGAACGTTCCAAACAGTACGTCAATGATGCCAAGCGGACTAAACATATTTGCCAGTGCGCATCCAAGAACAAGCCCTGGAATGAAAGCAGGATTGATCCAAGCCAGCAGCACCATTACTTCAGATATCCTGAACTGGATACTTCCATAGGCTATTGGCGATATGACCAGCGTTGCGACCAGATAGACAGCGGCTGTTACTCCCGTCAAGGCGATAGTTTCGGTATTGATCTTTCTCATATTAAATTCCCCCTGTTTTTTATTTTGGAGATGGTTAGGCAAGGAACATCTCCCTATGATGAATAATACCTGTGACAGTATATATTATAAAATTCAGTTATGCAACAATTATTTCATAGAAATAACACTGTCAAATATATCTTTTTCTTTATTTATGTTATCTCCGTTTCCTATGACACATATATTACGGCTGTTTTTAAAGGCTGAGAGCATATTTTCATATCCCCTTATGTCTGAGACCGAAGTAGAAAGCACCTCATTCCTTTCCTTCTGGAGAAGTTCAGGAGTTATTCCATTAATATGTCTTATGAGGGCTGTCTTAAGTTTCTGCTCTCTGCTCATGGGCCTGTCAAGGCTGTTTATGGCTCCGATTATATATCCGGTCATGGACTTCTCATCCGCATTGAAATTCCTTACAAATTCAGCAGACCTGTCATATATATTCAGAGTATTTGAAAGATTAGGGTCTCTGTAAGAATACATATACATGCTTCCGCTTCTGAGGAAATTACATCCGCATCCATAGGCTCCTCCCTGTACCCTTACGGTATTCCACAAATATTCCAGATCGATTATATTCTTAAGGACGAGCAGTTTTCCGCTGTATTCATATCCTGCCTTTTTATAGTCAGCAGCCTTTGCCGCATACTGTACCTTTCCGGGAGTTACTATACCCTCTGATGTTATCTCATCTTTTCCAGCATTTTTAGCGGTCTCCGATACAGTCTTTGAGGAGAAAATATCCTTTATGGCTGAGGCTTTTTTAAAGTCCTTTTCTTCACAGCTTATGCCAATGGTAAGATTATCTAAAGAAAATACAGAAGCCGCCAGTTTAGAGAGTTTTTCACCAACACTGCTGCTGAAATTCATATCTGTATTTCTTAAAAATTTGAAATAATCGATACCTGTGGCAGCGTCCTTGAATTTATAAGCAGGATTTATATGGCTGAGTGCTCTGTTTGAAGCAGCCAAGTGTCCATTCTGGGTCAGATAGTTTTCCAGCTTAGATATCCTATCCTTTATTATGAGCTTAAGGCTGTCATCTTTTCCAAATAACATCTTGTTTACAGTCTGATCGGTTATATCGATCATTTTGTCGATATTCTGGGATAAGGCCTTTACGCTTACGTTCAGCACCCTTCTTGTCTTTGAGTCCACACCATAGTAGGCTGAGCAGGTCGATGTTATTCCTCCTGTATACATATCTATTTTTGTGGGAAGTTCATTGAAGCTGTATTTTTCCGTGTCCAGCTTGCCTATGATATCCGATAAAAGTCCCAAATATCCATAATCTTCCTCAGCTATATGATCCACATTAAAGGAAAGCTCTGCATATACCACGCCATTGGTCTCCGCCGGAGCATAGAATATACCATCTTCCATCCTGCTTTCGATTATGTCTGCCTTTTTATCGATGTCATCTATGACTAGATAAGGCATTACTGACAAATCTTCGGGTGCTGACTGATACTCAAGGAGATGCTTTGTCTCCCTTACGATATCAGCCCTCTCATCATCGGAAATGGATGCCTTATATTTTTCAAGTTCTGCCTTTTCCTTCTGGTCCATTGCAGCCTGCATGCCTTCTTCTGGTTCAAGGCATACAAAAACCTTCGTGGGATTATCCAGCATCTTTTCCTTTATGATATTTTCAAATAATCCATTTTCTGATTTTTCCCTTATGGCAGCTATATGTTTTTTAAATCTGAAGCTGTCCAGAGGGTTTTCCTTATGGAGCCAGCTGTTCATGGATTTAAGTCCATAATAAAGTCCCCTGGGCTTATATCCAAAGTTTTCCTCGCTGAGCATAAACTCAAAGGCATTTACCGCTGACTGTACCAATTCCTTATCCAGTCCGTTTTTAACACAGTTTTCAAGCTCACCCATAACTATGTTTTCAAATTCTTCTTCGGAATCTTCCTTTGCATTTTTGGCTGTTATGGTAAATACTGTATCAAGTATGGATGAATCATACCATCCCTCCGTATCAGAGCAGAAGCCGCTTTCCGTAAGTGCCTTTCTGAGGGGCGACGCATTGGTATCCATCAGTATATATGAAAGTATGGAGCAGGCAAGGGAGTTTTCCTCATCACAGGAATCCCCAGTCACGAATCCAGCCGCATACATTCCATCTCTGTCTGTTCTTGTTACAACGGGATATTTTTCTTTTTTCCTTATGACCTGATTAAGTGGTCTCTGATGTTTTATCTTGTTGTCAAATATCTGAACATCAAAGGCGGAAAGATATTCCCTGTCAAGATAAGCTAGCCTTTCCTCTATATCCATTTTTCCAAATAGATATATGAAGCTGTTTGATGGATGATAGTATTTTTTATAAAACTCCTTGAACTTCTCATAGGTAAGGTCAGGTATTTTATCTGGGTCCCCGCCGCTTTCAAATCTATAGGGTGAATCCGGGAAAAGTGCCGTATTCACAGCTCCGTCAAGGCATCTGTCCGGATCGGAATAAGCGCCTTTCATCTCATTATAAACGACACCCTTTATCTCCAGGGGATCATTTATATCCTCCATATGAAGATGGTGGCCCTCCTGCATAAATATTTCCTTATTTTTGAGTATGAGGGGCTTAAAGACAGCGTCCATATAAACATCCATAAGGTTCCTGAAATCCTTATCATTTCTGCTTGCTATGGGGTAAACTGTTTTATCACTGTAGGTCAAAGCATTAAGATAAGTATTGAGTGAACCCTTGGCAAGTTCATTAAACGGGTCCTTCACAGGGTATTTATCAGAACCGCATAATACGGAATGTTCTATTATATGTGGAGTTCCACAGTCGTCTTCAGGCGGAGTTTTAAATGCGATAAAAAACACCTTGTTATCATCGTCATTTTCAATATACATAAGAGATGCTCCGCTTTTTTTATGCTTAAAAATATATCCAACGGATTTTATATCATCTATGTTTTCCTTTATATTAAGTATAAATCCGTTTATCTCTTCTCCGATATTCAAATTCATATTCATTCCTCCAGTCAACATTATTATAGTGTATCCATCTTCCAATATCAAATTTAAAAAATTTATTTTTTTTCGATTTAAGTATTGACAAAAACGATTTTCTAATTTATAATCATTCTCAGATAAAACAAATTATCAAAGAAGAAAACACACACTATGAGATAAATAAGGAGGAAAAGAAATGAAAAAATTTGTATGTTCAGTATGTGGTTATGTTCACGAAGGTAATGAGGCTCCCGATTTCTGTCCAGTATGCAAGGCGCCTAAAGATAAATTCAAAGAAATGACAGGAGAAAGAGAATGGGCTGCAGAGCACGTTGTAGGTGTTGCTCAGGGTTCAAGCGAAGACATCATGAAAGACTTAAGAGCTAACTTTGAAGGCGAGTGCACAGAAGTTGGTATGTACCTTGCAATGGCTAGAGTAGCTCACAGAGAAGGTTATCCTGAGATCGGTCTTTACTGGGAAAAAGCAGCTTATGAAGAAGCTGAACACGCAGCTAAATTTGCTGAACTCCTTGGTGAAGTATTAACAGACTCAACAAAGAAGAACC
>JAHZAW010000009.1:108684-117540 GCA_019423725.1 Clostridiales bacterium
AACCTTGAAATGCGTATCGATGCAGAAAACGGCGCTACAGCTGGTAAATTCGACCTTGCTAAACGTGCTAAAGCTGCTAACCTTGACGCTATCCACGACACAGTTCACGAAATGGCTAGAGACGAAGCTCGTCACGGAAAAGCTTTCGAAGGACTTTACAACAGATACTTCAAATAAGATAAACTATAATATCAAAACGGGTGTACTTAGTACACCCGTTATTTTTTTGATTATATCAGCTCTAAGGCATTTATAAAGACTTAATGACCTGCTCTATGAGATAATGAATCAAATATGCACATACCCTTCCCTGTATCCTGGTACCAACAGCTAAAAATCATATTGCATGTTATTCATTCTTTTTTATTGCTGTCATCCTCAGGCAGTGTATGCCAGTTTTCTTTCTGGTTTCCTTGGTAAAAAATACGCTTTATTTTCTCGATTATGCCATCAACAAAATAAAACCATATATTTCCGGCTGCGGCCAATATTATAAGAAAGACAAGCACCATTCCTATTTGTTTAAAAATCATATTTTACCTCATTTTTTAGCAAAACGATTCATAAAGAACTCTGAAAATGCAGCAAGTTCCTCTTCCTGAGACACATATACATAGAGGCTTTCATCATCCAGCCAGTCATAGGCATTTATTCCTATGTAGCTTTTTTTATCGGGATAGATGATAAACGCATCCGTTGGATATTTATTTCTATAGGCCTTCAATATTTCAGAACGGCGGTAATATGCAGGATCTCCACAGCCGGAAAGGTCTGGCACTGTGGGTACTACTGCTATGGTCTCCTTATCCTCATTCCAGCCTACAATAAGATTCCCTATTTTTGTTTTACTTCCGTGAACGAACCCATAGTTGAATCTGCTCACGTCCTCTGTATACCCGAAAATTATTCTATATTCTCCCCCGTTTTCAACCACCTGATTAAAAAGCTCCCTCATTTTCTTAGTGTTAGCATCACTTTTTTCCATATCGACTTCGGGGCCTTTAAAAAATTTACTGAATAATCCCATAATTTAGTCCCTCCTAAAAATAGATAATTTTATTTTTTATGTACCGTCCGTTCCACCGAATGATGCCGCCAGACAAACGGTTCAATATAAAAACAAATTTTAAATTTTGTTTTTATTTTCTGTAAAAATAAATCTGTCTGTTTATAATGCGAATCATTATAGTATGACAGATCATAGTTACTCTCTTAATTTTTCAAGGTATGTGACAATAGAATCGATTTGTAAGCTGATAGTCTCATCAGCAGCTTCCGGAACAAATAAAGGCAGTGTCTTTGGAATAGCCCTTCTTATTATCATTATAGTAAGGCTCATATTAGTAAAGATCCCTATTCTTCGTTTATCAGCTTTTATGCTAAAGATCTCGAGCAGTTTTGCAAAAAGAGCCCTCTGTTTCTGTCTGAATGTTTTATAGCTTTCTTCTGATAATCGTCTGAATATTAGCTGCTGTTCCTCTATAGTAAGAACAGCTATTCCGCTTTTTTCTCCATAGCAGCAGTCATAAAGAAACTTTTTTACGCCATCCCTCCAGTTGAGGCCGGGGGCATCCATTAATTTTCTGGCATGCTCTATTATTTTGGGCTGCTGGAAATATAATGCCTCTACTATCAGATCTTCCTTGCTTGGAAAAAAGGTATAGAAAAAAGTCCTTGATATGCCCACCCTTTTATATATCTGTTCTACAGTTGTATGCTTAAATCCCTGTTTTGACATAAGTTCAAGTCCGGTGGTTATCAATTTCTCTCTTATCTGTTCTCTTTCTTCATCTGAATAGGCGACCTTAGGCATTGATTTTCCTCCAAATAAAAACATTTTAAAAAAATCATCTTTATTTTATCATACAATAAATTACTCTTCAATATATTTTATATATTTATTCCATGCTCACTCTAATATCCAAAGCACTATACCGCAAATAATTATGACAATACTTAATATTGCAGATACTATCCTATAGGCTTTCTCTCCGAAATTATGATAAATAAATGAAAGAACTCCATATGGAGTACTGCCGTTCGGATTCAGCTTCCAGTTAAAAATCGCCCCCAGCAAAAGAATACATCCTGCAGCAATAACAAACAGCTGCCAGTTTTCAGCGATAAATGGGCTTATATTTTCCATAAAAAAAATATATAACTTATCCATAAAAATTCTCCTTAAAATATTCCAAACGCATAAAGTTCTATTTGTTAACGGATTTATGACAAAACCCCAGGTGATTTCTTAGATGTAAACCAGCCTGGGGTAAAATGATCGTAAAAATATATCATATGTTTTATTATCCAGCAGCATATATTATCAAACCCGATAGTTATGATGCTATGATGTTTTGATGATTTTACGATATCTCAATGTCAAAACTCATTTTCGGTAAGATTCAGTCATATTTAATTACTGAGCTGCAAATATCTTTATTAAATTATAGCATGCCAGCTTTTGTACGTCTATCATTATATATTTTATGTGAATAAGTCAGACCTTCGTATATTTTTGATTTACGTATTTTCCATTTTATTTATATAATATAAAAAGGATACCCACTGATATATTTTCAATAAAGTATCCTTATCCTACTCAATATTATAATAACAAATAATAAGATCATTTTTCTCCAAGTACAGAGTACCTGTTTACGATAGACAGGAGAAATTTTTCATCAGATGATTTTAATATAATTCCAGGCATCTTCCTGGGTTTTAAATTCTTTATTCTCCCTTGTTAAATAGTAAACTGCGTCATTCCATTCATGTGCGCTGTACTTATTGGGTTCTATTTCTGGCATTATTCTTTTGACCTCATTAAAAAAACATGGCTGGCGCAGGTCAGACAAATACATACATCCAATTTTAGCCGCAATGTACTCAAGCAATCCTGTTTTCTGAAAATCCTTACTCAACATATTACACCTTCCCTTATTATTTCAGCTTATGTGTATCAAGGCACATTAAGTTCCTTATTTTCTCTAAATGTACACATTTTGACATTTCAGCATAATGGTGAAATAATAGTAATTTGTATGTATTTCATGGCTATATTTATGATTTTTAATTGATTAATATATTTGTCTGTGTTATAAAATATAAGTATCATAAGGTGTACCTTTTAATAATTCTTTTTTTCTATCTGGCGTAATTTATGCAGATGCCTGTAAAATGTTGCTTTGCTTACATTGCAGTTTTCCAGCACATATGAAATCGATATTTTTTTATTCTCCCATTCTCTCACCAGCCATATAAAATTATCAGGCAGTTCTTTCTGCGGCCTGCCAAACCGTACTCCTCTTGCTTTTGCTGCGGCTATTCCTTCAGCCTGTCTCTGATGTATGCTTCTTCTTTCATTTTCAGCTACAAATGAAAGTACCTGCAATACGATATCGCTTAAAAATGTGCCCATAAGATCTTTACCTCTTCGTGTATCGAGCAAAGGCATATCCAATACAACTATATCTATCCCTTTTTCTTTAGTAAGTATCCTCCACTGCTCAAGTATTTCTCCATAATTGCGTCCAAGCCTGTCAATGCTTTTCACATACAGCAGGTCGTCTTTTTTCAGCTTCCTTACAAGTTTTCTGTACTGAGGCCTATCAAAATCCTTTCCCGACTGCTTATCCATAAAAATATTGCCTGCCGGAATGGCCATTTCTTTAATCTCAAATACCTTCCTATCCTCATTTTGATCCTCGGTGCTTACTCTGATATAGCCATAATTTTTTCCCATATACATTCCTCCTTTTTTAACAAACTAAAATAACTATAAGCTATTTATCTATTATTTTCAGTGGCGGATCCATGTAGTATATGAATTTGCATTATGGCCCAAACTTAGTCAAAAAAATATTAAAAGGCAGAGGTATATCCGCTGCCTTTTTCCAATACTGTTTAATTTATATATTTTTCTCCAAACTCCGATGAATCAATCGGTTTTCCGTATAAATATCCCTGTCCGTAGTCGCAGGATAATGCTATGACAGCTTCTCTGTCTTCAGCTGTTTCTATTCCTTCAGCCACGGTCTTTATTCCTAATTTCTTTGCCAGGCTTATTACCTGCCTCAATATGATATAACGTCTTTTTCCGTCATCTTCTGGCACCTTTTTTAAAAATCCTCTATCCAGTTTCAGTTCATCTATCCTGAGCTGATACAGCATATTCAAAGATGAATATCCTTTGCCAAAATCGTCCATTGATACCTTGAACCCCTTGGAATGAAGTATGTCTATCTGTCGCTTTAAAAGCTCCAGGTCATCACTGGCAATGCCCTCAAGTATCTCAAGAGTGATAAGAGATGATGGTATATTATACTTATCCAGTATTTTTTCAAGATTATCAGGATAATTCTTATCAAGGAACAATATCTTTGACTGGTTTACCGAAATGGGGACAGGCTTTAAACCATCATCCATCCATTTTCTGAGCTGTTCACATGCCTGCTCTATCATAAATGTATCCAGTTTTATGCAGAACCCATTAGATTCAAAAAGCGGTATGAACTCATTGGGATAACGATATGTTCCATCTGGTTTCTGCCATCTGACAAGGGCTTCAGCTCCCACAAGTTCATCGTTTTTCAAATTGAACTTAGGCTGTAAAAACATCTTGAATTCCTTATTCTGAAGAGCCTGATGCATATAGCTTTCGATATTATTCTTCTTTCGTATTTCCTCATGCAGCCCCTCATTATAAAAAGCAATGGTCTTGGAATGGGTACCCTGTATGCTCTGCAGAGTAACAAGAGCTTTTTCCCTGTCGCCTCTAACGGCCGCTCCGGCATACAAAAGCATATCGTAGCCATATCCTCCATAGGAAGCTGATGTCTCACTTATATATTTAATGATCTTTTCGACTCTGCTGCTTATTTTTTCAGTATCGGTCTCTAGCATAAGTATATAAAACATATCAGCCGCATCTCTGCAGAAAAACTCGCCCTCATTTAAATTTGATTCGACCACTGATTTAACATAACATAAAACCCTATCGCCTTCGCTTCTGCCAAACAGGTCATTGATACCCTTAAAGTTATGTATATTAAGAGCGATCACCGAATAATTCTTGTTATTTTTAATAAGTTCCCTGAACTCCTCATCAAATTTAAAGGTATTTTTAGCCCCAGTCACTGTATCATAGCTTACAAGATGAAGTAATGAAGCTGAATTTCTGCGAAATTTATAATAACCCAAATACATCATAAACAGCAGTGCCGCAAGCATTATGCAAAAAACAGCAATTATGATAAGAAATATCCTTCCATATGAAAGTCTGTATTCCCATACCCTCTCTGCGCAGAAAAGATACCAGCCATTCATATCCATAGGCTCCATATAAAAGTGACAGTGTTCACCCTTATAATTAAACTCGCCATAATAGCTTTCATTGTTGTCAAGTGCCTGCTGGACTGTTATTTTGTCCTTATCCGATAAATAAGGTCCGTCAAATATGGAATCCGTTTTTTCTTTTACAAGGGTATTCTCCGAACGGATAAGGAAATCTCCATTTGCGGCAAGAAGATGCACATATCCGTTTCCATCCATAACAGTATTTCCATTTACTATATCCTCAAATATTTCCATGGTGTCACTGGCCGCAATAGCTCCTGCTATCCTGCCGTCACTATATACAGGTACACTATAAACAAAAAGTTTGCCATCATATACCTCACTGTCAAACATTTTCGACACAGATTCCTCACCATTAAGAGCCCTGCGTATAACCTTCTGTGCTTCCGGGTTACATCTGTCAACGGTGCAGTCTATGGTTTCCTGCCCAATGGTATTAATGAAGCCGGTTTCATCCGTAGAAAAGTAAGCCAGACTTATAAAAGAGTTGGCCTTATTTATGTTTTCTCCGCTTTTTTTCAGGATATCTGTTGCATCATCGACTCCGCATGCTTCATAAACCTCTGCCAGCGTAGTCAATATTTCAAAGTTTTTGTCTATCTGCTTCATTATCCTGCTTTTGTATTCCTTTATCTCCGTCTTCATCTGATTATAGTCTGCATCACTGACAGCCTTTGACAGATATGAAAAGGTACAAAAAACGGCTATACATAATATTACACTGAACGTAATAACAGTCCCTGTAACCCGTAATAATTGTTTTTTCAGCTTATTCTCATCCATTTTGTCCTCCGATCGGACATATTGTCTCTAACCTGTTTGTTGTCGTAATAAATTTTGTCTCTGGTAATTATACAATATTTAAGCAGAAAATTGTTGAAGGATCTTACGTTTTGCTTCCCAGTCAGGCAGAGGCATATAAAAATAATACCCCTGTATAACATCACAGCCCATACTGCGCAGTGTTTCTGCCTGCTCTTTAGTCTCAACGCCTTCAGCAAGAATAGTCATCTGAAGTTCATGCCCTACCTGTATCATAGATCTTAATATCGTACTTCCCCTCTGAGTAAAAATATGGTCTACCAGTTCCTTATCGACCTTAACACCGTCTACATTATATTTCTGAAGATCAAAGAAAGATGTGAAACCCTTTCCAAAATCATCAAGCGTCACCCCGACGCCGCATTCTTTCAGAGCGGCAATATTATTCTGCATCTGGATGACATCCTTTGTTTCTATACTTTCTGTTATCTCAACTATCAAAAGTTCCCTTGGGAAGTCATATCTTTCCAGAATATTTTTTAAACGTTCGGCAAAATCAGATTCCGCTAATGTATCCCTGGAAAAATTACATGATACAAAAAATCTGTCCACGCCATTTTTTGTGAGCCATTCCAGGAATTCGCATACCTCGTTCAAGCAGTAATAATCAAGACGGCTTATCATCCTTTCTCTCTCCATCAGCGGTACAAAATCATCTGGATTCAACAGGCCCTTCCTAGGATGATTCCAGCGGGAAAGTGCTTCACCGCCAACGATCCTGCCCGATACAGCATCAACATAAAATTGTATATAGAGCTGAAATTCATGTCCAGCAAAAGCTTCTTCCATGCTTGCCTGAAGCTGTCTGTCCTGCATACATTTTTGAAGCATTTTATCAGAACAGTATGTATAATCCTCTCCATTTTCAAAAGCAAGTTCAGCTCCCTGTGAAGCCTGGAAAATCATTTCATCCAGGTTTCTGTCCTGCTGTTTTAGTAAATATACTCCAACTGCCACGTTTGCATCAAAACACTTTGAAAACTGCTTTGAATAGTCTCGTATTCTCTCCAGTATAGCCTTAAGGAGTTTGTCCGTTTTTTCCATATTGCTGTTCATTTTCAATAAAACAAACCCATGGTCAGATACCTTGGCAAGAATATCAGTGTCATCAGTATACTCCTGCAGTATAACAGCGCAGTAGCGTAAAAACTCATCCGTTTCCTCCGTGCTGGCAGCTTTTCTAATGCTATTCGTATCAACATAAAAGTACAGGAGCTCATACAGCACACGGTTTTTATCCGATACAAACTGTCTATAGTACCTTTTTAAATAATTGGTATTTCCCAGTCCAGTGGTTTTATCTGTCTCAGTCTCCTGCTGCGAGGCCCTGAGTTTTTTCCTGTATTTTCTAACAAGTATCAGGATTAAAATAATAAGAACTAAAATGCAGCCAGACAATCCAAAAACTATATTCCTATACGGCAGACTTTCTGAATAAGTCTGTACTGTTCCAGAAAAAAGCCCGTTTATATTTTCCTGAGTTATACCATCAATATATGACTGAAGCGATACTCTCAGCTCTTCCGGAGCAGCATCTGTAAATGACAGATAATACGTGATCTTTCCCTGCTCATTTTCCAGGCTGATCACAGCGAGTGTGTCTGTACTGTTCCATGACCCAGACTCTCCTGTATTAGCTGATATAATATCGACCTGGTTATTTTTATAAAGTTCATCTCTGTTGTCATTAACGCCCGCGTCATAATAAATTATATCATAGGAGCTCTGTTCCGAAAAATCCCGGAGCAGTCCCGGTATGACCCCCTCATAGGTCTGTGAATCTTCGTTATAATATTCCACAGGATATGCGTCCGGATTACCAGCCACATAAATGATCGTTTTTTCTTCCACTTTATCCGCTCCCGTTTTTATTCATCAGTCCCGCTTTTCCGTTCAAACAATGACATATTTCGTCCTGGATAGTCCTCTTTAAGCTCCTCTACCTTTATTTCCAGCTTTTCTGCCTTTTCATCCATATTTTTGAGCATATTCTCAAATGTATCCCTGACACTTGCTATCTGCTTACGATAGCGTTCCAGTTCGTTACGGCTCTGTTCAACCTGCTCTTCAAGTTCAGCTCTTGCCTTTTCCTTATCTGATTCCGCCTCTTTTTTTAGCTGCTCTGAATACCTTTTTGCTTCCATAAGAGCGGCGCCTATCATCATTTGTTCATTCATCATATTTCCGAGCTTCTGTCTTGCCTCCTTCAGCTCCTGCTCCATCTGAATGACCCTTTCCTTATACTGTTCTTCTATTTTTTTATTCTCTTCATCTTTTTCCATAAGCTTAGCAGAAAATTCTTCCTCCAAGGAAGATATGTACTGATAAACATCCGCCTTCTGATATCCGAAAAAACCTCTTCTCAGCTGGTCTAAATTCATATATGATCCCCTCCCGGTTTACAGGTTTATTTAAACGTGATTTGTTTTCGCTCGATGCTTCCCCATGTCATTTTTCTTTTTCTATATCCTATAAGTGATCCCGCACGGACCCATGCCAGTATAAGCCTGAGACATGATACCTCTAATGCACAAAGTCCAATGGCCTTTACAACATCCATTGCTGTCAGTTTAAGGTCAATGGTATGTATACGAGCGAAAAACGCTGTCAGCGACAGCACCGCCGAATAAACTACATATATGAGAAAGAAAAGTATCATAAACGGAACATTTATCAGAT
>JAHZAW010000009.1:117596-151125 GCA_019423725.1 Clostridiales bacterium
CTACGAAAAACGGCAGTACCACTGTAAAAATCCCGAATATCTCAATATAAGGAGAAAACAGCTCATATATTAGAAAATACAGATATGACACAAGTCCCACCAGTCCATATTTAGGATTGATAAACATTCTCTTATGGCGTGTCAGGCTCTGAAATAATCCTATATGCCATCTTCTGCGCTGTTTACAAAGGTCTCCAAGGGTTTCCGGGGCCTGCGTCCAGCATACAGCATCTGTTGCATAGCGTATTCTGTATGGCAAGCCATGCTCACGGCAGAAAACGTGCAGTTTTACCACAAGTTCCATATCTTCGCCCATGGTAGATGCATCATATCCTCCGGCATCAACCACTATATTCTTTTTAAACAGGCCAAAAGCACCTGATATTATTATACTGCCATTGAATTTATCAAACAATATTCGGGCGGCAAGAAATGAACGGTCATACTCCAAAACCTGCATACAAGGTATTACTTTATCAGGCAGATGATAAGATACCACCCTTCCGTTGCGTATCTCCGTTCCGTTGCATGGTCTGACAGCACCTCCAACAGCGATCACATCGCCTTCCTCAAGCACCGGCCTTATTATCTTATCCAGTGAGTCGTACTGCAGGACCGAGTCTGCATCCATACATATGAAATATGGATACCTTGACGCTTTTATGCCCATATTGAGGGCGTCAGCCTTGCCGCCGTTCTTCTTGCATATCAAAGTTATTGGTATTTTCCATTCATAACTTTCATAAATCGCATCTTCAGGCTGACAAGGTATTTTTCTCTGTATAGGCCTGTTTACCTGTTTCATGTTGAAGGCTTTGCGCATCATATCTGCTGTATTGTCCTTGGAACCATCATCCACAACTATTATCTCATAGAGCTTATATTCCAGAAACAGCAGTGACTTTATACTATCTACTATGGTGACTTCTTCATTATACGCCGGCACGATGATAGTGACCGGTATATAATATTCTCCCTGCAGCTCATTTTTAAGCCAGTTCCTGCGTTTCAGATTATAGAGGGTCGAGGAGCCTACGGTTACGGATAAGAACAGAAAGCTTGCATATCCGATCATATAAATGATAAAGAATATGCCCACATAACTAAAAAACAGTTTATACACATCTGTCATAGATTCCTACACCTCCGAGTTCTGCAGTTCATACGATTCCAGACGATAGGTCATCATTTCTCTTGCATAGCGGTCATTTCCTGAAATGATATCCATTAGATCATCATAATTCATATGATGAGCAGCCAGGCTCTGTGCCGCTGAATAGCGTATATACCAGCTTCCGCTGTGAAGTGCCTCTTTTAAGGCATTACATGCTTCTGCGCCTTCATATATGGCAAGGGATGATGCCGCCACCGTGGCATATTCCCAAAGTTCAGGGTCCTTATTCAGCGTAAATGAAATGAGCTTTTCCAATGCAGGTGCATAGTAGTATTTTCCAAAATATCTTATCCCCGCAAGACGAAGCTCCTTATCCAGTTTTTCATCCATCATAACTGCAAACATTTTTTCTTTATAATCGCCGGTTTTAAATCGTATATAGTTGAGTATGGCCAGCTGTGTATGCACTGAAAAACTGTTGAAATTTTTCCAAAGCTCATCTATCAGTACTCCATGGTCTCCGGTAAACGAAAGAAGGCCTTCTGTGAGTATCTTTTCATGTACGAATACCCTTCCATCATCCTGAATCATAAGCCCCTTTAATACGTGCTCAACATTCGCAAAATTGTATAGAGCCTGAAGAGCGTTGCATCGGCAGTACAAGTTATCCTTTTTGACATATTCAAGCAAAATGTCCTGCAGGGAATCAATGCTGCGCCGTCTTCTGTCTTCACATCTTGAAAGAAAATATGTAAAATACCCGGCCTTTATATTATCTTTATCAAGATAATACACCGCGAGATAAAGTACCGCCGGCTGTATCTGATGAATATATTCTCCCTTTATATCCAGCTTGTCGCTGCCGGCCTCTCCCAGCACCAGGTCAAAGGCCGTCAAATAGCTAGTGTGCTTGAGTTTTTTAATCAGATATTTTATATGTCTCTCTGATATTTTTCCACTTCTTTTTATATTTTTGAACTGGATATCCAGCTGCATCTTTATCTTTTGGCACCGTTTTTTCAGATCCGGTTCTCTGCGTTTCAAAAACATGTTATAGACCACATTGAACAGGATCATGCTTACACAAACCGCGCCGTAAATATAAAGCATGACCTCGATCTTCATTTTCTTCCCTCTTCTATGTCATACGGTTTCCTTAATTATTGGTCCAATAATCTTTGATTATATAATAAGATTCCTTCAGCCTTTCGTGATAGGTGACTTCCTTTCCCCATCCCTCCAGCTCAAAGGGTTCCATATTAACTCTCTGCTTTCCATAGTTCTCGTCGGTTATTCCAAGATACATACGGTCTATTTTTATAAACTCAACACCATAGTTTTCATAATAATCATCATGTATCATCATTTCTGACGGGTTTCCAAAATTCAACAGCTGCCATGGAAGTTTCAGTTACACTCCATTATCTGTAAAAATAAAATCCGCCAGTGAACAGAAATCCTCATCTTCAGGATTGGCATTTCCATAGGTCAAAAGCCCGGTCTCGTATGTCTCAGCCGTGGCCGTCCAGTTGCCAGTAAGCAGAGGTGTAGCTGTCTGAAGCATAAGATGTATAGGATTGAATACGGGTGTATCCGCATCCACCTCATTTACATATGCGTCCTTGTCATCTGTCTCATGGTAATACATAGCTCTTAGCGTGTCATAACGCTCCTGAACCAATACCCTGCTGTTTTCCTTTCCATCGATGACTATAAGGAAGTCACAGGCCCTGGCAAACGACATGTCATAGTTGCTGCAGTATGTGCTTCCCGTTTTCTGTGTCGTATCTATTGGTATATATATTTTGTCATCCTCAGATGAAAAATCGTCTTTCTCTATAAGAAAATATATAAACTTTTCATCATATTTCATGGATAGTGACATATCACCGTTTTCAACTACCAGATCATCATCTGTCCATTCGGAAGTATCACCGTCAACATAACATACACTTTTTTCGTTTCCTGGGTCAAATGACAGCAGTCCAAAATACTGCTCGTTTGTCTGATAATCGCTCCAGTATGGGGTATTTAATAAATCGACCGCATGCATCGTATTCCAAGTACGTTTGAACCATTCATCCTGCCAGGTAAATACACAGCTTCCGGCACATCCAGCCGCCATGATATCCTCATAACATTCAATAAGTGCCTCTCCCTGTTCGTCCTCAGACATATTTCCCTGGTTTCTTCCGGTATTATAGTCCCTCTGGGCCATTCCCCTTCCAGTTGATACTCCATACTCAGAGATAACGACCGGCATTGTATGGTGGGCTGTAAGCATTTTGAGATAAGTCCGGTATGTATTAAGTACTCCGTCTTCAGTTCGATCAAAACTGCTTTTATCATCAAAATAATTAAGGTAATCAGGGTAATAAGGGTAGACATGGTATGAAGCGAACTGCCCTGATATGAACTCGTCTGTTGTGCGGATATGCTCAACATCCACCTTGGCACATTTCATAAAATACAGGGTTATATCTTCCGGATAGTCAAAAGGGTCCGTTGTCGGCCAGTTAGAAAAGGCAACCAGCCTCTGCTGTTTATACCTTTCCGTTTCATACTCGATTACCTTGTCACCGACTTCGCAGAGCATAGCCTCAAATGGTGTGGCATCTTCTGTGGTATACATATATTTTCCCTGATATACACATCGTTCAGGATATTTATGGTCCGTATAAACGACAGTAACATCCTCCCATTCAACTCCGAGTATATATCCTATTACCCACTGAGAAATATCCTTGCGGTAACTTCCTGAACCTATTCCATATCCAAGGTTAAGATTTTTCTTGCCATGGATAATATCTATAACTGTCCTGCAGTCATCTAAAAACGTTCCCATGAACTCATCATCATAGGCATCCAGATGGGAATTTTGTACATAGTCATTTATCCAGACTCCATGTATAAGATAAAGCGGTTCTTCTCTGTCCTTATTATATTCATAAAATGCATTGTAAAAATCATCGTGTAAAATGGTATATACCCTTATGGTATTTGCTCCCATTTCCTGTATCCAGGCAAACCACCTTAAATATGTTTCCTCATCAATGGCATAATCCGTTGCCCACTCTCCAGGGATTCCTACGCCCATATTTACTCCACGTATTTCAAAAGGTTCAACTTTTCCGTCCTTTTCCATATATATGGTATCTTCATCAACGGTCATAAATGTTGTCACCGGCGTATCTGGGTCCAGATCCACATAAATTCCAAAACGATAGTAAGCCTCATTCAGCGCAAAAACAAGAAGTACCACAATGCAGGCGGCAATGATGAATTTTTTCATATTTTATTTTCCTCCCTAAACTCAGTGGTTAAACTTCTTTACCTTCGATTCGTGACAATACTGCCTGAGTGTTTCAATATTTTCATCCATCCAGGCTCCTCTTTCCTTGATAAATGTTTTAAGCTGTTCTATGGCTGCATCATAATCCTCTGGATTTCGCTCCGAAGGCGACAGAGGCGTATAATCATAAAAACTATATCCCCACACCTCAAAATTCCTGTCGATCGCAGGTCCAAGCCATTCTACCGTATCATCAATATAATTCATCAAATATTCGTCACTGAGATATGTCTCTCTCAGTTCTCTGTATCTCTCTATCACCCTGTCCACAAAATGTTCGTCCTTCATAAGCATATAAAACCAGGTGATATACTGCATCTGAAATTTCTGTGGGTCAGTCTGGCTTAAATGGAAATTATCACAACAAGCGTTAAAATCCCATATGCACATTTTAAATTTGCCGCGCAGATCCTTATAAACATAAGTGGAACGTGATCCAACATCATAGTTGCAAGTAAATTCATTTATTATAAAATAATCCACAAAAGAATCCATATCCGCCTGATCCCACCAGGCATACGGCTCCGTATCATAATCATAGGAATATAGGCTCTTTTCAAAATCTGAAAAGTCCTGTTCTATGTAGTCTATACGCTCCGGCGTAAGATTGCTCGTACCAGGATATACTATATCCATAACATTTTTATTTCTTAAAGCATACATCGAAAAGGTATTTATATTCTTTATTGGGTTGCTGCTTCCCCTGTCCAGTCGAACCACATAGCTGACAACAGGTGATCCGTTTTCAGGCATACTCATACGAAGCCTGCTGTCTTCGCCATTGGTGATGGTCTCTGTCATAACATAAAGCCCCTGATATTCTCCATTTATGATAATCTCGCAAAAACGTACATTTGGAGCATAATCCATTATTTCTCCGGCTATGTTATACCACATATAATTACGTATAAGAGTTTTGTCCAAATAAGGTCCGTGCAGTGCCCATTCATGATGCTCATCCATTCCAAGCATTGATACATCCTTATTTTGAATACCATCTTCTTCGGTAGTCACGAGCAGATATCCTTTTTTGTCAAATAATCGTGATGTGTTTCCCCTTATTCTGATCTGTGCATTAAGCTCCATGGACGGCTCATCCGTCAGATGGTTATTTTGATCGTCCTGGTCTATGACCTTTACCTGGCAAGGAACAGTTGAGCTTCCGTCAGCTGCCAGTGTCACATTTTCATATTCATAATCCTCGTCTTCGTTCTGTTCTATAAGAGATCCATCATCAGATAATGGTTTTCCTGGTATTTCCACTCCACCTGTATCTATCACCACAAGTGGAAGGTGGCTGCACAGTCCGCTGTTATCACATGAGCATCCTTCCTCATATGACCTTGATGTCAAATGCTGATGTATACGGTTTCGGGGATTATCCTGGTCCACGATGCTGGCGGCAATTGTTACAGTTAAAAGTACTGCCATAGCCGTAACACCCATAAGGCGATATCTCATATTCACCCACCTCCTGGAACAGCCTGTCAGCCGCTTATCTCATCATTCTGAGTAACAAAGTTACAGTACTCTATGTTGCCTATTTCATATATGGCGTCAGTTATGCTTTTATTTTTGCCCAATGATCTCTGCTTATTTTCTCCGCGTTCCAGCTGGCGTTTACTAATCTCATATATAAATTCCACACTGTTTTCCGTTGTGTTCTTTACTCTGAGAGCCGCCTTTCTTGCGAAATACTGGAATATCAAAGCTTCAATTCGTTCTTCGTTTACCCTTGAAGTACGGAGTATCAAAAGCATACGGTTCTCGTTTTTGATCCTGCCGAAAATAAGCAGTACTAAAAATGTGCAAGCACTTCCGATGCCCGCAGTAAGGAAATCTCCGGCGCCACAGCATATACCTACCACAATGGCCCAGAATATGTATATTGTATCCCTCGAATCCTTTATGGCCGTACGGAAACGCACGATGGAAAGGGCGCCGACCATACCTAATGAAAGCGCTATATTATTGCTTATAACTATCATAACAGATGTTGTTATGACAGTAAGAGCCATAAGCGAAACATTAAATTTTTTGCTGTAAATGCTTCCCTCATGGGACAGCATATATGATATAAAAATAAAAAATGCTATTATTACCGCCACCGCCAGCCTTAAAGCTACGGTTTCCATATTAAGCTGGCCTGTATTTTCAAAAAGTTCAAGTATTATTTTCTTCATTTTCGTTCCCCTTTTTTAAAATCTGTATTTCAGGCTGGCACTCCTCGCCAGACAATATTTGCTTACCGAAAGCTTTGACCGGTCCGCAGCCTGTATCAAATCCTTTATATAACTTAGCAGAAATCCGTTATACTTAACTTCAAGTATACAGTTAAATGCATCAAAGACAGGATACATATTAAGTTCCGGTGAGAATATATCAAAATTTGTTTCCGTTGCCCGTATATCATAGTCAAAGGTTATCCTTATTTTATTTTCCCTGGCTATAAAAGCTTTTCTTCTATAGGAGACTATGGTTTTAGGCCTGTAGCAGTACATGGACATAAGTCCATAGCACTCAGCCGCAAACGGGTCACTGTACCGAAGCAGAGGTTCATATCTTCCAGAAGCTATTTCAACCGCATCCCGGCGCTTTATCCGCAGAGAGCGTTTTTTCTGATACTCGCCTTCCTTCTGCTTCATTTCAAACATCGCAAAATCCATACCCGGATCATATACTCTCAAACGAAGCTTGCGCCTGAGTTCGATGCCGTCCAGTTTTTCTGTATAATCCCTTTCATTTATAGTATCACACTATAATGAGCGGATCGTATATCCAGCCGGTCCATTATGCGGGTCCTGCAGCATAACCTTGCTAAAATAACCAGATAACCTATGCATATCTGACAGCGTAATAAAATACTTTTTCTCCAGTCTGTGGACCTCATTCAAAGCCATCCCTCCAATAAAAAAAGCTGCAAAAAATCCTGTTTTTATACCAAGATCCTTTGCAGCTTGACGATCATAACATATTATACTGTCTTAGACTCATAGCTTTGCGTCATCGTCTTTCGACGATTTTGCCATAATCGCTATTAAATTTACGATTTATATTTTTAATATTGTTTTATTTTGTAAAACAAATTTTCACCCCAAAATTATATCAGTATTTTATATCAAACCATAAAAATTGTCAAATAAGGTCAGCCACTGCCTCGACCGCATAAAAGATTCAGCACAATAAATCTGAAAGCATGTCAGACTTCTCTTCATGAACTCTGCCATTATCATCATTTATGATATTTCAGCCGTTACCGATCAATTTTCTTCTGCTGATTTTCCTTTTATTATAAAAGCTTCGTTTTTGCTGATACATCAGCTTGTCAGCTTCCTCAAACTGTTCCTCCATATTCCAGTCACTGTCTCTCCAGGATATGCCCGTTGAAAAACTGATGCCGTCTGACTTCATATTTCGTTCAGCCATACGTACCGCTCTGATGAACTCTATTTTGTCCAGCTCCGTATCAACTACCACGAACTCATCTCCGCCAGTACGATATACCCTATTTTCAAAAACTTTCCAAAGGTGTGTGGCTACACTGCATATCAATTCATCACCAGCACTGTGTCCATGTAGGTCATTAACTATCTTAAGCCCATTTAAATCAAAATATGCCACTCCAAGATGAGAAAATTTGTGATTATCAGCTTCGTTTAAGACTTCAATAAATCTATTTCTGTTATACACACCAGTAAGCGCATCCTCATAACTAAGCCTTTTCAAAGTCTCTGTCTGGGACTCGAGCATCTCCTTCTGACGTTCTACCTGCTCTTTGAGGTACTGGTATGACTGATTAGCTATTTTCGTAGGGAATCCCACATCTTCATCTGTCATATCATCATATGGATTTGACGTATGCAAATGACAGCATTTAGGTTCTTCGCCGGTCCATCTGTATACAGCTGTTATACGCTGATGTACCCGCAGACTTATTTCGGTCTCAGGTTTAGTTGATATCCACATTTTCCCGGTGCAAAGATATGCTCCCGGTACGATCTCCTGAACACTATATTCCTCTTGGCAGATATCACATTTAGGAACCTTACCTTGGAAATCTCGAAAAATACCAGCCAGTGTCTCAAAGCCAGACGCTGTTTCATGTTCACCAGCGCCCTGCCAAGTGATATCATCGTCAAATTGAGCAATCACAGATTCTGAATCATTTTCACAGTAATGTTTATGAACCATCTGGCTTGTTTTTTCAATGATAATTCTTACTTTTTCATCGCCGCTGTATGTATTTTTCACGGTCTCCTCCCTCCTTAAGCCTGCAATTTATTTCGTTATTTTCAGTATATCATATCGAAAGATTTCTGCAAATCATATTTTTTAATATAGATAAAAACTGTAAATTATAACAAACTTACAGTTCATGATAACAATTAACAAATAATAAATAATATCATTTAATATTCATAATTTAATAAAATTATAGTTTATTTTATTAATATTTACATAATTTATAAAATTTCAATATGGTATTAATGATTATGTGTCCATAATTTAACAAAATATCAATTATTTTTAACAAATAATTATTATTAATTATACACATATTTTTTTAATTATTCGTTTTGTGAAATTTTGAGATATTGTCTCAATGATGATTTTAATTTTGTAATTTTAAAAAGTTTTGGGCATAAATTTAAATACCTGTGCCTATTAGCACAGGTTCATGATCAGTATAAAAGTTATATAAATTTTACTTATTTAATTTTTATTTACTGAAATAGAATTATTTATCAGTTTTTCATATGGCTGGACAGTTAATATCTGATATGGGCTGGCTTTGTCTATAAGCTCATCATAGGAAATGCTTCTTCCATCATAGAGTTTTAACACAATAACAACAGCCAAAATTAACAACACTGCAGTTCTTTTCATCATTGTCCCCTACTTAGGCCTATGCAGTATAATCTGGCATATTATGCGTTTTTCAGCTGGTACAGCGTTATATAATATTTTTGATCAGCCTTACATCTTTATGGGAGCAAATCCGCCATTTTTTACTCTTAATTCCATAATTCCACTTGCTATATTTTCTTTTGTTTCTTCTGGAAGTTCGATATCAGTACTGGATAGTACTTTTAATAAACAGTAATATGACAGTACATCCATTCCATTGGAAAAAGTCTTATTTGTTTCCAGCTGGCTATACGTCAAAACATCTATATATCTATTTAATTTACTTTTTATTTCACTGTCATCAACTATGTTCCTGTAATTGAAATCATACAAAATAGTGTACAGGTCAGATATGTTCATGTCTCTGTCTTTTTCCAGGTCATCAACATATTGTTTTTTAATGCTGTTTATCAACCCTGAATATCCAGAACAGTCATATCCTATGAGTTCCGCAATTTCCCTGAGTACCATTATATTTGCCTTTGATCTGTTTCCTATCTCATTAGAAAAATTGTCAAATCTTAATTTTAGCCACTCATTTATTGAATTTATATTGGGTATATTTTCATCAAGAGATATGATAGCTTCAACTGCCATCTGTGTAGAAAATGGATTTTGTTCCGGGTGCCGTTCTCTGCTTAAACCAGCATTTACATCTTTTTCAGACAGGCCAAAGTCGCCCTCTTTATACTGAAGGCCGCATATATAATCATACAGTTCTTTCCTTATAACAGTATTGTATCCTGTCTCAGACATTATTTTTGTAAAGTAATATATATTCAACAAGTTATTATTCCTGTTTTTATCAAAAAAATAATGATCTTTATTTTCTTCATAATACTTAAGACAGTCTATTACTTCATCATTAGTCAACGGACAGCCTAATAATTTAAATATCTCAATGCAGTAATAGGTAGTATAAATATCAGCCATTTGTCCAGATTTTACATCTGAATCTCCGTAGTTATATTCTATTTCATAGTTTTTGTCATCATCAACTGTAACATCAGCTGATATGGAGGCCGCATTCTTTCTGACATTATCATCGTCTGTACATCCAAACAACGATATGGCCAGGATTATGATAATAAACACTGCATATTTATTGCGTCTCATTTTGCCATCTCCTTTTAATCGGATGCACTTAGGCAGCTCATTTTATAATTGCTGATCTGATCTAAATTTCCATTATCTTAACATTTTTTATGATCTGAATGAGCTCATCTTTATCCAAATCTTTTGTAGATATTTTAATATATATGTCAGCTTCACTGGTCAAAATTGTTCTTACGCCATTTTTTTCAGAATAATATATAGTTCCGTCATCATTGTCGATCTTATCGTAATCGTCTTCTGAAAACTCAATATTTTTATACAGCGTATAGTTTATTTTATTTTTATCTTTATCCTTAAAGATGATTTCTATCTTTTCATCACTTTCTTCCATAGTTTCAGTCTCAAATCCATCAGGAAGATAGTGTGGTACAAAGATATATTCCCAGCTATCTGGAATACTATCTAAATCATATTCAAAATACATATTTTTCTGTGTTATACTCATGCTGTTATTTCTCTGTATAATGAACGCCTTTTTCAAAAGCCCTCTCATATCTGCTAATGTGCTTAAACTTAATACAATAATAAGACAGGCACAGCAGGCCGCACCTATAAACCACTTTTTCCTCTTTCCTGTGTTATATATTTTCCTGCCTGCAAGGTCATTTATAAATCTTTTATAATCATCTGAGTAATCCGGCAGCTCAATAGAGGCCTCTTCATTTTTAAAATTCCTGACCTCTTTTGACAGTACTTCCTCCAGAATACCTATGATTTCATTTTCAAAATATTTATCATTGTTAATATCTTTCATATCCGCCATCTCTTTTTATGATTATATCTTTTAACATTGTTTTCGCCCTGGAAAGCCTCGTGCTCACATTCGTTTCTGATATATTGAGGATTTCCGCTATCTCCTTATTTGAGAAACTATATATATATTTAAGAATAAGTGGATTTTTATATGTATCTGAAATATAACTGACTGCTGAGATAACTCCGTCAGATTCTATTTTTGAAACTACTATGTTTTCCAGATTCTCCATATTATCAGGCTCAACAGCCTCAAGATTATCAACATTTATTACTTTTTTCTTCTTATTGTAAATATCAATTGCAGTATTTTTTGCAACAATACATACAAAGCCTATTTTCCTGTCGCAGCTTTGTTTTTTTATTTTATCAAAATTTTTCATTATCTTTAGCCATGTATCCTGAAGGGCATCCTCTGTGTCCTGCTTATTTTTCAAAATGGCGAATACCCTCTTATATATAACTGCGTTTGCCTTTTCATACAAAGAACAGAACTCATCCCTGTCTTCAACGCTTTCCTCAAAAATCACAAACATATTCAATAACCTTCTTATGACATTTTCCTGCTGTACAGATAAAAAATATACTTCATAACCATTTTCATACAGCCAATGATTGACCGAAAAATAATGCCAGACCATCATTTATATAATTTACTGCTTATATGGTTCTATACTTTTTACGATTTTATCAATTTCTTCTTTTTCTATCTCTCCAGAAATACTAAACATACAGTCATTTTCAAAAAAAGTAAAAATCTTGTCATTACCGTATCCTGATAAATATCCATCTTTGCTGCCTATATTTGCTTCACTTGTCTGATAATCATCTGTATCTACATCAATTGAAACATTGTCATTTGATATCTGTATAAAAACTATGTGTTTTGAGCCGTTAACAAATTCTGATGTAATTAATCCATCATAAATATCAACCTTATCCACTGTATAGCCATCAGGCATATATTGCGGCAGATATATTATCTGACCATTTGTTTCAAGCTCAGGATATTTTATATTGTTTCCGCTAAATTTTCCGATTCCACAGAATACTGCTGCAAAAGCTATAAATAGCATAATTATAAAAAATACAGCTTTTTTATTTTTAGTCATATTCTTCTCCCCATATAAAACCAGCTTCATCTACTGCAGTTTTATTATCTTACATATTATAGTAAAAGTATATATTATTTTACATTTTATATTTTATAAAAACAGTCTAATATATGAAATTTATATTAGGGAAACCATTATCTATAATAAGCATCGGTCTTCCAGACATTACACCATAGACCTCACCGGTATATTTATTAAAGAAAATCGGAAAAAAGTGAAAACCTTCCAGTCTGTATATATAAAACCGTCCCATATCATATCCTATATATGATACTAACTGAGGATCATAATCATCTTTGACGCCGTCAGCTCCAAATGTAAATCCCCTCTCATCTATAAGTCTTACAACCTGTTCATGTTTCTTTATGGACTCTTCCTTTACTATTTTCAGGCCTTCTTCTACAGTGTATACTTTTTCATATTTTCTGCCTGTTTCTATTACGATCATATGAATTTTCGCATATGTATCATCAATTTCACAAATAGTCTTTTCAAAATCTTCTATATACTGTACAGTGCATCCAAAGGTCTCAGCCATAAACCTTAATGGTACATAAATGCCATTACATGATTCAATATCATACGGCATAATTATCTCACTGCCATTAAGCAGCACTCTGTTGTCTTTCAAATTCGGTATTTCCAACACCGTATCGTTCTTGGTAAGAGTGATACCGTTTTCAGGTAATTTACCATTTTTGATTTCTTCTGTAGATTCAACTCCCATAAGATACAAAAATTTATTTATTTCAATATAAACTGTACCATCCTTATCTATAAGTGTTTCCGGTTCCATAACAAAGCCTCCATCAACCATAAGAAGTCTTATGCCGCTTGTTACATCTTTTTCATAATATTCTTCATATTTTCCTGTAAAATAATTGTTATGGTCTACGGTATAAAGGTTCAAAAATTCTGTACTGCATACACTTATATCAGCATCATCAGGATGCCAGGAGTATTTTTCCTCCGCCATTATCTTCATCTGCGGTATGGATGAAAAAACAGTTATTATGGTTATTACAGCAAATTTTCTTACAAATCTCATATTATCTGCCCTTATCATACTTTCACCTCCTATATGATTAACTATTGATACCAGTTTTTTGTCACAGGTATTATAAAAGTTCATATCGATTTTTAGCATCGTCACTTAGTGGATCCAAAAACACCGGTAATAACAAAAAAGCAGAGGGATAAAAATCCCCCTGCCATAATCATAACAGTACGCCAGATATACCGGCTGGTTAATAAAGCAGAATATTCTTTCATTTCTATCCTTAATTTCTTCCATACCGCCATAGCGCTCAATAATAATATTAAACATATGTTAAACGGTGCCCTGATACATTATCGGAGCATCGTTTTATATATTTCTGTTATTTTAATGCAGGAACATAATCTGTCATATTTGTACCATCTGAAAGCATAAGTTCAAAACGATATACCGGCTGGTAAAAGCCTTTTGTATCCACTATCCAATCTATTGAAGAGGCAGTGACCTCTATATTATTTAATTTAGAATACTGCAGTATCCTTCCATTGAAACTGGTTCCATCACACAGTCTGTTCACTGCTTCTTCCTGACTAATGATCATTTCTTCTTTTACAGGCTTTAGGGAAACCATATTATTCTCCATATATTTTAGGAGAGTTTTTCCATTTTTCTCAAAGAAAGTACAAAGGATAGTTCCATAAAATATCTGTTCTTCCTGTTCGTCCAGCTTATCCGAAGAAAAACTTACATCAAAACATCCTTCATCATCCGCACTTACTATCTTGAATGAAGCATTATCAGGCACAGTTATGCCCCAATCAGATAAATACTGTGCCAATTCATCAGCTGTAATTTGCCCTGGTGGAGTGTTAAATAAAAATGCCCTTCCTCTCCAGTTTTTATATTCCCAGGTTCCATCATTCAGATTCAGATTCAAAAAATCTCCTGTCGAATGATCTGCGAATATTATCAAATCGTCATAATAGTAAGTATCGGGAAATTCGATTCCTGTATTTTGAGAAAATTCGTTTATAAAACTTTCCGCTTTCTCCTTATCCAACCGCCCGGCTTCATAAACAAATTCACTGTTTTCTGCATCTGAAAGCGGGAAGTCTATGGTCCATTGAATGTCCTTTAAGTCTGCTCTTACAGTTGCAGCATCAGACAGATTACCATATGGCTTAATGTAATATGCTCCAAAAATAACTGCCATTGCCGCTAAAAAAATAACGGGTATCATAATGGATTTGGCAAATTGTTTTTTCCAGTCTGCTTTATGCTCCGCCAATGCCATGACAGAAGTTATAATTCCCCATCCAAGCATCGTTCCTAATATATTTGCAAAAAGATCATCTATATCACTGATACCCTTTATGAAAATAAACTGCGCAAGTTCTATGGCAAAGGATAATAAAGTTCCTGTAAAAAGCATAGGCAAAGATCTTCGGAATCTCTTTGAAAAAAGCGGCAGCAAAATACCTAAAGGAATGAATAGCGCAATATTCAAAAAGATATTCAGCCATCCCTGCAGAGAAAATCCATTCCATGCTTCTTTCCAGGCAAGAAAAAGGTGAAAATTCAAAGCTCTAGCACCGGTATCTGTTCTCAACAGGGTGGCAAATACCGTTAATACTCCCCAAACCACAATCATAACTAACAGAAGTGCTTTTTTAATTGGAAATGGTTTTCCTTTTCTTCTATTTGTTATATATAACGCAGCTAAAATAATGGCACAAAAGCCGGCAGCCGGCACAGCCAAAAACATCCCCTCACGGAACAGCCATAAAATGTAGCTTATGAAATCATGCATATCGATCATCTCCTTATCTCATATGCTTATAGAAATTATGATCTGGTATTTTACATCCAATTTCAAAAACCAGGTCTCTTTCCATAGATTTCTCTGAAATTTGTCTGTAGCCGCTTGGCTGTGGATCTGTATCAGGTACATTTCTTCCAAAGCCTATCACACACCATAATAAAAACATAAATATAAGAAAACAGATACACATAACAATACCTGCTGTTATTTTAAGCCAGTCAGCTTTTCTTTTTCTTCTTAAAAAAACAATGATGCCACAAGCAATAAAAAGAACAGCCATGTTTACTATGCATACAGTACAAAACATTGTATCAAAAATAACATTTTGTGTCATATATATCCACTCCCAGTTAAGCCAACATTAAAAAAATACATTCTCTGTTTTCTATCTATAACGAACAAAGAATGTATTTTTGGACATTGTATTTTTATTTTCATACACAGACTGAATTGAAATTAAAGACACATTTTAATACAAATAATGATAAGGTGTACATAAGCAAAAACCTGTTTGTTATGCCGGCTCTCTGATCTTTTGGGGTCTGCACGGCTGTCTTTTTCTAAAAGCTTCAGTGTATCTGCAAAAGTATTTTAAAAACGAAAGGAATGAATATAACTAATATAATTCCAATGCAAAATACAAGCAAAACCTTTTTGACTAGATCATTTCCAGGCGCAGCCATATCTATCCTATCAGAAAAGACCGCAATTATGGCTGAGATTATCAGTAAAATCCATGGTAATATATTTACACACCGCCTTTTATTTTTCATTGGGCATAATAAATCGTTTCTAATCAATGGACAAAAAGAACCGGTTAAAAGTTTCCAATATCCATTGCAGTAAAGTTTTATTCTAGCTCCACACTTTCAGCTATTTTTACAAGTTCTTCTTCGGGCAGTGCAGCAGATATGTTAAATATAGTTTCTCTGTCTTCAGAATACCATACAAGTACACTATTTTCCCCTTCGGCTTCTGCCTCATAATAATCCGCTGGCTGATCTCCGACCAGTACTTCCTTAAAATTTTGAGAAGTAACAAATACACTTATGGCATCCGCTCCGCTTGATGATATGAAAGAAAGCTGGCTGCCTTCCCCATTCTCATAAATGAAAATATTCATCCCGCTAGTTCTTTCCTGCTCTTTTTCATAAAATCCTTCTGGCATATATGTGATGACATAGTCTTTTTGTTCCGAAGAGCCATCTCCTGTATACCGATACTCCATAAAACCGCAATACTGTCCTTTAATCCAGCTGATCAGTGACGCTCCTGCCTCAGTATTGAACATCAAAAATGAACTTGCCGCCACAATTAATACAGCTGTCCAGCAGGCTGCCTGATGAAAAATATGTTTTCTCTTTTTATATTTAATTTTTTTCATAAGCATTTCCATTTTATCGTCAAATTCTTTGGAAAATTCATGGCTTATATCCGTCTGTGCAGGCAGAGAATCTATGATAGCATCTCCTGCTTCTTTTGCCGCACCTTTCAGCATTTCTTCTGTTATCATAAAATACCCTCCTTTTCACATAATTTTTTTAATTTGTTCTTAGCTCTCTGGTCTAATTTTGATGCCGCTGAAATTGAAATATCAAATATGGCGGCAAGCTCTCGTACACTATAGCCATGATAGTACCTAAGAATTATCGTTTCCCGGTATCTGGCTGGAAGATTCAAAATACACTTTGCCAGCAGATTATCGCCTTCATAGATAATTTCAATGCCTTTGACCTCATCTAAATATTCCGCCTCTTTATATCTGCTTTTTTTACGGTAAATATCTATGGCTTTGTTTTCAGCTATTGTAACGATATAGCTGCGTGTTTTTGGACATTCCAAGTCCATGATCTTTTCAATATTTTCTGCTATCTTAATAAATGCCATATGTACAGCGTCTTCCGCGTCCTGGTCATTATTAAGTATTTTATTGGCAGCGTAAAACATCAATGCCCTATATTTGATATATATCTCCTCAAATTTTGATTTGTCATTTTCACTCTCTATCATTTGCAGATATATCATTACAAAATTCCTCCAGTAAATATGAATATCTGTTTTTCTCCAAGCCTTAAATTAAATGTTTTGATTTATAACGTCAGATCTATTTTTTATTTAAAATATCCCTATATATTTATAACGATACTTGCCCTATTTTTTGGACACTTATTAATTAATAAAATAAGTGTTAATAAAGCAGTCATTTTTATCGTTTTTCATAAACAAAAAAGCCAGCATCTGCTGGCTTTTTATAGTCTTGTTATAGTCTAGTCATACTTTTACATCGACCAAAATATACATTTATTTACTAAAAATGTTTTAATTATAACAAATAATAATTTTTTCAGAAAATACACTGAACAAAGGCTCAACTTTTTCCCTGATATGGCCTTTTCTTTTTTAGCTTATTCCTATACATTATACCGTCGGCCTGTTTAACTATAACTTCAGGGTCTTTAACATTATACGGAGGATTACATACAACAAAACCAACACTTACCTGGTTGAACTCGCAGGGAGCACCATCATCCCAATTTTTACATCTGGCTATTGAGTCAGCCGTTTCTTCAGTCAAAGCTCCATAATATATGGCCACAAATTCATCTCCGCCATACCTATAAAGTTTTCCTCTTTCCTTCATCTCACCAGAACACACTTTTCCAAAATGCACCAGATATCTGTCACCAGTGACATGGCCATGTTGGTCGTTAATGAGCTTAAATCTGTCTAAATCAAGGAACATAACAGAAAAAATCTTATTTTCTTCCATTAGAACACGCATATCTCTTATCATCTGGACCCTGTTTCCAAGGCGTGTAAGAGCATCGATCGTAACTGTTTTCTCCAGCTCATCGATCTTGACAGTACTATTTATTACCTCGTAAACGATCGAATAAAATAGATAATTGGCTGCAAGTATTATTATAAAAACAGCAATTTGCAGCAGGTATTTTTCACTGTCTAAAAAAACCAAGTGAAGGATATCCAAAACCAAAAAATTAAAATAAACACTTACTTCCAAATATCTAAACTGTCTTTTTTGAAAGTCATATATATTCTGAAAAATATATGTGTATTTAGGTATAACGTATTTCCTGAATGGAATAAATGTTAATAAAAATAATACTGTTTCTATCATTATAACAGCTATGTCATAATTTAAAAATTCCAAATAATGAACCATCTGTATAGAAATAGAAAATATTCCAATGGTATATGTCCAGCACATACACATATTAAGCAATAGCCTTTCAAATTTTTCACCATATAAATTTTTCAATGGAATTATATATATAAATCCAAATATTAAATATGTACCATCTCCTGTGAATATCTCTCTATTACAAAATACCAAGGGAAAAATGCAAAATACAGTAAAAGCGCAAAATGCCAGTATCGTTTTAAATCCTGAATATTTCCTTTTAAAGCAATGGTCTAAGGTAATTAAATTGATAACTAAAACTTCAAGCAAAGGCAAACTATACGCATATTCCATAGCTGTCACTCCAAAATACTTTAAATCAAAAACCATAAAGTATCCATATACCGCTGGATATTTAAACAGTTTTATTGAAATATTATATCAAAATCTAAAAAATTCAACAACTATTTAAATACAGATAGTAGAATCTCCTATCTAAACAGCCTAAAAAAGTCTATCATATCCGTTAGGACATGATAGACTTGGAAACAGGCTGTCTAAATGCTGTCATATTTTGACTGGAACTGGATACTGATATCCCATTGGTATGACGGGCAGCATCTAGTCCGGCCCCTAATGTATAAATACTAAAGAGAACTATATATTACTCTCCATTGATTTATAAAATATCGATATATTCTCCATTCAGAGCTTTATTCATGCTTCTTACTGCACAGAATTTTCCACACATGGAGCAGCTGTCTTCCTGTTCAGGGGCTCTATCATTACGGATAGCTTTCGCAGTTTCAGGGTCCAAAGAACATTCCCACTGCTTTTCCCAATCAAAAGTTCTTCTGGCATCTGCCATTGCATCATCGATATCTCTGGCATGGGGAACTTTCTTCGCAATATCTGCGGCATGGGCAGCAATTTTTGATGCTATTATACCCTGTTTTACATCTGACACATTTGGTAATGCTAAATGCTCCGCAGGTGTTACATAACAAAGAAAAGCTGCACCAGCTGAAGCCGCTACCGCTCGTCCAATGGCAGAAGTGCTATGGTCATAACGAGGTGCGATGTCTGTCACAATTGGGCCTAATACCTAAAAAGGCGCTCCCATACAAATTGTCTGCTGCAGTTTCATATTTGCTTCTATTTGGTCTAATGGCATATGTCCAGGACCCTCTACCATAACTTGTACATCCTTCTCCCATGCACGTTTCGTTAATTCACCAAGGCGTACCAATTCTTCTATCTGGCATACATCACTGCCATCTGCCAAACATCCAGGACGGCACGCATCTCCTAAAGATATGGTCACATCATATTCACGGCATATCTCTAATATATCATCAAAATATTCATAAAACGGATTCTCCTGACCTGTCATGCTCATCCACGCAAATACCAGTGACCCTCCACGGGAAACTATATTCATTTTCCTTTTATGCTTTTTGATCTGTTCTATGGTCTTGCGTGTTATACCACAATGTAATGTCACAAAATCTACTCCATCTTGTGCATGCAGACGCACAACATCAATGAAATCTTTAGCTGTAAGTTCTGCCAGGTCTCTTTGATAATGGATAACGCTATCATACACCGGTACTGTGCCTATCATCGCGGGACATTCCCTCACCAGCTTTTGTCTAAATGGCTGTGTGTTTCCATGGGAAGACAGATCCATAATGGCTTCTGCCCCCATGTCTACCGCTGCTATAACTTTTTGCATTTCCACATCATAGTCTTTGCAGTCCCTGGAAACACCAAGATTGACATTGATTTTCGTACGAAGCATAGAACCAACTCCATTTGGATCTATGCTTTTATGCAGCTTGTTGGCACAAATAACGACTTGGCCCTTTGCCACAAGGTCACGGATCTCTTCGTCTGTGCGGTATTCTTTTTTTGCCACCACTTTCATTTCTGGTGTGATGATACCTTTCTTTGCTGCATCCATTTGTGTTGTGTACATACTCATTTTTTATTCTCCCTCTCATATACACTTTTATTTTTTATATACAAAAAAGGGAGTGCCTTTCGGTCACTCCCTTTTGTATTCATAAGTTCAGGCATCCCTACGTTGGCATTATCCAAATCAGGTTTTGGGTCGAATGTAATACATTCCTCTCAGCCTGTCACACAAGCTCCCCTCTGCTCTTTTTGATTTTCATAATTGTACTAAATTTTTATAAACTTTTCAAGTTAAAAATTTCATATTTTTATATTTCTAATTACGGCGTTAATAAGCTGACTCTTTTATATTTTTAATAATTATCCACCCCATAGCAGGTGGATAATTATTACCGAAGCATATATTTTTTAAGGTCTTTTCGATTATTTACATTCAGTTTTTTCTTAACCTGAGTAAGGTGGGTCTTTACCGTATTTACTGAAATATTCAGGTGTTCCGCTATTTCCTGATGGGTCCATCCACGGGCAATGAGCATTGCCACAGCAAACTCAGTTGTGGTCAGATCGTCTGCCACATTATGGCCTGTGATGGGGTTATGAACTCTACGCCATCCCGAAGAGAAACGATATGTTATGTCAATTATTCGTTTAAAATCTTCCGGCCAGTTCGGCTTGATGACTGCCTCCAGCATACCGCCTAAAAGTCCATGATGTTCTCCTAATCCTTCTATCAGGTCATCGGGCTTTGCTGTTTTCCAAGCCGCCAGCATATGTGTCTCTGCCTTTTCCCTC
This sequence comes from Clostridiales bacterium, assembly GCA_019423725.1. Taxonomy (GTDB): domain Bacteria; phylum Bacillota; class Clostridia; order Lachnospirales; family Anaerotignaceae; genus Metalachnospira. The sequence goes on from JAHZAW010000009.1 coordinate 138,625, forward strand.
TCACGCATGCTCATATAATCCATGACCGCCACCAGATGAAGATAAATGGCAGGTATGGGATAGTCACTTCCGCCCATGGCAAGGGCAGCCTCCACAATGCCAGCGCTTCCGTGGTAATCCTCCTTCAAATAAAGATAGTGTGCCATAACATACAGGGCAAAGGCACGCAAGCCCCTAGGCAGCAGCGTCAGAAAATCCTCCATGGGAGGCAGTTTATCGGGCAAAGGCAGATGCAGAAGCACTGCCGAAGCAGTTGCAACAAAGGCTTCAACGGCACGGATATGGGGTGTCTGTTCTGCTCCCTCAACCAGAGTTTTTTTGATCTCATTTAAGGCATACCTGGCAGGAGCTATCTGCCCCATGGGAAGACAGGCATAGGCATAAATAAAGCAGGCGGAAAGTCTATAGTCTGCCACCGGATGAGCCAGATATGGTTCTGCTTTTTTCATGGCCTTTTCAGCCTGTCCACTGAAATAGAAGTATTCCGCAACAGCTATCTCCTTTTTCGGCCCTTTTGGAATATTTTCAATGGTTTCCTTACATTTTCCCGGTACAAAAGCCGTACTCATAAGGGGCATAAAATCCGGATACAGTTTTACATTTTTAGGCTGTTCAGTGGACTCACAGCTTTTTTTATTTTTTCTTGGATCACCTGGCTTTTGGGCAGATTCAGGGATAGCCCAAGATGTGCCAAAGCGCTGGGCATCAGGAATGCGCCCCTCGGTGCAGTACTGATTGACCCTTCTTTCCGATACTCCCCATTTTTCCGCCGCTTCTCGAATAGATAAATAACCTTTCATTTTCCGCCCTGCTTTCTACATATCGTTACTGTCTGGTGACTTTATTATATGCCAAAATACGAAGGGTTTCAAATCGTGTAATAAAAAGACAGCAGAGGCTCTTCCTTTGCTGTCTTTCTTATCTTTCTCATATTTTTAATTTGTCCGTCAAAATGCTGCTTTATGGGAAAAGCAGCTGCACATCTGGGCATCTTTTTGCAGTTATCAATCTTATTTACGAACCAATAGGTTTTTCTTCATCTTTAATAGCCTTCACCAACGCCGTCTAAAACGATAAAGCCTCTCTCTTGTACCTTTTAAATTGATCCATAATAATTTTATTATCCTTTTATATCATTATCTATTTCTATCAACTGAGCTTTGGTCGGCATAGATGGAATCGCTCCACTTCCCGAACATGTAATAGAAGCGGCCCGATTTGCCAATGCAATGTAAGATTCCAGCGTATCTATAGAACATTCCTGCCAATTAGATTCCTTGGCCAGTCCGCAGAGCAGTGCACCAAAAAATGTATCTCCTGCACCATTGGTGTCGGCTACCGTTGTTTTTACACCTGGCACCATACCGGTTTTGTCATGATAGCGGTAATGGGCCCCTTCACTGCCCAGAGTTATCAATATTAAAGAAATGCCATATCCAGATAATATACGGCTGCCTTCTTCCAAATCAGTGGTGCCTGTTAAAAGTGGCAGCTCCTCATCTGAAATTTTCAATATATCCACCATAGACAATGGTTTTTTCATCCACTTTACAGCTTCTGCTTCTGATGTCCACAAAGATGCACGGTAATTGGGGTCATAGCTGATACAGATGTTATTTTCTCTTGCCTGTGATACTATATCTAATGTAGTTGTTCGTGCAGGTTCAGCTGTCAGACTTACAGAACCAAAATGCAGTATTTTTGTATCCATACAGCCAGAAACATCTATATCACTCGTTGTCAGCGCACTGTCTGCACCGCGCACAAATCTGAAAGACCTCTCTCCATTTGTATTCACTGAAACGATTGCCATGGTCGTTGGCGAATCATGGACATACAAAAAATCAGTGGAAACATGATACTGCTCTAATGTTTCCTTTAAATATGTTCCAAATGCATCTTTGCCGACCATGCCGCAAAATGCGGTCTTTGCCCCGAGTTTAGACGCAGCGACAGCCACATTTGCAGGCGCACCGCCTGGATTTGCAGCGTAGACAGGGATATTTTGTTCATTCTTTCCCGTTTGTGTCAAATCAATTAAAATTTCACCCATGGATACGATATCAAACATATATTACAGCATCCTTCCCATTTTGTTTTTTGAAAATAAAACTGTAAACGATTTTGAATCCAATATATCACATATACTGCTTAAAAATCAAATGTTCCTAAAACTGACACAAAACAAGCTTCAAACCATGGATGATATGAAAAGATAAATACAAATAGATCAAAAATAAATACATCGACATTTTTATGAGTATTGCTTTTATTTTTCTTAAAAATCAGAATCAACTATACACCTGCCCAGACGGTGTTTTTTATGCGGGAATAGCCATACCTCAAGGAATTGTATCAGTCTGCATCTATCGCTAGCGCTATGTTACTTGTCACCCTAAAAAGGTCCCTGCATTTAGCATTAATTGTTCTGCTTCTTGGAATTCATTAATATAATTTGCTATATATTCTTTTATTATCTTTGTGTTCTTTCATTCCGCATCTACATAGTGCCTTCTTCATCAAAATGCTCTGTTTCCATATTTATATTCCATATTTTGCGTACCTATCAAATATAATCAGAAAACTTTTCCTTAAAAATATCCTGCTGTCTCAGATACACTTTATTTTAACTGTATTTGGAAAATCGTAATTTCGTGAAAAGTATGCCTAAAGAAGCTGGCTGCCCCTTGGCATACGGGTATTTTTCGAAAATTATGTTTTTTTGCTTCATCAAAATGATGAGTATATAACACACCATCTGGAAACCTGATAGGTTTAAGAATATTATGTTCTAAATCGAATCATATCTATTTAAAATCTATACCCGCAAAATACTATAATTATAACGCAGGATCAACGGCATTATTTTTCGCAAAAGCAGCTGCTCTATCGATGCAGGTTCCACATTTGCCGCAGGGCTTATCCTGTCCTTCATAGCAGGACCAGGTAAGCTCATAAGGGACTTTCAATTCCAAACCAATTTTAACAATATCCGCTTTGGTTTTATTTACAAAAGGTGCCTCAATATGCAACTGTTTTCCTGAGCCCTCCCAAATAGCATCGTTCATAGCTTTATTGAACATAGGAGAACAGTCAGGGTAAGCACTTCCGGCAGCGTCATCAGCATGTGCTCCATAATAAATAATGCTGCAGTCTTTACTTAATGCAATGCTGGCAGCAGCTGATAAAAACAAACCATTACGGAATGGAACATATGTACTTACAGGAGTTTTGCCCTCTGTTTTTTTGATCTGTTCAGAATAACTCTCTTCTGGGATTTCTTCTGTTGACTGCTGTAATAAAGAGCAGTTGCTATATTCAAATATTTTTGCTAAATCCAAAAACAACTGTTCAACACCGTAATATTTTGCCACTTCATTGGCAGCGATCAATTCTTTATTATGCTTTTGTCCATAGGAAATAGAAAGGGAAATAACATTTTCTTTTCCATATTTATTAACAGCCATTCCAAGTACTGTTGTAGAATCAATACCACCACTTGATAATACTAATACTTTCATCAATATCCTCCTTACCTTAAATATAATTGTAATGCTGCATCTTCCAAGAATTTTCCGCGTCTTTCAACGGTAACTGTTTTTGTATTTGTTTTTTGTATTCCTCTTGTAGTCACACAGCTGTGATAACCTTCTAAAATTACAGCGATATCTTCAGTTCCTGTGATCTCTGAAATTATATCAGCAATATCACATCCTATACGCTCCTGCAACTGCAAACGGCGCCCAACCATATCACAAATACGCGCAATTTTTGATAAACCTATGACCTTTCCCTTTGGAATATAAGCAACAGTTGCCTTCATATCATACATCAATGCTAAATGATGCTCACAATATGAAAAAAGATCAATGTCTTTCATAACTACTACATTATTACCGGAAACACGTTCTTCATCAAATACTTTACCGAACATTTCCGCAATTTCATGGTTGGTGTACTGCATCCCTGCAAATACTTCTGTATACATTTTAGCTACACGCTTAGGCGTATCAATTAAACCTTCACGTTCTGGGTCATCCCCTAAGGCAATTAATATGCCTCGTATATGTTCTTCAATAGCTTTTTCATCGATCATGTTATTATACTCCTCTCAAATTAGGATCCCAAATAACTTTATGCATTTGTATCTGTAATCTAATATCATTCAAATTATTTTCGATCATATAACTTACCATATCAGCTGGTTCAATCTTACCAAATACAGGACTGATATATACGGCACATACTTTTGTTAAATTATATTTTTCAATGATATATTTGGCTTTCTTCAGATCGTCTATACTGCTGCAGACAAATTTAACTGTATCTGTATTTTTTAAAAGGCTGAAATTTTCTAAACACATATCATTTTCAGAACCACTTTCAGGTAATTTATAATCCATAGTAAAACTTGGTCTATAATCATTACAAAAAGGCTCTATCGATATACTTCCATTAGTTTCTATTTCAACTCTTATTTCCGGATGTTCTGCCAATGCTTTTAGAAGACTGCCCATTTCCGGCTGTAATAATGGTTCTCCACCTGTCAGGGTCACATTTTTTACCTGGGTAGAAATAATATAAGATACGATTTCTTCAACAGTGAGTTCTTCAAATTCACAGTCTTTTTCATTTGCCCATTTTGTATCACAATAACAACAATTCAAATTACAGCCTTTAAATCTTATAAATACAGCTAATTCCCCTGCACGTCTGCTTTCTCCGTTTATGCTTACAAATTTTTCGACTACTTTCATAGATCATTACTCCTCATAAATGGCACAGTTATTAGGTGTTTCATATACCTCAACACGACATACAGTATATTTTTCTTTCTTCAGTTCTTCATAGATAAAGTGTGCAAAATTTTCAGCTGTTGGCCTGAATGGTACAGTGATCAAACGGAATTTTTCAGCCTGTAATGCTGTGACCGTTTCAGGTTTTAATGAATTTTCTTCATATATAAATGAGTGGTCAAAATAATCACAAATATTTTTTAATGCATTTTTTAAATCACTGAAATCAATTATCATACCCTTTGTCTGCTGTTCGTCAGAAAGCTTTTCTGACTTAATAGAAACAACTACCCTCCAGCGGTGTCCATGTATATTACTGCACTTTCCCTTATAGTCCTTAAGAAAATGCGCTGCATCAAAACTTTGTTCTGTCTGTAACATATACATAATCTATTTTTTTCCTTTCTTTGAAAATACGCAAATAAAAAAACACACTCTAAACGTACCGAGTGTGCTTTTATTTTTAATAGCATAATAAAATAATCTATAAAATATAAAAAGCCCTAGTTTTGTTTTACGACAGGATGGTACAAATGAACTGTCGGCAGATAATGCTTATCTATTATAAGCACAATTAAAATATTATGTCAATATATTTTCAAATAAATAACTTAACACTATATTTATATTTTTAAAATTTTATTTAACGATTATCAACTTTTTCGGGATAAAGGTCATGCTGGCTTAAACGCATAAATGCAATATCTTTCCAAGGAGTTCCTTCTTTTCCATAATTGCAGTATGGGTCTATTGAAATGCCTCCCCTTGGAGTAAATTTACCCCATACTTCTATATATTTTGGATCCATAAGGCGGATAAGGTCTTTCATTATGATATTGACACAATCTTCATGAAAATCTCCATGATTTCTAAAGCTGAAAAGATAAAGTTTTAAAGATTTACTTTCTACCATAATTTTATTTGGTACATAGGATATATATATAGTTGCAAAATCAGGCTGGCCTGTCATAGGACAAAGGCTTGTAAATTCAGGGCAGTTAAATTTTACAAAATAATCATTTTCTGTATGTTTATTAGGAAATGTTTCTAAAACTTCCGGTGCATAATCAGAACGATATTCTGTTTTTTGATTTCCTAAAAGAGTTATTCCGCTAAGTTCTTCTTTTTTTCTTGTACTCATAATACACTCCTTCTATATAAACAAAAAATAATATATCCATTTTTAAAATTTTTCCTCTAGTTTAACTTATTTATCTCAGAAAATCAACTCAGCATTTCATTTTTTATAAACAACAAACCTATGTAAACAATATATTTTAAATGTTCTCTGTGGTCATATTTCTGCGGGATATTAATACTGTCATAGTTTTTATAATTTTTATAGTTTTTGTACTTTGGGCTTCAAAAAACATATCCTTACTGCTTTAATGGACAGCTCTAGTAACTGCAGGCTTTTCTTTGCTGCACTGGGCAATTGTAATCTAAAGTGCAGGTTTGGCATTTTCATCACTTTCTCTCTTTTGTATAATAACTATCCATCAGCTCAGCGGGTAGATAATTTTGTAAAGCAAAAAGGCAGTGAAATTTTTTCATCTCACTGCCTGATAGCGTTTTTTAATACGAAAACGCTTTTGTCCCTATGAAATTTGATTTTTATGGTTTAAGAAATCACCCGCAAAAACCGCTGTAAACCTAGATTTCACTTAACTTTCGGCTATGTCATCTATTTTGCTCACTCATCCGTCACGATTTGATAAAAATTATGACGTTACAAACTGACTGCCCCTTGGTATGGAGCAACTTAAAAAATGCCGCCAATTTTTCTGAAATAAGTTATATATGATTTATGATGTAATATATTCACTATTTTCATTAAAAGCAATAGTTTTTCATCCTTTTTTCAAAACGAAACATTTCTTCATCTACAGTACTTTCCTTAGTATTGTGAGGATCCATGTGTTTCTCATTAAAAAACTCTACAATATGAAAGCCACAGCGGTTCACATAAAAATGAATATTTCTTTTTTCAAAATAAGTGGTACAGGTTTCCCATATGTGAATATTGGGATACAGTTTTTCTGCCATGCACCAAGCCGCATATCCAATTCCCATGCTATGCAGTTCAGGTAATACAAAAAGAAGTTCCAGCTCTCCCCTGTTTCCTTCTGTTCTTAAAACGAGCCCGCCGACTTTCCTGCCATTTTTCCAAATACGATATGCCGTTCCACAATCTATAGATTTCTCTATAGTTTCTCTTGAAATGATCTCTCCTTCTTCCTCAAAGTGTGCATCACGAAGTCCAAATTCCTCCATGGCACCATAGCGAAAGGCTTCTTGATTATCAAGTATAAATTGATTTTTGTCATCTTCCTCAAGAGGCAGCAATACTATTTCTGTCATGAATTATCCCCCGTTCTAAATCCTATTTATTGTATTGGAAACAGCAATGTAATTTCAAATGTTGTATCTGTTTGCTCCACATTACAAACGCCATTCATTTGCCTCATCATGCTGCAGATGCTCTCTATTCCAACACCATTGCTTTCTGTTTCATGATAGTCTAGAGATAATGTATTCATAATTAAAAATCCACAATATTTATCGGAATAAATCGTATCGATCATGATATCAGCCGTTCTCTCTGCATACTTTTCTATATTAGAAATGATATTTTCAAAAATCCGCTGTATATATTCCACATTCACCTGTACAAAGTATTTTCTCCATTCCAAATTCGTTTTTACAGAAAATCCCCTTGCCTTTAACTCATCTTCCATGGCGTCAATTGCATGCGAAAAAACAGTTTCCAATGCCTGTGATGTCAACTGCTTTTTAGTAACATCCTGCATGGAATACTCGAACAAGTGATCCGAAAGAAGTTTCATATGGTGTGCCTTCGCATCAATTTTTTCAAGATAGTCCTGAAGCTGTTCATCAGATTCATAACGATGGGAACGCAGGATCTCCAAGTACAGCATAATACCCGTCAACGGTGTCCTTAAATCATGAGACATTTCCGTAATCAGCTGCCTATTTGCCTGATAAAGTTTCTGCTCAGTGACTATCTGATTTTGAAGAGTTTCCCTCATTCGATTCATACTGCGAGCAAGATCTGTAATTTCATCATTTCCTTCCTCAGAAACACAATACTCCAAGTTTCCACCTTCTAGGATTTGAACTTCTTCATTTAAGCGGCAAATATACCCAATCAGCTTTCTGCTATGATACAGAAACAATAAAATAAACAGCAGCAATGCAGCAACAAGGGAAATAACTGTATTTATTATGCTGAACTGGTATGTAAAATCAGAATAGATAAAGGCTTGAACCTCTCGATCTGCAAGCCTTATGCTTACATTGTTGGATGAATCCCTATTTTTATCTAATACAAGAATATTTATAGGAGCATCATAAATTGAACTATATATACATTTATCATCTGCATATAGTTCAAATAAAATAATAGGCTGTTTTTTTTCCCATTCGCCAAGCATTTCAAAATCTTTACTGGAAATCTGATTAGCATCAATAAAATCCTGAAGGTCTTCATACTGTTTTTGAATATGGATCTGTTGAAAGTCTGAGTGTTCAAAATAGGTTGTAAACAAATAATCCATACCATGCTGCAATGACAAAAATGCTATGCTGCAAATGATTGCTGAAACAACCAAAAAAAATCCAAATCTAGCTCGAAGTCCATATAAATTAAAGCATATTTTTTTCTGATTCATATCGATATCCTTTTCCCCAGACATTTTTTATGTATACTGGATTCTGTGGGTCATCCTCTAATTTTGTACGCAGTTTTCGTATATGCACCATAATTGTGCCGTTTGCTGAATATGTATACGGTTCTTCCCACACACTTTCATATATTGTATGAGTCGAAAAAATCCGCTGTGGATGCTGTATTAGCAGCAATAATATTTTATATTCAATATCTGTTAAATCAAGTATAACCCCGTCTTTCCATACTTCGTTTCTATTAAGAGCAATCTTTAATCTCCCAGATGTCAAAATCTGATCTTCATCTAACTGAAGAAACTGTTTTTTTCCACGATATACGCAGTATCTACGTAACTGTGCTTTAACACGTGCGATCAGTTCAGCATATGAAAATGGTTTCGATAAATAATCGTCCCCTCCTGCCATCAGCCCAATTGTCTTATCAGATTCCTGCGATTTTGCAGTGAGAAATAAAATGGGAACTGTGGAAACCTTTCGTATTTCCTCACATACTTTTATTCCAGATATACCTGGCAGCATAATATCAAGTATTACCAAATCTATTACATCACATATTTTTTGCAGAGCATCTTCTCCTGTTGAGGCTTCTAAAACAGTATAACCCTCTCCATTAAGCAGAATTCTGATTCCTTCACGAATATCAGGTTCATCTTCCACAACTAATATTACCTGTGAACTCACATTGTAACACTCCTTTTTATATCATCATTCAATGCTATTATACAAGAACCTTTCATCTCTTTTCCAATTCATTTACATAATTTTTCTTTTGCCACCATTTATCTAACATTCCTGACAACAAATAACTTACCTCTGCCAGAATAATCCCTGCTATTACATCTGCCAAAACATGCTGCTTCACTGTAAGCGTACTGATACAAACCAAAATCGCAATAAAAAGTGATACTATTTGATACCATACAGGGATATGTTTATTTTTTCGCACTCCTATCCAACAAAGCCAACTTACAAAACAATGGATAGACGGAAAAAGATTGTCTGCTGCATCATAATAATATGTCAGCCTCACCAAACAGTCAGCAATTGAATGGCCAAAATTTTCCGGTCTATCCATTGTCGTTGGAAAAAGAATAAAGAAAATAAAACAGACTGCTTCTCCAATAAAATGTGCTCCAATAAAGCTGCAGCCATTTCTTTTATCATATTTTACTCCTAACAAATAGTTGAAAATCCAAAACAGATAACACCCCCAGTAGATCAAAACTGTCCAAGGTAAGAAAGGTATTCGTTCATCTATGGCTGTGGTAAATCTATAATGATACAGATCTGTTGCGATCCTGCGTCCTCCATTATAAATAATAAAGTTAAAAATTACTGCACTGACCAGCAATAGGACTTGTTTTTTTGATAAACTCCAATCCTGTTTCATTTTCTAAGCACTCCAATTCCTTCTCCCATATAGACTCTTTTTTCAACTGCTCCATAATATGCGTCATGAAATTTACAATCCAATTCCAAATGTCTGCGGATTTGTGACGAAAGCATAAGGATAATAGTTGAACCGGCTAATTCAAAATTTCCCATTTCTTCTCCTTTATGTATCCAGCCTTCTTCTTTTGCAAAATTAACACTTCCTACCAACATTGCTCCTACTTCAATTTGTACTGCTTGTCCAAACTGTACCGTATCAAGTACACTCCACCATCTGCGGTTTAATCTATACACCGGAATTTTTTCGCAAACGATTGGCTGTACACTGTGGAGTTCGCCGGGAATGAAATTTGCTTTTTTCATTACAGCATCATCAAAGGCACAAAAATGGTGATAATCTGACGCTTGTAATCTAAAAACGAGACAGATACCATCTACAAACTGATCTGCTAATGTCCGATCCGGAACTAAATCAGAAATTTGATAGTAAGACCCTTTCATTGCAATATTCATACCTTCTGTAATTGGATATACAGATAATAACCCATCACAGGGACTAATCAGCATGTCAGGATTTACAATATATGACGTATTCTCTCGTTTTCTTGAAAAAAATTCTGCAAAGTTTTGGTATTTCTGGCCTTTGAAATCCGTCATATCTATTTGATGCTTTTTAATATATCTGTAACTCATGTGGTATGGCATATGTGTTCTCAGAAGCCAGTTTCCAAGGCAGAAAACGCCAGTTTTTTGAAGCAATACTACTATAAAACGCCCAAATGGGCTTTTGTATAACAAATTGATATTCATACAACTGTCTCCCAATCATAAATACAAACAGGCAAATGCAATCACCAATATTTCAGCCAATCCAAATAATACAACACAAATTTTCCCAACCGCATGAGGTTTTTTCAAAGGAAACGGCAGTAAAAACAGTACTCCCATAAGAAACAGAGTAATCGTAAGCGGTATACATGGTTTTCTATACATCAAACAGTTTACTCCATAAATCATAGGCAGAAAAAGTGCTGAAAGAGTAACTGGAAGACCATAGTAGAGTTTTCTTGATTCAGAACTTTTCTTCTGGCGTTCCTGTTCATCAACATTGAAGTAAGCAAGACGAATTAAACCACACAATACATACATTGCACTAACTGCAAGTACAATTATATTTTTATTGCTCATAGAGTAAACAATAGATGCTGGAAGTACACCAAAGCAAATCAAATCACTTAATGAATCGATCTGAATTCCAAAATTTTTTTCTTGTTCTGTTCTCTTTTTATTCGTTGAAGCAATTGTTCCATCAAACATATCACAGAAACCTGCTATCATCAGACAGGCAACTGCATAAAATGAATTTCCCTCAAACGCATACACGATACCCAAAAACCCCGTTATCATTCCTATGTATGTCAAAATAACTGTGTAGTTATAATAGCCCAATAATTTTACTTCTTGTTTCATCTTGCCAACTCCTTTTACTTAATTAAAGAAAATCCAAGGCTGTATGCCAAAATACACCATGGTTTACCAAGTACAATAATCCATATAAATTTTTTTGCCTTCATACCCGTAATACCTGTAAAATAGCAAAGATAATCATCTGGGAATAATGGTAACAATGTAGCCAAAAATAAAAATGCGGCATATGATTTACTTGTTGATGCCCACGAAGACCACTTCTTATATTTGCCAGAAGGAAACAAATCATTAATTAATGGCAGACCAAATTTTCTTGCCAAAAAAAATGCGATAATAGACCCTGCGCTAATCCCGATATAGTTACACAAAAAACCTGTCAGCGGTCCATACATTATAGATCCAACTGCACAGCCAAAAAAACCCGGAAGAACGGGAATAACTACCTGTACTGCCTGAAAAGCAGTCAAAAATACTGGACCAAATATTCCATATTTTCCAATATATTTTTGAAGCGATTCCACCGAAGTAAAGTTACCATCAAAGTATGCCTTAATAATCACTCCCAAAAAAGCTATTGCAATAACTACCAAGATAATAGAAATATATTGTATGTATTTTTGTCTGGCTGTTCTTTGCTGTTTTTTTATCTGTTTTTGCTCTGAACATTGCTCATATAACGGGATTTTCACTGCCATTTTCTCCTTCTATTTTTATTTTGTTGCTTTTATCTATACAATAACAATAAATAATAAAAAAAAACGTGTTTAAAATCTTAAAAATTCTAAACAAAACTTAATTCAAGAAACTATAATCAACCATAATTCTAATTTTCTGAACTGCGTTAGTTAAATCTAATCCCATGATGTCAAAATATCCTAACTCTGCTTTCTGCATTGCTTCCAATATATTTTTCAGCATATAGACTTCCGGATGCTAATGCGGCTTTACTTTCAGCACATTAATAATATTTTCATTCAATATTTCACTTTCTTTTTAAAATTGTAGATTTTAAAAACGAATAATTATCCACCGGCCTAGCCTGTGGTTTTTCTTATGCAGGCATAGCCCTGCTCCCAGAGCTATACCTTAAGATATTGTTTCAGCCTGCGGCTACCGCTTGCACTCTGTTACTTGCTACCCTTAAAAGAGTCTTTTACATTTAGCATTAATTGTTCTG